>CAZNPV010000020.1:0-64740 GCA_964575025.1 uncultured Mariniphaga sp.
TGTGGTATAAAAGAATCTGCCAACTCCAATTTACCGGATAGGTATAGCCGCTTCCTGAAGTAAATTCTGCCTCATAATAAACATTCTCTCCTGTTTTAAAATTATCAGGACCATTTATAATTGCTACTTCATCGTTAATTCCTGTTGGAATACAGTTCATATATCCTTTAACAAGTACTATACCACTGTTTGTTCCGCTAAATGGATAATCATTTTTATAAGAATAATTTGCAGAAATATTTCCTATAGATGATGATAAACTTGATGACTGGGTAAATGTAAAATCAGGGGAAAGTACAGCACTAATCTTATTAATCGTTTCATTTCCATCATCTGCATGATTAGTTTTAAGGAAATTTACAGATGTAAAATGCACAGTGCTTTGACCATCTCCACATACCCAATTCCATTCAGACGGATAATAAATCTCATGAGTAGCATGAAAACCAGGACCTTTAGTTCCCATAGTAATATGACCAGTTGTTTTATATGGTATATTATAAGATTTTGGCAATAAAACCCCAGAAACATATCTGGCTGGAATTCCAACACTCCGGAGTAAAGCTAAAGATATATTTGTGAATCCTCTACAGTTGCCATTCTTCCTATCTATTACAGCTACAGCATCTTGTGGAATACTATTATTTGTATTATAACTTATATACCCACGAACCCATTCAGCTATTTTTTCAACTGCCTGATGCATGGAAGTACATCCATTTGTGATTGATTGAGCTAAAGAAATTATTGAAGAATTTCCCGATTGAATATTTGTCGTTGGATCAAGATATTGCAGTACATCTCCCGGAATACTGCTAGGGGGGAAGTTATCTGAAAAACACTCATTTTCCGGAATGTTGTTATAAACAGTTCCATTATATTCCCTAGTCACAGAAATAATACTTGGATTTTCACTAAAAGTGAGTACGTGTATTTCATTGCCATAAGAATCATATTCAATATTATAACTATCAGGGTTAATATTAGACGATACATATTTGTTGCCAATAGTTTTTGAATTATGTTCTAATGATTCAGAACTTGTCATTGGAACTTTTATTGTGATATTATCCCAAGAACCACTAGTTCTTGTGTAACTATAGGTTTCGCTCCCATTTATATTACTTGCAGTCCCATATCCTGTATATTCAGTACAGATATTTTGGCTTAAACAATCCACTGAATAAATCAGGAGAATAAATAATATGTAAAACTGTTTAGTCATATGCCAGCTGTATTTTAACATTTGCGATTATTTTCCCTGTATTATCAAAGAAAGCTACATGATTTAGTTTTTCTTTTTTCATTTCTGTAAGATCAATTCTTACTGAAAAATTACCATCCCCTTTTATGTCAACAGTTTTCAGCTTTAAAGCAGAATCATTATAATTAGTTAAATGATTATCATTTAATAAATATTTTAATGGATTACTTCTTGATATTCCACTTAATGTAATATAGCCTTGGAGGCCTCCATCATCCCAAAAGCCCCCTTCGAAAAAAAAAGTTTCATCGAAGTCGATATAATTTTGAATTGCAATAATTAATAAATATTTTTCGCCATTCTTCTCTATCACATGATAGTTTATTTTGTTATAATCCGGATTTAGAATAATTTTTAACAATACAGAATTTTTTTTGAATAACATATCAAAATCATATGATTCCCGGTAGTCCAGTATTAATAGACTTATCTGATAATCATAAATAAAAAATGATTTTAACATAGTTCTTATACTATCTTTGTTGGTCAAAATTGCTTCATCAACTTTTTTTTGAGTTAATTGCTCTAATACATTCATTAGAGAAGGATCTTTTTGCATTGAAACAATATTTATTCTATTTCTATAGTGATTAATTTCTTCAATGAGAGGATCAACTTCAAATGAATTTTTATTATAGCCATAGAACCATGAAATCATTATCAATATAAATAAATAATACTTTTTCATTTTTCTATCTATTTAGTTAATATCATCTTTTTTGTATCAATTTCCCTGCCATCTACAACAAGTGAATAAAAGTACATTCCTGGCATTAATTCATTTCCTTGCAACATTATGGTTTGATTACCTGTTCCTGTAACTTGGAATTGTTCAAGCTGGTTACCCTGCATATTATAAATAAACATTATAACGTTGGTAGCCTCTTCCGGGATGAAACATTTTATCTCTGTTTGCTCAGTAAAAGGATTAGGAGTATTTTGATATAATTTGGCCTCCTTTAATACTAATTCATTGTTTGTTTCAGCAGAAAGGGAAGCGCTCTTAAGGCTTGTGTTGCAACAATCTTTCTCGATTGTTTCAATCCTGCCTGAAAGTTCCTCTATAATACTTTGTTGTTCCTTTATTGCTTCAACCAGGACAGGGATCAACTTTACATAGTTAACTGAGTATAAATCACACGTTGTGTCGAGAGAAACAACTTCTGGGATAACTTCATTAATTTCCTGAGCTAAAAATCCAAAATCTCTTTTTTGGCTATCCATAATCCTTGAAAGTAATATTGAATCCTTAATATTGTAGAAATCTTTTTTCATATTATAAGAAACTCCATTCAACAATAAAATTTTATCCAGACTACTTTTCAAAGGATTAATATTTTCCTTTAACCTTTCATCAGACCAATCATATAAATTATCGTAATGAACATCATAGACATATAGTTTATTGAACTTTCTATCTGTCTTTCCCAAACATCCAACCCAATCATCATATGGGTGAATCGTTGCAACGCCACTATGTCCACTGTTATTAAAATGTAATTGTCCCCATCCTGTTGACCAGTATCTTGCTGTGCCATACAAGTCAAGATTGTAATCTGCTGAAGATTTATTTATTGCAACATATCCGTTACTCAGCACTTTAATTTGGGAATAACCGGATATTGACAAAGCTAAAAAGCCTAATACGAAAATGAATAATTTTTTTTTCATAACTTTAACTTGTTTTATGGGAGGGAGAGTTGCACCTTTCCCTCCCTGATTTATAACTAAAAATTGTAACCCGGCTATATGCCGGGTTCTTTTGTTGACTTATTATAAAAATGTTATTACAGATTATGAAGAAAGAAATTGAAGATATTTTTACAGGAGCTACCATGTTATTTTTGAAGGTTATTTTCTATTTAAATATCGGAATTAAACAAATTCCTCCATAATAAATATTCTGCAATTAAGTAATAAGTAACCCGCCTGTCTGGGAAAATATCACGAGGGGGGGGGGTAGTTTATAATAAATCTAAATAATTAAGAGTGAAAATTTATTTTATTGAGTGTGAATATGTTAATTTACTATAATTCATCGTAGAATTGCGATTCCCTGGTTTCACCGGTAAAAAACTCTTCGAGTTCAGCCAACGTACGTTCTGTTTTCGGCACATCTTTCATGATTTTTCCTTTTTCGAGGATTACGATCCGGGTGCACACATCGGTGATGTTATCCAGGTCGTGGCTTGAGATGAGGAAACTTTTTCCCTGGGCCGAAGAAATATCTTTAATGATTTTGCGCAGTTTGAACTGCGACGACGGATCGAGGTTTGCAAAGGGTTCGTCGAGGACCATCAGTTCAGGATTCCCCATCAGGGCGCCTACCACGCCCACTTTTTTCTGGTTTCCCCGGGAAAGGGTGCGGATGTATTTTTTCTTCCCGATCACTTCGTCGTTGAAGAATTCGGCAAAGGCTGACAGAAAGGCATTCACATCGTTGTCATTCATTCCCCGCAGTTCCCCGATAAAAGCAAAATACTCATCGGGGGTGAGATACCCGATGGTGAAGGTTTCGTCAATGTAGGCGCCGGTAAAGTTCTTCCATTCTTCCGATTTGGCTACCGGAATGTCGTTTATGAAAACACGTCCTTTCGAAGCCCTGATGAGGTCCAGGATTAATGAAAAAAAGGTAGTTTTCCCGGCGCCGTTGTTGCCCACCAGACCAAACACCTCTCCCTGAGGGATTTCCAGTTCCGGAAGGTCTAAAACAAGGGTCCCGGAGTATGCTTTCTGTAAATTTTCAACTTTTATCATGCGATGCTAATTTTGTTAAAATTGGATCAGGTTGCTTTATAGGCAGCCAGCATTTTGTGTTTTCTTTTCCGGTACTCGCGGGAGAAATAGCTGATTAGTTTAGGGTGAAGAATGATGCCCACGAGTCCTATTGATCCGAGTACAATAAAGGCTCCTGTGCTGCCAAGGATGAGGTAGATAAGGCCATAGACAGCCAGAGGTCCGAAAAGGATAGGAAAGGCAATCAGCCACTGGGAGGCACCCATGCCCTGGTAGTTAAACATGCTTCCACGGTCCAGGTCAATGGCTTTGCGGCTGGTAAGTCCCAGGGCAAAAATAACAAAACTGTTGACCCCAATGTTGTACAGCATAACCACCAGATGGATATACAGTACCTTGGGAGAAATGAACATATACCCCAGCGACAGAAGGTAAAAGACCACATTGGTAGCAGCGATCAGGAAAAAGGCAGATTGAAGCATCTGTTTCATTTGTACGTTTTGTGCCATCAGAAAAGAATAGTACCGGCTGTGCCATGCCGGGAAAAACTGACCGTAGGTCATCCCGAAGATACCAGTCATGAACATCCCTCCGAAGACATACATGAATTCCGGAACCTGCCCGTCGTTTTCCTTGTAGAGCAACAAGCCGTACAAAATAAAAAGAACCGACAGGATGGCTGAGTTTCTCGGGCGTTTGTTCCGGATGATCATCTTCACTTCCAGGGAAAGCATCTTTCCGTAGTCCCCCACCTGATGGAGCCATGAGAAATCGTGGGTCGACGCCTTGGTTTTCTTTTGCGACAGTTCATCAATAAAGAACCGGTTCAGCAGGTAGGTGCGGTTTAAATAATACAAAACAACAATCAGCACCGGAAAAACCAAAACCAACACCGGATGAGCAACAACAAGATCAAAGAATCTTCCGAAAGTACCGGTGATATCAAACACCTCAAAATAATCAATGGCAAAAACACCGGCTGCCAAACCCAGGAATCCGTAAAAAACAGCGGTGGATTCATTGGTACGCCATTTTACATAAATGGCCAGAAAATGGTTTACCAGGACCATCAGATACAGGGAAACAAGCCAGGCAACCAGGCTGGTGGTATCCAGTTCTTTTACCGCGGCTTTAAAAGTGAAGGGAATGAGCAACAAGAGGGGCAGAAGGTTGAAAAAATGCAGCACCGATTTGTTTAACATGTACCGGGCAATCCTTTTTCTTTTTACCGGAAGTATCAGAAAAGGTTGAAATCCCACGGTGGGAAGCGCCTGTACCATGATGCGCATTACAAACTCAAAGCCGATATATACGAAGATCAACGCATTGAATGCGGTGACCAGCGATTGATCCGGGAATTTTTCTTCGAGGTACTGGTGCAGATTTAACCCCATGGCCAAAGCAACCAGGGAAAAATAGAGAATCAGAAAAAGAAGCACTCCTTTGGTTGCAATATTTTTCTGCAGGTTCGCCGATCGAACCATTTCCCGCCAGGCAAAATAGAAAAATGATCGTTTCATAAACGGGTGGATTGCCTTAAGGCATTTTTGTTTTTAAAGTTTGTGTTTAAAACAGCAAATATATTACAAAGAAAGCAAAATTTTTCCTCTTCTGAGGTCACATGCTGTAACGTTCGCTTTGATATTTGAATGCTTCCGGTTTGGTATTTATTTCCCGACAGCGATCAAATAGTTCAGGGTTCGGAAGAAGATCATCTGATCGCTGATAGCCGGTGTTGTTGCAAAGATGTCGTGAAGCGTATTTTCGGCCAGCAGGTTATATTCAGGGCCTGCCTGGACGACATAAATCGTTCCTTTATCGTCGCCGATATATATTTTCCCGTCGGAAGCCACAGGTGATGCGGTGTAGCTGTTTCCTGATCCGGCTTTTTCCCGGTAAACAGGATCGCCGGTGAGGGCGTTGTAACACGAAAGGGAACCGTTCCAGGCGAGGTTATAAAGGTATTCATCGATTAAAAGCATGGTTCCCATATAGGATCCGCCCCGGGGGATACTCCAGGCTACATATTCGTTGGAGGTAGCTGTATCGGCAAGTGTTATATCGCCGCGGGCATTCGTTTTAACAGCCATGATCGGGGCCTCTCTTCCGTGGGCACTGTTGAAATAGATCATTCCATGCCCGGTTATGGGAGTGGGAATCTGAATATCCCCACCCCCTGACATACGCCATATCTCTTCACCGGTTTCAAAGTCATACCCCCCGCGGTGTTTGTATCCGTTCAGGGCAATCCGCGTTTTATGGTTATCAAAGTATATCGTCGGAGTACACCATCCGGGGTATTCGTCTCTTTCTTTTTTCCATATCTCTGCTCCGGTTTTTGCATCAAAAGCTGCTACAAACGAGTTTTCCAGCACATCGTTCTGAATGATCACCACTCCCTCATGGATAATGGGTGAGCTCCCGTATTCCCATTCGGCTGAGGGGACAGCAAAAAATACGGCTTTCAAAATCCCGAAATCTTTTTCCCACAGCAGGTTCCCGTCCATATCGTAACAGTACAGACCTTCCGAACCGAAAAAAGCCACCACATAGTTGCCGTCGGTAGCCACCGTGCAGTTGGCATGAGTGGATTTCGGATGTCTTTTTTGTTCAGGGATCCCAACACAGGCGGTTTGTTCCCAGATCTTTTCCCCTGTAAATTTATTAAAGCATAAAACGTTCCATTCATGTTCAGATTCATCCTCTACCGGGCCGATGGAACCGAAAATACCGGTCGATATTTCGGTGGTGTCTGTTTGACTGACAGCTGTAGTGATAAACAGTTTGTCATCCCAGATAACCGGACTTGATAATCCCAGCCCCGGGATCCTGATTTTCCATTTGATATTTTCTCCGGTTTGAGCATCCCAGGAATCCGGAAGGTCTGTGTCGTTAAGTACACCACTTGCAAAAGCCCCTCTGTAGGATGGCCACTGTCTTCCCTGTCCGGAAGATGGGATGCAGGAGGAACTTGTAAACAAAGCGACAAAAACAAGGATGAATCGGATGGACATGACCTTACATTTAATGGTTTTCGATGCGGGAAGATACAAATAAATCTCTCCGGACCTTTTATACCTGAACAGATTTTTGTCCCTTACCTCTCTCTAAGGGAGACCAAACTGTTTACAGCGAAACACTTGTTTCATATGATTAAAGTGTTAAATTTACAAAGAATTGCAGGACGAAAATAAACAGGTTGACTATATTACGTTTGAAGATCAGGATATCTTGTCGGCAATAAACACCCATCCGGAAGAAGTCTTTTCTTATGCCATAGATAACGAATGTGAGTGGGTTCTGAAATTATAAAACTGAACCCTTCCCGAATCAGACCATCATTGCACTGAAAACCGGTTTCATTTCTATTGTTATTCCTTTGAATTCCGTTGTTTGGTTTTCAATCGTGTTTATCAGAATTACGGCCTTAGGCACTTGAAACTTTTTACAAAAAAGGAACAGGTTATTCAAATCGCTGTTTCTGATTTTGGTTTTATACTTCACTTCCACAGGAAGAACTTGTTTATTTTTTATCTCAACAAAATCAACTTCATGATTGTATGCATCGCGCCAAAAAAACTGCCAGGGCTTTAATGCAAGTAAAGCATTTTCAACAAGTAATCCTGTTTTCTGAAAATCATACATGCTTCGACTGACTGCGGGGCAGAAAGAGGATGAAGAGAGATAAATCCGTTTCATTTTTTTTTCAGATGTAAGTTGATTGGCAGAATAATTATAAAGGACTTTCACCACAAATGCCTGCTCAAGGATATTTATATATTTACTCACGGTTTTTGACGTTATTTTTAAATCGTTTGCCAGATTTTCATAATGAAGATAGATTCCCGGATTTTCTGCAACTATTTTCACAATGGCATACAAAATTTCAGGGTTTTCAACCGGAAAGATAATTGGAATGTCCTCGAAAACTATCTTTTTAATAATTCCCAGTACATATTCCTGAACAAATGAATTATCAGTAATATTAACTGTTTCAATAAATTGTCTCGATAAATAATTTTCAAATTCAATGTTCAATTCAGAATGAAACATTTCAGGCTTTTCGAGGTAATTATTCCTGTTTCTGAAATGGAGGTATTCTTCAAAATCAAGCGGTTTCAGCTCAAACGAAAAAATCCTTCCTGCCAGGCTCTCCTGTGTTTTCTTTCTGATATAGAGCGATGTTGAGCCGGAAATGAAAAATTTCAGGTTGGGATATAAATCGTAGTAAATTTTCAATTGAGATTGAAACCCTTCCAGTTTCTGAATTTCATCAAAAAAAATAAATATTTTATCTGAATTGAAATCCTTTCGGGTTTGGGTCTTAAAGGCGGTAAAAAGTTCATCCAAATCATATTTATCCTCATCAAAAGAAAAATACCATATACTTTGCGGTTCAACATTTCGCTCAAGCAAGGTATTTATCACCTGAAGAAACAATGTAGTTTTTCCCAACCGCCTCAACCCTGTAAGCTCTATTATTTGCCTGCTCTCAATATGTTGCTCAAGGATTTCGATGAATTTCCTTGTTTTGGGGAATTCATACCTGAATCCCATATTCCAGTGCCTGTTGAATTTTAATAAATGGATCATTATTTCTAAATTTATAAATTATCGTAATTTCAGTTCCGATATTTTATAAAAATACCAGAACTGTAAATATAATATTTTCTGACAATTTAAGAAAACTGTCATGGTTACGCCGGAAGCTTATACCATTTTTAACCATCAACGCCCTTGCCAAAAAAGTACGTGATGAATTGTATAGATTACTGGTGGAGGAAGCGGGGTATTTTGGGTGAAAGGGAGTGTTTTAGTTGGTCATTGGTAGAAGCAATTTTTTAAATTCCCAAGATAACTTCTTCCCAAATGAATCAATAAAGAGGGGTGGATATTGAAAGCTTTTTTAATAAAAGGATGCAAACTTAGGTTTGCATCCTTTCGTTCAAATAATCTGGGTTTATTTTTTCTATTAAAAGCTTTGTTCGTCTGAATAGACTATTTTATCCGTTTAAAAAAGTTGTTGTTTGTTGCTAATTGGAGTAGTAAGGAAGGCTTATAAAGTTATATTCTTCTCCCCAGCCTGGATTTTGCTCAAGCACTCCTTCGGAAAGGGCAATTTGCGACTCAGGTATTTTCCAAAATCCTCTGCCAGTTTCCTCATACCTTTGCATAAAGTCAAAAATTCCAAATGTATATTGCCCTGGAACACCACGGTTTGTGATAGCCACGCCTTCCTGGTTATTGACTTTCTCCTGTACATCACCCCAACGACGCAGGTCGTTCCAGCGAAGGCTTTCAAAGCAGAGTTCGTAGCGACGTTCTTTTTTCAGGGATTCCAGGGAATAAGTAGCATAAGGAGGTAATCCGGCGCGTTGACGTACTTTGTTCATATAGGTCACCGTCTGTGTCAATTCGGAATGCATCAGGTATACATCGGCCATGCGGATAAGAATGATATCCGAAGTAAGACCCACCTGGCGTTGATTAATTCCGCCATAGAAAACAGCAAAGGAAATCATAAGTTCGTCACCGTCGTAAGCACCCACACCCAGGTATTTCTTAGCCCACAGACGGGTTTTCTCTACTTCTTTTATTGGGTCCCCGGCATAATTTGGGATTTCGTCCTGTTCGCGGCAGATGGAACCTCTCAGGCGGGTGTCACCTGCATAATCGGGATCTGAAGACCAGTCTTCCCACAGCGTGGTGTTTACCGGACCATTTGAGTATCCTTGCGGTATAAAGGGGAAACATGTTGCTGAGGATTTTCTCATCCCAAAAAATTCTACAATACGGTTAAAGCGACCTCTATCTGCGGTGTTTGAGAATTTAACGGCAAGGATCGTTTCCTTACAACCGTCTCCTTCCCATAGCAATCCGTTCTCAATGACGTATTGGTAGTCGGCTCCCGTATAAGGATTGGTATAGGGCCAGATATTTCGCTGATCGCTGACCAGCGTGTGGCCGCTGTTGTTGATGCAGTCTTCCAGGTAGGATATAACTTGCTGTTTACCAACAGATCCTCCGCCTGCCACGGGAAGCTCGTTCTTATTGTAAAAACCGGAGTAAAACAGGTAAACACGGGCCATCAATGCTTCAGCTGCCCATTTGGAAGCATGTCCTGAACCATACTCCGGAAATTTTACGGATGTTGACAGATCAATAGCCTGTTTCAGATCATAGGTGATCTGAGCATAAATATCCTCAGTGGGGGATTTAGGCAGGTTCTGCGGAGCTGTTTCCAGGATCAGGGGCACCTGCCCGAACACCCGAACCAGGTCAAAGTAGAAGAAAGCGCGTAAAAAGTGGGCTTCGCCCAGCAACTGTTCACGTTTCCCTGAAGTGGTCCATTGTGTAACATTGTCAATTGTCTCGATGGCATTGTTTGCCCGGAATATTCCGGAATACCACTCCTGCCACAAAGATTCGTTGAAATTTACGCCGGCATTCAAAAGACGGTCAGTAGACTGAGCACCGCGGCTGCTGGTGCTACCGCCTCCCAAACGGTCATCTCCGGCCATTTCAAAAATGTAGAACGGATGGGATTCGGGATCTGCGATAAGATCGTTCATCGAGGCATAAATGCCCGTGATCATTTGTTCGGCATCGCTTTGTGTTGCAGGGAAGTTGGAAGAGTTCTTCTTGGTATAACTTTCGGTATCCAGAAAACTTTCACAACCGGCAAAAAGGAAGATGCTTGCTGCTATAATATAAGTTAAACGTTTCATATTTGTCTGTTTATTAAAAGTTAAAATTTAAGGTTCATGCCTACCATGAAAGTGCGGGAGCTGGGGTAATATCCGTTGTCAATGCCGGAAGCCCAGGAAGCTCCTCCTCCAAAACCTATTTCCGGATCCATACCGGAATAATTGGAAATGGTAAACAGATTCTGTGAGGTTACATACATTCTCAATTGGGAGACCGGAAGATTTTTCCACACATTTTTAAAATTGTAACCTATGGTGACATTGGAGATCTTGACATAATCCCCGTCTTCAAGATAGATGTCGGAAATATCCACGAAGTTTTGATGTTTTCCGTAAGAGAATGCAGGATAGCGGTTGGTTGAACCTTCGCCGGTCCAGTATTTTGTATAGACATCTGTCGTGTAGTTGTCGTTGGGAGTGTCGGAGTATGATCTGTAGCATTTGAGTATCTGTTGACCGAATGCTCCGTAGGCTGTCATAGAGAAGTCAAGACCTTTATAGGAAAGGTTCAGGGAAAAACTTCCCGTTAAATCGGGATGGGGATTCCCTATGTAGGTTTTGTCATTTTCATCTATGACATCGTTCTCGTCGGTGTTCTGGAAAATCAGGTCTCCCGGAGCCGGTGTGCTTTGCTTTGTAACGCCTCCTTCTGCCAGAAACTTATCGATCTGGGCCTGATTTTGAAATACGCCGAGTGTTTTGTATCCCCAGAAGTACCCCATGGGATAACCGACCTGAACACGGAAAGATTCAGTCGTATTTTCGGCAATAACCTGGTCTGGTCCGTGGATGATGCCTTCTTCATTGGCTAACCGCAGCACATTATTCTTATTGTGTGCGAAATTCATATTGATGTCGTATTGGAAATCGTTGCCGATTTTATCAAACCAGGAAAAAGCCAGTTCAACACCCTTGTTCTGTACGTCTCCCCCGTTTATAAAGGGAGCACCCGTTCCGTAGGATAACAGAGTGGGGGCGACAACAAGCCAGTCTTTGGTTGTCTTGATGTACCAGTCAAAATTCATGCCCAGACGGGAGTCAAAGAAACGTGCATCAAAACCGAGGTCTAACTGTTCTGATGTTTCCCAGGTTACGTCTGGATTGGGCAGGATGTCCGGATAAGCACCGGTGGACGGATTATTTTTATCATCGTAAAAATAGGCACTTGAATTAAACGCAATAGTGGCCAGGTACTGGAAATTATCAATATTACAGTTCCCGTTCTGTCCCCAGCTTCCGCGAAGTTTCAAGAAATTCATGAGGTCGGGAACCGATTCCATGAAGGGTTCATTGGTTATTACCCAACCGGCAGAAACCGAAGGGAAATATCCCCAGCGGTTTCCCCTGGCAAAGTTTGACGATCCGTCTGCACGCATTACCAGTGAAAGCAGGTATTTTTCCAGGAAGTTATAATTGATACGGCCAAAGATAGAAGCCAGGCTGCCGGCCGTTGAAGGTTCTCCGGAAATGTCGGTGTTGGTGTTGTCAAGTCCCTGGGTATTGCCTATATAGGCATGATCGTATGATCCGGGGAACAATGAATTGGAATTTTTTATGTATACACTTTCTCCGTAGCCCCATTTTTCCATGGACTGACCCACAAGGGCGTCAATGGAGTGTTCTCCGAACAATTTGGTATAATTCAAGGTATTCTCCCAGGTCCAGTTGGTGCTCCAGGACTGACTCTGTGTCACGTCATCCGTAATGTTGGTAGTCTTTGCAGATAATACGTAAGTTGGCACATAGTATCTGTAAGAGTTCTGATAGAAATTGTAACCCAGGCTGCTTTTAAATTTGAGTTCTTTCAAAGGCGCAATTTCCAGGAAGGAATTTGCCTGCAATCTCCTGGTTACGGAGTTCCTGTTTTTGCGGGTATAATCCAGATGGGCCAGGGGATTGTTCAATTCCTGTTCAAAATTCCAGCCGTCTTCAACCATGTCCTTATATATATAGTAATCACCCTGATCATTGTATGCAGGGAGAAGAGGCGACATCTTCAGAAGATTACGTACGTTGTTGCTGTACATATTCCCAATGCTAACACCGGATTTGCTGTAATTGGAGAATACAATATTTTCACCAAACCGGATAATATCCCGTCCGTTCTTTTTCCATATGGAGTGGTCTGAGTTCATACGTGCTGTATAACGGTCGTAGTGAGGAGTTGCCGGATATCCAATGGTCCCTTCCTGCATCAGGTAAGAGAAACCCAGAGAGAAACGCGACTGGTCGTTCCCTCCCATGAGGTTTACAGCGTGGCTGGTAATAGGGGCGTTTGCATTTGTGCCTTCCTTAAGCCAGTTTGTTCCGTTCCAGGATCCGTTTTTAATGGATGCAAGCATGGAAGCAGGCAATTCGTCTTCCCAGTTGTAGAGCAGGCCGCCCGAAATGTCCTGTGTCAGGAGTGCTTTGTTTATGATCTCCATATATTGTTCTGCATTCAGAGGAGTGACATCGTTGGTTATAGCATTCTGAACACCAAAATAACCGTCATAGGTGATCTGTAGCTTTCCTGCTTTCCCTTTTTTGGTTGTAACCAGGATCACACCATTGGCAGCCCGTGCACCGTATATGGCAGCAGATGCGGCATCTTTTAATACGTCTATGGATTCAATGTCACTGGGATTCAATGAAGAAAGAGAACCTCCTGCCACTCCGTCAATGACATATAACGGGGAAGTCTCGCCCGTTGTGCCCAGACCGCGGATATTGATCCTGAAACCTTCTCCTACCTGGCCCGAGCTTTGTGTGATGTAAACTCCAGGGGTTTGGCTTTGGAGCGCTCCTAATACACTGACCGAATTGAGTTTTTCAATATTTTCACCCTTCACCTGGAGTGTAGCACCAGTTATCAGTTTCTTCTTTTGAACACCATACCCAATTGCCACAACTTCCTCAATTCCTACGATATCTGCCTCCATTACCACCGTAAAAGTAGTCCTGCCTTCAATGGGCACTTCTTGCGTATGCATCCCCACAAACGAAAACTGTAAGGTTTCGGCATCTTCAGGTATAGCCAGTGAAAACTCTCCATTGACATTGGTAACAGTTCCCTGAGTAGTGCCTGTAACAATCACCGTAACACCCGGGAGTGGTTCGCCGGATTCATCAGTTACGGTTCCGGAGACCGTTTTTTGCTGTAAAGCAACAAGCGATTCTTTGCTTAAAATTTCGGGGGTGGTTAACACAATAATGCGGTCGCGAATTGTATAATAAACATCAGTCCCGGCAAACAATTGATCCAGAGCAACATCTATTTTCTGGTCTGTGATATTGACGGATACTTCCCTGTCAGCATCAATTACTTTACCGCTGTACATAAAATAGAACTCGCTTTGGTCCTCAATTTTTTCAAGGACATCTTTTACAGTGGCATTATCAGCTCTAAAGTTTAATAGTTTCGTCTGTGAGTAGCTTTTACTGGCAAAGGCACTAACCACAGAGAGCATAAGTAAAAAGCCAGTAATTTTCATAACTCGAATAATTTTTTTACTCCCGGGTATTTTAAAACACCCGTCCAATTCATTAATTTTTTTCATACTTTTGTTATTGATTAGTTTAACATTGTCCTGTACCATTAACTTACAGGATAAATAATTCAAATCACCCAGGGGAATGTTAGCGCATTTCCCTGTTGTTTTTTAGTTGTAGTTCATGTTACACAGGCATATTCTTTTCGTTAAGTTATTGTTTATTTGTCTTTTCTTTTAATGGTTATTTCTTGCTTTGAAAAAGTTCCGTCCGGTAATTTTTTGCGGGGAAGTACTTTATAACTTACCGGTGTAGCGATGGTCATCAATTCAAGAATTTGCATGATCGGTTCATCCATGAATGTTACCGTATAAGTATAGTCTTTAATATCATTCTGTACCTCAATATCAACATTGTATTTTCTTTTTAATTGCTGTGCAACTTCGGTAATTGGAGTCTCATCAAATATCATTTTACCCTCTTTCCATGCCGTGTATTTTTCTACATTTCCTTTGGTACATTTAATACTACCGGTTTTTACATTGTAATTTACATGTTGCCCTGGTTCCATTTTGCCCAGGCCTATATGTTGCCCTTCCTGTAGTTTTTTTTCCAGCGCCACTTTACCCTCCACCAGCGTAATTTGAATAACATCGCCATCTCCATACGCCAAGACATTGAATGCAGTTCCCGAAGCTTTTACATTTATTATTCCGGCTTTCACCACAAATGGCATTTCAGGATTTCGGGCCACATCGAAATAGCCTTCTCCCACCAATGTTACTTCCCGGGTATCTCCGGTAAATGTTTGAGGATATTTCAGTTTACTGCCATAGTTCAAATGAACTTTTGTACCATCCGATAGTTGTAAAACCGTTCGGGAACCTACGGGAGAGATCACCTCCATGGTATCAACTGTGAGCTGAGTAAATTCGTGAGGCACAAATTCTTTTTGGGAAACGATGTATAAAAAGAAAGCAAACAGCGGGATGAACAGTATTGCTGCTGCCTGGGTCATCCAGGTCATTAATACGGATTTCCTGCTTTGCGGTTGTCTTTCTTTTTTAGTTTTTTTATCTATCCTTTTCTGGATTTTGTCAAACAATTCCCTGAATTTTTCATCGTCTCCGGCAATGGTATCCTCACAAAAAGATTTCCAGTTTTCGAAACTCCATTGTTTGCTTTCTTCACCTGAAGCTTCGGAATTAATCCATTGAACAATCTCTTTCAACTCTTCTGTAGTGCACTTATTATTCAGAAATTTTATATATAACTCTTTTGTCATTTTTAAATTTTATATGCCTCCCGGATTTCCGGGAGGCATAATTGCTGATTAACCAAACTAAACCTAACCTATCAAATCTATGAAAATTGATAAGTAATCTTTCTTTATACTTTACATTAGTAATACGCGCAAACTTCTTTCAGGGAGTATGAAAAATTGAAACTTTTTTTACAACACAAACATATAGAAAAACAAACCACTAACTGCCAGTCCGTTATCGAGGTGTGATTTTAAAAAAGAAATGGTGTTAGAACTATGTTTTTTTACCGTGTTAACTGAAATATGTAATTTTTTGGAAATTTGTTTATGCGTCAGTCCTTCTTCTCTGTTCAGCAGAAAAATTTCTCTTTGGCGGGGGGATAATTTATTTAGTAATGATTTCAGTTTATCATTCAGCTCATTAAAATAAAGACTATCAGTAGATTCAGTAATTTCATTTACCTGCTGGATGGATTGAAGATGGGCCAGGTATTTATTTTCGGTTATTCGTTTACGCAGCAAACTGATTGTAGCATTGTAGGTTACGGTAAAAAGAAAAGATTCAAAAGAGGAATACGCGTCAATTGTTTTTCTTTTTTCCCATATTTTAATGAAAACTTCCTGAACAATCTCTTCAGCATCTGCATCGAGTTTTACATATTGCAATACAAAAAAGTATAATCTTTTACTGTACCGTTCATAAAGATTATAAAAAGCAACCCTGTCGTCTTTTTGAAGAAGCAGGAGTAATTCTTTATTTGATTTTGTGACTTTCAAAGAATTATATTGTTGTTTATTTTCATTTTATCAAATCCAAAAGTATGAATTTATGAGATACAAAAGAAAACTAACATGGCTAGAAATACAAATCCAATTTGACAAGATAAAATAAAGTTGCTTCAGGTTATGAATTAGATTGCATATTTCGCATCTTTCTTTTATTGGTCATTACTAGTGTCCGGTTAAGATTCCCATAATGATAATTGGTTTCCATCGGACGGTTCATTGATTAAGTTTTTGTTGTTAAAAAGTTCTTTGATAGGGGTTTTCTCAAACAGAGTAAGACCCAATGTTTGAGCGAATGTGTACAGGGTTATTGCCAGATCGAGTTTTTTCTTTGCGATTGTAATCAACAAGTAGGTACAAGTTGCTATCCATATATGGCATGAAACGGCGTTTTGACTTGTTCTTTAGAATGTCTTAATATGCAAATGCTTTTTGATCCATTTGTAATACTTATGGAAAGCTTTGCATACGTTTTATAAGGAATCGAAACAGCTTTTGGGGCTGGGCCGTTGCCCGTCAAACGATTTTGATGCACAAATTGCAGATACCACAATTACAATGATACAGTACATTTTACTAACCTGCAGATTCCGTTATGAAAACTACCAGTCAAAAGCCGGGACGTTAATTCAAAAAAAGGAGGAAGCTACGTTACAACGGATCAATCAGCAGTTAAGAGGAATGTTCCTCGAAATAGTGAAAGTCATTGCAGTAATTTTTGAAGAGTTCAATGAATTTGAATTATTGGAAAAAATCATGCATGATCAGCAGGTTTATGAAAAAGTTAAACGGCTATGGGGAGACAACGAAAAAGTAAATGTGGCGGCATAAAACAGGAATGGAAACCCCAATAAGTTAATTATCAATAAAATAACAAATTAGAAATAGTATAACTTTATAAACCAAAAGAGATTAATATTTGGTGCGAAACTTTAGTTACGTACCATAATACCGGATTTATTTGTATACCGGGCTTATCCAGTCTTCTTTTTCATGATATTTGCTTTCGGCAGCCCATCTGATCCCCCTTTTCATAATTTCAAGAGCCTCCGGAACTTCGAAATCAGCCATAACATGCCCAGTTGAGGAGTAAAAAACCCTTCCTTTACCATAATACTTTTTATAAGCAACCGGCATTACACAACCATCAGCCCAGGGAGCATGGCCTGCGGTAAATGTTGTTGTTGAAAGAACTTTAACGCAGGGATCAACATGCATGTAATATTGTTCAGAGTGCAAATCAAAATCTTTCATACCTGCTGTAACAGGATCTTCATGATCTCTAATATTTACCCTGAAATCAATAACACCACCTGGGTGTGCGACCCATTGCGAACCAATCATAAACTGATACTCAGTATTATTTCTGAAGGAATCATTAAGTCCTCCATGCCATCCGGCTATACCGGTTCCATTGATATTGACTGCATTCAGAAGAGCTCTTTCCTGTTGTCTAGTAATCTCAGACATTGTGACGATCTGAATAATAAGGTCTCTGGATCCCATCAAATCTTCATCGAGGTAAGAATCAAGCGTATCAGAAACCACAACCTCTGCTCCTTCGGAACGCATCCATGGCACGAATATATCAACAGATTGTTCCGGTTCATGGCCGGGCCACCCCCCCCAGACATACAGGACTTTTTTCCCTTTAAGTGAAGATTCCGGGGTGGCGCTATTATTAACCATTGCACCAACTTTATTTGATAATACGAAGGACCCTGCTCCTGCAACCATTGTTGTCTTTACAAACTTTCTTCTTGATAAAAATTTCATATGATTAAAGTGTTAAATTTATAAGGTATCATATGGAACTCGCATTTTTTAATCATCATCTTGGGTGTAAATATTTTACATGCTCGTTTCATAATTATTTAGTTAATTTTATAATTTATACCCATTGTGGTACTCCCTGTGGAAATGCCTTCCTGCTTCCGGGTCGTTTACAAAATACTGGGCCTCAGGCGACCACCTCACCGGCCTGTTTAATTCATAAGCTATATTTCCGAGAATACAACAGGCTACTGTCCTCTGCCCTATTTCAACGGGTGCAACAGGATCTCTTCGTGACCTTACTGAATTTATAAAGTCTTCGATATGGCCGGTACTTCGTTCGTAAAGCCCTGCATCTTTATCTCCTTCATCTGGTGGGAGCAATGAATCATCAGAAGCTGCAATTCTTCCCCTGGAGACTTCAATCCACCCATCTTCACCCCAGAATTTACATCCTAAAGTTTTTCTTTCGTCGTAAGGCTGGTTCACCATTTCCAGTCCGTTATCATAAACATAAGTCAGGTACTCTGTCCCCTGATAACCGGGAGGGATAACTTTAACAGGTCCGCTATGGTCTTTTTTCAATGCCCATTGCCCAATATCAAAATTATGAGCTCCCCAGTCGCAGGTAAATCCACCACCTGTTTCTTTATAATACCTCCAACGGCCCCATCCCTGTTCTTTTTTTGGCGGGTCGATAGAAACAGGAAGATTCAGTGCCGAATTAAAATGAATATATGGAAGGGGCCCTAACCAACGGTCCCAGTCCAAATCTTCAGGTATTGGTTCTTCGGGCAGGTCATAAGGGTCGGGGCCGGGGCCCACATATGCCTGTACTTTCGTCAGTTTCCCAAAAGCTTCCCTGTGTACCATGGCAACTGCATGTTGATAGTTGCTATCAGAACGTTGCTGGCTGCCAGTTGCAAAAATTACATTATTTCTTCTTACTGCTTCAGCTACTTTTAGGCTTTCTTTTATTGTAAATGTAATAGGCTTTTCCTGATATATATCTTTACCAGCATTGCAGGCGTCAATAGCGATCAGGGCATGCCAGTGATCAGGGGTTGCAATTACCACTGCATCAATATCGTTACGGTCAATGATTTCTCTGTAATCCAGGTAAGTTTTTACTTCACCGCCAGGATAATATTCTTTTACCTGTTTTTCAAATCGTTTTCTTTTAATTCCATACACATCTGCTCCGGCGACTACCTCTACGCCTTTAATATGACGGAATCCGTTTAATAAATTCATAGTCTGCTGACCACATCCAATAAAACCAAGCCGGATCGTATTGTTTGCCCCGGCCTTAAAACCCTGTAACAATGGAAGAGATACAATTCCAGCTGCACTAACAGCGCTTGACTGAATAAATTTTCTTCTTGAAATATTTACCATTTTAAATCAAATTAAAAGTTAATCCCCCTTCGCGTTCGTTTTGGTGGCGAAAAGGTAGTGATTTAATTCCCGATCCAAGGATCGGGAACAAATAGGTTTGCGAACCATGTTCAATTTCATACCCCTTTCCCGAAGCTGTCGGGATGCTTCGGGGTAGTTAATATGTGCAATATAAAAATTTGCCCCGGTTGTTGCAACAACCGGGGCAAAAAAGATCAATAACCCGGATTCTGTTCAACGTTCGGATTCTGATCAATTACATCCTGAGGAATCGGACTCATGTATTGTTTTAAATTAAATACGGCCTGATACTTCACTTCTTCTTCAACACTATAAACCCAAACTCCTGAATTATCGGAAGGAGATGAATTCCTGATAACCATGTTATGACGTGGGTTCCCCATAACTTCTTCATTAATAGCCCAACGTTTGGTATCGAGAAATCTCTTCCCTTCAAAGCACAGTTCAATCCGGCGTTCCCTCCTGATTTCCTCACGTATTTCATCCTGGCTAAGGCCAGGTTCCAAATCGGGTAGGTTTGAACGGTTCCTGATTTTATTGATTGCGCTATATACCGATGCATCCGGACCAACAGCTTCGTTTTGAGCTTCCGCATAATTCAACAATACTTCGGCATACCGGTAATAAACATAATTTTGTCCGCTGGCATCATCTGCAGGTGCAGCATCCGGGTTTAACTTTTTCTTTTGGTAATACCCTGAATCTCCCACATCTGTTGAACCAGACAGATCAATTTCATTTATGCTCGGATTTACCTTGTCAATACGGGTATATATAGTGTCCGGCCGTGGCATCCAATCCATATAATATTCAGCTCCGTCATGCACAATAAAGTCGTAAAAACGATCTTCCCTGCCAACATACGGATCCTGAGGATCGTACCCTGATTCGGGGTCGGTAATAGGTTTCCCGTTCGCCATAAGAAAATTATCAACTAATTCCTGTGTCGGGTTATAATTCCCCCAGGTCATGTATTGTCCAAGCACATAAGTGACACCACCGCGTCTTTCATAACCAGACCCCAGACCTGGGAGAGCAATGTATTGCCTGTCCCATATAATCTCTGAATTATACTCGTTTGATGCCCTCCATAAGTTGGGGAGGTCGTCATACAATTCATAATATGAACCATTCCCGTAATTATCGATAAACTGCTTATTGGTTGCTGCGGCTACGGCCCAACGGTTATTGTCGGCACTGGCAAAATGCACATAATTATTCGGATCGTCGAGATATGGAGTGCCGCTGTTAAATAACGGGCTGGCTGCAAATAATTCAAGCCATCCTTTTAATGCCAGGGCAGCTCCTAAAGTAGCACGACCGGCATCGCTATTCCCATTATTGTATTTAATGTCAAGGTATCCGTTGTTAACAATGTCGCCAAGCTCACTGACAAGAAAATTGAATGTCTCTTCAAAAGTTGACCGTTTTACCTGCATCTCCTCGTCAGTCATTGTGTTACGGTCCAGTGGTTCGGTAAGAATTACCAAACCGCCGATATGGACAAAAGCTTCGCTGTAGAAATAAGCGCGTAGCAAACGGATTTCATCCATCCGTTTATTATAATAATCTTGAGAGAAATTATCCTTGTATTCTTCTATTTTTTGGATAAATGTATTGCATTTTCTTATGCGTTCATAAAGCACAGCCCACGATGTACGATCTGTAGGCCCCTGGGTTCCAAACCAATCGTTGGATGTACTAGAAGTAGGCGCCATGCATATACCGGTCCTCCAGTTCGATGCTGTATAATAATGACTGATGTTGTAGTCATCGGTATAATAGTCCAGGTGTTCGCTGGGATTCCATTTATCCGGAAGATCATTATACACACTGTTAAGGTAAATATCGGCATTTGTTTCGGATGCCCATTGTGTCTCATCGGTAAGATTTGATTTATTCTCATTTTCAAGATAGTCTTCACACGAAGTAATTGAAAGGAGAAAGATAACAGCAAATCCTATTGTTTTTATATTAACTTTTATAGATCTCATAATTTATTCGATTAAAAGGTTATATCAATTCCAAAAGTTGTCGATTTCATCACAGGATAACTCTCTTCCCTGACAGAGGAACCCAATTCAGGATCGACATGTTTTAATCCGCTAAGAGTAAACAGGTTCTGCGTAGTAAAATAACAACGGATTCCTTCAATTGTCAATTTGTCGGTAATCTTTTTGGGTATTGTATAGCCCAACGTAAATGTCTTTAACCTTAAATAAGCAGTACTTACATACCAGAAATCAGAAGCTTTGGTATTATTATTATAAGGAGCAGTTGTCGACCTTGGATATTTGGCATCCTGATTATCTTTTGTCCAACGATTATTGAAATACGTATAGGACATATTGCTGGCATTGTTAAAAAACGGAACAAGCAAATACTGGTATGTACTTATACTCGACTTTGCTGCACCCTGAAAGAAAAGTGAAAGGTCAAAGTTTTTCCAATTAAAGTCTGTTATCAAACCATAAGTAAGAGCGGGATAAGTGGGATCGCCAATCGGGCAAAAGTCGTTGCTGTCAATTTTGCCGTCCGGTTCGCCCTCGGGGCCGCTTAGGTCTGCATAACGGACATCTCCGGGATGAAGGTCACCGAACTGAACAATATTGTACCCATCATCGGAATTGATAATTCCGTCGCCATTCAGATCGTCATCGGTTGAAAAAAGCCCTAACGATTTATAGCCAAAAGGTGTTCCAAACTGCCTGCCCACGAGTGTTCGGTTTGGATTATTCCGTTGGGCATCTGTTTCATACACTTCAATCATCTTGTTTTTTGCATAGCTCAGATTAGCGGTAATATTCATTTTCAACCCGTTACTGAAAGTTTTCCTTGTACCAGCGATAAACTCAAACCCGTTATTTTTCATTTCACCCTTATTTTCCTGGGCAAGATCTAACCCGTATTCAACCGGCAATATGACTTGCGGTTGAAGTAACATATTTGTTCTGTGTTCATAGAAATAATCAAATTCGAAATTAAATAACCCTTTCCACATATTCAGGTCAAAACCTATGTCAAACTTTGTAGAGACTTCCCAGGTGATATTGGGGTTGGCTTCCTGGGTCATTTCCGAACCCTGTACAATTGATCCGCTCCCAAAAATATAGGCATTTCCACTCAGCTCATAACCTGACAGGTACTGGAAAGGCGATCCGGCCAAATTTCCGGATTTTCCCCACGAACCTCGCAACTTCAGGTTATCGATATTTGAAAAGCCGTTCATAAAATTTTCTTCCGAGATTCTCCAGGCAGCAGAAAAAGCCGGGAAATATCCCCAACGGTCATCTGGCGCAAAATAGTAATGCCCGTCGTATCTACCGGATGCTTCAAGAATGTATTTATCTTTATAGATATATCCCAAACGATAAACAAATCCTACTTCGCTTCCGGTACTTGACGACCCCCCGTTGTCGAAGTCCGTTTTATCCGAACTCCCCAAATCCAGCTCATCGATATTAATGGAGAAATTATTTCTGCGGGCAGTAAATTCATTAAACGTATTATTCCTGCCTTCAGCAACAAAAAGTCCTGACAATTCATGATCGCCAAAAGTCCTGTTGTAATTGATATATCCCTGATAGGTATAATTTGTCCTCCGCCGGTTTTCAAGCTCAAGCCAGGTATATGTAACAACCTGGCCTTCGGAAGTTGTCAGGTTTTCCGTAAACGTGTAAGGTTCGGTAGTAAGATCTACATTATGATAAATAAAAGGTTCATGATATGCTTTGATATTAACATGATACGGGTCGTAACTGAATATCCCTTTAATGCTTAATCCTTTTATAAAAGGCAATTCCTGTTCAATACTGATTGAACCTAACAGGGTATTTCTGTCGGTTTTTCTATAGCCATCCGATTTCAATGCCGCTACCGGAGAACTTGCAGAAGATTCTCCCCAGTGTTCTCCGTCAGGATACATTAGGTGTGCTGTCGGAACATACTTATAGAAACTCCTGAAAAGGTGCCAGGTTGGTTCATCTGCATCTTGTTCATTTGTAGTTTCAACCGCTCCGTGCAAACTCATATTGATTTTCGTAGTTGGAGTTGCCTGAATATCTAAACTCATATTGTAATTGTACCGTTTATAGTTCATTACGTCAAAAATCCCCTTTTGGTCGTAATATCCTAATCCTGCATGATAATTCATTGTTTCATTGCCACCACTCAGTTCGATATCATAGTTTTGAACCGGTACATTCAGATTAAACAGGTCAACAAAATCAGAGCTTGGATGCTTCCATGGATCCTCTTTATGACGTTCCATATAATTTTCAACCAGGGCAGGATCCCATGGAGGGGAATCGCCATCCGGTGTTAAATTCCAATATCCCTCATTTTGCAAAAACATATAGTCTTGTGCATTAAGCATATCGGGCAGATAGGTAGGGTTTTGTATTCCAAAAGAAGAATTCAACCTGACAACAGGCCTACCCTTATCGCCTTTTTTTGTTGTGATAAGGATAACACCGTTTGCACCTCCAATCCCATAGGGGGCAACAGCGGCTGCATCTTTAAGAATTGTGACCGATTCAATACTATTGGGGTCAATTTGGCGGATATTGTCCCTTTTAATTCCATCGATAACAATAAGTGGGGAATTGTCGCCGGTAGTAACCACACCCCGAATATGAAGGATCGGGTCATCATAACCAGGTTGGCCGCCGTCGGGCCTCATGCTTATACCCGTAAGCCTTCCTGCCATTGTTTGCGAAATATCGGAAACAGCGGCTACCTTCAGGTCTTCTCCTTTAACTGTACTGATAGCACCGGTTACCGAAGTTTTTTTCTGGACTCCATACCCAATTGCCACAACTTCCTCAATTCCTAATACATCCTCCTCCATTACCACCGTAATCGTAGTTCTTCCTTCAATGGACACTTGTTTTGTCTGCATACCCACAAATGAAAACTGTAAGGATTCAGCATCTTCAGGTACAGCCAGTGAAAACTCTCCATTGGCATTGGTTACCGTACCGGTTGTTGTACCTGAAACAACAACCGAAACTCCGGGAAGTGGCTGACCGTTTGTATCGGTTACCACCCCGGTTACAGCCCGTTGCTGTTGAAAGGGTTGCCCGGGCAAACTCAATTTATCTGCCCTGTGAATCACAATCTGCCGGTCATACACATCCCAAACGACATTCTGGTCTTTTAAGCCGGCATCCAGAATCTTTTGAATGGTTTCATTCTCCAGTTCTACATTAACCTTTTTTTCCAGGTCCATGTCTTCGTTTTTGTAGAGAAACACAAACTCGCTGTTGTCCTCTACAGTTTTTAAGAACTCGGTAACAGTCCCGTTCTTTAGTTTAACACTCAGACGGGTATTTTGCGAATAGCTGTTGGCACTTGCCGTAAGGAAGATGCCAATCACCAGAAACAATGTTAAACGCATAATTCGCCTCCATTTTTTTTTGATTCCCGGATCAGGGGAACTGATACTACAATCTTTTTTCATAAATTTGTACGATTTAGATTAATACTTGTTATTATTTGGTATTATTTTATTCAACCCGGCAGATGTTGGCTCATCTACCGGGTTTCTTTTATTTTATTACATATTGTCTTTCTGTTATTTTCATGAAATACAGTCCGGTTAATTTTTCAAGGTATTCAAAAACCTCTTCCCTGTCCTGGGTAACATCCAGTTTCCCTGTAATCTGTATGGTGCCTTTCATTGGATTGTCATAATGAAAAACAATGTCATAATATCGTTCCAGCTTTTTGGTTATCCGGTTAAAATCAGTATTGGAAAAACTAAACAATCCCTGGGTCCATAAAATGTAGGGTTCTACATCCACTTTACTTACATTGGTTTCTTTGCTTTTCCTGTTGAAATAGGCCATCTGACCAGGTACCAGTTGAATGGTCTTTTTAAACAGTCCTGCACCTGCTCCTTTTAAAGCTACTTTTCCTTCGGCAAGAACTGTTTGTACGGAATAGTCTTCAGGATAGGCTAAAACATTGAACCGGGTCCCCAGTACTTCAATATTAACATCCACTGTTTTTACCACAAAGGGCTGTTCATCATTTTTCTTCACATCAAAAAAGGCTTCGCCGGTCAGAAATACTTCGCGGGTTTTGTCCACAAAACGGGAGGGGTAAATCAGGCGGCTGCCGGCATTGAGCCAAACGCTTGTGCCATCCGCAAGGGTTATGTCCGAACGGCTTCCGTAAGGAATTACCAGCGTATTCATTTTTGGAGGCTCATTGTTATCTTCTTTTTTCAATACCTGAGCGTGGTTCAGGATGATCTCCCCATCGCTGGAATAGGACAGTTCCGATGTACCCTGATTCAGTTTTATTTGCTCCTCATTGCCGATAATAAGCAGTGGTTCCTGTACCTGGGAAGGCAGTCCGGTATTTCCGGTAATACTTTGAGACTGCCTGTTTCCCATGTACAGGTAAACTAAACTACTTCCTATGAAAAAAAACAAAAATGCAACAGCAGCATAACGCATGATATTTCGAACAACCAAATGCCGTTTTTTCTGTCTTTCGGCTTTTCCCAATTGTAGGATAATGCGTTTTGCCAGTTTCCTTTTCTCTGTTTCAGTTAACTTTTTCTCTTCGTATTTCAGGTGATCTTCAATCTGTTTTTTCAGGGTTTTTATCTGGAAAGCATGATTGGGATTGGTAACAAGATAGTATTCCCAATACGCATCAATTTCTTTGGAGGGATGGTAAATCCATTTAAAAAACAATGGATTCTCTATGAGCCGTTCGTAGAAGTCCATTCAATAGGTTTAGTTAAAGTAATAAGAGTAACCCGATGAGAAAAGGGGATGAATTTATTTTGTGTTGTAAAACATGTTTAAATTTTAACGGAACTAGTTGTCTAAAAATCCGGGAGGGTAAGGGGTTTTACCCAGATTGTTGCGTATTGTATTCAGCAAACGGTAGACCTGTTTTTTTACAGCTCCGGGACTTTGTTTAACAAATCTGCCTATTTCCTTATATGTCAACCCACTGTTAAATTTCAGGAACAGCAATTCCCTCTTTTTAACATCGAGGTTTTGTAACTCTGTCCGTAATTTTTTCAGGCAATCATCAGCAATTTCCTGTTCATTCGCTTCAATCTCAAAAGTTAACTCAAACTGTTCAACCAGGTGTTCGGGGTGGCTGAATCGATTTTTTTCTTTCAGTTTTTTGTAAATAATCCGCTTCAGGGTGATAAAGAGGTAATACTCCAGTGACTCTGGTTTTCGAAGAACCGAACCGTACGAATAAATATCGACAAACAAATCCTGAATGGCATCTTCAAGCAATGCTTTGTCGGAGGTTATTCGTGAACCATATGAAAACAGCGCATCAATAAATTCATTGTAAATGGTTTCAAAAGCACCACGATTACCTGAACGGAACTTCTCCCAGATAATTTGCCAATATTCCTTATTAGCCAAATGATCCACGTTTGTAGGTTCGTTAGATTAATGAGTTTAACGACTTCTAAATTAATATAAAATCAGGAGTAAAAAAACAATTATACAAGAAATCCATACGGACTGTTGATCTCTTTCCTTTAAATTTCTTCTTCCGGTTCTTTTATCCCTGAACAGATTTTTGTACCTTACCTCTCTCTAAGGGAGACATTCCTGTTTGCAGAGCAACAATTGTTTCAATAAATCCAATAAATCAAACGTATCACTATGAAATCAAAAACTAAACTGAACCGGAGGGAGTTTGTCGGAACTGCAGCAGCAGCGGCAGCTTTTACGATTGTTCCCAGGCATGTGCTTGGCGGACTGGGCTTTGTGGCTCCGAACGATAAGCTGAACATTGCCTATATCGGATGCGGAACCCAGGGATTAAGGGAGATGGCCTCGTTAATCCAGAATCCGAAGATACAGATCACTTCGGTGTGCGACCCCAACAAATTCAGCACCAACTATGTCGACTGGTCCCTGCACGGGATTCGCAATGCCATTCGCAGGGTTCTTGAAGAACCTTCGTGGGGCGAAAACCTGAAGGGTATTCCCGGAGGCCGGGATGTAGGACAGGAACTGGTGGAGAAATACTATGCCAGACAGAACGGCGGAAGGGTTAAGGGGTGTGCCTCCTATGCCGATTTCAGGGAACAGCTGGAAAAGGAAACCGAATGCGATGCCGTCAAAGTGATGACTCCGGACCACCTCCACGCAGCCGTATCGGTTGCAGCGATGAAAAAAGGCAAACAGGTGGTTATCCATAAGCCGATAGCCAACAGGATGCACGAAGCCATGCTGACCATTGATACGGCAGCGAAAACCGGAATGCGTACCCATCTGCTGGCTTACAGCAAACGCAGCGGCTACGGGGTGGCGTTGGAATGGATAAAAAAAGGACTGATCGGAAATCTGCAGGAAATTCATAACTGGTCGAACCGCCCGGTGTGGCCCCAGTGGACCGCCAATCCGGAAGAGACCCCGGAAGTGCCTGAAGGGTTTGACTGGGACCTTTGGCTGGGTCCGGTTCCGCACCGCCCATACCATCCGAATTATACCA
Source organism: uncultured Mariniphaga sp. (assembly GCA_964575025.1). GTDB lineage: Bacteria > Bacteroidota > Bacteroidia > Bacteroidales > Prolixibacteraceae > JABMQB01. The sequence goes on from CAZNPV010000020.1 coordinate 27,908, forward strand.
ATGCGGTGTTCAGGGGCTGGTACGACTTCGGAGGGGGAAGCATTGCGGATATGGGGCATTACAGCCTCTGGCCCCTGTTTCTCGAATTTGGTATTCACACAGCGCCACTCAGCGCTGAAGCCTACGGAACCACAACCTGCAAAATAGAAAACCATGTGAGCATGGGAGAACGGAACAATGTGGCTTTTCCCTATTCCTGTATGGTCCGGTTCAATTTTCCGGAACAAAAAGATCTTCCGGCCTTCAAACTACTATGGTACGACGGAGGGATGAAACCGGTAACTCCCGATGAACTGGATGCTCAAAATGAAACCCTCCCACGCGAAGGGATGATGTTTACAGGTGACAGGGGAAAGATCCTGGCCAGTTTCCATTGCGGAAATCCCAGATTGCTCCCTGAAAAAACAATGAAAGATAAACTGTCAACTGCCGGATTGCCGGAACCTCCTGAAGAAAAGGTGGAACGGAATGATGACATGTGGATCGATGCCTTCCTGGCCGATAAAGAATCCCCCGGAACTTTTCTGCTGGCACGTCCGGTGACGGAAACCATCCTGCTCGGGGCAGTGGCTTTGCGTGCAGGCGGGAAATTGATGTACGATGCTGAAAAGATGAAAATTATAAACAACGACGAAGCCAACCGGTATCTCTTCAGGGAATACCGGAAAGGGTGGGATATGTAAAACAGCTTCGTCATAACAAAAAAAGAATACCATGGACAGAAGAAATTTTATAACCAGATCGATGGTTGTGGGGGCAGCAGGCCTTATTGCCCCTTCGGTGTTGAATACAACTACCGGAAATCCGGTGCAGAGAGTGAGAAAAGACGATATTTCACTGGCCCAGTGGGCGTTGGTACAGGAAATCAGAGAAGGCAAATGGACAACCCTTGATTTTCCGAAGGTGGCAAGGGAAGATTTCGGACTGAACGGGATCGAATTTGTGAATACCCTCTTTGAGGTTCCCCATATGCAATACCTGAACCAGTTGAAGCGAAATGCCGAACTGCATGGTGTGGAAATGGTTCTCATCATGGTGGATGCGGAAGGAGACCCCTGTTCGCCGGATAAGAAGGTGAGGGAACAATATGCCATCAACCACAGGAAATGGATCGATATAGCTCACTATCTGGGATGTCATGCCATCCGGACCAATTGCCGGGGAACGGATGATATGACCGGGGAAGATGCCTTGAAATGGGCTGCCGATGCCTATGGAAGGTTGCTGGAATATGCCGTTCCGGCAAATATCAGTGTGCTGATCGAAAATCATGGCGGGTTTTCAAACGATCCGGACTGGATGGTTGCCCTGATGGAAGAGGTCGGAAGCCTCTATTTTGGGTGTTATCCCGATTGGAGGCAGCCGGAGCCCGATTTTGATAATGTGGAATACCTGAGAAAAACGCTGCCCTATTCCGGGGGCATGTCTTACCGGAACCAGCCTACCGAAGAACAAACCGCTGAAATGATCAAAATGAGCAAAGACCTGGGCTATAGCGGGTGGTACGGAATTGAATCTTCCGGGCGCGATGCCATAAAACTGGGGAAAGAATTATTGACGAAATACCTGAGTTTATAAATTCACCTGCACCGATATATACAAAGGATTTATATCTTTCTGCGGCTGTCTCCTGAGATGCCTTGGAAAGAAGGGAGTATGATTTTTTTGGTAATGAGTAATTGCTGTGAGAAGGGTAATAATGTATAAAATAAGCAATATGCATCGAAGAATTGGACAATGGGTGATGGTTTTCTTTTTTGTTTCAGGATTGTCAGGTTGCCGGGTATCGGCACAGAAGACATGTGAATGGCCTTGTTTTCACGGGATGGACCGTACGAATAAATCCACTGAGACCGGGCTGCTGAAGGAGTGGCCTCAGGAAGGACCAACATTAAAGTGGACCGCCACAGGGCTGGGCGAAGGGTACAGTACGGTATCGGTTGCTGATGGATTCATCTATATTGCTGGCATGCATGAGGGCCAGACTGAAGTATTTTGTCTGGATCGTGAAGGAAATCGTGTGTGGGTAAAACCCAACGGGAAAGCCTGGTCCACTGCTGCACCCCATGCAAGGACCTACACCGGGGCCAGAAGTACACCCACCTACGATAAAGGGGTTGTATACCATCTGGGAGAAACCGGCCGTCTGGCAGCCTTTGCGGCAAAAACTGGGGAAGAACGATGGTACAGGGAGTTAAAAGAGGATTTTGAAACCCCTGATACTGAATACGGATTTGCCGAATCGGTTTTGATCGAAGGCGATAAGCTGTATGTCCGCCCGGCAGGCCATAAAGGATACCAGGTATGCCTGAACAAGCACAACGGAGAGCTGATCTGGGCCAATACCGATATTCCGGGAGTCGAAGGATACTCCTCGCCGGTACTGATGGAATGTTGCGGGTACCAACAGCTTGTAAATGCAAGTTCCGATTGTTATTACGGGGTATGCAGGGAAACAGGAAAACTGCTCTGGAAAGTGGATTGCCGGAACCGCCAGGGCCTGAACATTACCAATGCTGTCGTTTTAAAAGACCAGGTAGTTATTTCAAGTGGGTATGGAAAGGGAAGCATGTTGATTAAACTCCGGGCTGCCGGAGAAGAAGTAGTGCCGGAAACTGTCTGGCATACAGAATGGATGGACAACCACCATGGAGGTATTATTCTTCACAACGGGTATCTTTATGGTTCCGGAAGCAATGCCAAATACTGGTTCTGCCTTGATTTTGGAACCGGAGAGCCTGTATGGCAGATCCGGGGGAAAGGATCCGTTACGTTTGCCGACGGAATGCTCTATTTGCTGGATGAGCGGGGAAGCCTGAAGCTGGCTGAGGCGGCACCCGGAGAGGAAGCTACTCTTACCGGTGAATTCCAGGTGCCGGAAGGAGGACCCGGAATGTTCTGGGCCCATCCGGTGGTATGCGACGGAACCCTTTATGTTCGCCATGCCAATAACCTGTATGCATACGATATTAAGGCGGAATAATTTACAGCAGTCCGGGAAAGATGGCTTTTCTGTTTTCGGGATAATCAGTGAATGTGTTGCGATACCACCGGTGATGGTCCAACGCCCGGGGGACTAAATTTACGATGGACCAAATCAGAAAAGAGAAAGCCGGCCAACTGAATGTAACCACAAAAAATCCTGTCCAGGTGATGATTTCACCTAAAAAGTTGGGGCACGATACATACGCAAACAATCCTCCGTAAGGAATCGTATAGCCTTTGCCATTCCTGTTTCTCAGTTGAATAAGTTTTCTGCCTTCCGAACCGTACATCAGAAGATGCCCTCTTGTTGAAAGGGAACAGTCCGGGTGAGAAAGTTTCAGCTTTTCCATTACCTTTAGAACAAAATTTAACAAGCAAAGAATGCAGGTTTCAGTAAAAAGAAAAAATATAAAACTCACTCTGGATGCCACAAGGGTAATTGCCCGGTTTCTTTATGCCGATGATCAAAGAGCACTCAATACGATCCGTTCTGTTTTAAATATGTCAGAGCAGTTGGCATCGCAGGTACTAAATTCCCTTTTGAGGGATTACTCCATACGGCACAGAAATATTTCAAAAATTTTTGAAAACCATTTTCATAAAATTTCCCATTTGTTCGAGCAGTTAGATGTCGATCCGGGATTGCTCAGCATTTCTAAAAAAACACTCATCGGTTCCTATTTTACCATGGAGTATTCCATTGAATCGGCCGCTTTTTTTAACCCGTCGATTGTGGAACACCCCGATCAGTCGGAGACCGGCCCGGGAGAAAAACGGGTAATACTCAGTTTCAGGGCAACCGGAGAAGGGCATATTTCGTCTATTGTTTTCCGCACCGGTGTGCTGGATAAAAACAACAACCTCCCCCTTGAACCGGTGGGTCATATGCTTGAAGAAGCTCAGCATATTCGCAGGCATATTTACGATAAAGCATCGTTTCAAAGCAAGCTCAATGAAATGAAAAATATTCATACCCTTATTTCATCCGGCTTTATTCTTGACAAGTTAAACGATACATTTACCTACGGTGAACTCAGGGATTGTATTAAAGAAGCACGGAAGACATTTCATCTCGACTCCGATAAAGAAATTCTTTTCAATCAAATCATTTGGTTGGCCTCCTCTCATTATGAACTTGATTTTTCGCTGGATACCAACATTTCCGAAAGGGTTATATTCCCGGTTTCGAAAAACGAAAAGAACGGAATTGAAGATGCCCGTTTTGTGAAATTTACCGAAGATAACGGCGAAACCATCTATTACGCCACCTACACTGCTTACGATGGCACCACCATATTACCAAAAATGCTTGACACCCGGGATTTTTATCATTTTAAAGTATTGCCCCTTCATGGCGAAATTGCCCAAAACAAGGGGATGGCGCTTTTCCCCCGGAAAGTGAACGGAAAATATGCGATGCTATGCCGGTTAGATGGCTTTAACAACTACATCTCTTATTCAGACAATATCAACATCTGGCGCGAAGCTAAATTGTTGCAAAGGCCTAAGTTTCCCTGGGAATTTATCCAAATTGGGAATGGAGGTTCGCCTATAGAAACACCGGAAGGCTGGCTGGTTATAACACATGGAGTTGGCCCTATGCGCGAATATACGTTGGGAGCTTCCCTGTTCGACCTTGAAAACCCGGAGAAAGAAACCGGGAGGTTAAAATCACCCCTGCTGGTTCCCAATGCCGAAGAGCGGGAGGGATATGTCCCCAATGTGGTTTATTCCTGCGGATCGATGATCCATAACGATGAGCTGGTTATACCTTATGCCATGTCTGATTATGCATCCACTTATGCCACGGTTAATCTACGGGAGCTTTTGAATGCGTTGAAAAACGCTGAATAATCTCAGATTATGTTTTGAATTTAACTCTTACAGGAGGTTAGTCATCGGATGGCTTGTGGATTTTTGGTTACAATGCCCACGTAATCCCATTTTAACTACAAAATCACGCATGAAAATTATGGGTACAATGCCGAACTTGTCCCGGTGGAATCGGGATAGATGTTTAATAGTCAGCAATGAACGCAGTAACCCCGATTCCCCAGGGGAAGTAAAATTAAACACGAATCGGCATAAAAAGTGTGAATGATGTAACTTTTATGCAGAATTGTGTAATGCTTTCCTGTACGAATAGGCAGACCTTTGACCTTTGGAAATTTGTTCACAAAATAAAAAGGTAAAAAATGAAAAAGACTTTAGGAATTGTGCTTGTCGCAATTGGAATAATTATGGTTATATATACCGGTTTTAATTATGTAACCAGGGAAAAGGTGGTTGATCTGGGCCCGATTGAAATAAACGCGCAAAAAAATCACACAGTTAAATGGCCTCCAATAGTGGGGTTGGTACTTATTGTTGGTGGAATAACTGTTCTTGTTCTTGACAAAAAAGCTGGAAAAACGAAACAGAATAAATAACCTGTATTATTCATATAATAAAACTCTCGCTAAGCCACGTCCTGATAATTATACCCCCTGTTTCTGAAAAAAATTCTGTGCCCTCAAAAACCTGAAATGTGTGAATGATGTAATTCTTATTCAGAATTGTGTAATACTCACCCATAAGAAAGTTCGCAACTTTGTACCCTATAGTCAAATTTTTGTATAAAACGGTGGTAAGCGGGTCACCGGATTCCACTTCATTTTTAAATTCAATATCTGTCTCAACCGATGCAGCGCCACCTTCGTAAGTGACTTTGCCCCCAATTCCATAGGCTACGTAAGGCCCAAACCCGAGAAAAAAATAACCGTTGCCAACCAGGGCTTTATAAACAAGATTCAGTGGAAGTTCAATGTACGACAGGTTGTATGTGCCTGAAAAATCACCCTCTGTGTTTTTTGCTCCTTTTGTACTAAACATCAACCCCGGCTGAAAGTAAAACTCCGGGGCAAAGGGAAGCTGAAGATTGACTCCGGCATGAAACCCGATGAGCATATCATTTTCAAGCTTGTCGCCGCTCATGTCCTTTCCGTTCAGATTTTGTAAATTAACGCCACCGAGAATCGCAAAGGAAGTTTTTGAACCTGCAGGTCCCTGGGCAAATGCCATAGAACCTGAAAGTGAAAAAATTAAAATCAAAGAAAATAGTTTTGTTTTCATGTTTAAAATATTTGTAAAGTATTAAAAATTAACTTGATGCTTCTTTTTCTGCTTCCGCTTTCATTTTTTCATTGGCAGTAATCATAAATTCAACCCTGCGGTTTTGGGTCCGGCCATCTGCTGTATTGTTTTCATATTTGGGCAACGTTTCACCAAAACCTTTAATGGTTAAACGGTTATATGCAATTCCTTTATCTGACAAGTACCCGGAAACGGTGCCGGCCCGTTGTTCTGATAAGGTCTGGTTATAGGCTTCACTCCCTCTGCTGTCGGTATGTCCCTGAACTTCAATATCGGTATCAGGATAATTATTCAATACAACAACCAGTTTATCCAGGTTTGTTTTAGCTTCTTCTGAAAGGTTCGATTTATCGAAAGCAAACAAAATATTGCTGCTGAATTCTACCACAATGCCCTCGCCTATGCGTTCAACTTTTGCATCGGGTACTGTTTTTGCGATTTCCTCAGCCTGTTTATCCATTTGCCTGCCAATTACGGCACCGGAAGCGCCACCAACTGCAGCTCCAATTATTGCCCCAAGGGCAGTATTTCCCGAAGCCCTGCCAATTACTGCTCCGGCAGCTCCACCGGCTGTAGTTCCAATAACTGCCCCTTTTTGCGTTTTGTTCCATGTAGAACAGCCCGTAAAAAGAAACGCTGCGCTTAAAACTATAAGCAAACTCATTTTTAACTTATTCATAATAGACGTATTTAATGGTTTATAACATATAAATTTTCAATAAAGGTAGGCTCATTTTAACACTGAAACATTACATAATTTTCATTAACAGTTACATCATTCACACATTATGGCAGTGTTCCTTAAAAAAGTGGGAATAATGTAAACTTTTTAAAAAATAATATAACACAAAAATTTACCGGGCTTCCTAAATTTCGTATTTTAAAAAAAGGACAGGATTAGAGCAAGAATTTCATTGAACAGGACTGCTTTATATGGTATTAATGTATATTTTTGATATCTAATGACTGGTATTTTCTTAAAAAAAAGAACAAATAATTGAGAACAAAAAAGATAAAACAGGCGATTATAGCTAAAGAGAAGACTCCTGATGGAAAATCCGGTAAGTTTCCAATAGTTGGAATTGGTGCTTCAGCCGGTGGACTGGAAGCGTTGGAGCTTTTTTTGAAAAATATCCCTGAAAAAATCGGAATGGCCTATGTGGTTGTTCAACATTTGGATCCTACACAAAAAGGAATGCTTCCTGAATTGCTCCAGCGGATTTCCAGCATGCCGGTTTTTCAGGTTGAAGACCTCATGAAAGTGAAACCAGAATGTATTTATGTAATTCCTCCAAACAAAAGCATGTCTATTTTCAAAGGAGTGCTTCACCTGTTTGACCCTGTTGAAGCCCGGGGGCTTCGTCTTCCTGTCGATTTTTTTCTGCGCTCACTGGCCGATGATCAGAAGGAATATGCTGTTGGAATTATTCTCTCAGGGATGGGCTCCGATGGAAGCAGCGGAATTCGGGCAATAAAAGAAAATAACGGAATTGTACTGGTACAGGAACCCGAAACAGCCCGGTTTGACAGTATGCCACGAAATGCCATCGACTCAGGACTGGTTGATATAGTGGCTCCACCCGAAAAATTGCCTTCGGAACTTATTAATTTCCTTAAACATATCCCTTTAGTTATATCAAACCTGAATATTGAAGTAAAAGATAAAAGCGCCCTGGAAAAAATTATCATTTTACTGCGAACACATACCGGCAACGATTTCTCACTGTATAAAAAGAACACGGTTTATCGGCGCATCGAAAGACGAATGAGCGTCCATAAAATTGATGGAATATTTTCGTATGTTCACTTTTTGCAGGAAAATCCCAAGGAAGTGCATATCCTCTTCAAAGAACTGATGATTGGTGTAACTAATTTTTTTCGCGATGCACAGGTATGGGAAAAACTGAAAGAAAAAGGATTTCCCGCTCTGATTGACAAAATAGAACCCAATTCACAATTGAGAGCCTGGATACCTGGTTGCTCTACGGGAGAGGAAGCCTTTTCACTGGCCATCGTATTTAAGGAAGTGCTGGAAAAAATCAATCGGAGTTCAGGTATTTCATTGCAGATTTTTGCCTCCGATATTGATAACGATGCTATTGATATTGCCCGTAAGGGATTGTTCGCAGATAATATTGCTTCCGATGTGTCACCCAAAAGACTGAGCCGTTTCTTTACCAAAACAGACGACGGATACCGTATCAATACAGAAATCAGGGAAATGGTTGTGTTTGCGCAACACAATATTACCATGCATCCACCTTTTACCAATATCGATCTGCTTTCGTGCAGGAACCTGCTTATTTATATGGATCCTGAATTGCAGCGAAAATTGCTCGGTCTGTTTTACTACAGCCTTACCCAGGAAGGGATTTTGGTGCTTGGAACGTCCGAAACACTTGGTGTGCAAAGTCATCTTTTTACTCCGATTGATTCGGGCCTGAAAATTTTTAAACGATCTGTCGCCAACTTAAACCCGCAAGTATTCGATTTTCCTTCTTCTTTTACCCGGCCCAAACCGGGTAAAATTGAAAACCCTGAATCTGATAAACCAGGTATGAACATTCAAACACTTGCCGATCAACTGCTGCTGCATCAATTTTCGCCTGCCGGAATTTTGGTAAATGAAAACGGTGATATATTATACATCAGCGGACGGACCGGGAAATACCTGGAGCCCGCAGTGGGAAAGGCAAACCTGAATATTTTTGCCATGCTAAGACCAGGCTTTCAGAATGACTTTGCCATTGCATTTCGTAAAGCGGTAATGAATAAAAAAGCAGAGGTATTGCACCATGTTAAAATAGGCACAAATGGGGGCTCCTTAACGTTAAATGTTACTATTCAGTGGATTCATAAGCCGGAACCTTTATACGGCAAGCTAATGATAATTTTTACAGAGGTTCCGCAACCTGATGACACCAAACCCCTGGAGAAAAAAGGAAAAGAAACAGCACCCAGTGTCAGGGAAAAAGAACTTGAGCAAGAGTTACAGCATACACGTGAAGAGATGCAAAACATAATGGAAGAGATGCAGACTTCGCAGGAAGAGTTGAAATCAACCAATGAAGAGTTGCAATCAACCAATGAAGAGCTGCAATCAACCAATGAAGAATTAACGACTTCGAAAGAAGAAATGCAAAGCCTGAATGAAGAACTTCAGACGATAAATGCCGAATTGATGGCGAAGGTGGATGATTATTCGCGCGTTAACAACGACATGAAAAACCTGCTCAACAGCACCGATATTGCTACGTTGTTTCTCGACAAGGAATTAAATATCCGCCGTTTTACCAATCAGGCAACAAAAATTTTCAAACTGATTAAAAGCGATATTGGCCGCCCTTTTACTGACCAGGTTTCACAACTTATTTATCCGGAACTGGCAGAAGATGCCCTGGAAGTGTTAAGAACGCTCATTTTTATTGAAAAACAAATTCCGACCAAAGATGGCAGGTGGTTTTCCATCCGAATTATGCCCTACCGCACCTTCGACGACCGGATTGATGGCCTGGTTATTACGTTTATCGATATTTCAGAACTGAAAATAGTGGAAGATAAATTACATCAAATGGATCAGGAGAACCGGCTGCTTCTTGACTCCTCTTCTAAGGTAATCCTGAAAATATCAGCCGACTGGAAAATTATGGAATTTAATTCGGGGGCTGAATCATTCTTCGGGAAAAAGCGCAATGATGTTACGGGTCAAAATTTTATGGAATTATTTATACCTGAGGCCCTGCAAAAAAAGACGGAACAAAAGATGACCAGACTGTTGATGAAACCGGGAAATTACGATATAAAAATGAAGGTAATTGCAGCCGGTGTAAAAGAACTTGACACGGAATGGTCGATAAATGCATTATTTAATCACTTAGAAATACCCTCAGAAATAATTATAATCACAAAAAATGAATAAGGTATGGTAAACGAAGAAATGGATTTCACCGATGCAAAAATGTTGCGTGAGAAAGCTGAAAAGCAACTGAGTGAGAAGCAAAAAAAAGAGGACAGTGCGTTGAAGGAAACCGATGTAAATAAACTTCTGCACGAATTACAGGTGCACCAGATTGAGTTGGAGATGCAAAATGAAGAGTTGCGAAAGGCTTACGAAACAGCAGAAACAGCCTTGAAAAAATACACCATGTTGTTCGATCTGTCTCCGTTGGGTTATTTCTCTCTCGATGCTGACGGTACAATCTGCGATCTGAATTTCACGGCTGCTGATATGTTGGGGGAAAGGCGATTTGGGTTGATTAACAGCAATTTTAAACTTTTTATCTCCGAAGATTCAAAGCCTGTTTTTAATAATTTTTTCCGAGAAGTATATACCAGCAATGCAAAAGAATCGTGCGAAGTGAGGCTTGGGTACGATACTAAACTACTGGCCCATGTTTATATGGAAGGCGTAGTTACTGAGGATGAACAAAAATGCCTTTTGTCGGTCGTCGATATTTCGAAGTTCTCGAATGTGTGAATGATGTAACTCTTTCCCTGAATTGTGTAATGCTTCCCGGAACCAAATGGATTACCTTTGGTTCATCGAAGTAGTTTTACAATTTAAAATGGAAAGAGATGAAAACACAAAAAACAAATAAACTCGCTACGGGTATTTTTTTTAGTATTTTGGTGATATCAATGATATTTTTATCCCCGGCATGTGCCCAAAAGGCAACTTTTTTAAGATCCTCAGTTGTTCCTGCAGCCAAAGGCTCGGTTAGAGTAAAACAGGACAAGAACAAAAATTACGTCATTAAAGTTAAAATTGAAGATTTGGCAGAGGTTGAAAGACTGCAGGAATCGAAACAAACCTATGTGGTTTGGATGGAAACTGACAGGGGAAATACAGAAAATCTGGGACAGTTAAAAAGTTCAAGAAGTTTTTTGTCAAAACAAAAAACAGCATCCCTGGGAACAGTATCCTCATTTAAACCCATCAAAATATTTGTTACGGCCGAAGAAGGGATAGATGTTCGTTTCCCGGGAAACCAAATTATTTTAACTACCGAAAATTTTTAATCTGCTTAAGTCGCACCCATTGCAAAAAAAACGAATAGTAATTTCAGTATTTATATTGCTGACAGCGTATCCATTGGTGGCTGACGAACTTTCGGAATCCATCAGCCAGTTCATAAACAGAAAACCTGCAGGTTTATCGTATGAAATTGATCAGGCAAACCTTTATTCAAGCATCGTACTTCAGCAATTTTATCAAAACCGGAACTATGCTCCCGCATGGGTAAACTTTAAAGCCCCCAACTGGATAAAATCGAACATTCCTCTGTGGATTCGTGCTTTTTCAACGGTTCGGATTAATTCAAATTCCCCTGTCTGGATTGAATCCAATATCCCTGTCTGGATTAACTCGAATGTGCTTGGGAAAAATGGGTATGTGCTTTTGGATTATATCCGGCGGGTCACCAGGCATGGCTTGAACCCAAACGACTACCATTTGTCTCTGATTGAAAAATATAGGGATAAAATTGTGTTGTTTACGGCAATGGATACAGAGGATATGATGAAACTGGATGTTTTGCTCACCGATGCTTTTTTATTTCTAAGCCTGCAATTGTATTACGGTAAGGTTGACTCTGAGAAGGAAGGCGGCAGTTGGAAAATACAGCGCAAGGACCCGCAATTGCAGTTAAACTGGAAATTAGAAGAAGCGCTGAGCATAGGGGATATTGCCAATGCACTTGATATGCTTTCACCGAGGTACCGTGCCTACTGGATGATGAAAGAAGATCTGGCATTTTTTCTTGAGTTGGAAAATGAGCCCTGGCCGGCAATACTTTCAGATACCACAATTAATCCCGGCCAGACAAACCCGTTGATCCCCAAAATCAAAGAAAGGCTGATAAAACTGAGGTATCCGTTGTCAGACAGTATTTCTGTAACGTATGATAAGGAACTTGAAAAGCAACTGAAGAGTTTTCAGAAAGACTGGGGTTTAAATTCCGATGGTGTGATAGGAAAGGGAACGTTGCTTGCGCTAAATACCAATCCGCGCATACTTATAGACCGGTTAAAAGTGAATATGGAGAGGTTCAGATGGCTTCCGTTATATGAACCCCGAAAGTACCTGATGGTAAACATTGCAAGTTTTGACCTTGTATTGATTGAAGGAGTTGACACCCTTATTTCAATGCGGGCCATTGTGGGAAAGGATTACCGGGAAACGCCTGTCTTTGATGCACTAATGACTTACATTGTTTTTGGTCCAAACTGGACAGTTCCTCCGACCATTCTGAGAAACGATGTGATTCCCCAACTGCTTAAAGGCCCTGAATATCTTGAAAAAAAGAATATGAAACTGATCAGGTACAATGGCTCAGAAATCGCATACAGCGAAATTGACTGGTCAAAAATATCAGGGAACAACTTTCCCTACATGGTCAGACAAAATCCCGGACCTGAGAATGCCCTGGGGAAAGTAAAATTTATGTTCCCGAATCGTTATAATGTATACATTCACGACACTCCTTCGCGAGGGTACTTTGCCCGCGACGACCGGGCAATGAGTTCGGGATGCGTCAGAATTGAAAAACCTCTTGAACTGGCTGAGTTGTTACTGGCCGATTCACAGGAGTGGCCGCCTGTAAAAATTCGTACTGCCATGCAGAAGAACAGGGAACAAACGGCAAGCCTTAGAATTCCTGTTGATGTGTTGTTGCTATACCTTACTGCATGGACTGACGGAAACGGACGTGTACAGTTCAGGAAAGATATTTATATGCGGGATGAGCTGGTGCTGAATGCCTTAAATCAAAAACCGGAAGTAGAAAAAATAAAGGTTATCCCTTTTTAACAGAGGTTATTCTGCTGATAACCGGCGATTTTGACAAATAGCTTTCTGAGGGTGCGTAAACAAACAGGCAGGTCCCGTCTTTTATGGTTTCAATAATTTCCCTGCTTAGCTCTTCGGGTACAGCCGGACAACCCAGACTTCGGCCAAGTCTGCCGTATTTCTCAATAAATACAGGGGATACATAATCTGCACCATGAATGACAATGGCACGTTCACGTGCTTTGTCGTTAATCCCGCTTTCAATGCCATTAAGCCGGAGGGAGAAGCCATGTTTCCCGAAATAGGTTTCGCCGGTGGTGTAAAAACCGGGGCTGCTGGCATAGGAACCTGGTTTGTTGGAAAAATTTTCGGCCATAACTTCGCCCGAATTTCGCCCGTGGGAAACCAGGCAATGAAACAATATTTTCCCCTCCACAAGGTCGAGTACCCAAAGCCTTTGCTGGTTCGACGGCAGGCTGAAATCGATGATGGTTATCACTTCGGGACGGTTGATAGTATGCTCTCTTTTAAGTAATTCGTAACCGGAAAGTGCGGTTTGAAGTAAGTCCGGGGATGGTAGTTCAGAAGCGTTTTCTGAATGGGTTATTTTAAATGTGTCGATATGTATGGACGGGTTATTCTTCACGTTGAAAGCAACACACCACTCGTTTGTTGCAGAAACCATAAACAATAACAATAAAATTAAAACAGTTTTCTTTCTCAGCATGGGCTAAAAGTAATTGTTTTTTTGATTCTATTGCTTTATCTCAAAATATATTTCATCTATTTGTTATTTTTTATTCTTTATTAACCTATTTTTATTCAGTTAATTAATATTTCAGTGATTGTAACTGACAAACGAAGGTGGTTTGAGATTGCAGCAGTTTTGGCAACCGGCTTCATGAAATATCTTTTCACGGACTGGTTGAACCTGCGGACGTTTTATATTGGTGTTGCCTGCATCTTCTGGTCCATCTATATTTACCAAAGATACCGGAAAAACAAGCAAATTCTGCAGCATTGGGGTTTCCGTAAAAATCATTTCAACCCAACGTTCCTCTTTCTTATCCCATTTGCTTTGATTATGGTTGCAGCCATTGTTTGGTATGGCATTTCGTACAATGCCATCTTCCTTAACTGGCATATCATCCCTGTTTTTATTTTTTATCCGGCGTGGGGAATCATTCAGCAGTTTTTAGTGCTTGCCCTTGTTGCCGGTAATTTGCATTCGTTACCGACATTAAAACTCCGTAAAATTCAAATTATTCTGCTTATTTCCACGGTTTTTGCATTGGTTCATTACCCCAGCCTGCCTTTAATGGTTTTTACTTTTTTTATGGAGATGGTGTTTGCAGTTGCTTTTTTTAAATGGAGAAACCTTTGGCCTCTTGGTCTTTATCATGGGTGGGTAGCCAGTTTGCTTTTATTCTTCGTGCTGGGCCGGGATTTATGGAATGAACTATGGACGATATTATAACATCTCCTAAATATGAAAAAACCGTTTCAGGTCGGTTGCTTTTTTTAGCCGGTAGTGAACATACAACAAAAGCATGGCGATAAAAAAAACCGAACCCATTACAATCAGGCTCCATCCAAAGTATACCGGGCCTTGCGTATAAACGGAAATCATTCCTTCTGTACAAATACACAACACCCCTGCGGCAATCATTGAATAAGCGATAATATTCAACCCTTTCTGCTTTGCTTTCCGAATCAAAAAAACGAGAACCAAAACCGTTATATAGGCAACCAGTATGATCGGAATGCCCGGTTTTATTTCCCATTGGGTATCGCCGGCAAACACATCGAAGAGGAAAAAAAGGCTGGTAACCGATAAAAAACTGAGGGCCACCATGAGCATGATTTTTTTACGCAGGAATGTATTCAGTGTAAAATTGACAAACAAAACAAGACTCACCGTGGCAGGGTACTTTGACCATGTGATGCTTTGACTTCCAGCAAAATCAATAAGCAGGGTGATGATTATGCCTGAAATAAGAATCAGCCCCGATATTTGCCAAAAGATTTTCCTTTTCTGGAAACCCGTTAACTGCTGGTAATCTGTGAGTAGTTTTTCTTCCCTTCGTAATTTCCCCGATTTTATGAAAGCCACGTTATCGGCTGTTTTTTCGAGGAGCGGTTCTCCGCATAACGAACAAAAATTGGCATTTTCTTCTACCTCTACTCCGCAATTCGGACAATGTGTCATACGCTTTTAATCCTTTGTTATCACTTCAACCGGAATATTCTGATGGCGCAAAAACCGCAGAAATTTTTCTTCAAATTCCTGCGAATGCGTGATGTTGCCAAAACTCAATGTCAGTTTATTGCCAAATCCGGCCGCACCAACACTAATTTTCAGCATCTTGTTGGGCGGTGGCGGCGTCATTATAAAACAATCAATCAACCTGGAGGTTTCATCGGGCAAATCTATTTTTCCCAGGTTGGTTAGTACCCCGCTATACTGGTTTGTGCCCAGCGAATAGTATTTCAGGCGCAGAATTAAACTTTTCAGGAACAGCGGTATTCCCCTGATAAACAGCTTCATTTCGCTTCTTACGTTTCTTGAAATATTTTTATTGATCAGCTTTTCGTCGGTTTCAAGCATCATCTGGTGATAAACTGATTTAACAATCTCATCGAACGTATAATGGCCAAGGCGCAAATCAATTTCCGGCATCACAAACAGCGAAAAATTCCGCATGGTTTTCGATGGAAATATACTCCTCAGATTGATAGGGACCTGAACACGAATTTTTTTTTGTTTTTTATACCTGCCAAACCCATTCAGGTTCTCATAAATATCCTGTAAAATGAAAAGGTAAACCGATACCAGATAAACGGTTATACTTACTCCTTTGATGTGTGCAATTTCCTTCGTTTGTTTCAGCGACACGATGGCATTTAACCGGGTAAAACGGGGAGTCGTTTTTAATGAATAGGGCAGATGGAAAGCCTTTGATCGTTTTACCATGGGGGGGATTTCTGCTTTAAAATAGCGGTTGTATGCATCTTCGTATTTTTCTTCGGAAATACGATTCCCCGTATCAGTAATCCTGTACCTGCCGGGGATTTCAGCACCACATTCAGCCGAATAGAGGATGAGAATGGTTCTGAAAAATTCGAATGCCCCGCTGCCATCTGTTAAGATGTGCGAACACTCAACGCTGATGCTGTTGCTCTTTACAGGAATTCGTACCAACAAATGTCCTTTGGGAAATTTCCTGCACAGGGGTTTCTCATCGGGCTCAACAGGAATGTGTTGCGGAAGATGCTCGAGGTAATACCAGAAAAATCCTTCCCGGAGTTGAACCCTGAAAAACGGGAACTGCTTTTCTGCCTGCAAAACTGCTTTGCGAAACGGTTGAATTTTAACAGGTTGTTTTAACAGGGCCGTTAACCTGAAAACGGCGGTAACATTTTCGTTGATAATAGCCGGAAATATCTTCGCCGCATTATCAAGGGCAAACCAAAATTTCCCGGAATTTGGAACCGTATGGTTGGTTTTGCTATCCAAATAGAGATGTTTTTATAAGTGCCTCATTCGTTGTTCAAAGGTATAAATTATTCGGAACCGGTGTGCCATTATCCCGAAGCCTGGCTCATTAATGTGTGAATGATGTAACTTTTATTCAGAATTATGTAATGCATCCCGAACGCTTTAAACGTAATTTTATATGGAATAATTGAATCGGATAATTAGGTTTATAAAGATCATTGGTATGAAGAATTCACTTTACATCATCGCAGGATTGGTGTTGCTTGTTTGGGCAATAATAACTTTTGGGTTTTATTCATTCCGAACAATCGACATACTGCTTCCCATAGCAGGGTTTATAGTCCTTCTTCAGATTCTGTTTACGAAAAAGGGTCCAACATCAAAAAGGAATTTTAAAGAAGAATAAGGTATGGAAACAAAATTTGATATGAACGAATGGAATAGAATAAAGGATACACTCAGGGAAGAATATTCTGAATTAACCGAAGCCGATTTGAATTGGGGACATGTGTCGAGAGATGATTTGCTACAAAATATTTCTACTAAACTGGGAATCGCAATGAAAGACCTGATGGCTGTAATTGACTCATTCTGAATATTCTTCCTGAGAACAAGTAATTAAAGAAATAACATAAAAACATTAAAATGAGCTATTTGTATTTACTTATTCCTGTAGTAATATTTTTGCTGCTGGGAATTAGAATTGTAAGGCCAACGCAGCGAGGTCTGATAGAACGACTTGGCAAGTATAAAAAACTGGCCAATCCGGGATTCCACTGGATTATTCCGGTTATCGACCGGTTGTTTATGGTGAACGTAACCGAACAGATGGTAGATGCCGAACCGCAGGAAATAATCACCAACGACAACCTGAATGCCAGTGTCGATGCACAGGTGTATTTCAGGGTAAAATCTGATGAGGAAAGTGTAAAAGGTTCAATGTATAGTGTAAACAATTATCAATGGCAGATTGTAAACCTGGCCCGAACCACCTTGCGTAATATCATCGGAACACTTACCTTAAAATCAGCCAACAGCGAACGAGGAAAGATTAATTCTGAATTGTATAAAACATTGCACAATGAAACCAAAAACTGGGGAATAGAGATTGTGCGGACTGAGCTGAAAGAAATTGATCCGCCACGCGATGTGCAGGAAACCATGAACAAAGTGGTAAAAGCCGAAAATGAAAAAATAGCTGCCATCGATTCAGCCACTGCAGCCGAAACCGTCGCCGACGGTGTGAAACGGGCGAAAATTAAAGAAGCCGAAGGGTACAAACAGTCGAAAATATTGCATGCCGAAGGGGAAGCCGGAGCTATAAAACTGGTAAATGAAGCCGCCGATAAATATTTTATTGGCAATGCACAATTATTACGAAAATTGGAAGCGCTGGAAGCTTCACTGGGCAATAATGCAAAAATAGTCATCCCTACAGGTTCCGATTTGGTAAATATTATCGGGGAAATGGCTGGTATTGTGCCACTGGAGAGAAAAACAAAAGAAAAATAATGTACCTGGAAACTTTTTTTAAAAGGATCAAACAGTAAAATAATTAGAAATGAAATCAGTAAAACGGGTAGGGATTTGGATGGATCATTCAACAGCCAATATTATGGAAGTATCAAATGGCATGGTACGATCAAAAACGCTGGAATCGATTCCGGCCTTCCCTGAACAAGTCGAAAATCTGAGATTGGATGAAAGCCTGATGCACAACAAAGAGCAAAATCAATACGCAAATTTTTACAAAAAATTAAGTTATATTATTAATGATTATAATGAAGTACTCCTTTTTGGGCCCACCGATGCCAAAACCGAATTATTCAACCTGTTAAAAAATAACCGCCAATTTGAAAAAGTTAAAATTTCTGTTCAACCTGCAGATAATATGACCGATAGTCAACAAGAAGCTTTTGTGAAAGACTTTTTTAACACTCCCTGAAAAATCCTGTTTGGTTCAGAAAATCATTTTCTGTCCGATGTTCGTTCAAGGAATTCCCGTTTAATTGAAAAGAGAGCAAAAGTTAACAGAAACAAAATACAAAATGAAAACAAGAAAAAACATAAAAAATTTAGATGCTGAAGGGAAAAAATTAATGATGCGCATTGGAATAGCTACCGATTTTGGCTGGTTTGAATTGAAACAGAAATTGATTGAGGCACTTAATGTGGCTGGTTATGAGTTGACTGACATTGGAGACTATGAATTGGTTCCGGGTGAAAACTACCCTGATTTTGTTATTCCCCTGATTAAATCGAATTCAGGAAATGACGAACTACAGAACCTGGTCAAATGGGAAAACGATATGAAGGTCTGTAAGGCGGTGAACAAAATACCCGGTGTTTGTGCCGTTTTAATTACCGAACCATTTGTTCCTTGCAGGGAAGCTGAGCATGAAGATTTATATGTGAGGTGTGTGGGTGGCCAAATCAAAGGATATGCATTATCCAATAAAAAGATAATGTCATTTCTGAATGCGGATTGTACTACCAGCATACCGTCAAGCCAGCGTCTTGCTAAAGTGAGGGTTTTGGGTCGGAATAAAAAAAGGGCTGAAGAGAAGAAGTATGTTGTTTAATGGTTTATCCCAATAATTAAGTGTACCTTGCACCCAATAATTTAATTATATAACAATGAATAAAGGAACAGTAAAATTTTACAATGAAACCAAGGGTTTTGGGTTCATTAAAGACAACGATTCATCAAAAGAGTATTTTGTACATTCATCCGGATTAAATGATGACATCAGGGAGAATGATGAAGTAACTTTTGATTTGAAGGAAGGCAAAAAAGGACTAAATGCCGTAAATGTTAAACTGGTTTAGTTCCTGACGCTTACACCCATTCAAATCATATCCCGCTTTTGCCGGGATTTTTTTATGCTATTTTCAGGTCCGATCTGTGAAACTCTTCATAAGCCTGTAAGACCGTTAAATGAGAGATCAGATAAGCAAGCGAACTTTCAGCACCCTGGTTACGGTTTACACCGTAACTTTCAAAACCGTCGCAACACCCCTTGGTCTCAAAATCGTATAAACTCATTCGTAAATCATTTTCACCTAAAAACCATAAAAAAGAGGTGTATAGTTTATTCAGGTAATCTTTGTCTTTTGTAACATGAAATGCCTGATGATACATTAAAACCATTGCCATTGCATCGATTGGTTGTTGCGCAAAAACAGAACGCTCGCCCTCTTTTTTATACCAATTTTCATTGCCAATTACCGATAAGTAATTATCCTTTAATGTGTGCTCCGTAAGAAAATTCATGGAATTGAGTGCTGTTTGTGTGATTTTATCATCATTCAGTATTTCGGATGAATGCAACAGCGCCAGGGGTAAAATTCCGTTGTCATAAGCCAGTAAGCTTTCAAACCACTTCCAATCAGCCGTTTTATTATCTTCATAATGCTTCACCAGTACCTTGGCGAGGTTTCTTAATCTTTCGGTCATGGAATCGTCTGATGGGGTGCTTTTCAGGTAATAACAAATCCCAATCATTGTATTGGCAATTCCACGGATCGATTTTAGTTTTTCAAAATGGGGGGATGCATTAAAAAATATCAGTTTCCCGGTTTGGTAATAGGCATCGTTGGGAGCATTTCCCAATAAATAGCCCAGTGCCCAGATTGTCCGGCCAAAAGAATCTTCAGAGCCGGTTTCATCCAGAAAGTTCCGGTTAAAACTCAGGAAATTCCGGAATGTGCCATTTGTATTTTGCATGTAATGGATATAGCTCAGATAAATTGGCGACAATTCAAGCGCCCGCATGTCTTTCATCTGCCTGGAAGCCATTAAAACCATCAGCAATGCACGTGAATTATCATCCAGGCAATAGCCTTCTTTTAGGTTTGGAATGCCAAATTTGGCATGTTGAATGATGCCGGTATCATCCGTCAGGCGATTGATATGAGCAAGGGAGAAGGGGGGAAGAAGAAGTAAATCAGGTCCCGGTTCCTTACGGATTATAACCAGGCTTTCTTCCTTTACTGTTTTTTCGGTAAGTGCCAGGTATTTTTCCCCGGTTTTGGGCCAGGTTATTTTTTTGCCATATTGACCGGCTTTGTTTTTTAGTTCATTAAGCTCTTCCGGTTTATCGAGGAATCGGGTTAATGTTTTCTCAAGGTCATCCGGATCATTAAAATTGAACAACTGTCCTCTTCCCTTTGCCAGTAGTTCTGCTGCATGCCAATAGGGTGTTGAAAGAACAGCAGCTCCCACACCAACTGCATACGAAAGTGTTCCGCTGGTAATCTGTGCTTCATTCAAATAAGGTGTAATGTAGATGTCGCAGGCATAAAGATATTTGAACAAATCCTGGTCGTCAATAAATTCGTTTAGGAATACTACATGATTTTCAAGCTGAAGGTTTTTCACCAAACGCAAAAGAGAAATGCGGTATTCTTCGCCGGAGTGCCGCAGTACATTCGGGTGGGTTTTGCCTAAAACAATGTAGATAACTTCAGGGTACTTTTTAACCACTTCCGGCAATGCTTTTATCACCGTTTCAATTCCTTTGCTTCTCCCGAGAAAACCAAAAGTAAGCAGCACTTTCTTTTTATCAAGTTTAAACTCTTTTCTTGATTTTTCGGGATTGAAGTGAATATCCGGGACACCATGCTCAATCCGTGCGATTTTTTCTTTTGGCACATCGTAAATACTTCCCAGAATGTTAACTGCTTTGCGACTCATTACTACAATTTTACTTGCCATTTTGCAAATTTCTTTCAAAACTGCTTTTTCATTGTAGGAAGGTGTTTTGAGTATGGTATGAAGGGTAACAATAAGCGGTATCTCCAGCCGGTGAAGCAAAGGAAGAATGTACACCCCGCTTTCTCCGCCAAAGATGCCAAATTCGTGCTGGAGAATACAAACATCGGCACCGCTCAGATTAATGTACTTTACCGCTTTTAAATAATCTTCCTGATAATCTTGCCTTATGGTCAGTTTAACTTCTTCAGGGTATTTATAGGTGAGGTCGTTATCGTTTATTGCAACCACAAACCCTTTATTCCCTTCGTTCCGGGTAGCATCCCCATTCAGCATCGATTTGAACAGGTTGTTCGTAAATGTTCCAATGCCGCATTCGCGAGGCGGGTATGTTCCGATATAAGTGATTTTCATACGATTATAATTGTTTATTTTCAAAGGTTTCATATGCCTTCCTGTTCGGCTTTGCTCCGCTGAAGCTATGCGAAAGCGATACAGACAGGGAACTTGCCCCGTCCCGAAAGCCATCCGGATCGGGGCTCGTTTTATTCGAAAAAAATAGTTTCGTTTTGGGGCTTTTACTCTTTCAGAAGTAGTTTCCCAATGTTTGTTGTGTCATTCGGTATGAGTTCCCGTTCAAAATAGACCAATTCTTTTCGGGTAGGATCTTCCTGAATTTTACAATAATATATTCGGTCTACATATCGCCTGATTATAAGGTTAAGGGTTGGATTAACCTTAGCCCGCACCACCTCCCCTTCTTTAAATTTACCTTCCATAGGTATAGCTGAAATTGTTTCCTTGTTATTTGCCCCTTTCCCTTCATCCGGGAGCATTCTTTATTCATTCATGAATCGATACCGGATATGTTTTTCCCGGCCTTTCTGGCTGCTTTATCGGCTCTTTTTTCTTTCAGGCTTCTTCCTGCAACTTTCTTTATATTTCTTTTTTCTTTTCCCTCTTTAATTTTTCCCATGCTCTTAATTTTTCTCTGTTTCTGTTAGAATGTGGTCCCTTCATAACCGCTTTTGATGACTGTTGAAATCATTTTAAACCGCCCGTTTGCTTTTATAATATTGGAAGTGTGGGCAGGTATAATTATGCCTTCCCCTGTTTGAAGCAGGCTTGGCTGGTTGTCAATAACCACTTCGGCTGTTCCTTCAATAATTTGAACAAACGTGTCGAACGGAGATATTTTCTCAGCCAGTGCCTCGCCGGTATCTATGGCAACAACGCTAATATTCCCGGTGGTTTTTCGGATAATGGTTTTGGTCACTACCGAATTGGCAACATACTCAATGATCTCGATGAGAATATGAATTTTCGATTTTTCTATTTCTTGCATTTGCATTGGTCTCAAAATAAGATGAACCTTGTGACCATCCTTTTACTTATTTGCGTAATCCATACACCGTTCGGAAATGGTACCCATAAACGGTGTAGGTAATTGCATCTGCTATGCATTTAGGACGGTTGAAAAGGGTCCAGATCATTAGTTTCCAGTATTCGCTTCTGCCTTTATGAATGAAGCCAATAATAAAAACGGATTTCAGAAAAGCTTTAAAAAGGGAAAAACTGAATTTTGTATGTCCTTTATATAGCTTGTTATAGTTCATCAATGAACGTCGTACTCTTTTGTAATAGGGTTTTACAGAATAAATATTCTGGATTATATTTTTGTATCCTTGTTGAAGATCGTTGTAATTCATCTTCGGGATAAAATTCATGGATGAATCCGTGTTGTTCCCCGTTGTTTCTTCTGTCAACCGGTTTTCAGCTTTTAATTGTTGATAGAGTTTTGTGTTTTTGGGTGCATTTAATAACCCGACCATGGCTGAAACAATTCCACTTTTCTGGATAAAATCGATCTGGCGTTGAAAGATTGAGGGAGTATCGCTGTCGAAACCAACAATAAACCCGCCGGAAACATGAAGCCCGGCTTGTTGTATTTTTTTTACACTATCCAGCAAATCGCGATTTACGTTTTGTGCTTTATTGCAATAGGTCAACGACTTTTCATCGGGAGTTTCAATTCCAATGAAAGTTGAACTGATTCCGGTTTCCGCCAGCAGCTTCATCAACTCTTCATCGTCGGCAAGATTGATTGAAGATTCAATGTTAAAAGTGAACGGATGCTTGTGAACGTTCATCCATTCTTTCATTGCGGGCAGCAGGGTATGTTTAATCTCTTTTTTATTTCCAATAAAATTATCATCGACAATTGAAACGGGTCCGCGCCATTTAATGGTATGATACAACACGTCCAGTTCCTTTATAATCTGGGATGTATTTTTCATCCTTACTTTGCGCCCCAGCAGGGCAGTTATTTCGCAAAAGTTACAGGCAAACGGACATCCGCGTGTAACCTGGATGTTCATAAACGCATAATCTTTCACCGACAACAAATGAAAGTCGGGAACCGGAGTTTGCGTGAGGTCAGCAAATTCTTTTGTTGAATAAACACGCTTTGGCTGCCCTGCATCCAGATCAGCCAGAAAAGGGGGCAGGGTAATCTCTGCTTCATTCAAAACAAAATGATCCACATCCGGATAATTTGGATATTCCTGGGTAAAAAGCGGACCGCCTGCCACAATCTTTTTATTCCATTTTTTGCTTTCAGCAATGACCTTGCTTACCGACTCTTTTTGAATATACATGGCGCTGATAAAAATACAATCGGCCCACTGAATATCGCTTGTCACAAGTCTCGAGATATTTAAATCCACCAGTTTCTTCTGCCATGTATCCGGCAACATGGCCGACACGGTAATTAATCCGAGCGGAGGAACCGCCGCTTTTTTTGAAATAAATTTCAAGGCATTGCTAAAACTCCAGAAAGAATCGGGATATTTTGGATAAACCAATAAAATGTTCATGTTTTACTTTTTAAGCATCAATACGTTATACTGCAATCCCTTCGTACAGAAAGCAATTTTAACAACAAATAAATCAATGTAAAGGTAGAAATCCGGGCTTTGGGATGCGTTACACAATTTTGAATAATGTTTACATTATTCACACATCTTCAAGGGTTCCGCGACGTTTGTTTTTGAGCATTTTAAAATGGGTCGGGGTAAGCCCGGTATATTTTTTAAACTGATTTGAAAGGTGGGCTACACTACTGTAATGCATTTTGTAAGCGATTTCTGAAAGATTCAGTTCATCGTAAACGATCAGTTCTTTTACCCTTTCAATTTTATGGGTCAGGTAAAATTTTTCAATGGTAATTCCTTTTACCTCCGAAAAAAGATTGGCAAGGTAGGTGTAATCGTAATGGAGTTTTTCTGTCAGGTAATCGGAGAGGTTTACTTTGATTTGATCTTCTGTATAATGCACCAATTCGATAATTACACTTTTTATTTTTTCAACAAGTATACTTTTTTTGTTATCCATTAAAACCAACCCTGCCTTTTTTAAATCTGTCTTTAATCTTTCCAGTTGTTCCGGCTGAATATTACCTATAATATTTGCCTCCCCGATTCTTACATAAACATATTGCAGGCCAAGTTTTTCAAGTTCGGCTTTCACGACCATTTGGCAGCGGATGCAAACCATATTCTTAATATACAACTTCAAGTCAAGAATATTTAGATAACCCAAAATATAACATTCTTACGTAAATTTTAATTCCAGGGTTATTATTATATTGTGGTTACGGTGATACTGTAAATTCCGGTTCCAGAAGGCTGCTATGACCGGCAACAGCACCGTACCTTTCTTTTGCATTACATTTAAGTCTTCAGGTTTCATTTGTTTCTAATGAACTAAATATACGAAAAAACATTGAATCTGATTTAAAGAAACGGTCCTATTCTCTAAGTGAATATAGTTCGAATTCCAACGAATATTTTTATATTTGCGCATCAACATTCTGTTCTATGCAACGAGCTCTGATGGGGACACCCCTCTCCCGCTGCGCGGGATCTCCCCTCAAAAGGGGAGAATAGAAGAAAAGGAACGGGCGGGAACCTCCCGATCCCGATATTTATCGGGACGGGAATATCTTTGAGAATAAATATTTTAGACGGATGAAAAATCAATCAGTAGGAAAAAGAATAGGCGCTTTATCGCGGGCCATGCACAGATTTTTTGGGCATACGTTTAAAAACCTCTCCATAGGTCATGCACAGGTAGTAACACTTCACCTGATTTGCCGACATGATGGAATGGGGCAAAATGAACTTGTTCAACATTTCAGGATGGATAAGTCATCCATTACCTCTCAATTAAATATACTTGAGAAAAACGGATACATCGAAAGAAGAATTGATAAAAACGACAGCAGGGGGCGAAAGATTTTTATTACCCAAAAAACAAAAGCGATTGAACCTGAATTGTATGAAATATTTTCATCGTGGAGTGAATTATTGCTGAAAGGTTTTAATAAGGCTGAAAAGGAATTGCTATTTCAATTTTTAGATCAAATGATAATGAATGCACAGCAGGCATTGGAAGACTTGAAAGAGAATGAAGAAAATCAATAAAGATTTAACAAAGGGTAATATCGTGAAACAACTAATTACCCTTACATGGCCAATGACTCTTGGGATGTTGGGAATGGTTGTATTCAATTTAGTAGACACCTTTTTTATAGGAAAGCTAGGTGTACAACAATTAGCGGCCATAAGTTTTACTTTTCCGGTTGTAATGTTTATTAACGGACTTTCTCAAGGGATAGGGATTGGCACAAGTTCATTGATTTCGCGGAACATTATTGCTATCCAAAGGCAGGAAGTTAAAGCAATGGCAAGCCGGGCAATTTTGTTGGGCTTACTGGTTGTTGCCGTGTTTGTGGTTGCTGGTTTGTTTACCATCAGGCCTCTTTTTATTTCACTGGGAGCCAGGCCTGAAATAATGCAGTATATTGTTGATTACATGAATATTTGGTATTGGGGAGTTCTGTTTGTAGTAATACCAATGATCGGCAATAATATTGTGAGAGCCACCGGAGATACCTTTTTACCCGGCATGTTAATGGTAGCTTCCGGAATTATTAATGCCATTTTAGACCCTTTGCTTATTTTCGGTTACGGACCATTTCCCGAAATGGGAATGCAAGGTGCTGCTCTGGCAACAGTTATTGCACGAAGTACGGGTTTAATTTTCATTCTTATTGTATTAATTAAAAGAGAAAAATTGGTGACAATTTATATTGGAAAATTAAAAGACATTTTTTCTACCTGGAAGAATCTGACTTATATTGCCATACCGGCCTCCATAGGTTTACTTATTACGCCTGTATCCATCGGGCTAATAACCAAAATAATTGCGGGCTTTGGAAAAGAAGCTGTTGCAGCTTTTGGAGTAGCATCAAGGGTAGAGATGTTTGTACTTATGGTAATAGGTTCGCTGGGGTCAGTGATGATTATTTTTATGGGGCAGAATATAAGCAAACAAAAATTTCAGCGAATTTTTACCGCTCTTAATCACGCCTTGAAATTTTCCTTATCGTGGGGTATCCTTATTTTTTTGGTCCTATTGTTCTTTGGCAATTTTATCGCATCCGTTTTTACCGACGATATGATCGTTATTACCCTTGTTAAAAAATATTTTTATATCGTCGGGGCAAGTTACGGATTGCAAGGGTTGGTTATGCTGAGCACGGCAAGTTTTAACGGAATAAACAAACCTTATCCGTCTGCTGTTTTTTCCGTAATCAGGACCTTTGTTTTATATGTTCTTTTAGCCTGGCTTGGCTCGAGATTATTAGGTATCAATGGCATATTCTGGGCCGGTTTTACAGCAAATGTTATGGTTGGGATCCTATCGTTTTGCTATCTGAAACGAACGATCACAAAGAAACAATGGGCCTTCTCTTAAAGACACTAAGTCAGGATGATGATGACAGGATTAAGGCCCGCTTAAATAGAAATTACATTTAACCAATGCCCAGGGCAAAAGCTTTTCCGTAGCTTTTACCTGCCCCATGGGAATGTCCGGGTGAATGTGCCATAATATGTTTATTTTCCTAATTTCAATATTCTGATTGCCCCTCTTACCACAACCAAAAAGACGATGGTTCCCACAATCAGGTCGGGGTATTTCGATTGGGTGAGCAAAACCAAAACCCCGGCAACAATAACCCCTGTATTGATGATGACATCGTTGGAGGTAAAAATCATGCTGGCTTTCATGTGGGCTTCTGTGCTTTTCGACTTTTGAAGCAGGTAAAGAGAAACAGAGTTGGCAATAAGGGCCAGCACAGACACTCCAATCATCATCCGGAAATCCGGTATTTCTTCCACTCCGACAAATCTTCGGATGACTTCTATCAAGCCAATCCCGGCAAGTGCCAGCTGAAAATACCCGCTTAGCGTGGCTACTCTCTTTTTACGGGCAACAACAGCACCTACTGCCCACAAACTCAACCCGTAAACAGTGGCATCGGCAAGCATGTCGAGCGAATCGGCCACCAACCCCATGGAACGGGATATAAAGCCGGTGGTGATTTCAATAACAAAAAAACCGAAATTGATAAGCAGTACGGTCCACAATAATTTGGTCTGACTGCTCGTGTTTTCTATAGGTAGCTCAGAATCATCAATGGTTTCTGATCCAACAAGATATGCCCCCAGTTTCAGGCTTTCCAGTTGTTGCGTGATTTCTGAATTTTTGCCGGAATGACAAACAAACAGACTGCGGTTTTCAATATCGAATTTCAGTTGACGGATGCCTTCAATGCCATCCAGCTTCATACGGATAAGGTTCTCTTCCGAAGGGCAGTCCATTTCCGGAATATTGTAAATCGACTGAAGCATTATTTTCTTTCCTTGGTAAGGATTAAACCGACTGTATTACTTTTTCAAGTTTTGACCTGATTTCTTTTGCTATTTCGACCAATTGTTCATTTTCAACAGCCTGCATAGATGCAACCGGATCAACCGCTGCTATTTCGGTTTGGGTATCTGATACTTGCTGAACAATGACATTGCAGGGCAGCATTACCCCAATTTTATCCTCTGCCTGTAAAGCTTTGTATGCAAAAGGCGGGTTACACGCACCCAGTATTTTATATTTTCTGAAATCCACATCAAGCTTTTTCTTTAAAGTATCAGCCACATCAATCTCTGTTAATACTCCGAAACTTTCCTTTTTCAGTTCTTCGGTTACCCTCTTTACAGCATCTTCAAAAGAGTAATTTACTGTTTTTTCAAAATAGTACTTCATAACGTATAATTTTAAATGGTAGACATTGTAATAATATCAACAGCTAAATTCCCAATAAGTTTGTGCAACCGAACAGCAAAGTTAATTGCACCGTGGGCACAGCCCGGATACTACCATTTTAATCCCTCTAATGCTAAATCCTTTGGGGCAGGTTTTCGAGGGTATCAATGACTTCATTTGCCCTATTGGTTCGATTAACCGCTTTTATTTGTTTCATATTTTTAAATTTCACCTTAGTATAATTCAACTCCTTTTCTACGCGGGCCAAACCATTTGTAAATACTCGGAAGAACAACCAAAGTAAGCAAGGTTGATGTAAGTAAGCCTCCCACGACAACTGTTGCCAACGGGCGCTGTACATTGGAGCCTATATCACTTGCCAACAGCAAGGGTAACAATCCAAGAATAGTGGTCAGGGCGGTCATTAATACCGGGCGCAAACGATCCTCCGAGCCGGTAAGAATGGCCTCGTGCATATCTTTACCCGCGGCACGCTGTTTGTTGATATAATCTACCAGTATCACTCCGTTTTGAACGGCAATACCAAACACAGCAATAAATCCGACCACGGCAGGAACAGATAGATAAAGCCCTGAAATGAACAGCGCAAAAATACCTCCCAATAGAGCAAAAGGAACATTGGAAAAGATGAGGGCTGCATAGCGGGTACTACCGAATGCATAGAACAACATTAAAAAGATAAGGGCAAAGGTAATGGGTACTACTATGGATAAGCGTTTCATGGACCGTTGTTGATTTTCGAATTGTCCGCCATATTCTACGAAATAGCCGGCCGGCATATCTACTTCGCTTTTAACGGCATTCTGAATTTCCTGCACAACGCTGCCCATATCACGCCCCCTCACGTTTAGCTGAACATAGATACGACGGCTGGCTTTGTTTCTTGAAATCATTTTAGGTCCCACAAAAACTTCCAGATCAGCTAACTGGTCAAGACGGACTACATTCCCTTTGGCTGTTTTTACAGGCAGCTCGCGAATTAAGTCGAGCCTGCTACGCTGGTCCTCCTGCAGACGCAGGTATATATTAACCCGTCTGATTCCCTCAAAGACCTGCCCTGCCGTTTTCCCGCCAATAGCTGATTCGATCGTATTAAAAAAATCATCTACTGAGATGCCCAACCGGGCCAGTTCAGCACGGTCGGGGGTTATTTCTATTTGTGGCTTTCCGCTTTGCTGTTGCATTTTTACATCCACAGCGCCGGGCGTTTCATTGCAAATTTCCCGGACTTGCTCCCCAATTTCATGGAGTTTATCCAAATCAGTTCCGAAAATACTGATCGCCACCTGGGCTTTAATCCCGGTCATTAGTTCATCTGTCCGGAGCTGAATGGGTTGGGTAACATTGTTGGCCAGACCGGGAACTTCGTTTTTTAACTTTTCAGCCATGGCCGACTGCAATTCCTCGTAAGTCCTGCCCGTTTCCCATTCGTTCAATGGTTGCAGCGGGATAATGGTCATAACCACGTTTACCGGCTCGGGATCGCCACCTATTTCTGCCCGCCCAACGCGTGCATAAGCTCCTTTTACTTCAGGAAACTCCAATACAGCATTTTGTATTTTTTTTGCGTATTCAGCTGTTTTTGTCAAATTAGCTCCCGGAGGTAAGGTGGAGCGAATAACAACATCCCCTTCGCGAAGCGTAGGGACAAATTCGGTTCCCAAAAACGGGAGAATTGATAAACTCCCGGCCAGGAGAACAAAGGCTACCACAATAACAACTATGGGATGCTTTACTGCCATGTCAAGGAATGAACGGTATTTCTTTCTTATATAAATGAGAAACCGCGGGTCTTTATTTTTTGTTTTTTCCTTTAACAAATAACTCGTCATGACCGGGGTAAGTGTAATGGCCACAAGCAATGCCCCCAGCATGGCAAATGAAATGGAATAGGCCATGGGACTGAATAATTTACCTTCGGTACCTTGCAGGGTAAACAGAGGAATAAAAACAAGAACAATAATGGCTACTGCAAAAACAATAGGGCGGCCCACTTCCCTGGTAGCTTCCCCTACCAACCTGACCATCGATATTTTTATTCCTTTTTCTTTTTGCTCTTTAATGTGGCGCATCACATTTTCAACAACCACAATAGACCCGTCAACCATCATACCGATACCAATGGCCAGGCCGCCAAGGCTCATCAGGTCGGCTGTAAGCCCGATGAATTTTAGGCCTATAAAGGCAATCAGCGCTGATATTGGGATGGTTATAAGTACTATGAAAGTAGAGCGGATATTTCCAAGAAAAAGAAATAATACAAGAATTACCAAAATTGCACCGATGCCCAATGATGAGGTAACTGTACCCACTGCTTTTTCAACAAGATTAGCTTGTGAATAAAACGGGACTACCTTCATTCCTTCAGGTAAAGAGTTATTAATAGATACCAACTGTTTCTCGATTTCATCGAGTATATTTTGGGTGTTTGAACCCCAGAGTTTGAGGACAAATCCCCCCACGGTTTCTTTTCCATTGGCTATCATGGTACCGCGCTTTATCTCGGGGCCGTATTTCACGGTGGCAATTTGCCCAATAGTAACAGGCGTTCCGTCTTTTTCTGAAAGAATAATATTCCGGATATCTTCCAGTCCTTTTTCGTCGGGTCGTATCCATCCAAACCCGCGTACAAGAAATTCTTCCCCTGCACGCTCAATAAACGAGGCACCAATATTCCTGTTATTGATTGTTAATGATTTGCGTACCTCTTCCATGGACAGGTTACGTGCCAGGAGGGCATTCATATCCACATTTACCTGAAATTGTCTGACATCGCCACCGATCCCCAGGACTTCTGTTACTCCCGGGATTGTACGCATGCGTGGTTTGATAATCCAATCCTGCACCGTTCTCATTTCCATTAACGAATAGGGGGTGTCGTTATCCACCTCCAGTGTGTACATCATAACCTGGCCCAGGCCCGTGGTGAGGGGCCCTAACTCAGGAGTGCCTAATCCTTCGGGTATGGCTTCTTTGGCTTTGGGCAAACGCTCCATCACCAGCCTGCGGGCAAAATAAAAATCAGTTCCTTCTTCAAAATAAACGGTAACACTCGAAAGGCCAAAGATAGAGGTGCTTTGGACGCGTTCAATATTGGGCAAACCGTACATGGATATCTCTACCGGGTAACTGATTTGTGTTTCCACATCTACGGGCGAAAGGCCGGGACTGGAAGTAAATATTTCCACCATAGGTGGAGTAACATCGGGGAAAGCATCAACAGGTACGTTTTTGTACGACCAATACCCCAGGGTGCCTATTCCAATCGCAAGCAACAGAATGATGATGCGGTTCTTTAATGATGAATCTATTATTTTATCAATCATATTTATCTTGTTTTTAAGTTATTAAAAACATTATTAATGTCCATGTGCGGCGCTTCTTGTTTCAGAAGTAATTGTAGACATCAGGTCAAAGGCTCCGGATGTAACCACGGGATCGCCTGGTTTTATATTTCCGGCAATCTCTACCCAGCCGTTGTTTTCTTCACCGGTAACCACTTCTACCGGTTTAAAACTACCCTCTTCATCGCCGGGAATAAATACCACTTTTTTATTATTGATTGTTTGAACTGCATCAACGGGAATTATGGGCTTTAGCCCTTCCTGGCTGTTGAGTATGCTGGCTGTTCCGTACATTCCTTCTTTTAACATTCCGTTTTTATTGTTTACCACTGCCCTGAGTTTTAAGGTACGAGAATCCTTGTCAAGCGCATTGGAAATCCAATCAATTTTTCCCGTAAATACTTCGCCGGGCAGGCTTTTCACATTCAGGTGTATGGCCTGTCCGGTTTGCACATGAACAATATCCAGCTCATACGCATCAATCATTACCCACATCTCACTATTGTTTACAATGTGTAAAGGGGTGGTGTTGGGTGATAATGTTTGCCCGGGTGAGAGGTTTCGTTCCTGAACCACGCCGGAAAGCGGGCTTTTCAGTACAAAATAAGACAACGGATAATCATTGTTGCCAACGTTTTCGGCAGCAATTCCAAATAATTCCAGCGTTTCTTTGCTGGATTCCAAATCCGCCTTCACACTTTCAAATTGTGCTTTGGCCTGTAAATAATCCGCCTCACTGCTGATTTGTTCTTCATAAAGTGTCTTCTCCCGTTTATACGCTTCTTTTTCGGTATGAAAGCGGGATAACAGGCTGAGGTAATTGGCTTTTATTTTTCCCAACTCCACGCTGCTTAAATAGACTAAGGCTTGTCCTTTTGAAACGCGCTGGCCCAGATCAACCTGTACTTTTTCTACTTTGGCAGAAATCCGGGGTCCCACCTTCACCGTTTTATCCGGGTTGAACATGACCGTGGCCGGACGTTGAATTTTTGAATTTACCAATCCGCTCTTTAATGGTTCTGTAACAATCCCCATCTCTTTCATGTATTCAGAGGTAATCTGAACCTCGCCGGCAATTTCTGTTTCAGCATGTTTCTCAGACGTCTTGGCTTCTTCGGCGTGTTGGTCTTTAGGTTCGCTTTCTGTTTGTGTGTTATTGCATGAAGTTGAAATTATGGCAACAGACACTATTAAAATTAAAATTACTTTTTTCATTTTATGGATGATTTTTTATTTTTATTGAACAATATTCTGATTCGTTTCATATTCTAAAATGGCGACTTGTATTTTGAAATTTGCAAGGTCGTTGATATAGCTTTTGTTAATATTAATATATGAATCCTGCGCATCAAGCACTTTTAGGTAATCCACCTTGCCTTCCTCGTAACTACGCAGAGTTAGTTTATAGAGGTCTTCTGATTGTTGAAGCAGATCGCTTAAATACTTATTGACCTGTTCCCGGGCAGCGACAACCTTGCCAAAAGCGCCTTTTACTTTCGCCTTGCGGACAAGAATTTCATTTTGTGCCCTGTATTGTGTTGCAGCGAGGTTTCCTTTGCTTTCCATGACTTGCCCCCGTTGGTTTACAGGCGCCCACAGCGGAAGGCTTACACCTGCCTCGATGCCCCGAAATGGTTGTCCCCCGATAGTTTGTGAAGAATAGCCGCCTGTAATTCTGGGCAAATAACTACCCTTAGCAAGACTTACATTTTTACCGGCTATTTGAGCCGAGAGGTTATTAATTAATAGCCAGGGGTGTGTATTTAATGCATTTTGCATTAATTCATTTAAGCTTAAATTCAATAAACGATAGGATAAACTATCGGCAGGTACGGTATTTTTCTCATCGGGAAAGGCCAGAAGCGCATTTAATACCGCCTGATGTTTTTTGTAATTGCCTTGAACCATTGATAATTCATTTTCAATGTTGGCCAAAACAATCTGCGCCCTTTTTACTTCTAAAATCGGAGCCTTCCCCGCGTTGTACCTAAGCTTGGCCATGCTCAAAAAATCTTGTGCCAAATTAATGTTTTGCCGAACCAGGTTTAACTGTTCACGACTTGCCACTAATTGATAATAGACGGTTTCTATCTGAGCACGTAATTCAAGCTTTCTTTCTTCCAGCAGGAGGTGTGAACGCTTTATTTCCAAATCACCCCGTTTTTTCCGGTGAATGTAATTCGTGGGGAAATCAATGGATTGAGATATAGTAAAATTACGTTCATTGTAATTACTCACTCCGCTTCCTTTAGGGATTTCAACCCATTCACCGGAAATTTCCGGATCTTCAATCCCCAGGCTTGTGATTGACCTCCCTTTCGTGGCAGCTACGTCTTTTTCCGCAGCAAGTAACTCCAAATTATTTTTTAACCCGATTTCAACGGCGTCCTTGAGGGTTATTATTGTGTCTTGCGTTTGGGCTATTCCCTGAAGTGAAAGGAATAGCACAAATAAAACAACGAACCTGACTCTTAAAGAAGAAGTGTTAATATTGTTGATCATTTCATGTTGATTTTATAGTTAAAATTTTTTTCCCTAATTGTTGCTTGATTCACTTTTTCTTTTTCAAAGGTGACTTATAGCTTGCCCCGATTTTTCAGAGGAACTCTCGATGAATCGAAGATCAGCATCAGCTAATTTTATTACACCCTGGGTGTTAATTAAGCATGCTAAAATTCATGCTCGGTTCATAGTAAAAAGAATTAAGTAAGATATTGAAATGGTGTGTTTACCAGTCCGTTAACTGAAATAAAAGGGAAGCAATTTCGGGAGGTCCCCGGAATGAGTGAGCTGTAAAGAAGAATTGTTTTAAGAAAATAACCTGATATCCAAAAAATGTTACGTTAACGTTTTTGACAGGTGGAATTTCAATATTGGCGTTGATTCCGGCCTGGCAAAAATTGAAATATTCAGGTAAAGAATGATTTAAAGAAGATTGGGTTGTCTTTTCTACTATCAGAATATTAAATGCATGGCAATGAAAATCCGTATTTTCCTCTTCATTGCTTTTCTCTTGAGCAGAACTTTCACAGGTTAATTCCTGCTCTGATGAATGTGTTCCCTCAAAATGGTGATGGTGCGGCACAACAGCATGAGCAAAAATAATCAGCCCTGCTAAAAAGGTAAATAACCTTCCAATATGTTGTCCGTTTGAATTCACCTATTTATAAAACGTTAAATCAATCAATAGAATAACGACAAAGATAAAAAAATGTTGATGCAACCGAACAGCAAAGTTAATCCCAATACTTTAAAAAAAGACCCGATTAATATTTCCACCGGTTGGCCAGGGCCACCAGCGACAACATAACCGGAACTTCAACCAAAACGCCCACAACGGTTACCAGGGCAGCAGGGCTATCCAACCCGAACAGGGCAATGGCCACGGCAACGGCAAGTTCAAAAAAGTTACTGGCGCCAATCATGGCTGCCGGAGCGCAAATTGCATGAGGCAATTTAAGCCTGCGGCCTCCAAACCAGGTGATAAAAAAGATAAAATAGGTTTGAATAACCAGCGGAATAGCTGCCAACAGGATGATGAGCGGGTTTTTGGTGATGTTTGGCCCCTGGAACGCAAATAACAACAGCAGGGTTAACAAGAGCGCGATAATGCTCAGCGGTTTAAGTTTGGGCAGGAATACCCTGGTAAACCATTCTTGTCCGTGCTTTTTAATAAGCGATTTGCTGGTAAGGTAACCCGCAACCAGGGGAATAACCACATAAATTACCACACTTGAAATAAGCGTGTTATATGGAATGGTAATATGGGTGATTCCCAGTAAAAGCCCAACAACAGGTACAAAAGCCACCAAAAGAATGAGGTCGTTTACCGAAACCTGAACCAGGGTATATGTGGGGTCGCCATCGGATAGGTAGCTCCAAACAAAAACCATAGCCGTACAGGGAGCGGCACCTAACAAGATGGCACCGGCTATGTATTCGCCAGCCAATTCGGGGCTGAGTATTGCCGCATAAATCTTAGAGAAGAATAACCAGGCAAAAAACGCCATGGTAAAAGGCTTAATCAGCCAGTTTACAAAAACTGTTAGCACTAAGCCTTTGGGGTTTCGTCCCAGTTTTTTGATGCTTGAAAAATCAATCTGCAGCATCATGGGGTAAATCATAAGCCATATTAAAATAGCGATGGGAATATTTACCCGGTAAATTTCCATTCTGCTTAAAAACTGCATGGTTTCGCCGGCAAACGAGCCAATTAATATTCCACCAACAATACAAAGTGCCACCCAAAGAGTGAGGTATTTTTCAAAAAATCCCATCTTTTTTGTCGAAGTCATGGGGTGTGAAAATTTTGTTATGAATTCTAATCATTTTTTTTCTGCATAAACCGTAATGCTGAAAATCCCGTTTCCCGATTTTTTATAGTCTGCCAGTTCCGGTTGGTCGAGGTAATTCAGCAACGTATCATCCGGTATCGCAATTTGTTTTTCTTTCTGAACGATGAAATTCACAAATCCACTGTTGTGTATCACATTTAAATAGGCTTCCTTTTTCAATGCCCCGGCAACGCACCCAACATACATTTCAGCATCTTTGCGCAAATTTTCCGGCAGATTGCCTTTAATAACCACATCGGAAATAGAAAAATGCCCCCCGGGTTTTAAAACACGGAATATTTCGGCGAATGCTCTGCCTTTATCGGGCACAAGATTTAATACACAGTTGCTGATTACCACATCGGCAGTACTGTCCGGCAACGGTAATTCTTCAATTTCGCCTAAAAGAAATTCAATATTTTTGTATCCCGGTTTCCGGTTATTTTTCTGGGCTTTTTCAATCATTGCTTCGGTCATATCGATGCCAATAACGCGGCCGTTTTTGCCTACCTGCGCGCGGGTCACAAAGCAGTCGTTGCCTGCGCCTGAGCCCAAATCGATAACTGTATCGCCTTTTTTTAGTTGGGCAAATTCAGTGGGCAGTCCGCAACCAAGCCCCAGGTCGGCATCCGGGTGATGCCCCTCCACTTCGGTGTATTCGTCTCCAATCATGCTAATTTCCAGTTTTCCGCAACAATTTGAAGGGCCGCAACAGCCCTGTTGCTGTTCCAGCAGGCTGCTTTGGCTGGCAATGGAACCGTACTTTTCTTTTACTACCCATTTTAAATCTTCTGCTTTCATCCTATTTAAATTATTTATTTTTAATGGTATTCCCGTCCCGATAAATATC
>CAZNPV010000021.1:0-47525 GCA_964575025.1 uncultured Mariniphaga sp.
GGATCGGCATTCTTTAACGACAAGTGGCATAGCACGGCCAACGACGTATTGACGGTTATCAACATCAAATTACCGGAAGATGTGATCTCTGAGTATGATGTTCACCTGGATACCCTTGCTATCAATGGTGTGACTTTATATCCGGCATTTAATCCGGCGTATAAAAATTTCTTTGCCATTATTCCTGCGGGCATGACTGCTGTTGAAGTTACGGCCACACCTGCTGATGCAACTGCAACGGTAACAGGTGCGGGAACCGTTGATGTTTCAGACGGAGAGGGAACTATCACCCTAACAGTTACTGCATCTGATCCCCGCTATACCCGCGAATATATCATTGATTATTTAGCAGATACCGAGCTCACATTAACACACTCGTATACTTTTGATGACGGAACAGCAAACGATCAGGTTGGAAATGCCGACGGAACAGTTCATGGAGGCACCTTTGCCGATAATACTTTTATTTCGGCCAAAGAGGGAGATTACATCATTCTGCCGGCAGATAAAATTGCAATAAACACGTATCCGTCATTTACCATGGAAGCCCATGTGATTACCGGTGCCAATCCGGCCTGGACCATGTATGCTTATTTTGGGAATACATCGGGGGGTGATCATTGTTTCTTTATTTCGCTTGCCGGAAACAATAACCAGGCCAGAGCGGTTTTAAATCTGGGAGATGGTGAACGGCAGGCTGCCTCAGCAGAACCCGGTACGGGTGAAGAGCACCATTACGTTAGCGTGGTCACCAACGATACCATTTTCTGGTATGTAGATGGCTCGCTGGCTCAAAAAACAGCAACTCCTTCCGATTACTTAATACGAAACATCAGCAATTCAAATGCCTGGTTTTTATACGGAGCATACAGTGACCCAACCTGGTTGGGAACCACGAATGAGTACAATATTTACAGCGGACAAATGGATGCAGCAACAGTTGCAGCACGTGCTATACATTTCTTGGGAGGTATCCCTGATGCAACCCTGGCCTCATTAACAGTTGATGTCGGTGAATTGATTCCGGAATTCGATCCGGCAGTAAAAAGCTATTCCGTGATTGTTCCTCCAGGTACTACCACGGTCCATGTTTCTGCTGTTGCAAATGATGAAAATTCAACAGTTGAAGGTACTGGTGCCGTTGATGTTTCCTCAGGAAGTGGAAGTGCTGCTGTGGTGGTTACTGCAACAAATGGTTCAACCCTAACCTACAACATTAAATTCAGTACGCCCAAAGAATTTAACCTGATGCACTCCTATACCTTTAAGGATGGCACAGCTGCAGATGTGGTGGGAGCTGCGGATGGAATTTTGTTTGGGAACGGAAACATTGCAGATGGAGCATATACTGCGGCAGCGAATGGAGATTATATCGAATTACCTGCTGCGGATATCGCGATCAATACCTACTCCGCTATTACGCTGGAAGGCTACATTTATGCAGATGTTGATAACACCGCTGCCGTAATGATGGCCTATTTTGGTGGAAATGAGAATGGCGTTGGGGGGAATGGATACTTCCTCACCCCCGATCGCTGGTCAGAAAGCCGAACGGCAATTTCCTGTGGAAACATTACAGAACCATGGAACGCAGAGCAAGGGGTTACCGGTGATCCGGTTACCGTGGGTGAAAAACATCATGTTGTAAGTGTATTAACAGATGCTTCCATCAAATGGTACATCGATGGTGCATTGGTTGGAGAAGCGGAAGTATCGGGGAATAATTCCATTGCCGGCTTAAGTGATGCGAATGCCTGGTTATGCAAAGGAGGTTATGACGCTGACCCAACCTGGATGGGGACCATTGATGAATTCAATATCTATGAAGGAGAGATGGATGCCGCTACCATTGCACAACATGCAAAGCAATATCTGGCAGACTTTGCCTTAATGCATTCCTACACCTTTGACGATGGAACAGCTGGTGACGTGGTGGGAAATGCCGATGGAACCCTGATGGGGAATGGAACCATTGCAAACGGTGCCTATACGGCTGCGGCCAATGGGGATTACATCGAATTACCGGCGGCAGATATCGCGATCAATACCTACTCCGCTATTACGCTGGAAGGCTTCATTTATGCAGATGTGGATAACACCGAAGCTGTTATGATGGCTTATTTTGGTGGAAATGAGAATGGGGTTGGCGGAAATGGCTACTTCTTCACACCCGACCGTTGGGGAGAAAGCCGAACGGCCATTTCCTGCGGGAACCTTACAGAACCATGGAGTGCTGAGCAAGGGGTTACCGGTGATCCGGTCACTGTAGGTGAAAAACATCATGTCGTCAGTGTACTAACAGACGCTTTAATCAAATGGTACATAGATGGAACCTTGGTTGGAGAAGCGGAAGTTTCAGGGGATAACTCCATTGCCAACCTGAGCATTGCCAATGCCTGGTTATGCAAAGGCGGTTATGACGCCGATCCAACCTGGAGGGGGACCATTGATGAATTTAATATTTATCAGGGAGAAATGGATGCCGCCACCATTGCAGAAAAGGCCGGGGAATATCTGGCAGCCTATGCCTTAATGCATTCCTACACGTTTGAAGATGGAACAGCGGCTGATGTGGTTGGAGATGCCGATGGAACCCTGATGGGCAATGGAACCATCGCAGACGGAGCGTATACAGCTGCGGCCAATGGAGATTACATTGAATTACCGGCTGCAGATATTGCGATCAATACCTATTCTGCTATTACGCTGGAAGGCTTTATTTTTGCCGATGTGGATAACACCGCAGCTGTTATGATGGCCTATTTTGGCGGAAATGAGAACGGCGTTGGCGGGAATGGCTATTTCTTCACACCCGATCGCTGGGGAGAAAGCCGGACGGCAATTTCCTGTGGAAACCTGACTGAACCATGGAACGCTGAGCAAGGCATTACCGGGGATCCGGTCAGCGTGGGCTACAAACATCATGTGGTCAGTGTACTTGGCGATTCTACCATTGCATGGTATATCGATGGGACATTGGTTGGAGAAGCTGCTTTATCCGGTGAGAACTCCATTGCCAACCTGAGCAATGCCAATGCCTGGTTATGCAAAGGGGGGTATGACGCCGATCCAACCTGGATGGGAACCATTGATGAATTCAACATCTATGAAGGAGTAATGGATGCAGCTACCGTTGCAGCGCGTGCTCAGCAATATTTGTCAACTTCGGATGCTAATTTAGCTGCATTAACGGTTGATGTGGGTGTTATGGGGCCTTCGTTTGATCCTTCTGTAACAACCTATTATGTAACTGTTTCTGAAGGAACAACTT
Source organism: uncultured Mariniphaga sp. (assembly GCA_964575025.1). Taxonomy (GTDB): domain Bacteria; phylum Bacteroidota; class Bacteroidia; order Bacteroidales; family Prolixibacteraceae; genus JABMQB01. The sequence continues at coordinate 3,272 of CAZNPV010000021.1, forward strand.
CCGTTAATGTAACAGCTACTCCAGTGAATGCCAATGCAACGGTTGTTGGGGATGGTGCCATTGATGTTTCCTCAGGAAGCGGAAGTGCTGCTGTTGTGGTGACTTCAGAAGATGAGACTGCAACGAAGACATACAACATGGTATTTAGCACACCCGGAGAATTAACAAAAATGCATTCCTACACGTTCGAAGATGGAACAGCGGCCGACGTTGTTGGCGGTGCCGACGGAACCCTCATGGGCAATGGAACCATTGCGAACGGCGCTTACACTACTGAAGCTGATGGAGATTACATCGAATTGCCTGCTGCAACAATCGCAATTAACACCTACTCAGCTGTTACGTTGGAAGCTTTCGTTACCGCGGGAGTAAACGATGGATGGACGATGCTGGCGTATTTCGGAACAATGGGAGGCTGGCCATCCTACTGGATGTCTGTTGCACGGCAGGATGATGTTAGTATGACCACCGTTGATGCAGGTGCCGGAGCCTTTGGTACCAGTGGACCGGAACCGGCTGCAGGAGAAACCCATCATTACGTCAGTGTACTGACCGATTCTACTATTTTCTGGTATATTGATGGGGTAATGGTGAGCAGTGCAACTACTCCTGAGAATACCACGATTGCAGGACTTACGACTGATGTCGCTCTCCTCTGTCAAGGGGGTTATCCAGACCCGTCGTGGATAGGAGATGTTCATGAATTCAACATCTACGAAGGAGCAATGGATGCAATTACAGTTGCAGAACAATATGACAATTTCGTGACTGCGGTACCGGATGTAGAAATGGTTGAACCGAATATTAAAGTTTATCCAACCTACTCAACAGGTGACTTCAACGTGGAAACCAACGGAAGTCGCGGTAAGATCACGGTTTATAACCTGGTTGGTCAGACCATTCTTCAAAAAACGATTGAAAGCAGCAAAGAAACTGTGACTCTTCGAAATGAAGGCATGTACATTATGAAGATTGATAGTGAAGGTGTATCCAAAACATTCAAGGTCTTTAAAACAAGATAAAATGGGATATGTGACGATTGTTTTCAATAAAGGGTAGTAAAAGTAATACAAGGGGCTGTCGAAATGGATTTTCGACAGCCCTTTTATTTTTTCTCATTCGTTTTATAAGCCTATGAGGTATACGGGGGATATTAAGATACTGGTTTTGTTTATTTTTTTATGCATCGCTGCGTACAGCGTTACTGCACAAAGCTGGCCTGCCGGTATTCATGATCCATCCCGAATTGTTCAGTGCGATGACACGTACTGGATTTTTGGAACAGGCGATGGTATTTACAGCATCTATTCAAAAGACCTGATCTCATGGCAATCCGGACCAACGCCTTTTACAAAAACTGTTTATCCGGACTGGATAAAAACCTACGTTGATGCATTTGAAGGAACTTTCTGGGCTCCGGACATCATCTACATGAACGATCAATATTACCTCTATTACTCATGTTCTGAATGGGGTACCATGACCTCCACCATCGGATGTGTCACAAACAAAACACTCAACCCCGATGAACCGGACTATGAATGGGTGGATGTTGGTTTTTTGGGAATATGGTCGTACCAGCCCGGATTAGCACTCAATGCTATTGACCCATCGGTAATGAAAGGCCCGGATGGCAAAATATGGATGGTTTACGGCTCGTTTAACGAGCAGGGAATTGTAGTTACCGAGATTGATTCCATCTCAGGGAAACCAAAAACCTATGCGGGAAATCTTCCGGGGACCAGCATCGCCAATTCATGGACAGGCAACCGGTATGGCGAAGGCGAAGGAGCTTCGATGTTTTATCGTAACGGCTATTATTACCTTTTCTACAACAAAGGAGGATGTTGCGCCGGCATAGCAAGTACCTATTATATAGTTATGGGAAGATCAACCAATCCGAGAGGACCCTTTTATGATAAAGAAGGAAAACCGATGCGATTAATCAATCAACAAAGCGGAGGTACGGTTGTATTAAAGCATGACAATTCGCGTGGAACAGACGACCGTTACTTTGGGCCGGGACATTTTGGCTTATTCAGCGAAAACGGGGTGGACTATATAACGTTTCATTATTACGATCCCAACGGATATTATCCCAATCCGGATGTGAACAATCAGGGACGCCCAACGCTTGGGTTGGCGAAACTGGTTTGGGAAGAAGATGGGTGGCCATCTATTTCCCTGAATTTGGTCGATGAAGGAGTTTATACCATCGAAAACCTACTAAGCAAAAAGGTTGTGGATGTTCTTTCCCATACCCTGAACGAAGGTGCATCATTATACCAATATGCGGCAGACACTGCTTCCTTTACTCAGAAATGGATATTTACTTCGCTTGGAACAGGGGAATATACCCTTACGAGTTATGCTAATCCGGAAATGTATGTGGAGGCGGGTGGAACAAACAATGCAACAACCTTGTCTGTTGCTTCCAACTATACTGGTGCAGTGAATCAAAAATTCAGGACGGTACCTTCGCCCCATGGGGAAACCCTGATTTATCCCTCAACCAAAGATGTCGTTTGGAGGCTTTTAGTGCCTACGGACAACGATATACGCGTTTCCTTAGGGAGCAATTCCAAACAGGATTATCAGCGATGGAAGCTTATACCATTTGATGAATCTATCGGGGTCTCTGAAACCAAACTAACGGTTGATCATTCCGCAGGAACCGATAGAAGCATTGGGGTGGAAAGCAACGGTTTATGGAGTGCTTCGGTTTTATACGATTCGTGGATAGAAGTGGAAGCTTCCGGGATTAAGAACGATAGGCTCACCATTACCTATGAAGAAAATCCTGATGCCGGTGACAGGAGAAACAGGATTTATGTTACTTCGAATGGAGGAGAGTCCTTCATCATTACCGTTACTCAGCAGGGAAATCCAAATTCGATGGCTGATGTTCAGGACAGAGATCTTGTTGTTATGTATTTCAATCCAACCAATCATGTGGTTTATCTTGACATGAAAAACAAGGGTAACCTGACGGTTTACAATCAATCCGGGCAAACAATAAGAGAGTATGACCTACAGGCGGGAATGAATTACCTGGATATAGGATCGTTTAAAAGGGGGCTCTATTTTTTTCATATTCTTTCGAACCATGAAACTCTGGTTAAAAAGCTGATTAAGAATTAAATTACAGTCTTCAGCATTCTGCCCATGGGTTCTATAGCCGATGTTTATTTTCTGATTATTTTGCCTGAAAGGATTTTTTGATCATCAAAAAGGATGGTATAAAAGAAGATATTCCCGCCCGGGCCCAGGTCGCCGGATGAAAAATGGAAGGCATTCCGGCCAGGCATACACCTTTTTGTTTTTTCTGCAACGGTTTGCCCCAAAACATTTCGGATTGCCACTTCTACATTGCTTCCCGTGTTTATTACAAATTCAACAGTAATGTTTTCGTTAAATGGATTGGGATAGGCCAATGCCTTGTTTTCGTTAAATGTCAGTTCCTCAACACCGTTGGGAAAAGAAGCTTCAATGGCATCTATCCGGGAGTCCAGCCAGTTTATCCTGCGATCTATCCATGTCTTCAGGTAATTTATTTCATTCTGGAAGCTGCCGCCTATATACTTGTTTGGCCAGACGTAACTATGTAACACGTTAAATTTTTCAAAATTCCGTTTTTGGGCATCATTCAGTAAATTTTGGCACGAATCAATAAAATGGTTGATTGTATTTTTGCTGATTACATTCTTGCGTAATTTTTCCCACCTGTATTTAAGCATGGTTTCAAAATACGGATCTTCCCTGAAACGATCCCACCAAAATGGAATTTCATACCAATCGCCCGCACCAATTCCTTCTTCCGCCCATCCAATTTCTGACCAGGCTTGCATAAAGTCGGCATTGCCAAAGCAGATGTTGTAATCCCAAAACGGCCCCATGACCAGTTTCCCTCCTTTGCTGTCTTTGTCTTTATGGAAATACACACTGACTCTGTAGCCATCTAGATCACGGCTTAGTTCGGTTATAATAAAGTAATCGATAAACGACTCTACATCAATGTAAGGCCGGTACCCCAGTTCCGGATCCTTAAAGTTTTCCCCTTTCAGAATATATTCAAACCCGGTAATATGTTCGCGGATATAATAGCGTTGTATGGGTGCCAGCTCATCGTATTTCGGATCAACATACGAAAAAGGAACATCAACACTTCCTGTCCTGCCCATGATGGGGGAATTCCAGCTGCCCTCCTGATCCCTGTCGATGCTTATAATATAACCTCCGGTCAGTTGATCGCCTGAAGTATCTTCGGGTTTCAGTTTGGCAATGTCAACCCTGTTTTTATCCCTTTTAATTTTTTCAACCACCAGGTAAACACCGCGGTATTCCCCGTTAAGCATTAATTCCACAAAGCGTGTATGGGGATTCCAGTTCCCCATTCCGTTCCCTATAAAATAAGCCAGTGCATTTCGCATTAATGACTTATCGGAATAGGGGCCGTGAAATACCCAGTCGTTCTCTTTGGCGAATCCCAATAATTCGACATTATTATTGGACCCATCACTGAACCTTGTTTCAACCGTATAACTTTTTTTGGGGTACATCTGAGACGTGTTGCCCCTTATCTCAATACCAATGGAGCCGTCATAAGTGAATTCGGTATCGCTTAGGCTATTGATCCCGTTTAAATTATCGATAACCTGCATCTTAGCCATGATCTTTGGTTCATCAGGGATGGTTCTCCCTTCGGTATTAATTACAACTATGGGTAGATTGCTTTCAAATGCAGCAACAGGCAACACAAACCAATCGGGCAGTTCGCTGTAAACAATTGTTGCTCCGTTTATTTCTGCATTCAGGAACACCCGTGCCGACATATCTGAAGATGTTGTACTCCAGTTTAATACCTGAACGGATAGAATGTTATCGCCTGTTGCCAGATCTTCCGGACTTAGCATGAATCGGTCGGGCACTCCTCCGGAATACAATTGTGCTTCATGATCTGTTGTCAGCTGAGCGGTTAAACCCGGCGTACCTGAAGGCAAATTCGGAGATCGTGCGATCTCTTTCCCATTTAACCAGGCAATAAATGCATCGTCGTAGTCGATATCCAAACAGAGTTTTTTAACAACAAGATCCGCAGGTATTGTAAAGATCTTTCTCAAATAGATCGATGTGGTTGACTTCACATAGGTATTATCATCATTGTCTCCATACCCGAATCCTCCGGAAGCAGATTCCCAGGAAGAATCATCAAAATCCAGCTGTATCCATCCGGATTCAGGGATTGCGTTCGGGACTAGATAGCTAAACAGATCTGATTCTTTAACAATACTTTCCCAATGCGTTTGTCCGGACACCGACATGGATATAATCAAAATTAAGAGGGCAGGTAACTTTTGTTTCATTTCCACTAATACCTTATGAGGTTTTTCTTGTTTATGTAGATTAATTAACTCACAAATTGAATTTTAGGGTTCTATATACCAGTTATTTTCATCCATTAATTTTGAACGCATGGTTTCTTTATTATTGGTATATTTTTCCGAGACTTTGTCAGCAAGATAAGACGGGTCACTTCTACGGAAGGCAATTCGCATCAGATCCTGAAAACGGTTTCCCTCGAATGCTGTTTCAAGGGCCAGTTCTTCAATGATTTTATCTTCTACATACAGAATGGAATCCTGAAGAGAGTTCAGTGGTGGAATAATAAAATCTGTGGCCAATTCTACGTTACCGCAACCACGGGAATGTACGCCTACATTCTCGTCGAACACAATATTGTTGAAATTCACATAATCGATAAAGGTGCCTGTGGAGTCGGTGTAAACGCTGTATTTTTCATGACGTGGAACAATGGAATCCACTGCAAGGGCATCAGCGTTCATGCCGTTTTTCAATACCGCGAAAGCCAGGTTGGGTTTACCCGCACGGTTCACCGCCTCAGCATAGCGCAGGTAGAGCGTGGCAACCCTGTAAACCATTACTGCTTTCGACATCTCAGATTCGCTCCACATTAAATAATATTTTAAAATTGTATTCCCATCGTTGGATGAGAAGTTAAAAAGATCTCCTGTAATGTTTGGAGTTATATAAGATCCAACGAAGCCTCTTAGATCGCCCGGATTTGTGACGTTTCTATTGTAATAATAAGTTTGCTCATCCCAATTTTTGATTGCAGTTTGCGAAGGCATTATCTCGTAATTGTCGATGGTCAATCTGTACATTTCATCTTCTTCTCCCAATTCCGTTGATCCAGCAATCAGTGTAATTTGCTCGTTGGTTGTTAGTTCAAAAATGTTCAGGTAATACAGAATTATTGCAACAAAAACGCCGTTATCCACTATCCATTCTGAACTGTACATGTCGTCGATTACATAACGTTCATCTTTGATCAACGCATAATATTCACGGGCTGCACTTTCGAATTGCCCGTTCCACAGGTACAGGTCGCCCAGTAAAAGAGGAATGGGAAAGAACAGCTTTTCACTGGTCATATCGGCTCCCAGTGAGATTCCGCCCGGTGTTTCCGCATATTTAACAGGTTCAAGATCCTGGATTAGAACAGGAACCAGATCGTGGATCGAATACTCAGGAAATTCGGCTTCTGAAGATTGCACGGTCAAAAGGGGCTTCTCGTAATATTTGGCCCTGCCATAATTCAGGACGAGCTGCATATACGTCCAGGCACGTATCGCCTTGGCAGCTGCATATTCTTTGAACAACGATTTCTCTCCTGCAGCAGTAAAAGCCGTATCGATGTTGTTGATGAGGTAATTGCATTGATTAATCACGGAGTAGTAATCTTCAATTATGTTATACGAATTATCCGGCGAAATATCAAAGGTATAAATCTCGTGTAGCTCAGGACCGGCATTTTCAGTAATATCCATCAAATCGCCGCGTAGCTCGCCCAGCAATACATAGCGATCAGCCAATTTCTGAAGTTGGGTAAAAATACCGACCATCGAATAGATTGAGTCATTTGGTGAATCGATCTGATGGTTTTCCGGAAACATAATGTGGTCGGAATCGGCATCCAGCAGCGTATCACAGCTAGTGGCAATCATTGTCAGAACGATCAGTCCGAATGCTATTTGATTGAGTGTCTTCATCTTTTTTTCTTTAATACGGTTTCTAATTCCTCTTTTTCCGAACAAATTTCGTTAGCTGATTACAGGTTCATGGTTATTCCAACAAAATAATTTCTGGTGAGGGGCAGCACCCCATTGTCGATGCCCTGGTACAGAATGTCGTTTTTCACCGATACTTCCGGATCACGGCCCAAATAATTTGTAAGGGTAAACAGGTTGTTAGCCGAGATCCACACGTTAAGGCCTTTTATCACAGTGCTTTTTAAAGGAACGGTGTAGCCCAGAGACAATGTTTTAAAACGCAGGTACGATCCGTCTTCAATCCATCGGTCAGAGAACCTTGCATTGCCCATCGGGTCCAGGTAAGCCACCCCGGGCTGAGTGGTTTGCTGGCCTTCGTAAAACCATCGGTTCAGCATTGCCGTGGTTTGGTTCATAAATAAACTTCCCGATTCGAGCTCAGCGCGCAGGGCATTGTAAAGGTCGTTTCCGTAAGAATAGGTAAAAAATAGTTCCAGGGTAAAATTCATGAAAACGATCTTGCTGTTGAACGAGCCGTAAAAGTCGGGATTCGGATCGCCAATTACCTGGCGGTCGTTATCATCGATGATGCCATCTTTATGGAAATCGTTGAAATGCATGTCACCGGCTTTGAAAAAATGCGAAACCCCGTTTTCGTCGATCCGTCTGAGGTTTGCATCTTTGGCAGTCTTTTCGTCGGTAAAAACTCCGAGGGTTTTGTACCCGTAAAAGACACCGGACGGATGTCCGACCGAGGTCAGAATATCGGCTCCGTATAGCGTTGTGATGTAATCCCCTTCGGGTAAGGATTCAATTTTGTTTGTATAATGTCCGACACTGGCTCCGAATTCCCATTTGAGCGCACTGAGATTAATCAGTTTCAAATCGGCTGAGAGCTCAAATCCTTTGTTTGACAATTCTCCGCCATTGCCCCAGTAATTGCCGTTACCTGCCACTTCAGGCAATGGTTTCAGGAACAGCAGGTTGTTGGTTTTGTTGCTGTAGAGATCTGCCGTCAAGGCCAAACGGTCGTTGAAAAGAATGGCATCTGCGCCAAGGCTTGCTTTGGCTGTGGTTTCCCACTGAATTTCGGTATTTCCGATGTTTGCTAAAATTAACCCATTGGCCCGGTCCATATACCGTGCTGACTCGAGATAAGCACTCCAGGCATAGGGATCGATATCGTCGTTTCCTGAAAAGCCATAACCGACACGCAGTTTCAGCCAGTTGATGGCATTTACATGCGCCATGAATTCTTCGGAAGAGAGCAACCAGGCTGCATGGACTGAAGGGAAAACAGCCCAACTACGATCGAACAACCGGAAGCCACCCCGGGTTTCGTGCCCGAAACGGGAAGATGCATCCACGGCTGTAGAAGCAGACAGAAAATAGCGATTGTCGAAATTGTAATCCACCAACAAGTAATTGGATACCGATTTTATGCGGTTGCTGACGCCTCTTGTGCTTCTGATGATTTGGTCCAGCAGGTTTCTTTTCTGGTCGGACCCTGAATTGTGCCCTTCTCCGTAATCCGCTTCAAAATGGTTGGAAATGTAACGAATGCCTGCCATCGCTTTAATATGGTGAACAACTTTGAGCTGTTTTTCAAACTTCAATTGTGTGTCATCAAACAGGGCAACGTTACGCATTATCTGGCTTTTGAAAACGTTTTCCGAGATTCCAATGCCAGGAAGCTCCCGGTCGGGCACGCCAACCATCGGGCTGTAATAGGTTTCCTTGAACTTGTCGACGGCATAGTCAAACTGCGTACTCAGAGACCACGCAGGCGAGAGCGTAAATTCCGGTTTGAATCCAATCGAAAGGCGGTAATGCTTATTCGTATTCAATGCATTTGCGATAACGGCAGTCGGGTTACCTATACTGAATTCGTCGGCGTCCTCCAGGTCTGTAGTCAGCGTTCCCGTTGGGGTGTAAGAATACGGACTTAAGAAAGGAGCTTTTACCATAGCCAGGAAAGTGGGTGAGGTATAGGGATTGATGCCGTCATCGAGTACGGTTCGGTCAATGCTGGTATATCCCATATTCATCCCGAGTTTTATGTTCTCCGTAAGAAAAAAGTCGGCATTGGTACGGCTGTTCAGGCGTTGCAGACCGGTTGTTTTAACCATGCTTTTATTCCCGGTATACCCCAGTGAAAAGTAGTAAAGGGCCTTGTCGTCCCCACCGCTTACACCGATGTTGTAACTATGGGTAAAGCCTTGCTGATATACTTCATCGTCCCAGTTGGTATTATTGTGGTACGTTTGATAGGTAATCGAGGTTGGATCGTCATTTAAAAAAGGCATTTCGTTGATTTCCTCAAAAGTCAGATCGGTTGTTCCCAAAAGATCCGTGGTGTAAATACGGAACGGATCGCTATCCATCATGGGCAGAGAGGATGTTTTTTCGGTCAGTCCGCCAAAGGCATTAAAAACGATCCGGGTAGCCAGATCCACTCCCCGTTTGGTTTTGATAACGATTACCCCATTGCTGCCTTTGGAACCGTAGATCGATGTTCCGTCTTTGATTACAGCAACGCTCTCGATGTCGCTCATGTCGATATCGTTCAGCGGATTGTTGAAAAACCCGTCGTGAACCGACTGTATGTCAAAATAGTTGTTCCAGACAACTCCGTCGACAACAAAAAGAGGTTGTGCGTTCATGTTTACCGAATTTAATCCCCGGATAAACAAACTGGCCCCCAAGCCACGGTTTCCTGACCGGCTCATTGCGCGTATATTGTTTCCCATCCTGGTCTGGATCGCATTGTCAACCGAAAGAAAAACAGGATAACCCATATCGTGCGTACCATAGGAGGAATGAACGGCGTACGTGGAACGGAACGGACCGGAAATACCTTCAATTTCTTTGTATACATCCCGGTATACCTCTGAATAAAGATCGATCTCAAGGCTTTTTCTTCCCCGTACCGGGATTTCGCGTTGGTTGTAATCGAAAGCAATAACGATTAATACTTCTCCCGGAGAACTGACTTCGATCTCGAAATTTCCCTTTTCATCGGTAGTGGTGGCTGACTTGTAGTTCTGTGAACGGATCTGAGCAGCAACGATGGGTTGCCGGGTTTTTGCATCCCGAACTATACCTTTCACCGTATATACCGATGTGTCGACTTCCTGTTTCGTTTCCGTAACCGCAGGAACAAGAACTCCTGTTGAATCGGGTTGACCATGCACCATGGTGCTGGCTGCCAACATTCCGGTTATCAAGATCGAACGCAGAAATCTTCGTAAGAAGTGATTCCTCATTGTATTTTGTAATTTGATATCTCTGTTCATTTTCATCTTTGCTGTTTTTTGAACCTATTCCAGGACAGGTTCTAAAATGATACAATCGATACGCATGGTGCGGCTGAAGTCACCCGACTGTTCTTCCTGCGTTGTCACGTCGCTGCTAACTTCCAGTTTTACGGCTACTCTGTCATAATCTGCATCAATTATGTTGGCATATTCAAAGTCAAACTGATCCACAAACATTTTCGTGAAGGTTTCCGGATCCGTTGTGTTGTTCCCGGGTGTAAATCGTTTGATGAATGTACTGCCGCTCTGTCGTCTGATGTATGTGAGCTGAAACTTTGCCTTTGTTGGTGTGAGATTGTTGGGGTCCACTATTTTGGCAGGTACGAACACACAGTATATGTTGTATTTTGTTGAAAGCGTATTGGGAATCGAAAATTCAACGGCCGGTTCAGTTGAAGCAGGATCAACCAGGATATAGTAGTTATTGGAAGCAGTGAATTCTGTTCCAAAACTGGATCGAGTAAAAATATTGCTACCTGTATTGGTTCTCCCCATGGAATTTTCTGCTTCTACTCTGATTTCCCTGTAAAATGAGGCAGTATCTGCGAAAGGCATTTGAGGGGTAACATACGCAAGACCGTTACTGAGCGATTCATATTCAAGGCCTTTAAACAGTTCCCGGGGATTGTAGAATGTGTTTCCATAGGTTGATGTAAGCGAGTAGAGTTTCTCAGGTTCGCTGATCCGGTCACGGTAAAGCATATCCTGAATGATGGTAAAGCGGGTCAGGTCCCTCTGGCGTGTAGTACTGCCGGCGTCATTTGGAAAATTGAAATACCCTACTATTCTTGAATAGGCCTCCTCCCAGGCAGTGTTGTCCGGCATGATGGCAGTGTAGATGCTGTCTTCCACGTCGATGGATCCCAGTCTGTCCAATACCGGATTCCAGATCACAAACACGCTGTCGTAAATTACCTGCCCCTCTTCATTTGCCCCGATCTCGATACTGTTCTCAGCATCAAAAACCTTTTTCGACTGGCCGTAAATATATTCGCGCAACGAGTCCACCCCGGCCGTCTCTCCCAGGTATTCCCAAAGGTTGTACACATAAGGGGCATAGCCGTCGATTACATGGATCAACCCGTTTTTTGCCGGCTGATCTGCTTTGGTAACATAGTTCTCTCCAAAGATAGTTCCCTGTTGGTCTCTGGTAAAACGTATATATTTGCCGTTCAGCATCCGGATAAAGGAAGTATCGATTCCGGAAGTTGTGAACCTGCTGCGGGTTATGTGGTTCTGAACAATTTTCTTCACCCGTTCGGTGTCGGTCATATCAAAACCACTCAGCGCATTGTTTGTCGGGGTCCAAACGGTGTAGGACTGTGAAGCATTCAGAAAATCATCGTAACCGGTTGCTTCCAGTATGCCGGAAAAAGTGCTTAGTTCCGGTTGCTCTTTTATATATTCGGTCACCGTTTTGTTGGGAAGATCAAAAGAACCTTCATCGTAGTGATCGTCCCATTCCTTTGTACAGGCCGCAGTCAGCAACACAACGATCAAAGCCGGGAGGGAAACGAAGCCCTTTACATGTTTGTATCTCATTTTCAATTGCATTTCATTCGTTTCAATTTCTAATAAATATCTTCGTATTCCAATACTTCAAGCGGAACAAACTCCAGGTAGTCGAACATAAATTCACCCGATTTCACCGCTTTTACTGAAAAGATATGGGTACTGAATTCGTTAAAGGTATAAATACCCAGAATCCGTCGAAGAACATCTTCGCTCATGCGTGCGCTGGCTCCGGTATACCACCATTCTGCAACCACCGTATAACTGGCAGGACCTTTCATGTAACCCCGATTGCGCATTGCTTTATCGTTTTCGAACCCTTCCGGGTCCCGTGCATCGGTGCCCGGATATTCATACCCAATATCCGGGTCGTTGGCATACAGACGCAGGTCAAGGGGAATCCCCGTAGGGACGCCATCCCAGTATAATTGTGCCACACCGCGCAAGTGGGTAGGCTGATAACCAAAGCGAACTTCGTAGGTTCCCGGAGGAATGGGAAGTGTAGTAATTTCAAAATCGTATAACCCTTGCAGCCACAGTTCGTCTCCCTGGTAATCCATGAACCGGTCATCCGCATTAAAGTATCTGACCGAAGTCGTTGCGGAAGCCTTAATCCGGTCAACATATCCATTCTGGATAATCCAGTGTTCTGAATATAAACCACCCCCGATGTGAGAATTCCCAATGCGAATGTTGTTGTTAACAAACTCGGGAAAGAAACTGGCAACATCCATTCTCAGTCGCTTGGTAGAAATCATTCGCTCCACATTGGCATCATACACCAGGATATTGTCAATCTCGTGATAAACCCCGTTCAATGCATCGTTATCGAAATTCTCGGTTAAACGAATTGCCTGTCCGGTTTCTTCGATCATGTTAAAGATATTGTATTCATTTGTTGTACGAAGCGTACGAACTTCCAGTAACGTATTGGGACACAAGGTTTCAAGGTATTCGTACATATCCACGACCTTTACCGAGTGGGTTTCCCCGGTTGATTCATAATTCATTCCCGTATTGTCGTATTTCTCAATAAAAAGCCTCATGGGTACCTTTTTGTTGAGCAAATGATACGCTATAAACCGGTTCAGACTGTTTTTCCTGTCTGTCACATCGGTTATGGAGGCATCTTCGGGATACATTTCATCGTATACTTCTTTTGCATAGGCTTTCAGGTCATTCAGATTCTGAATGCCATTATCGGCATAGGTTGCATTGCTCTCCATCAAAGCGGTGAATCCATATTTTCTTTCCCGCGGAACGCGGACTTTTGCATAGTTATATATTTCATCTGAATTTTCCCGTGAAACATATTCCGGATCAGGTACATAGCTCTCATCTTTGGTCAATGATATATGGGAATCGAGGCCGGTTGCCTCCAGGGCTTCAAAAAAGAGGGAAAAGTTTTCATCATTGGATATAGCCTCCACCAGGGTATTCTCGGTAGGAGATACTACTTCACTGATCGCATGGATGACTCCGTTATGCGCCTCTATATCCTTTTCCGTAATTTTCGAAGTTGTATTTATCGTGTACACCAGACCGGATTCATCCGAAGAAATCCCAATATCCACATAACGGCCACTCATGGTTTGTTTCGTTAAGAACCCTTCAATAAAATCATCGGTTGTTATGGTAAAGTCCTTAATAATATGATCATACGCGATTTTCTTCAATGCATCAATCGGAAAATCATCCGCAGCGTTTTTTTCTTTGCTTTGGTAAAACCGGATCATAGCCTCGTTATCAGGCAGAAAACAGGTATAATCACCGTATGCATTCAGCAATCCCATCACTCCTGTTGTGTCCAGGATATGCGTAAATTCGGAATACGTCTCAGGACGATTTTTGATATACTGGCCAACGGTTTCTCCGGTGAACGTATAATAATACTCGCCAACATCATCGCTGTTACAGGCTGGAAACAGGAATAGCATTGTCGTGAATACGATGGTTGACCATAAAATTCCTTTGCCCCGTACTTTTGCTGTCCTGTTGTGGAAGATTGAATGATTTGTTTTATAGATTTTCATGTTTTAATTTTTACGGATTATCCTATTCCTTGTCGGTAACCTTATAAAATTCATTTTGCACCAGCGCACTGTTTGCCTTTAATTCATCGGTATGTACCGGCAAATACAAAGCATCCATGACCGACATTTTTGTAGATTGAAGCGAAGTCCCTCCGGTGAATTTTTTTGTTACAAAGCTCAGCAGCGGTGCCGGCGAATCTACGCGTCGCGCCATGCGCATCAGGTCGAACCAGCGTTTTCCTTCGAACATCAGTTCGCGCTGGCGCTCTCTCATGTACAATTCATCGAGTTTAAGCTTTGAAGTGTAATTATCAGCGATCAACCCTTGTTCATCTTCTTCGGTATTGGATCTCATGTAAATGGTGTTGATCAGTTCAACGGCTTCTGTCGTGTTGGTTTCGAGTTGGATCAGTGCTTCGGCTTTCATGAGGTAAATTTCTGAAAGGCGGTAAACGATCCAGTTAGCCGTTACATTTCGGTAATAATAGGTGCTGACCTCAGTGGTGGGATCTTCCTTTCGGCTGGCACCGGCATATTTGAATACATAATATTTGTCGCCCCCGGTTTCCTGGCGCAGAAAATCTTTCTCACGCAGGTCTTCGCTGCTCTCTTTGCTGCTGCCTGTAATGTAGTTGAAGGGGCTGAATTTCCCGGTTACCAATACCCCGGGGAAACTCCATTGACCGGCCGTGTTCCCGACATCTCCGTAATAGTCGCGTACCACCCAGTTGAACATCTGGTCGTCGTCAAACTGCAACTCAAAGATGCTCTCTTTGGAATTTCCCTGGTAAAAAACATTGGGAATTACCTTTTCGCCGGATTCAAGTTCCAGATCAGAATTGGGATCGTTCAGGATCTGATCGCATATTTCAATGCATTGGCTGTATTTCTCCCTCCAAAGGCAGATATCAGCCAGGAGTGCTCTTACGGCGTTGGTAGTGATCCTTCCTTTTGTATATTCGGTGGTTTCATAGGTATCACGCGAATAGCGCAAAGCCGTTTGCAGATCACTCTCCAGGTTGTCGAGGATGAAATCTTCGGATGACTGAGGGATTCGGTAATCCTGTGCATCGTCGATGCTTGGTTCGTTAATCCACGGGACTTTTTCAAATGTGCGTACCAGGTAAAAATACATTAGTGCCCGTATTGTGAGAACCTCGGACTCCATTGTATGGAGTTTCGATTCGGTGAAGTTGGCATCGAGATCAACGACTCCCGGAGCATAGTGCAAAAAGTTGTTGCAGTTGTTTATAACGGTGTAAAATGACCCCCAATGACAATATCCGTTATCCGCAGAAATATCGACGTTCAACATTTTATACATGTCGGTGGGCATGTTCCTTCCATAGGTTACATTGTCTGATCTCAGTTCACCCCAGACCAACATCCTGCTCATCACACCTGTCTCTGTCATTGAACGGTAACAGGCGGCAAGAACCTGGTTCACCTGGCTTTCGTTTTTCCAGAAATCATCCAGTACGATTTCACTCTCGGGCCTGATGTCGAGCCAGTCGGTACAACCCGGTGATCCCATTATGAGGCCTGCTACCGATACGATGGAAATTAGTTTTTTCATCTTCATCATCTTTTAAAATGTCACTGAAACTCCGAAAGTTGCGTCTTTCGATCGGGGTGTCGGGGAGTTATCTGTACTTACTCCAAACGAACCGTAGCCAACCTCCGGATCTACCCCTGTATATTTTGTCAATACCCACAAGTTGTTAATCGTAAGGTAAAAGCTCACTTGATGCAACCTGTATTTATCCAGTTTTTCTTTGGGAACAGAATAGTTGAAAGTGAGGTACTTCATTCGCATAAACGAGCCATCTTCCACATAGCGGTCGCTGCCCAACCAGTTGTAACCATAGTTGTACAGTGCACGGGGCATTTCTGTTACATCGCCGTCTTTTCTCCATCGCCAGTTTACCGAAATACTTTGGTTGTTCAGGTAATACATATTTTCAGCATGCATTCGGGCCATGTTAACGATCTTGTTCCCGTAACGGAAATTAAAAAATGCCGTTACGGAGAGGTTTTTATAACGAATGGTAGAGCCAAAACCTCCGTTCACCTTAGGATTCGAGTTTCCCAGGTAAACAATGTCCAGTTCATCAATATTCCCATCGCTGTTTATATCTTCATAAATAGCGTCTCCACCTCTGAATCTGTACTCATTGCTTTTGCCGTAGGCAAAATACATCGGAAGTGGATTCTCTTCTTCATCGGTAAATACGTTTCCGTTTTCATCCCGGGCTACGGGAGCATTTTCCTGTACTCCTTCAATGTATTCATCGTACTGGTAGACCCCTTTGTACCGGAATCCGTAAATGGATCCGTACGAATTCCCTTCCTGGATTCGTGATAAATAGGTTCCGTTTGAATAGTTATAGTCCGCATTGTAGTTGGTCAGTATATCATCTCTCAATTCAACGATTGTGTTCACATAATTTGACAGGTTGAAGTTAAAGTCAATGGAGAAGTTTTTTCCACGGATCCCCCGGTTGGTAAAAAAATTCAATTCCCATCCATTGTTGTCCATGGTTCCCACATTCTGAACCGGGACGCTGCCGAATCCCGAAGAACTCGGAACCCCTAAGTTTTCAAACAACAAGTCCTCGGTATGTTTATTGTAAAAATTGATATCGAATAAAAGTCGATCTTCAAAGAATCCGAGGTCCATTCCAACATTGAACGATGTTGATTTTTCCCACCTCAGGTCAGCCAGACGAAGGGTTGTCGGACGGGTTGCGGGCATATCCATGTAGCTTCCGTAAGGCGAATAACGGCTGAAATGCAGGTATTCGGCTCTTGGCTGATTCCCGGTAATCCCCCAACTGGGTCGAATAGCCAGCATGCTTAACCATTTTTTTGTTGGTTGCATAAAGGATTCATCCGAAATGATCCATTTGGCAGAAATTCCCGGAAAGTTTCCGTATTTGTAACTTTCACCGAATTTTGTACTTCCATCCCTACGAAAGGTAAGCCCCAGGATGTACCGGTCTTTGAATACATAGTGCCCCCTGAAGGTGATCGCATTCGACCGGTAGGAATAGCGACTGGAGGAAATACCTGTTGAATATCCATACGCTGAAGCATCCACTATATCGCCTGAGGGAAGATTGGTAACTCCCATACCCTGTGAAGCGCTATTTCCGGTAATGATCTGGAATGCACCCTGAACCAACAGGGAATGGTCGGGATTGAATATTTGAGGCTGCCAGGTAACTTTGTTTTCGGCCAAAACGGTTACACTTTCCGAGTCGTAGCTTTCAGCCAGATTAATGGCTCTGTCGTTCCACGGCGCATTGGATACTTCTGCAGGCAGAAAATTGCTCATTTTATCGTTATTCACGTCGAATGATACATCGAGGTTGTATCGAAGGGTCTGAAATTCCGGATTCATCAGGTCGTATTGTAACCTGAATATAGGTCGGATGCGGTAGTTCTTCAGGTTGTTGGTAGCCAGGTTGGCCAGTGCCACAGGGTTTCTCAAATCACGTTGATCGGAGTGAAGGGTGGATGAACGTGAAATATTGTAATATACATCCGTGTCATTGCCTTCTAAATCCTGCTGATAAACACTTACATTCGGCATTTTTGCATAAGCTATCCCTAAAATATTGTCATAATTTCTATTGTTATCTGTATAGAAGAACGTTAATTCAGAAATAAACCTGATTCGGTCAGATACAGAATAATCAAGGTAGGCCGTTGAGGTTATCCTGTTCATTTTCTGCCCGATGACGGTTCCTGTTTGCGTAAGAAATCCACTTGAAACCCTGTACCTTGCCCGGTCGCCACCCCCTGAAACATTGATGTAGTGGTCGTTTTTGAAACCTATTTGGGTTACTTCTTTTACCCAGTCGGTGTTGTTGTTAAAATTCTCGTATTCCGAGAATGTCGGATCGTAGAGGAATTCGCGGACATTGGCTGCGTTTTCATCCTGTTGCGGATTGAAATACGCCTGTTTGATCATCATGGTATAATCGTCCCCATTCAGCATTTCCAGGCCTCTTGGTTGTTTTGCGGCTGTGAAACGGTACGAATACTGAACACGGGTAGGTCCCTTGGCACCTTTTTTGGTTTTGATCACCAGAACACCGTTGGCTCCTTTCGATCCCCAAACTGCCGTTGAAGCCGCATCCTTTAATATGGTAATTTCTTCAATATCATCGGGATTGATGCTTAGCATGTTGGCATATTGTTCCTCATTTGCGGCTGCAAAATCAAATGATGCATCGATCTGAATTTCGTAGGGAATACCGTTTACCACAATGAGAGGCTGCGTATTGGCATTGATCGAAGAGGTTCCCCTGATCCTCATGGTCGCTCCCGAGCCCAGGTCGCCGGAATTGGCTACAATATCCAAACCGGCAATCCTGCCCTGAAGCGCTTCGTCGATGGATGTTACCTGAATCCCTTCAAACTCTTTGGTATTAATGGTTTGTACAGCCGTTGATAATTCTCTCTGGGGAATTTCGAAGTTTCCGTCCGATACCTTTTTTTCAGCTGTTATCACGATGTCAGAAATAATCTGAGTTTCTTCTTCCATCTTCTTATCGATTCTTGTTCTCGAACCTATTTCTTCTGCTGTGGTTACGAATCCAATAAAGCTAAACACCAATTTGTTATCCGGATTTTTAATTTTGAGTACATAGTGTCCGTTAATATCGGTTATCGTGGCACTGATAATTCTTTTTTGATCATCTACCTCAATAACTGTTGCTCCCACCAATGTTTCGCCATCCGTTGCCGAAGTAACAGTTCCCTGCAAAACCCTCTGAGAAGCTGTATTCTGACCTGTTGTAAAAACAGGATTAAGGAGAAAAAGAAAAAGAACTGTTCCTGCTAATTTAAGTTTCATATGAAGCGTTGTTTTATTCAAATCTCAAGACATTATCAATTTGGTGGATAACCGCTGTAGAAGAAGTAACTATGGATGAATTCGAAAAATCACTTCCTGCACCGGTCTCGTCAATTTCCCGGTAAGCCTGTGGATTCCCGCTGAAAATGTAATCGCGTGTCAGAATGTTGTACAGTCCGTTGCTTCTGATTAGGTGAGCTGTCCCCCAATTTTCAGTATCCAGTTTTATGTTGTCTCCGTCGCTAGTAATTCCCAGCCGGTAATATTTGTCCTGGTATGTCCTGAATTGTGTTACCTCATCGTTTTTCTTGATCGTTGCTGTTTGATACAGTTTATAATAGGATTCACCGTCGACGAATACCGAATTATCCTGGAAATGGTAACGCAGAAAACGCTCTAATTTCTCCGTGGCATCTGTTTTTTGCTGGGTGTCAGTAATTCCATTGATCTGTTCCCAGTTCATGATCAGGCCCTCGTCAATGGCTTGCTGAATGGCTTCGTTGGTCGGAACATACACCGTGTAGTTAAAAGTGTTGAAGAATTTGATGTTATAATCGATGCCATAATAGTTGGTTTTTTTCACAAAGATCTCTTTGGATGTGGGGAATCCGTTAAGCAAAGCAAAAAACGCACTAAATTCCGGCGTTTCGCTCAATATTTTGTGAACGGATTGCAAAGGTGTCTGGAGTGGTTTATCGATGAAGTACGTTGTGCCGTTTTGCTGCCTGTACGCACCATCCTTCACAACATTCACGACGGTGCCCGTTTCAATATCGTAACCCGCCTGTACCTTCAATTCAGCTCCAGTCCCTTCTACCAGCAAAATGTTGCCGTTTTTGGTGAAATAGTATTTGGCCCCTGATTCCACATCGCCGATTACGACGTGTGTGTCTAAAAGGTCAAGCAAACGGTTTCTGATAAAGGCCTCACTGGTTATTGTATTTACGGAGTCGCCTACCTCGCCGGTCAGTGGATCGTAGGTATAAACAGTTGCGTTCACCGTATTGGTTTCTGTGTTGTACCAATATTTCATAACACCTTGTACATCTTTTGCATAGGCAATCGGATCGATATAATTCGTAAAATAATGATCGGTAGGCACAAAGAAACTATAGGTGCTTTTGAGTGCGTTCAGGTAAAGATCAAACTCGTTTTCATTCACTGCCCAGTTGAATACGCTGGTTTCTTCGCTTAACAGAACCGGAGCGTACACTGAAATATAGTCATCCGGGGGATATACTTTATTTGTGTTGTAAACCACGCCGTTCAAACCAACATACGAACTGGAAATATCGCCCGGTTCGATCGGGATGGGAGAGTTGTTGCTATCCACCAACTTTTCAAAACGGCCGGGTACTGTTTCGAGAAAAGATTCCCGGAGATGCCTTTTCAGCAACTTCATGATGATGTAATCGGGTGTATTCTCCCAGCTGCCAAAACGGTTCTTCAATATGACTCCTGCTCCGTTTTCAAAATAGCTCGTCATTGCTGCGTTGGTGGGTGCAAAGATTGCTGCCATATCCGACTGCAGGGAACTGTTGGCAGCAGACGAAACATATTCGTTTCTGCCCGGATTGAAAGGCAACAGAAGGTCTGTACTGATCTGACTTCCATTGGGATAACGGGTTTGTCCCTCGTAATCCGAGAAATATATTTTCTCAAAAATTGAATCGATCGGATGTTCCGGATGGATCAGGTTGTAGTCACTGGTCTGCGCCGAATTGTAATAGGCTGCACAGAAGCGATCAAGCAGATCCGAAAAAATTCTTGAATCGGGATTGGTTTTCACGTATTCGGCTATGTTCACCGGAGGAATGAGTACTTCCTCCAATACGTGGATATATCCGTTCTTACAGGTAATATCTCTTTCTATGACTTTCACATCAAAGAGATGGGCATCGTTAAGGGTTCGGTTAACACCGGTAATCAGAGTAAAGTCGGCATCGTCAATACCGGCATTTTTAAGGGGTTTTTCCAGAAAATGAACCATTGGCCACGAAGTAGCGTCTTTCATCAGGTAAATACCCTGGTTCCGGTGTCTATCCCAAAAACGGCCCCCGGGTAATAAATCGCCCGACAGGAAGGGAATGGAATCGAGCACTGAAACGGATGTAGAACGTCGCAAAGCTGTTTCTTCCTGTAGCGAACCGTTGTAATAGTTCGACAAGGTTTCGATAAGGTAGGCGTTATCGATCATCGAAAACTTGATGATCAGCTTCTTCTGGGTCAGCGACAGCTCGTCATAACTGCTTGCATTCCAGGGATTATCCTGAAAAAAGCGATCGAAGGTTGCATCATCTGAAACAAAAAGTGTTTTGCTTCCTGTTTTTTGCAATACAGAGGTATACCCTACTTCATCTATTAATTTAATGTAATAACTAAAATTCCCATTCGTTTTCAAATACTCATAAATACTCTCACCAAGCCACTTCGGTTCCTCGTTATCATACAAATAATCATCTTTACAGGAACCCAAAAGGAATATTCCAACCAAAGCAACAATTAACAGGACCCATCTGCTTTTTTGATTCCAAAATTCTTTTCTCATTGATTTTGTACGTTTATTTAAGTTTAAAAAGTTAGTATTAGCTCATTTATTAAATTCACATAGTACGAATGTAGGTTGAAGTAAATAATTTGTGAATCTGAAATCCGTCAAAAAGTGTCAGAATCTCACAATCCTGTTAAATGAGTTTATTATAGAAGTATTTTCTTTTGCTAATAAAGTTTTGCTCCTGCATTTTTTTATTAGGAACTGAGTCAAACAAATTTCTCTTATAAAATGGGACAAACCGGGTATTTAAAAAATGAAGGAGGTTGCTATCTGTAAGCTTCTGCTTTTTCTTTTTGTCCCAACCTTGCATACGTATTAAACAGCACCTGCTTTAATCCCGGATAAGAACCACTTTCGTAAGCTTTTAATAAATAAGGTAATGCTTTCCTGTATATAATCTTGCCTTCTTCGATCCCTTTGGTATAAATTGAATAATCAACTCTATTTGGATTTACCTTGGATTCGTATTCCTTTTTTCTGAATGCAAATATTTCACTGCCATCATTATATAATATCATACCCAGCCCCATGTTAACCCCTGGATGATCAGGTTCTGATTCCAGAATTTTATGGTAACAATCTTTGGCTTCTTCAATCTGATTTAAATTTTGCAGTGCCACCCCCTTAAAATAAAGATACCTTATTTCATCGGGATACCAATTTAAAAGTTTGTTAGCAGTAGGCAGTAACTTTTCGTATTGCCTGGTGTTCGCGTAGTGATATGCAAGACTCTTTGTAATGGGTTCATCAAAATCCGGGAAAGCCCTGGATTTTTCCAGTAAGGCAAATTCGTAAACAGAATCATTTTTTTCCTTCTTTGAAAGGCTGATAAGTTTCTCGTAAATATCCAATTGGGGCGCCTTGAGCAGAACGGCCTGTTCGTAATAATGCAATGCATCAACCTTGTTTCCCAATGCCTCGCTTGACAGCCCTGCATAAGCATAAATTAAGGCAAGTTGTGCAGAATCACGCACATTTGATTCAATTAAATCTTTACATTCCAGTAATCCATCTTCATACTTCCCGTTCATGATGGTAATTTTCAGATCATCTAATCGGGAGTCAATATTTTGTGCCTGACCTAATGTCCGTATCATTAAGAAACATAGTACGATTAAAATTTTTCCATTCATCTTGTTATACTTAAACAGTCAAATAACATTGAGTCGTTCAAATTTAGATATAAAATTAATATACAACCTGCACGAATTAGTCAACTACAATATAGAAAATAGTCCTTTTTTTACGGCAAGGCTGATATCACAAAAATTCGAAAGAATCGGATTGAATAATACAATCCGGATGAAGTGTATTGTTAAAAAACGTTAAAAGATAAAAATATCTTAATATATTTATATAGGATATCCTCAAATTGCATTAGCTTTGCCCGGAATAAAAATAAAAAACAGAAGTTATGAAAACAAGAATTTTTTTAAGCCTGATTTTATGGGTTAGCGTGAGTGCTTTGTTTGCTCAGGAGAGCGAACAAAAGCTGATTCCGTTAATCGGATCTGAAGCGCCTTCTTTTACGGCAGAGACGACAAACGGAACGTTGCATTTTCCAGATGATTTTGGAAGCCAGTGGAAAGTATTATTCAGTCATCCCAGGGATTTTACTCCGGTCTGCACCGATGAGCTTTTGCATCTGTCACAAATGCAGGATACATTTGAGGAACTTGGGGTCCGGATTGCTGTTTTGTCAACTGATACCAAAGAGATGCATAGGATGTGGAAAGGATCAATGGAAGAGGTTATGGCCAGGGGAGGAGTTATTAAAAAGATCAATTTTCCCATTATTGATGATGCCCGGGCTGAGATTTCGGGGTTATACGGGATGTTGCATGAGCCGGCAAGTACGACCCGGGATGTAAGGGGTGTTTTTATTATAAATCCTGAGAACCGTGTGGAAGCAACCTTTTTTTACCCGATGTCAATCGGGCGGAACCTGGAAGAAATTGTACGGACTATCCAGGCGTTACAGATAGCTAAAGCCACTGATTTCTATACTCCTGCAAACTGGAAACCTGGTAGGGATCTGCTGGTTCCGTATCATCCGTATACCCGGAAAGAACTGGATGAGAATCCGGAACTCGTGAATGAGTTTTATAACATAGGCTCTTTTTTATGGTATAAAAAAAGCATAAAACATTAAACGGATACTACGTGGTCCAATGAAAAACCCGGTTAGAAAAAAACAACCGGGTTCATTCGTCAGGTATAAAACCCTTGTCAACCACATTTCGATGAGCCACAATCTTTGCAGATCAGGCAGCCCTCCTGATAGACTACGTTTGTTGAGCCGCATTCATCGCATATTGCATCTTCGGCTATGGTGCCGTTGGGCACATATTTTTTTAAAGCGCGCGCCACACCCGCTTTCCACGAATTGATTGTGTCATTATCAAGCTGAAGGCTGGTAACCAGTTCAACAACTTTATGGATTGGCATTCCATAGCGTAGTACTCCGGAAATAAGTTTTGCATAATTCCAGAATACCGGATTGAATTTAAAGGAAAGCCCCTCGATTGTGGTTTTAAATCCTCTTTTATTTACATATTGAAAATCGTATCGTGACGTTTCGTCGTCCTCTCTGCTTTTAATAATATACCCTTTGGTGACCGACCGGGGCAGCAGGATACCGTCTTCATCGTCGGATAATCCGGTGAAGATCTCATAGGGTTTATCTCCCAGGGTTCCGATGAAGGCTACCCATTTTTCTTTATTGTTCTGGAAACGAACGATATCGGCCTCCAGTATCTCCGGTCGTTTCGTAGGGAAGGGTTTGTTTTTTTTGTTTTCTTTTTTGTTGGAGATTAATACCCCCGACCGGGATCCGTCACGGTACACGGTAACTCCTTTGCATCCGCTTTTCCAGGCTTCGAAGTACAACTGGCCGACCAGTTCTTCAGTAGCGTCTTCCGGCAGGTTTATGGTTACGCTGATTGAGTGGTCGACCCATTTCTGGATCCGGCCCTGCATTTTTACTTTTGACAGCCAGTCTACATCGTTTGACGAAGCTTTGTAATAGGGTGATTCCTTCACCATCTTGTCCAGTTCTTCCTGGGTGTATTGTTTATGAACGTCATACCCGTTCATCTTCATCCACTCTTTGAATTTATGATGGAAGACGGTGTATTCTTCCCAGCTGTCGCCTACTTCATCCACAAAATCGATATTCGTCACTTCTTTATCGCTGGGATTTACTTTTCTGCGGCGTTTGTACACAGGCATAAACACCGGTTCGATCCCTGAGGTTGTCTGGGTCATCAGGCTGGTGGTTCCCGTAGGTGCAATGGTCAGGAGGGCTATGTTTCTCCGTCCGTATTGAGTCATCTGTTTGTACAGCGTGGGATCCGCTTCTTTGATCCTTTTAATCAGCGGATTGTCTTTTTCGCGTTCTGCATCGTATATGCCAAAGGGTCCGCGTTCCCTGGCCAGGTGGACAGAGGACCGATAGGCTTCCAGGGTAATTGTTTTATGGATTTTTTCGGAAAAATCAGTAGCCTGATCGGTACCATAGCGCAATCCGAGCGCTGCCAGCATATCTCCTTCAGCGGTGATGCCAATGCCGGTACGTCTTCCTTCCTGGCCCTTTTGATAGATTTTTTCCCAGAGTTTCTTTTCCGTATATTTTATTTCCGGCTCTTCAGGATCGTTGTTAATTTTATCCAGGATCGATTGGATTTTTTCCAGTTCCAGATCGATTATGTCATCCATGATCCGTTGGGCATAATGGACATGTTCCTTAAACAGATCGTTATTGAATTTTGCTTCCTGAGTAAAGGGTTTTTCTACGTATGAATAGAGGTTAATAGCCAGCAACCGGCAACTGTCATAGGGGCATAAAGGAATTTCCCCGCAGGGATTGGTTGAAACGGTTTTATAGCCTTTGTCTGCATAACAATCGGGGATGGATTCCCGGATGATGGTATCCCAGAACAGAATTCCGGGTTCAGCCGATTTCCAGGCATTACGGATAATTTTTTTCCACAAGTCGCCGGCATCAATTTTTTTCTGGTAGCTGTATTTTTTTGCCTCAATGGGATATCCCTGGATATAGGGCTTCTGGTTTTCAACGGCTTGCATAAATTCGTCGTTAATTTTAACCGACACATTGGCCCCGGTTACTTTTCCCTGCTCCAGTTTGGCATCTATGAAATCTTCCGAATCGGGATGTTTAACAGACACCGAAAGCATCAGGGCTCCTCTTCTGCCATCCTGGGCTACTTCACGCGTGGAGTTGGAGTAACGTTCCATAAAGGGTACAATCCCGGTTGAGGTAAGGGCTGAGTTCTTAACCGGTGAACCTTTGGGCCGTATGTGCGAAAGGTCGTGTCCGACTCCTCCCCGCCGTTTCATCAACTGAACCTGTTCCTGGTCTATTTTCATAATGCCTCCGTAGGAATCGGAATTTCCTTCATTTCCCACCACAAAACAATTGGAAAGCGACGCAACCTGGTAGTCGTTGCCGATTCCCGTCATTGGACCCCCCTGCGGAACAATGTATTTAAAGTCCTGCAAAACGTTGAAGATTTCATCTTCCGTCAACGGATTGGGGTAGCGTTCCTCTATCCGGGCAATCTCTTTTGCTAAACGCCTGTGCATATCATCAGGTGTTAACTCAAAAATATTCCCGAAAGAATCTTTTAATGCATACTTGTTTACCCATACTCTTGCGGCGAGTTCATCCCCCTTAAAATACTTCACCGATGCTTTAAAGGCTTCCTCCTGAGAATAGATCTTTTTGCCAATCTTGGCTATAAACATCACTTCGTTTGTTACCATACGGATTAATTACAATAGATGAAACTATTAGTACGCTGATTCTCTGATTTTCACAAAAAATCTGGATTCTCTTAACGTATATTGCAAGATAAAACACAATTCAAAGATTTGGAAAACTTTTCGGGAGAAAGAAATTAAAAGTTATCAACTTGAAAGTGTTAACTGAAAGATTAACAAGAAGATATATATTCAAAAACCTGAGAAAGTTGACAAAAAAGACAGCTTTTTTCAAAAAAATCAGAGGGTTCCGGAATGAAAATCCGATATTTTTACAGTCCCTTTTTTTTCCTGTTTTCAGAGGTTAATAACTAAATCGGTTTGTGATAAAAAACTTATAATTTCAGGGTTTTTTTTATGATAATCCGGGTTGCCCCCCTGTTCTGATTAACATAATTTATTAACAGATCAGACAGCCTGCAACGTTTCTCAGAATTTTGCAGGAGCGTGCTCAAAATTCGTTCCAATTCTTCATAGGTAGCAACCGGGAATGCTCCTCCCAGGGCAACCAGATCTTTGGCTTCTTTAAACTTGTTGAAATTGGGCCCGAAGATCACGGGTAACCCAAAGGTAGCTGCTTCAAGGATATTGTGAATTCCTACGCCGAAGCCTCCGCCGACATAGCTGATGTCTCCGTACTGATACATAGAGGAAAGCAAGCCGACTGAATCAATAAGGAGCACATCGGCATGAGCTGCATTGGAGTCAGATAGCTCTGAAAAGAGCGCTACTGTTTTGGATACCGGGTTTTTGATCCGTTTAATGCTGGATTCAGAGACTTCGTGGGGAGCAAGAATAAATTTCACTTCTTCCGATTGGTTTATAAAGCGGATGAGCAGCTCTTCATCCGGAGGCCAGGTGCTGCCTGCGATCACCAGGGGTTTCCCGTCTTTAAACAGGTTGAGTACCGGGATCTGCCTGGCCTCAGAGGCGATCTCGTAGACCCTGTCAAAGCGGGTGTCGCCTGATACGGTACAATGGGTTAACTGAATTTGTTGCAGCAACCTTTCTGATTCCTTGTTCTGTACAAAAAAATGATCGATTCTCCGGAGCGTCTTCTGATACCACCGGCCAACGATATTGTTTCTGAAAAACAACTGGTCCGGACGGAAAATGGCAGAGATGATGTACACAGGAATCTGACGCCGCCAGGCTTCAAGAATGTAATGAACCCAGAATTCGTATTTTACGAAAAATATTTTAACGGGCTGGACCCTGTCATAAAATGCGGTTACATTGGATGGTGTATCCAGGGGTAAATAGGTAATGATGTCTGCGCCGTCATAATTTTTCCGGACCTCAAAGCCCGAAGGAGAAAAGAAGGTGAGCATAATTTTACAGGAGGGCCATTCCTTTTTGGCTTTTTCAATGACAGGACGCCCTTGCTCAAATTCGCCCAGGGAGGCACAGTGAAACCAGATATAGGGTTGACCGGGGATTATTTTTTCAGCGAGCGTTTTCTTCCAGTGCCTTCTCCCCCGAATGAACAGACGGGCTTTGGGGTTGAAGGGTACAGCCAGTAAAATCAGCAGTTTGTATAAAAGAATTCCGATGGTGTATAATGTACGCATAAAGAAAATTTTCTGAAAAATAAAAAGTCAATAAAATTTTTTTTCTGACAGGTATTCATAAATGGAAACATTCATCAGGAAAAGAAGGAAAAAAGCTGCGATATCTTCCACCGGGATCCGGAAAAGAGAGATCCCCAGCATGTATTTCGCGTCATGGGTTATTACGGGCAACCCGCTGGCGATGCTTTGTATACTGAAAAACGGGATCAGTAAAAACAGGAACGAGGCATAGAAGGCTGCAAAGTGGGGTTTAAACCGGCCCCGGAAAATAACATATCCCAAATACACGGTCAGGAACATAAAAATTACAAACGTGTAGATCACCTGCCGGTTGCGGAGGGTGACCATAGCAAAAAAGGCCATGAGTACCAGGCTCAGGGTCATAAAATAATTGGGGTTCCTTTTCAGCCACCGGATTCCGGAAGCCATTCGGTACAGTAAGAATCCTGTCAACGGAAGAATGATAAAAAACATCCATCTTTCCAGGGGCAGGCTTGCAGGGAAGCAGTTGCTCAGGAACCGGGGATGGTAGGTCCATAAAGCAGATTCAGCCAACCTGCGTTCAAACAGAAAATACAAGGCTCCCGACAGCAAAAGCGCCGGAGCCATATACTTGAAATCTTTCCAGAACTGCAGTTTTTTGCTGAAGCTGAAGGCCAGAAATACAACAAACAAAACCAATTGGCTACTCAGATATAGGTATTTTTCCATCGTACTAACGGCTACGGTTCGTCAAAAGTAGTTTTTTTCCAATTGCCGGAAAACTTTTCCACCACATTCCTTTTATGAAACGAGCCCATGACTATCGGGACGGAACGTAACGGGGAATTGTTGGGTTCACCCCTCTCCCGTTACGCAGGATACCGATATAAACCGGGATTAAGGATTGTTTGAGAAAAGTACCGATAAAAATGAACAATTATAATGAGATGAAATTTCCAGAAAGGGATTTGACTTCCCGGGAAAATGGTTAATTTAACCGGTTAAAAACCGTAGATTGAACAAACAAATAAATATGGCTTCCAAAAAATATGTACCCTGGCAAAAAGGGCTGATCACGTTGTTGCGTTTAGCCATAGGCTGGCATTTTTTGTATGAAGGATTATCCAAGATCCTGGCTGAAGAGTGGACAGCATCGGGATTTCTGGCCAATTCGACGGGTCCGTTTTCAGGATTTTATCACGGGCTGGCAGCATCCCCTGGTTGGATGGATGTGGTTGATCCTTTGAATATGTATGGATTGTTGCTGATCGGATTGGCTCTTTTCCTGGGGGTTGCCATTCGTTATGCAGCAGGGGGCGGGATTTTTTTGCTGGTGCTCTATTATTTTGCCTATCCTCCTTTTGGAGGCACTGTGCCCGGGGCTGCCGAAGGTACCCTGTATATTGTAAACCGTCAGTTTATTGAAGCCGCTGCTTTGCTGTTTTTGTTCTTTTTAAAAGAAAAAGGATACGGCATCTATGCCCTCAGGGAACGCATACCCAACAAAGCTAAACCGGAGCCTTCGGATGAAGAAAAAAGACGGGCTGGTTCCAGGCGTGAAGCGCTGAAAAATCTGGCCACCATACCGGCACTTGGCATCATGGGATGGGGAGCGCTTACCGAATACAACCGATACGGATACGATACCCTGTCGGGAGCTACCATACAAATTGGTGGTGCCGGATTGAATGAATTAAAGGGGGAGCTCCCCAAAGGGAAAATCGGAGACCATGAACTGAGCCGCCTTGTACTGGGTGGAAACCTGATTGGAGGGTGGGCCCATTCGCGGGACCTCCTTTATGTGCCTTCCCTGTTCCGGGCCTATAATACGGAAATGAAAATTTTTGAAACCCTGATGCTGGCTGAAAAAGCAGGTATTAACGCGATCAATATCGGATTCCCTACCAATCCACTGATGCAGAAATACAAAAAAATAACCGGGAGTCACCTGAAAGTAATTACCCAGGTAGCTCCGGATATGGAAAACGGGGATTACTATGTCAATATCAACAAAGCCATTGACTTTGGTGTAGATATCATCCAGGTACAGGGAAACTGGTGCGACTGGCTGGTTCGCGACCACAGGATCGATGTAGTGGGGAAAATGCTGGATAAAATCAGAAGCCAGGGGTATGTGGCCGGATTGGCTTCCCATACGGTTGATGCATTGATCGCCTGTGAAGAAGAGGGAATTATCCCGGATTATTATATGAAAACCATGCACCACGACCAATACTGGTCGGCTCATCCGAGAGAAAACCGGGTGCCCTTTGAGGTGGATGGCCAAAAATACCTTGACCACAATAAATTTCACGATAACCTGTTTTGTTTGTTTCCAGACAGAACTGTGGCTTTTGTGAAACGGGCCAAAGTTCCGGTAATGGGATTTAAAGTACTGGCTGCCGGAGCAATCGACCCTCAGGACGGGTTTAACTGGGCCTTTCAGAAGGGGGCTGATTTTATCTGTGTGGGAATGTTCGATTTCCAGGTTGTCAACGATGTAAACATCACCCTTGATGTATTGAACAACCTCCGGGGGCGTACCCGGGAATGGTATGGTTGATTTTTGGGAAGTTTTTCTGGTAATCCGGGAAGGATTCTGACCAGGCCTGCCAGGAGGTCTACCCTGAAGAAAATACCGAAGACCGCTTACTGCCAGGCATCCCAGGGAACCGACGCGTTGGCTCCGAATTCTTTGCCCGTGATTTTTTCCATTTTTACCTTGAGGATCCCTACGTTGTTGACAGCCGGGGCGTTGAATTTGAATTTCCGGTTGCTGTAATGTGCCAGGATCTGTTCCAGGCAGCGTACTTTCTCATTGTAATCTTCCACTTCTTCAGCTACTCCTTCAACGATCACCGACCGGGATTTCATCCGGTAACTGCATCCTACCTGTTCATGCTGCCAGGCCAATTCTTCACCCTGGGTCCAGTTCATACAAACCCGGGGATTCTTTTTTACTGTTTTCCACATCCTTCCCGAAGGGGCAGAGTGTAAAATAACCGTATCCCCGTCCAGCGCAAAATTCATAGGCAGTATGTAAGGAATATTTTCTTCTGCCATAGCCAGATAACAAATTCTGCAGGACCGGATGATACGGTCGATCTCTTCCCTGTTTTTGATCCACAAAGTGCGCATATTATTTTCTTTTTTTGATAATCCATATATCCTGAGGAATGGCTTTCCCGGGCAGGGGTTCCGGCTCAATGTGCTCAAGGATTTCTGCATCCCGGAAGAGGGCATGCATAAATGCTGTGGGATGAAAAGCTGAAAAAGTCCGGTGTCCCTCCTTAACTTTTCCTCTGACCACCAGCCTGCCCTGGTTAAATGCTTTTCTCTCTTTCTCTGTAAGTTTTTCCCGGTAGTATTTTCCCTGGGTCGTCAGAAACAGAATGCCTCCGGATTTTAAAATCCGGGTAAGTTCGTTGTACCACTGTGTGTGTTTTTCTTCGGAAAGATGGGTCAGAACAGAATATCCGTAGATCACATCAAAAAATTGATCCGGCCAGGGCAATTCTGCATCTGCGCTGTTCAGATTAAAGTGGATTCCCGGGAGATTTTTTTTACACCAGTCGATGGATTTCGGGTTATAATCGGTGGCATAGAATTCACAGCCCTCCCCGGTACACTGAGGCAGATGCCGTATGATTCGTCCCGGGCCACACCCCCAATCCAGGATCTTTGCATTCTCAAGAGAAGTATGCCGGAATAGATGGTCTGTGAGCCAGCGGGCCGATTCAAAACCCCCCGAATAGTATTTTTCGTAATGCAGCTGATAGGATTCGTACAGAAGGTAATCGGGAGGCAACGGCACTTCCGGAAAATGTTCCCGGAAAGCCCGGTTTTCTTTCCTGAAGGTAACCTTTTCATACAGGTAATGAAGCCGGTCGATCCGATAAAGAACCCGGAAAAACCGCAGCATATTTGACAGATATCCCCTGTTCATTCCATCGATCTAAAAGAAGGCCCTGTTGCCCAGTTTGTTCAGTAACTCCTTTTTGACTTTGTTCAGTTTCATGTATTTTTCCTGTTCATCAGATATCCGCTTTTCGTCGTTTTGTTCCGAAGCCTTTCTGATATTTTCTTCCAGCACACGCAACATTTTTCCCACATGGATAAGCTTGTATTCATTGACAATTTTCGGAATTAACAGGTCGAGGATCTCTTCCTCTTTTTCGGCATACGATCCGGCCCGGTGCCATCGTTTGCTTTCGAAATGTCTTTCTGATACCAGTTTGCTGGCCAGTTGATTTATTTTTTCATCTGGGTGGTGGATAAAATATTTGGTGAGGTCTGTATCCTCATCCTTCATTTTTTCTTTTGCTTCGTTCAGGAAGCGGGCCAGGATGGAATGTTCCTTTACCAGTCCGTCCTTTTCCACTTCGTCGATGATAAAATCCCCGCAACGGATGATTTTCTTCTGGTCGGGGGATTCGGTATTTTCGCCCAGAGGGTGTCTGCCATATTTTAACAGGAAGCGGATCAACTCTTTTTCTTCAATGGTCAGATCCGGTTCCTTCTGTTTTACGATTTCCGGTTGTTGGGCAGTTGTTCGTTGTTGTTCCCTGAAGGTTTGCCTGTTTTGGGTATAGGTCTGTTTCCGTTTTATTTTTCGTATTTCTGCATACAGGATCTCTTCTTCCACCTGGAGCAGGTGGCTGCATTCCCTGATATATACCGAGCGGGTAATCGTATCAGAGATAACGGCTATGGACCGGATCAGATCCGATATCAACCGGGCTTTGGCCACAGGGTCGCCCTCCTTCAGCAGAAGCTGTGTTTTAAAACGGATAAAATCTGTTTCGTTGGTTTTCAGGAATTCTTCAAGTTCTGCCGCGCTTTTCTTTCGGGCAAACGAATCGGGGTCTTCCCCCTGGGGAAGAAGGAGCACCTTGACGTTCATGCCCTCTTCCAGCACCATGTCGATGCCCCGGAAGGAAGCTTTCACGCCTGCTTCGTCGCCGTCATACACAATGGTTATGTTCGTGGTGAACCTTTTTATGAGCCGTATCTGCTCCGATGTCAGGGATGTTCCGGAGGAAGCAGCCACGTTTCCAATGCCTGCCTGAAAAAATGCCAGCACATCGGTATACCCTTCAACGAGGTAACATTTGTCGGCTTGTGCCAGTTCCCGTTTTGCCTCAAAAAGCCCGTAGAGAACGTTGCTTTTATGGTAAATCGGGGATTCCGGGGAGTTCAGGTATTTTGCTGTCTTGGGATCGTCCTTTAGGGTTCTGCCCCCAAAACCGATGATCCTGCCTGCCAGGTTCCGGATCGGGAACATGACCCTGCCGGCAAACCGGTCGCGTATCCAGTTCTCCCGTACAATCGTCAATCCGGTTTTTTCAAGGAATTCCAGCTGGTACCCCTCTTTGCGGGCTGCATCTGTGAATTTTGATTTTCCTTCGGGGCAGTAACCCAGCTCAAATTTCCTGATGGTATCATCCCTTAAACCCCGTTCCCGAAAATAGCTTAATCCCACAGCTTTCCCTTCTTCATCCTCCCATAAACTGCGGGTGAAATACTTTTGTGCAAACGCGGAAACGATCATCAGGCTTTCACGTTCATCTTTGAGCTGCTTTTCCTTTTCGGTCTCTTCTTTTTCTACAATCTCGATGTGGTATTTTCTGGCCAGCCATCTCAGGGCATCAGGGTAGCTCAGGTTTTCGTGTTCCATGATGAAATGGACGACATTGCCTCCTTTGCCACAACCAAAACATTTATAGATCCCCTTGGCCGGAGAAACAGTAAATGAAGGGGTCTTTTCGTTGTGAAAAGGACAGAGCCCCAGGTAATTTACCCCCCTTCGTTTCAGGGTGATAAAATCTGAGATGACATCGACAATGTCTGCCTGATCCAGAATACGCCCTATGGTTGCCTGATCAATCATTCCCACAAATGTAGGAATTTTGATCCGAGATTACGCTGCTATATTTCGGATTCCACAGCAAAAGAATCTTTATCAGCGGAAAATTTCCTGGTTATTTTGTATTCTCTCTGTCGCTTCCAGACAGGAATGGGGTGTGCTTTTGCTCAGCAGTTCAGTTTTGTGACGGATTGGTACGAACCGTACTTTGTATGCAGAAAATGTTATTTTTATACAAAAAAAGCGAAGGGATTGCTTCCTGAAGCAAAAAATGAATCACATAAAACGGAATGCGTATGAGACAAACACTGATCCTGATATTTTTAACCCTGCTGTTTTCAGGGGTTTATGCACAGCGGTTTGAAGGGGGGCTGATCGGTGGGTTTAATGCCACACAGGTGAAAGGGGATTTATACTCAGGGTATCATAAACCAGGGATCCTGGCCGGGGCTTTTGTACAGACCGATCTGGCTCCGGCGGTATTTGCGGGCCTGGAACTGAAATATTCACAGAAAGGATCACGGAATAAAATTGATCCCAAAGATCCCGAACCGGAAAAGTATATCATGCGGTTGGGGTATGTAGAATTGCCTGTTTTTTTCGGATTCCGGGCCAACGACCGGGGGTCTGTGGTCGGGGGGATATCTACCGGGTACCTCATTCATGCCAAAGAGTACCGCGACAACGATCCGTTGCCTGAAGAAGACTGGCATGCGTTTAAAAATTTTGATGTCCAGCCATTCCTGGGGTTCCAGTTCGATATGCTGAACAACCTCACCATAGACCTGAGGTTCGCCTATTCTGTACTGCCCATCCGCGGACAACCGGGAGAAAATGCAACCAGCTTTTACTGGCTTAACAACCAGTTCAATAATGTGATTTCCCTGGCTGCCTATTACCGCATCAATACAAGATATTAACCGGATGAACCCTACGCTGAACCGTTTGCCGGATGGATTATTTTTAGAGGTTCAGGCCTGTTTTTCAACTAAAAAGATCAAATGAATGAAACGAAAAATTATCGTTGCAGTTACGGGTGCCAGCGGGTCCATTTATGCCAAAACCCTTTTTGATAAACTGAAACAGGTTCAGGAACAGTTTGAGGAGATTGCCATCCTTTTTTCAGACAATGCTGCGGATATATGGAATTACGAACTGAAAGAACCTTTTCACCCGGTATATCCTTTCCGGATCTATGAAAAGGATGATTTTTATGCTCCCTTTGCATCCGGATCTTCCTGTTTTGATACCATGATCCTCTGCCCCTGTTCCATGGGTATGCTGGCCCGGATTGCCAATGGCATTTCCGACTGCCTGATAACCCGTGCTGCCGATGTGATCCTCAAAGAAAGGCGTAAACTGATCCTGGTTCCAAGAGAAACCCCCTATAACCTGATCCATATTGAAAATATGAAACAAATAGTGCTGGCAGGAGGGATCCTATGCCCGGCTTCCCCCTCTTTTTACAGCAAACCGGAAACCATTGATCAACTGGTCGAAACCGTTGTGGAACGGTTGATCAACCTGGCAGAAATCCGTTATCCTGCTTTTTCCTGGGGAAGTTCCGGTGAAGAATAAACAGATAACCCGTCATCTATCTGTTTTTTTCCTGCCAGAATTCGTATATTGGAACCTGAAAAAAAACCGGGAAGGAATGGGATATTTGCGGAATTATCCGGAAGTTCAGGCTTTTTTTTGACATTGTGGTATCTGTCAAAGGATATACACGAACGCATGGATGAGGGGATTTTAAAAACATGGAACGGATTGGATTTTAAAAAGCGCAATGAATAACCCAAAAACATATTGTCTGATTACGGGAGCAAGCAACGGGATTGGCAAAGCCCTGGCTGAAGAGTGTACCTCCCGGAATATGAATCTTTTGCTTATTGCCCTTCCGGATTCAGGACTGGAAGAACTTTCAGAACATCTGTCAGCCACAAACGGGAACGATATCCGCTCTTTATCCATAGACCTTACCCGGGAAGATGCGCCCAGAGAGGTGTATGAATACACCCGGATCCATAACCTTGTTGTTGATAAACTGATCAACAATGCCGGAATCGGTGGTTTTGGCAAACTCGAAGATCAGGATCCTGCGGATATCGACAAAATGATCCTTCTGAATATCAGGGCTACAACCCTGCTTACCTATTATTTTCTGAACGACCTGAAAAAATTACCGGGCGCGTATATTCTCAATATCAGCAGTTTTTGTGCCTTCATCCCTCTGCCTATGAAATGTGTCTATGCAGCTACAAAAACCTATATCCTCTTTTTTTCACGCTCCCTGCAGCAGGAACTGAAAGGAACCGGAGTACGGGTATCCTCTTTGCATCCCAACGGGGTGCGGACAAACTCCCGTATCCGTAAATCCTTACGGGATGCACATATGATTGCAAAGATCACAACCCTGGATCCCTCGGAAGTGGCCTATAAAGCCATTGACGGAATGTTGAAAAACCGGACCCTCATTAATCCGGGTTTTTTTACCTGGTTTTTTTATATTTTTGGTTCGATCCTGCCCTATGGAATTATTAACCGGATTGTGGGCAGAATATTCCGGAAATTATCCTGAGGTTGCAGAATCTGTTGAACCGGCCCCCTCCTTTCGCTGGTGTTGCCCTTTTGTCTGAAAGATCATATGCTTCTTTCCGTTTTCTTTTTTTTGAAGAACATCTTTTTTTATTAGTTTTGATGCAAACAGAGCATCTTTTAATCGCCCTTATGATAAGGAAAATTCGGATTATGTCGGGTGGATATAAGGTATTACGATACTAAGGTAACACTTGAGCCGGTTGAATCCTGACTGATTGTGCCGTACAAAATCCGTGAGAGGGAGTGGACGGGCAAATGACTAAACTTTCATATCATGAAAAAGCCTACCTCTCTTATTTATGGAGTAAACGAGAACCCTCCTCTTTTTACTACGATTCTTTTAGGATTGCAGCATATTTGCATTATGTTTATTGCAATTGTTTTTCCGGTGATTATCATTCACCAACTGGGAGGTGAAATATCCGTGCAGAATGCAAGTTCGTTTATCAGTTTATCGATGCTTGCTGGCGGAGTGGTGACTATTTTACAATCCTTCAGGAGAGGGAAGGTCGGATCAGGATATTTGTGTCCATCGGTATGCGGGCCGTCCTATCTGGATGCATCCATTCTGGCTGCTTCAACCGGAGGATTGCCTTTGCTTTTTGGTATGACGGGTTTTGTTGGATTTGTAGAGATGATTTTTTCCAGGATCATGCATAAGCTGAGAGTTCTTTTTCCCACCGAGGTTACCGGTACCATTGTGGCCCTTGTGGTGATTCCCCTCAGTATCCAAAGTTTAGTGGGGATAGGGTATGATGATTCTGTAATTGACCCCAAAGAGATTTTCGTGGGAGTGTTCACTCTGCTGTTGATGGTATCTCTCAATGTATTTACCCGGGGGAATCTGCGGCTTTTCTGTACCCTGATCGGTATGGTAGTGGGCTATTTGCTTGCCATTGTACTCGGTATACTGGATTTTGGTTCCTTCAGCCATTTTTCAGAGTCGAAATTTCTTACGGTGCCTTACATCCGTAACATGCATTGGGCTTTTGACTTACGTCTGATAATCCCCTTTACGATAGCGGCCCTTGCCAGTACGTTAAAAACCGTAGGGGACATATCCACCTGTCAGCGGATCAACGATGCCGAATGGAAAAGAAACGACATGAAATCTGTTTCAGGGGGTATCCTGGCAGACGGAATCGGGGGCCTTTTGCCCGGATTAATCGGAGGATTCGGGCAATCGACCTCTTCATCCAATGTGGGTTTGTCGGTTGCCACCGGAGCCACCAGCCGGGTTATAGCCTATTCAACCGGCGGACTGTTTATTCTGCTCTCCTTTTTTCCTCAGCTGGCTAACATTTTTATCATTATGCCCAAACCGGTGATGGGAGCTACCCTGATCTTTTCGGTCAGCTTCATGATTGTCCAGGGATTCCAGATGGTTATGTCCAGAATGCTGGATGGACGAAAAATTTTTGTGGTAGGTATTTCCCTTATACTGGGTTTGAGTGCAGATATGGTCCCGCACGTATACGAGAATGTGCACCCCTGGATTCAGCCGATTTTCAGTTCTTCCCTTTCGCTGGGAGCTATAAGCGCCTTGGTTCTCAACCTCATGATGCGGTTCGGAGTGAAAAAGGTGGTTACCACTCAACTATCCAACACAAAGCCTGATATTGATTATATCTTTGAATTTATGGAAAAACAGGGCCAGAGCTGGGGTGCTATCAAAGAGGTTGTGAATAAAGCGACTTATGCAATCATTGAAGCCATGGAAGCGATCTGGACCAATCAATACAGTAAAACACCGGTAGAGCTGAAAGTTTCCTTTAATGAATTTAAACTGAGTGCAAACCTTATCTACCGGGGAGAACCTATCCATATGAATGCCATTAAAAGCCTGGATCAGATTGTGGACAAAGACCTGAAAGATCCGGATTTACTTACCGGTTACATGATTCATGTGTATGCCGATCATTTAAAACAGACTGAAAAGCATGATAGGGTGAATATAATCCTTCGTTTCAAACATTGAGTTTTTTCAGTAATCAGCAAATGCCAGGGTGGCTATACTGATTTTTATTCCGGGTATTTCTGAAAGAGCTGTTGCGCAGGCCTCAAGGGTTGCACCGGTTGTCAACACATCATCCACAAGCAGGATGTGCTTGTTTTTTAACTGCCCGGGGCGTTGAGCTGAAAAGATGTGTTCCACATTTTTCCACCGCTCATACCGGGTTTTCATCGTTTGGGTTGTAGTAAAAACCGTGCGTTGTAAATGATCTGTGGAGACCGGTTTGTCTAAGCCCAGGCCTATGCCCCTGGCAATCCATTCGCTTTGATTGAATCCGCGATGTTTTTGTTTTTTTGGATGCAAGGGTACGGGGATCAACACATCAACGGAACCGAAACTTTCACTTTCAGCAAGCTCAAAGCCAAATTGCCTTCCCAGTTCCAGCCCGGCTTCTTTTAAGCCTTTGTATTTAAGTTGGTGAATAATCTTCTGATAGCGGCTGCCTTTTCTGAAGTAGAAAAACGAAGCGGCATTCTCAATGCGTATTTTTCCCCAGAACATCTGCTCAGCTTTGTTATCCCGGATCATGTGAAAACGGGTGCGCGGAAGATCATGAAGGCATTTCAGACACAGGAATTTTTCCTGGGAAAGCAATTTATCACCACACGCAATACAAACGTCAGGAAAAATAAGCTGAACAAATCCGTACCAGTATTTCTGAATAGCGTTCAAAGGGGAACAATTTGGCGCAAGATACAAATAATCAGGGAATATCTGTTCGCAGTCATAAGGAAACCTTCGGTATTTACGATTTCTACGGGGAGTCCGGGGTCGTTTACAGGTTACAGATACCATCCGGGCCAGTTCTTAGGGCACGGAAGATCAGGGGGGGTTGTTGGTTTCAGCCAACATCATTATCTTTGTCGTTCAAAATTTGTACGCCATGTTGGATAAAATCAAGGCCCTGCAGGAAGAGATCGGATCGGCCGTAGCTTCCTCCCTGGAAGAGGTTGAGGAATTACGGATTAAGTATATCAGTAAAAAAGGAAAGGTAAACCAGCTGTTTGCCGCGTTTAAGGATGTGCCTGCCGAACAGAAAAAAGAGGTGGGCCAGGCCATCAACAACCTGAAGAATTTTGCCCGCGATAAGATCACTCAGATACGGGAAAACCTGGAGAACCGCTCAGCCGGTGAATCCGAAAAGGACCTGACCCGTCCCGGCGAACCTCTGCAACCGGGAACCCGCCACCCGATATCGATCGTGAAGCAGGAGATCCTTGATATTTTTGCGCGAATGGGGTTTACCGTTTCCGAAGGGCCTGAGATTGAAGACGACTGGCATGTTTTCTCAGCGCTGAATTTTCCGCCCGAACATCCGGCCCGGGATATGCAGGATACGTTTTTTATTGAAAAAGACCCGGATGTACTTTTGCGTACCCACACCTCCAGTGTACAGATCAGGGTCATGGAGCACACCCAACCCCCCATACGCTCGCTGTTTCCGGGGAGAGTTTTCCGAAACGAAGCAATCTCAGCCCGTTCACACTGTATTTTTCACCAGATCGAAGGGTTGTATGTAGACAGAGAGGTTTCCTTTGCTGACCTGAAACAAACCCTTCTTTATTTTGCCAGAGAACTGTTCGGGGAAAATACCCGGATCAGGTTGCGTCCTTCCTTCTTCCCATTCACAGAACCTTCGGCAGAAATGGATGTCAACTGTTCGATTTGCGGGGGGAAAGGATGCAACGTTTGTAAGTATACCGGTTGGCTTGAAATCCTGGGATGCGGAATGGTGGACCCGAATGTACTCGAAGCTTGCAACATCGACAGCAAAGAATATACAGGGTATGCTTTCGGGATGGGTATCGAACGAATCACCATGCTCCTTTATGGAATTAAAGATATCCGCCACTTCTTCGAGAACGATGTACGGTTTCTCAAACAGTTTGAAGCCGCTATGTGAGACGTGTCGGGTACATAATCCCTGTTCAGAACCGACGGGCAGAAACCCCATCTGCCGGTGTTACGATTCAGATTGTTTTATGCGGTTATACTAAATGGCCTTTTTAGCCGTTCTACTCAGTGAATATTAAATTTTGTTGAATTTTATACCGTAATCTTCTGATTGTAAATCTACTTTTTTTAATAATTGAACAATTTCATACAAATTTGCATTATTAAAAGACGAATTTATCTTTTAATGGAATAAAAACGTCATGAAAACAATTAAACAATCAGAACATTCGGCCCGGATTGTTATTTCGACATCCGGCGAGGAAAAACAATCCTTGCCTTTTAATGTAATCTTCTGGCTGGCGTTGGGTACGCTTGCCGGACTGGCAGCAATCTTTGGCCTCTTTATGGGAGCCAATTACATTGGGCATATTTGATTACCCCTTGCGTAACGTAAAAAATGCCTTCTGCGAAGAAGGCATTTTTTCATTTTACCGGGTTAAGAAGCATTTTTTATTATTTCTCAGCAAGTTTTTTGGGTGGTTGGTGTCCTATGTGTAAATTCATACAGGGAATTTCTTGTGGAAGAAGAGAACATCATAAAAGGGTTACAGGCAGGAAAAGAACCGGCCTTTCGTGAACTGGTAGGAACGTATCAGCAGATGGTGGTTAATACCTGTTTCGGGATGGTTCACAACAAGGAAGATGCAGAGGATCTTGCTCAGGAGGTTTTTATCGAAGTCTACCGGTCTGTACCTGCTTTTCGATCCGATTCAAAACTATCGACATGGGTCTACCGGATTGCTGTCAACAAATCGCTTAATTATCTGCGTGACCGGAAGCGCAAAGGGTTCCGGTTCTCCGGAGAGAGCATTTCCGGTGCAGGAACCTCACTCAGCAATCTTGCCGATGAGAAGAGTTCCCGGCCGGGTGCCGGACTGGAAGAAGCACAACGGGCAGCCCTCCTCTATAAAGCCATTGACGGACTGTCTGAAAAACAGAAAACAGCCTTTACACTGAATAAATACGAGGAACTGTCGTATAAAGAGATTGCCAATGTAATGGAACTTTCCCTGTCTTCTGTGGAATCTCTGATTCACAGGGCCAAAAAGAACCTGCAAAAAAAATTGTATGCCTGTTATAAAAAAAGATGCATCTGAACGCAAGTTTTTCGAAACAAGGGTGTCAAACCAATAAACAACGACAAGATGAAATGCAAAACTGTACATAAAAAAATCATTTTTTACCTGGAGGGAAGCCTTCCGGAGAATGAGATGAAGAAGGTTCAGGGCCATCTTCAGGAATGCAGTGCATGTCTTTCATTTGCCAAAGATCTGGAGTCAACGTTGGCTATTATTGAGAAAGAGCGGTATCCGGAGGTCAATCCCTATTTTTATACCAGGGTAAGGGCCGGACTGGAAAACAGAGAGCCGGAACAGCTGCAGAAAAAACCTGCTCTGATCCGGATTCTTCAACCCGCCCTGTTTGCTATGATTCTGTTGCTCGGGATCTATTCAGGATTTAAGATCGGGAAGGTTCCGTTCAACGAATCAGACGTTCAGGCATCAGAAATGGAGATCGTACCCTATTTAAATGAGATGGCAAGCGAACCGATTGAATCCTTTTTAATGGAGTAGTTATGGAAAAACAAAAAACATACCGCTGGTTGATCTGGGTAATGGTCCTATTGCTGGCCACCAATCTGTCCATGGTTGTTTCCTTTTTCTATCACAAAAAACAGGAACGCCTGGAGGGAGCTAAAGAGGAAGAAATAACAACCGGGGTTTCCCTGGAACGAAGTACCAACTTTTTCAGGGAGCAGCTCGGTCTCAGGCCCGCACAAATGGATTCGTTTCGTGAAATGAACCGTGAATACAACCGGAAATCGCACGCTGTGGCCCGGGAACTGGAAGCTTTGCGTTACGATATGATCCGGGAACTGGGAAAAGAAAATGCAAACCAGGATTCTCTGTATCGCATTGCTTCAGAGATAGGGAAACGACATATGGAATTAAAAAATAGTACCATTGAATATTATCAGAAAATAAAAGAAATATGCAGCCCGCAACAATGCAGAAGACTGAATGAAGTTTTTATGTCGATGCTCTATCCGGCCGGCAATGATCAGCTTCCGCACCGGGGCAGGCGCAATCGATTCAGAAATTAACAGAATGTAAAACAGTTAAAATTTAAAATCATGAAAATTAGTAAATTGACAAAACTTGGCGGGGTATTCTTTATCCTTACCCTGGCTACAACCACTCTGTTTGCACAGAGAGGATTTCGTAACCGTTATTATATACCGGATTACAATGTAATGCCGTGTATCGAACAGATCAGCAGTTTAACCGAAGATCAGAAAACTGCGATCCTGAAACTGGAGAACCTTCACCAGGAAGAAATGGCTGCGTTGCGTGGAGAGCGCCGTTCGACCATCGACCTGGATGAAAAAACCCGGATCCGTAAGGAAATGCTGGAAGTACGGGAAGAGCACCTCAGTGAAGTGAAGGCCCTGTTAAATGAGGAACAAAAAGCGCAGTATGAACAGATCCAGACAGCGGGTACGATGCATAAATACCAGAATCCATGGGGAAGAGGAATATACGGAGCCCGCACTGCCAATGACTCCATTCCTGCTTTCCGGCGTGATTACAGGAATGTGCCTCCCCGGAATTATAGAAGAGGAGTGGGACCTGCAGGAAACAGAGGCTGGTACGGAAGAGGTTACGGTGCCTATGGAGGAGGCCGTAGAAATTTTTAACAACGGGATATCAGAAAAAGACGATGGCATTGAGGACGTTCCTTACCTGGACAGGTAAATAGTGTTGGGACATCGATGCACAGGCGGTATCAGGAGATGCCGCCTGTGTTTGTTTCCGGAAACCCTCTTGCCTGATGATGAGAGAATCCCTGGTTTTTTTGCCTGCCGGCAACCCGGAAAATTTATTTGCATTTATTTGCTAATACTGAGAAAATAACTACTTTTGCAATCCCAAAAATGATCTGTCCGGGCTGAACAAGAGGGATCGCTATCGATTCCCGCCCGGCGGAAGAAACATAAAGAAACAGATAATGTATGCGATTGTAGAAATTGCGGGCCAGCAATTTAAAGTTGAAAAAGAGAGAAAAATCTATGTACAACGCCTCGATGCAATGGAGGGCGATGAAGTAGCTTTTGAAAAAGTCTTGCTGGTAGATGATGACGGAAAGGTCACAGTAGGAACTCCAGTGGTGGAAGGTGCCAGAGTCACAGCCAAAGTGCTGGAGCATGTCAAAGGGGATAAAGTGTTGGTATTTAAGAAAAAAAGGCGGAAAGGATATAAAAAACTGAACGGCCACCGCCAACAGTACACCCGGATACAGATTGATTCAATTGTAGGATAAGTAAAAAATTTTACCATGGCTCATAAAAAAGGAATGGGTAGCTCGCAAAACGGGCGCGAATCGGAAAGCAAAAGACTGGGAGTAAAAATTTACGGCGGACAATTTGCCAAAGCAGGGAATATCCTGGTACGCCAGAGAGGGACCAAACATTACCCGGGCAGCAATGTGGGTATGGGGAAAGACCATACCCTGTTTGCATTGATTGAAGGGACCGTGATTTTCAGGAAAAAAAGAAAGAACAGGTCGTATGTATCGGTGGAACCTGTCGTAGCAGTGGAAGAAGCGGTTGAAACAAAACAAGCTCCGGTAAAAGAAGTGCCCGTGGCTGAAACAGCAACGGAAAAAAAACCGGAAACCTCACAAAAAGCTGATGAAAAGAAGGTGAGCAAAGCAGCTGAAGAGGGAAAAGCCAAAGAAGCTGACGACCTGAAAAAATTGACTGGCGTTGGACCTAAGCTGGCAGAAATATTTAACAATGCCGGAATTGCAACCTTTGCGGACCTGGCCGGTTCATCGGTTGAAAAACTGAAAGAAATACTGGCCGAAGCAGGCAGCAGATATGCTTCCAAAGATCCGGTTCCATGGATGGAACAAGCCAAAGAACTGATAAAAAAGAAATAACATCGTTTGCAGGATGCATATCCTGCATAAAAAAGAAAAAATCTCCTGTTGGGAAAGCAGGAGATTTTTTTTATGGGTTCATTCACCGCATAGTTCGCCATGAATGCGTAAAGTACGCAGAGAATTCACAATCAACAGGAAACAACTTTGCGACCCTTGCACTCCCGACTCCGGACTCCGGACTTCCGTCTCC
>CAZNPV010000021.1:47625-49731 GCA_964575025.1 uncultured Mariniphaga sp.
CGGACTTTCATCTCCCGTCTCCGGTCTCAGTGACACGCGGATAGGACGTGGATTTCTATACGTTATTAAAACATGCAACTGCCGGTTAACCCCCATAGATTAAACTTACTGATTTCATTGGTTATTTGAAACAATGAATGGGATTATTCTTAAATTTGCCAATCAGGCTATAAAAAAAAAAGAAAATGCTTACGTTACGATTTATTCAGGAGAATCCGGATGAAGTGATCAGAAAACTCAAGGTAAGGAATTTTGATGCCAGTGTGATCGTAGGGGAGATTGTTGCACTTTATGAAAGGAAGAACCAGGCTCAGCAAAGAGCAGACCAGGAAAAATCGGAGATGAACAAACTTTCGAATGAGATAGGATTGTTATTCAGGGAAGGCAAAAAGGAAGAGGCCAACAGGGTCAGAGAACG
The DNA here is from genome assembly GCA_964575025.1 of uncultured Mariniphaga sp. Classification (GTDB taxonomy): domain Bacteria; phylum Bacteroidota; class Bacteroidia; order Bacteroidales; family Prolixibacteraceae; genus JABMQB01. Next base: position 48,044 of record CAZNPV010000021.1, read on the forward strand.
AACCACACAGGTAAAGGAAAGCATCAGGGAACTGGATCAGGAGTTTTCATCTATTGACAAAATGGTATCAGAGCTGTTGGTTCAGCTTCCCAATATACCGCATGATTCCGTCCCTCCGGGGACTTCTGATGCCGATAACGAAGTGGTAAAAAGGGGCGGGAAGATGATCGGGCTGGATAAAGATGCCCTTCCGCACTGGGAACTGGCGCAGAAATATAACCTGATAGATTTTGAACTGGGGGTTAAACTTACCGGTGCAGGTTTTCCTGTTTATCGGGGGAAAGGTGCAGGATTACAAAGGGCTCTGATCAATTTTTTCCTGGCTCAGGCCAGAGAGGCCGGGTACGAAGAGGTGCAACCTCCGCTTCTCGTGAATGAGGCTTCCGGTTTTGGAACCGGCCAGTTGCCCGATAAGGAGGGAATGATGTACCAGGTTCCCGTCGACAATCTTTACCTAATCCCTACAGCGGAGGTTCCGGTAACCAACATGTACCGGGATGTGATCCTTGAAGAAAAGGACCTGCCTTGCAGGAATGCGGCATACAGTGCCTGTTTCCGGCGGGAAGCCGGGTCCTACGGGAAAGAGGTACGCGGACTGAACCGCCTTCACCAGTTCGACAAGGTGGAAATTGTGCAGATTGCCCATCCGGAAAAATCGTATGAGGTGCTGGAGGAGATGGTAACTTATGTGGAAAGCCTGGTTCTCAAACTGGAACTTCCCTACCGGATTGTTCGGTTATGCGGGGGAGATATCGGGTTCACCTCCGCCTTAACATACGATTTTGAGGTGTGGTCGGCAGCCCAGAAAAGATGGCTCGAAGTCAGCTCTGTATCCAACTTTGAAGCCTTTCAGGCGAACCGCCTCAAGCTCCGCTACCGCGATGAAAAAAGCAAAAAAACACGACTGGTGCATACCCTCAATGGCAGCGCCCTGGCTCTGCCCAGGATAGTGGCTGCCCTTCTCGAAAACAATCAGTCTCCGGAGGGGATAAAAATCCCCGGCGTACTCATCCCTTACTGCGGTTTTGAAAAAATCGGATAAAAAAGAAGGGCCGGTCAAGCGACCAACCCTTCTCATGTAAACCTAAACTAAAACAAAAACCAAACGAATTCTGGAAGACCAGATAGTTGTCTCTGTTGTAAATAACACCAGGAACCCCAAAAGGTTTTAAAAAACCAGATTTTTATAAGAGTCATCACTCTTTTGTGAATATCCGGTAACTCCAGGGTTCCATTTCAAATGCGGTGGTTCCTTCCAAAACGATGGTTTTATCCGTAGGGAATTGCCTGTAGTTTTCTTTTTCACCCAGGTCCACTTCGCCCCTGACAGGTTGTTCCGAGAGGTTCATCAGGACCAGGACACAGCTTTCCTCTTTGGCACGTTGGAATGCCAGCATTTTACCGGGGTCTGATGTTTCGAGGAACCGGATTTCCCCTCCGGCCTCTCCGTTCCAGAGTGCCTGGCTGGATTTTTTAAGGGCAATAAGGTTGGCATAGAGCGCTGTCATTTCCGGATCTTTCCCCCACTCAATCCGGTCTTTTTCAAAGAATTCCAGCCGTTTGTCCAGGCCGGCCTCCTGACCGCTGTAAATGAGGGGCATTCCGGGAACCGTAAACTGAAGGGCAGCAAAGGTTTTCACTGCTTTTCCCAGCCGCTCATAAACCGTTCCGTTCCAGCTGTTTTCATC
>CAZNPV010000021.1:49831-64643 GCA_964575025.1 uncultured Mariniphaga sp.
TTTTCACTGCTTTTCCCAGCCGCTCATAAACCGTTCCGTTCCAGCTGTTTTCATCATGGTTTGATGTAAACTGCAAGGGATAGGTTCCTTCCGGGTAGGTGCTGTCAATCTGGTGAAAGTATTCAGGGATCACGGCAATGGCTTTATCTCCGTTGTAGATTTCGTTCATATAATGGTGAAAGGTCCATCCGTAGTTGCAGTCGAAGGCGTTTTCAAGCAGGTCCAGGTGGTCCTGGTCTTCAGCCAGCATAAAAACCGGTTTGATGGCATCCAGTTCCTTGCGTGCTTGTTCCCAGAAATCGGTAGGTACGCCACCGGCATAGTCGCACCGGTAGCCGTCGATATCTGCTTCGACGACCCAGAATTTCAAGGCATCCAGCATGGCAGCCCGCATTCCGGCATTTTCGTAGTTCAGGTCGGCCACATCACTCCAGTCAGCAACCGGCGGAACCACATGGCCCAGGGAATCCCGGGTGTACCAATCGATGTGGTCTTCCATCCACGCGTTGTCCCACGCAGTATGATTCGCCACGCAGTCGATCAGGACCTTGAAACCCATAGCATGTGCTTTATCCACCAGCTCTTTAAAATCTTCCATCGTACCGAATTCCGGATTGACGGCTTTGTAATCCCGGATGGAATAATAGGAACCCAGGGTCCCCTTCCGGTTCTTTTCGCCTATGGGATGAACCGGCATGAACCAGAGAATTTCTACTCCCAGTTTCTCTAACCGGGGCAAATGTTCGGCAAATGCATCAAACGTTCCCTCAGGGGTGTATTGTCTGACATTTACTTCATACATGACGGCATCATCAGCCCAGGCCAGCGGATCCGGCGAAGACTCTTCGCGGGATTCCTGCTTGCAACTTCCTAAAAGGAAGAGCAGGATCGAAATTAAAAAAAGAGATCGTTTCATTTGTTAAAATTTAGTGTTTAGTTAATTCAATGATCATGGCCGAACGGGCCGGGACCCTTATTTCAGAAAGGTCATCCAGGTTTTGTGAGGTGATGAGGTCCTTCCCGGACGAAAATCCGTGCATCCTCTCCGAAAACTTTTCGGTGGGCAAAACCGTTTCAGATCCATTTTTATTGAGGATGACCATTATGGTTTTCTCTTTGTTGTATCTGAAGAATACATAGATTCCGTTTTCCGGTACGAAGTGGGTTAATTGTCCGTTGTGAATAACCTCTTCTTTTTTCCGCCAGGTGAGGAGTTTCTTTACAAAATGCTGCACCTCTTTCTGGTTTTCTGTCAATCCTTTTCCGGTAAAGGCGTTCTTTTGATCGTCTTTCCAGCCTCCGGGATAATCGGCCCGGATATCGCCGTGGGCATCACCGGGATGGCTCATAAGGATTTCTGTTCCGTAGTAGATCTGAGGAATTCCGCGGGTGGTCAGGAAATAGGTTAATCCCATTTTCAGCAGGTCGGGATCGTTTCCTACCTGAACATAAAAACGGGCCATGTCGTGGTTGTCAGGGAAAACGACCAGATTCTCCGGATGAGCATACTGAAAGTCGTTGGACAGGGCTTCATACAGTTCGATCAGTCCGGAATCCCAGGATTCTTGGTTACGCAAAGCCCGGCTTACGGCATTCTGCAGCGGGAAATCCATCAGGCTGGGCAGGGAACATTCATAGCCATCGGAATTGGTTTTTCCTTTTTGCCAGTATGCAACAATAGCAGGGTTCAAGCTCCACTCTTCGCCGACAATGGTAAAATGGGGATATTCATTGAGCACCTGGCGGGTCCATTCAGCCATCATTTCCTTATCGGGATAAGGCCAGGTATCCTGTCTGATTCCGTCTAATCCGGCGTATTCAATCCACCATATGCTATTTTGGATTAAGTATTTTGCCATAAAAGGATTTCGTTGGTTCAGGTCGGGCATGGTGGGGACAAACCAGCCGTCGACCATGCCTTTGATATCGGCTTCTGAGGCATGTGGATCCTGGTTAACCGTTCGTCTGTGGTTGGTAATTTTGTAATCCGGATAATGGTTTATCCATCCGGGCCCAGGCATATCTTCCATCCACCAGTGTTCCGATCCGCAATGGTTGAATATCATATCCATGATCAGTTTCATTCCGCGTTTTTTTAGTTCTGCGGAGAGTTCCAGGTATTCTTCGTTGCTTCCGTACCGAGGGTCTACCTTATAAAAATCGGTCGTTGCATATCCATGGTAGGATGTCCGGGACATGTTGTTTTCCAGGACCGGGTTCAGCCATACCGCAGTAAAGCCCATTGTTTCCAGGTAATCGAGGTTGTTAATGATCCCCCGGATGTCGCCCCCGTGGCGTCCGTCCCTGTCGCTGCGGTCCGGTTGTTCTTTCATTCCTGCCACCGCATCATTGGAGGGATCCCCATTCACAAAACGGTCGGGAGTGATCAGGTAAATCACATCCGAAGAATTGAATCCGGTACGCAGGGAAGAACCTTCCCGGCGTTCTTTCAACTCATAGGGAAAGGTACCCACGGTCTGCCCCTTCTTTTGAAAAAGAATATCAACCTTTCCGGGTTTGGTTGCCGGAGACAGATGCAGGTCGATAAACAGGTAATTGGGATTTTCAACCTTTGAAACACTCACAATGTGAATCCCCGGGTAACGCAGGCTTACCTCTGCTCCGGAAATATTTTCCCCGTAAACCATCAGTTGCAGGCCGGGATTCTTCATTCCTGCCCACCAGAACATGGGTTCCACTCGTTTTATATCAGGGGAGGCGAAGTATCCCATTTGGGTTGTCAACAGTACAAAGAGAAGAATAACAGTTCGTTTCATTCGTATCGGATTATTTTTTGCATACTTTTTTTTCATGTGCTTTTAAAACCATTTCATTGTTCCATACGGTTAAGGGAACCGAAATGTTGGAATGGTTTTCAACTGTAAACCGGTTTTTTTCTTTTTTTACTTCCAGATGGGCCCCGCGGAAGTCAATTCTGAAAGACCAGGATTTCCATTTTCCGGGCAGGAAAGGATGAAAGATGAGCCGGTCTTTCTTAACCCGAAGTCCTCCGAATCCCATAACTACAGCCATCCAGGTTCCTCCCATGCTGGTTATATGCAATCCATCTTCGGTATCGTTGTTGTAATCATCCAGGTCGAGGCGTGAAGTGCGCAGGTACAATGCATAGGATTTTTCCAGATAGCCTGATTTGGCAGCCAGTATGGAGTGTATACAAGGCGACAGGGAGGATTCATGAACGGTAAGCGGTTCGTAGTAATCAAAATGCTGTTTGATTTGCTCCAGGGAGAAATCATCTTCAAACCAAAACATGGTTTGAAGCGTATCGGCCTGTTTGATATAACAGGAGCGAAGGATCCGGTCCCAGGACCAATGCTGATGGATGGGTTTTTCTGAGGCCGGGAGGTTGGAAGCAGGGATCAGTTCCTTATCGGTAAATCCATCCTGCTGAAGAAAAATCCCCGTCTTCGGATCCTCCGGGAAATACATTTTGTCGATAATCTCTTTGAAGCGGGAAGTTTCCGTTAGTTCATTGAATTTCCATTTTTCAATCATCTCCCTGTACAGAAAAGAATTTTCTTTCTTGAGAAAGCTGATCACTTCCAGAGTGTATTTTAATGTCCACACAGCCAGATAGTTGGTATGGAAATTGTTGTTGACATTGTTTTCATACTCGTTGGGTCCGGTAACGCCCAGAATGACGTATTTTTGTTTGGCTTCGGACCAGTTAACCCGTTGGCTCCAGAAACGGCTGATAGCCAGGAGTACTTCAAATCCGAAGGGAGCCAGATATCCGGTGTCGCCGGTATAATTTATGTAGTTCCAGATTGCATAGGCAATGGCTCCGTTGCGGTGAATCTCTTCGAAGGTAATCTCCCATTCGTTATGGCACTCCTCTCCATTGATGGTAACCATCGGGTAAAGAGCTGCATGGTTTGTAAATCCCAGTTTCCTGGCGTTTTCAATGGCTTTCTGCAAATGCTTATGCCGGTATATCAACAGATTTCTGGAAACTTCAACCGGTGCGGAACTCAGATAGAAAGGCAGGCAATAGGCTTCGGTATCCCAGTAGGTCACTCCTCCGTATTTTTCTCCGGTAAACCCTTTGGGGCCAATATTCAGGCGTTCATCTTCTCCTGAATAGGATTGGCCGAGCTGAAAGATACTGTAGCGGATTCCCTGTTGGGCAGCCGTATCCCCCTCAATTTGTATATCGCTGTACTTCCATTTCTCCAGCCATTTTTTCCGGTGGTTCTCAAGCAGGGTATCATACCCGGCTTCCAGCCCTCTCTGAATGGCTTTTTTCCCCTTCCGGAGAAGTTCATTTTTGGCATAATTCAGGGAGGTTACGGTTGAGGCCAGTTTGATAACCACCACTTCATCTCCTTTTTTTACAGGTACCGTAACCGATGACTCAATGTATTTTTCTCTTTTAGCATTCCGGATTTCCGGATGTATAATTTTCCCGTTCCGGAGTATACTGAATTGCATGCCTGTACAAACCCTGAATGCAGTTTTTAAGGTTTCAAGTTCCAGGTATCCTTCCTCTCCGTTTATTTCTTTTGAAGTTCCGACCCAGAATTTTTCGTTGTAGTTGGAATCCTCGTTAAATACATCCCCATCAATGTAAGGGGTAATCTGAAGATCTCCGGAAAAATTGAGGGCTTTTATGGCATAACGGATCGCTCCGATCTCCGTATCGTCCACACTTACGAATCTTTCCGTATTGATCTCCACCTGGTTTCCGTTTTTCATTTTGGCAGTAAACGAGCGGCTGAGTGATCCCTGTTTCATGTTGAGGACCCGTCGGAAGGAGAGGATATTGATTTTTGCCAGATCCAGCTCTTCGGTATTTACCTGCACGTTAATGCCAATCCAGTTGGCCGAATTTATGATTTTGGCAAAATATTCCGGATAGCCGTTTTTCCACCAGCCTACCCGTGTTTTATCGGGATAATAGATTCCCCCGATATAGGTCCCTTGCAGAGAATCCCCGGAATAGGCTTCCTCGAAGTTTGCCCGTTGTCCCATTTTTCCGTTTCCGATACTGAAAATGCTTTCTGATATCCGGTTTAAGGCCGGGTCAAATCCCTCTTCAATAATTTTCCAATCGTTGTGTATGATATAGTCTTTCATAAAAAAATCCATCTTAATGAACTGAATAACAGTCTTGTGTTAGGATCTCCGGGTTGTTTTTCCCGGTAAGATCCGGAAGAGTCCCATTCATTTTTTGGGACTGTCGATGTCATCAACCAGTACTACTGACAACGCCGCAATGAGCAAAGAGATCCCTCCGGCGACCAGGGCCCATATGGCATCCCCGCCGAAAAATTTCCGCATAAAGAAACCGAGAATACTGGCAGCCAGGATCTGTGGGATGACAATAAAAAAATTGAAAATTCCCATATAGGTTCCCATTTTCGCTGCGGGCAACGATCCGGTCAGGATAGCATACGGCATCGAGAGGATGCTTGCCCAGGCAATCCCCACACCCAGCATAGAGAACAGCAACAGATTCGGGTCCCTGATAATGTAAAAGGAGAGGAGTCCGAGCCCTCCCATGACCAGGGAGATGGCATGGGTCTTTTTACGGCTGGTGATTTTTGCCAGCTGAGGCAATCCGAAAGCCACGAGGGCGGCAAAGCCGTTGTAAATGCCAAAGAGAAAACCTACCCAGTTTGCTCCCTCATTGTACAGGGCCGAAGTGGTATCGCTGGTCCCGTAAACATGTCCGGTTACAGCCGGGGTGGTGTAAATCCACATGGCAAAAAGTGCAAACCATGAGAAAAACTGGACAATGGCCAGTTGCCACATTGTTTTTGGCATGTTAAGCATATCGGTGACAATCTCAATCAAACCGTTTTGGGTTTTCCCCTTCTGAGTCATCAGCCATGAAAAAAGCATAATCACACCAAACAAAGCCAGGCCGCCACCAACAATAAACAATTCTTTTTCAAGTTGCTTACGGTAAATAAAATAACAGAACAATATTCCAACGATCAGAAAAATAAATCCGTTTCTCAGAAATACGTTTAACAGGCCGGCAGCTTTCCGGTATACCAGTTTTGCATCCGGATTGGTGCTTATTTTTTCCTGTTCAAACTCCTTCATCTCATCTGGCGAATACTCTTTGGAGCGGATAACCGTCCAAAGGACAGAAAGAAAAAATACCACTCCCCCGATGTAGAAAGACCGCTTTACGGAATCGGGGATGATTCCTTCAGGTGCTGTATTGGAAATTCCGAACCATTCGGTCATTGCGTACGGCAGGAAGGAAGCAATGATGGCTCCTGTGCCGATAAAAAAGCTTTGCATGGCAAATCCCTGGGTACGTTGCTGTGAAGGGAGGTTATCCCCCACAAAAGCCCTGAAGGGCTCCATGGATATATTTATGGAGGCATCCATAATCCATAAGGTTCCCACAGCTACCCATAAAACCGGGGAGTTGGGCATAAACAGCAACGCCAGGGAGGCAAGAAGAGCCCCGGAGAGAAAATAGGGTCTCCGGCGTCCCAGACGGCCCCAGGTTTTATCACTGTAATGACCGATAATGGGTTGTATGATCAGTCCGGTGACCGGGGCCGCCAGCCAGTAAACAGCCAGCCGGTCCACATCGCCGCCTAAGGTCTGAAAGATCCTCGATACATTGGCATTCTGCAGGGCAAAACCAAATTGAATGCCCAGAAATCCAAAACTCATGTTCCAGATCTGCCAAAAACTGAGAGCAGGTTTTATTCTCATATCACGATGGTTTAAAGTTGATTGATACCCATAAAAATACATGGCTCCGGGAAACCCGGAAATCGTTGGAGGAAATAGTCCGGTAAGTAAATTGCTAAACAAATATAGCATACCTTTCAGGAAAAAAGCAAATTACCTTTCATGATTTTGATGGATTCAGAGGGGGGAATACTATGCCGGCCTTGTTTCAAACGTTTGCACCCAGGGTGTATTTTTTTTGATTTTCCTGGCGGCTTTAAACAGAAGAGTCCCGGATGATCAGATCGGCATTCAGAATTTTTGTTTCGAAGGGCAGATCCTGATCCTTTGAGATAATTCGTTTCAGCAACATTTTTGTAGCCATCGTACCCATTTCGTATCCATGCTGATCAACCGAGGTAAGCGTAGGATCGGTCATGCCGGAAAATCTGCCATCTGAGAACCCTACGATAGCCACCTCTTCCGGGATTTTCACTCCCCGTTTCTGAAGGGTTTGCATGGCCCCAATGGCAGTAAGGTCATTGACGGCAAAAATACCATCCGGGAGATGGCCCGAATCCAGAAGGGAAGTAGCATAAATATGTGCTTTTTCGAAGGTGTCGGCCTCTTTCATCAGCCTTTCTTCAACCGGGAGACCGGCTTTTCTTAATGCATCCATATAGCCTTCTTTACGAAGTTTGCCGATCAGCAGGTTCTGAGGCCCGGCAAAATGGGCAATTCGTTTGCGACCCCCCTCAATCAGATGACGGGTTGCACGGTAAGCAGCCTCCTTGTCATCAATGATGACCTGATCCGCCAGAAAACCCGGAACAATCCGGTCAAAGAAAACAACAGGTATGTTCCGCTCTTTGATAGCATACAAATGCTGATAATCATCCGTCTCTTTGGTAATGGAAACAAGAACTCCATCCACCCGGTGAGATAATAGGGTTTTTGCATTGGAATATTCCCGGTCGTACAATTCGTTCGACTGACAGATAATAACCGTAAAACCTGCATCATAGGCCACATCCTCAATGCCACTGATCACCGATGAGAAAAAATAATGCACAATCTCAGGAATGATAACCCCAATGGTATTGCTCCGGTTTTGCCTCAGACTTAAGGCTACAGCATCCGGCTGATAATTTAACCTCCGGGCAAGGTCATTGACTGCTTTTTTAGTGACCGGACTTATATCCGGATGATTTTTTAAGGCCCTCGAAACTGTGGACGGTGAAATCCCCAGTTCCTGTGCGATGTCTTTTATGGTAACCTGCCCGCTTTTCACCTGGTTAGTTTTCGGTTAATGCATTGATTGTCCAATAGTAAAGTGTTAAATCTAAAGGGATTCCCGGAAATTCAGGCTTCCTGCTTTCTTGCGTTTCCGGAATAGGGGGAACTTCTTAGGTCCCTTTAAATAATAAAAATAGCAATTTTAGCCTAATAATCTTTTTTTCTTTTAATTTTTCCGGCCGATCTTTTTTTGTGCGGAAAAGAACCCTACCAGTACCCACCTGTTGTATAACATAAATTATGCAAACGAATTCGCAAACGTTTGCGTGACTTTAGCGTTAATAAATGTTAAGAAATATAGAAACGAAATGGTTAACTTGGCCTGAGGAAATTTCCGGAGATCAGCGGAAAGGGTTTTTCGGGAAAGTAAATTGCTACGAACAACGATTAAAAATCAAACATGCAAAAATTGAATTTTATTTACTAACAAATTAAAAGTATGAAGATTATCTGTAAAAATCTTAAAATGCTCCTGTTTGTTGTTGCGATGCTCGGTTTTATGCTGAGCTATGGTCAACAAAAAACAGTTACAGGCCGGGTTACCGATGCATCGACGGGTGAGCCATTGCCTGGAGTTTCCATTGTGGTGGTTGGAACGACCACAGGGACGGTTACGAACATGGATGGAGAGTATTCTCTGAATGTTGAACAGGGCCAGACGCTTGCTTTTTCTTTCATCGGATATGTCACCCAACAGATTGAGGTTGGAAGTGCGAATACGATACCCGTTGCGCTGGCTGTTGATACGGAACAACTGGAAGAAGTTGTGGTAATCGGATACGGACAGGTTAAGAAGGAAGATGCGACCGGTTCGGTATCGGCTATCAATACGGATGACTTTAATGTGGGTTCGATCACTTCGCCTCAGGAACTGGTTTCCGGGAAGATTGCCGGCGTTCAGATCACTACCGGAGGTGGAGCGCCCGGGGAAGGGGCCATGATACGCATTCGCGGGGGATCGTCCCTATCGGCCAGCAATGATCCGTTGATTGTCATCGACGGAGTGCCGGTTGACAACGATGGTATTTCGGGGATGCGAAATCCTCTGAGTACTGTACACCCCAGTGATATTGAAACGTTTACTGTATTGAAAGATGCGTCCGCAACGGCTATTTTCGGATCAAGGGCTTCCAACGGAGTGATTATTATCACAACGAAAAAGGGACTGAAAGGAAGGCCCATGAAGATCACCTACAACGGGAATGTTTCGGTAAGCATGAGAACCAATGAAATTGACGTTTTTGATGCAAATGAATTCCGGGATCTGATCAACGAACGGTATGCCGGAAAAAATGCGGTTAACCTGTTGGGGTCTGCCAATACGGACTGGTAGGACGAAATTTTCAGGGAAGCGATTAGTACAGACCATAATATCAGTATTACCGGTTCTGTGAAAGAACAACCGTATCGTGCATCGGTAGGGTATACCAATCAACAGGGGATCCTGAAAAATTCCGGGCTGGACCGGTATACCGGGACCCTGGGCCTGAATCCTTCGTTTTTTGACGGATTGCTAACCCTCAATGCCAATTTTAAAGGAATGTATATTCATAACAATTTCTCCAACCAGGGGGCTATTGGCTCGGCTGTGAGTTTTGACCCGACACAACCTGTTTACGATGAATCAAGTCCGTACGGAGGATTCTTCACATGGACCAATGCGGACGGGACCCCCAATTTCCTGGCGGTTACCAATCCCTTGGCCCAGCTTGAAATGCAGGATGATCAGTCGAATGTCTACCGGGGGATCGGAAATCTTCAGGTTGATTATAAGTTTCATTTTCTTCCGGAACTCATTGCAAACCTGAATCTGGGAGCTGATTATTCAACCAGTGACGGGTATATTTTTGTACCTGAAAATGCCCCCTGGGGGTACGATGCCGTGAATGGCGGAGGGACCGACAATACCTATACCCAGGATAAAAAGAACGAATTGCTGGATTTCTATCTCAACTATGTTAAGGAGGTAGATGCCATCGAGAGCCGGATTGATGCGATGGCCGGCTATTCATGGCAGCATTTCTGGAGAGCAGGTACCAATTTCAGTTCCAATGTAAGAGGAACGGTTATCAATACGGACACCGATTATGAAACAGAAAGTTACCTGGTTTCGTTCTTCGGAAGATTAAATTATTCCCTGATGGATAAATACCTGCTTACCTTTACCGTACGGCACGATGGTTCATCCCGGTTTTCTCCGGATACGCGGTGGGGTACGTTCCCCTCGGCAGCCTTTGCCTGGAAGATCAAAGAGGAAAATTTCCTGCGCAGCAGCAATGTTGTTTCAGACCTGAAACTGCGGCTTGGCTATGGGATCACCGGACAACAGAACATTTCCAATAACGATTATCCCTACCTGCCCAGCTATACCTACAGTGAACCAACGGCCACCTATTTATTCGGGGACCAGTATATCACTACATTGCGGCCGGAAGGGTACGATGCCAACATCAAATGGGAGGAAACAACGACCTACAACGCCGGACTGGATTATGGCTTTATGAACAACCGGATTACCGGTACCCTGGATGTGTATCTCAGGAAAACCGATGACCTGATCAACTTTATACCGGTTCCGGCAGGGACCAACCTGACAAACTATATCCTCACCAACGTGGGAGATCTTGAAAACAAAGGAATTGAGTTTTCTGTCAATGCAATGGCCATTTCCAGAAAGGACCTCTCCTGGGAGATCGGATTCAATGCATCCTACAATAAAAATGAAATTACGAAACTGACCGCTATTGATGATCCCAATTATATTGGTGTGCAGACGGGCGGGATCTCCGGGGGCGTAGGAAATACTATTCAGATCCATAGTGTCGGATATCCGCAAAGTTCCTTTTTTGTTCATAAGCAGGTTTTTGATGCCGATGGGATGCCCATTGAAGGGTTGTATGAAGATACCAGCCGTGACGGAGTCATCACCAACGACGACCGGTACCGCTATAAGAAAGCAGCTCCGGATGTATTTATGGGTTTCTCGTCACGGTTGAATTATAAAAACTGGGATTTCAGCTTCTCCGGAAGGGTTAACCTGGGAAATTATGTGTACAACAACCGGTGGTCCGGGACTGCCTACAGCAACCTGTATCACTCTACCGGAGCCCTGAGCAATATTTCTACCAGCATTCAGAAAGCTCCTTTTGAGAATGTGAAATACTTCTCCGACTTCTTTGTCAGAGAAGCATCTTTCCTGAGGCTTGATAACATCAGCCTGGGGTATACGTTCAGAAATGCCTTTAACGACAAACTGAACTGCCGGGTTTTCGGAACCGCTCAGAATGTTCTGGTTATTACAGACTACGAAGGATTGGATCCGGAAGTGGGAAACGGAATAGACAACAACATCTATCCGCGTCCTGCGATATTCATGTTGGGTGTAAGTATTGATTATTAATATAAAAAACAAAGATCATGATGTTAAGGAAATATAAATTGATGGTGTTGGTTGTAAGTGCGTTGCTTATAGCATTTACATCCTGCGTAAACGATCTTGATACTTTGCCGTTGGATGAAGATGTGGTAACCTCCGCATCGGTTTACGATGATCCGGATTCCTATATTCAGGTATTGGCAAAATTGTATGCCGGTCTGGCTGTTTCAGGCCAGGAAGGACCGAGTGGAGATAATGACCTGAGTGGACTGGATGAGGGATTCGGGCAGTATCTGAGGGCGTATTGGTATGCACAGGAAGTGCCTACCGATGAAGCCATTCTCGGGTGGAACGACGGAAACCTGAGGGATTATTTTGAAATGGATTGGGGATCAAACAACGAGTTTGTCGCCAATATGTATTACCGTATTTTTTATCAGGTTTCCCTGTGCAACGAGTTTATCCGGGAAACAACGGAAGATAAAATGAGCGAGCGGGGTATTGATGCCGCCAAACAGGAAGAAATACAGGGATTCCGTGCGGAAGCCCGGTTTTTGCGTGCTATGAGTTATTACCATGCGCTGGATATGTTTGGCAATGTTCCGTTTGTTACAGAGGACGATGCGGTGGGTTCCTTCTTCCCGGAACAGATTGCCAGAGCCGACCTCTTTGATTATGTGGAATCGGAATTGCTGGCTGTGGAACCGGAATTGCCTGCACCCCGGACCAATAAATATGCCCGGGCCGACAAAGCTGTTGCCTGGATGTTGCTGGCCAAGCTGTACCTGAATTCAGAAGTCTATATCGGAGAAGATAAATATTCAGAAGCATTGAATTATAGCAAGAAGGTTATTGATGCAGGATATACCCTTGAAGAGGATTACTCCCATCTTTTCCTGGCCGACAATCACTCGTCGAATGAAGTGATTTTCCCCATCGCCTTTGACGGAAATAAGATACGGACCTGGGGAGGAACCACCTTCATTATTCATGCCTCTGTCGGGGGTTCCATGAATGTGGCAGACTTTGGGATTACCGAACCGTGGGCCGGCCTGAGGGCTATGAAAAGCTTTGTGGGTAAATTTTATAACCTGGAAACCCTGAAATCGGCAAAAATGCCCATGAAAAGTGTGGTTATCAGTTCGGTACCCCGTAAGAGCGCTTCGGATTATCCGGTGATTTATGTGCCTGGTGGGTACCAGTCTGCAAGCGGCTATGGTGCGGATTGGTCACCGGGTGATGAAAATGTGGCGAAACTGGCTTCCGTAAATTCAGATGGGATTTATGAGGGGTATATTTGGTTTGCCAGCGATAATTCGGAATACAAATTTACGGAAGGCCCGAACTGGGATGTCAACTGGGGGGATAACGATGCCGATGGCACATTGGAAGTTGAAGGAGCAAACCTGGTAGCCCCTACAGCTGGCATGTATAAAATCAACGTGAACCTGAATGACTTTACGGTTGCTTCAGTAAAAACAGACTGGGGTTTGATTGGAGATGCTACGCCCGGTGGCTGGGATACCGACACCAACATGGAGTTCGACCCGGACACAAAAACCTGGTCTGTGATTGTGGAACTAACGGCCGGGGAGGTGAAATTCCGGGCCAACGATGCCTGGGATATCAACCTGGGCGATGATGGCGGGGATGGAATCCTGGAATATGGGGGAGGAAATATTCAGATTAGTGAATCCGGGAAATACCGGTTTGAGCTGCATCTGGGTACTCCCGATTATACCTGCACGGTTGAAAAATACGATACCCCGGATCAGTGGGGAATCATCGGAGATGCTACTCCTACCGGATGGGATTCGGATGTGAATATGCAATACAACGAAGAGGAAGGAGTATGGTCTGTAATGGTGGATCTCAGTGCCGGTGAGTTTAAATTCCGGGCCAACGACAGCTGGACCCTGAACCTGGGGGATAACGGACTGGACGGTATACTTGAACCGGACGGGGCCAATATTCCGATCACCATACCCGGGAAGTATCTGATCATTCTGGATGCGGAAAACCTTACCTATATTCTGGAACCGTATATTGACAACCGGGCGATGTTCTATTTCGACGGGCAGACCCTGGATATAACCGATCCCTTTGAGTTTTCAGAAGGATGGGCGGTTACCAAGTTCAAGAACGTTACCCGGAATGGTACACCCGGTTCCCATATAACCTATACCGATACCGATTTTCCGATGTTCCGTCTGGCAGATGCCTATCTGATGTATGCCGAGGCTGTCTTACGGGGAGCTTCCGGTGGCGACAAGGGAACCGCCCTGCAATATGTGAATATGTTGCGCGAGAGAGCTTACGGAAATCAGAACGGGAACATTGCATTGAGTGAACTGACCCTTGATTTCATTCTGGATGAAAGGGCCCGTGAATTGTACTGGGAATGCCACCGCAGGACCGACCTCGTACGTTTTGGCAAATTTGCCGGAGGTGAATATATATGGCAATGGAAAGGAGCTGTCCAGGAAGGAAAAGGAATCGATGAAAAATATAACATTTATCCGATTCCTGCAGCGGATGTGGTTGCCAATATCAACCTGGTTCAAAATCCGGGATATTAGTCCCATTTAAATTCAAACAAAATGAAACGAGTTTCGATAGATTTTGGAACGAGTTACATCGAATACCGATAAAAATTAACAACCATAATGAGATGAAAAAAATAGGAATTTTATTAATTGTTTTCATGGGATTGTTTGCCATTCAGTCTTGTGAAGAGTTTGAAACCCAACCATCCATCAAGTACCGGGGGGGTCCCACACTGACAGTGACCGGTTCGGCTAGTATGTTTCTGAGCCAGGAGACAGCCGGTGAAACCGTGTTGAACATGGTATGGTCGATAGCCGATTTCGGCTATTACGGAGCGGTGAATTACACCGTTGAGCTGGCTAAAGCCGGTTCGGGGTTTGCTGATCCGTATGAACTGACAACCATCAACGGACTGCGGTACAGCCTTACCGGAGGAGAATTAAACGATATGCTGATCATGATGGAGTGTAATCCGGATGTGAGCGCTGCCATGGAGTTGAGGGTAAAAGCGTTTGTCAGCAATAATACCGATCCTCAGTATTCCGAAGTATTTGCCTTTACAGCCATTCCTTATTCGGTTAAATTACCACCCATCTATTTACTGGGAGATGCCACCGATCCGGGATGGGATAATGCCAATGCCCTACCGGCTCCCTATATGAGTCCGGGGGTTTACGGCATTGTGGCGCATCTGAAAGCCAATGCCTTCATTAAGTTTATTAAAACCCTGGGTGCCTGGGCTCCCATGTGGGGTACCGATGATGCAGGCACCCCAACGGAAGGGAACCTGGTTTACCGGCCGGATGAAACCGTAGCGGATCCGCCGGCAATTCCTTCCCCGGCTGTGGAAGGCGACTACCGGGTGATAGCCGATATCAACAACCTGACCTATACGGTTTATCCAATTCCGGATGTGGTGTATATCGTAGGAGG
>CAZNPV010000022.1:0-63154 GCA_964575025.1 uncultured Mariniphaga sp.
CCGGAGACCGGAGACCGGAGACGGAAGTCCGGAGACGGAAGACCGAAGACGGAAGTCTGGAGTCCGGAGTCCGGAGTAAAGAACTCTTCGGACTTCGGACTTCGGACCAAAAAAATTATACATTATTGTATTGGTTCTCATAATTTTATGGATTAAATAACCTACCCCCTTCTTTGATGGTGGATTATTTAATCACCACTCCTTTTTTCAGAATAATGTTTGCATACAATGCAGATTCTCCTGTAGCAATTACGGCATAAGCTTTTTTGGCTCGTTCATAAAACGCGAACCGTTCAATGGTTTCGAAGTCCCTGAATGGTTCTCTGCTGTCTCTGATTATTTTTCTGTATTCTTCCCATATCACCGGCATCGTATTGTCACCGGGAGTCACGGCCATTAATCCCACCGGAAATTCAACATAGGTATCCAACGGAAAGAAGGTTAGGATGGCTTGTAAAATTTCAGGGATCCCATGTCCGTCCAGGCGTACCAACCTTTGTGCAATGGAAGCAGCAGGGAAATTCCCGTCTGCAATGACTAATTCATTGCCATGCCCCATTTCCATAAGAATTTTGAGAAGATCCGGGCTCAGGATATCGGGTATATTTTTTAACATGATAAACGGTTATTTAATTTCTTCATCAAATACCACGGCTACTTTTCCGCATTTACCGCTTGCCATCAGGGAGTAGGCGCTGCCTGCATCCTGCAGTCTGAATCGGTGTGTTATAAGCGATTCCGGTCTGATATTCCACCGCACCAGTCGTTCCACAAGTTCTTCCATGCGCCAGATATTCGTAACCCATGAGCCATAAATTGTTTTCTGGTCGTGAATAATATCCCGTGATGGCTGAAATTCACAGGTTCCGCCTTCCCCCAGGAATACGATTTTTCCCCATTTGCGTGTTGCCTGGATACAGGTGAGGCGAGCTTTGTTGTTTGCGGAACAATCGACTGATTTTTCCACCCCGTGGCCCGATGTCAGATCGCGGATTTGCTCCACATTCGTATCGCCGGCTTTCATTACCTTATCGAAGAGCCCTGTATTTTCAGCAATGGATATTCTTTCATCCAGAAGTTCAATGCCAAATATTTTTTCAGCGCCCAATGCTTTGCTCAGCATAGCGGAAGCCAGTCCCACCGGACCTAAGCCGGTTATGAGAACGGCATCGTTTCCGCTGACCCCGATTTTTTCCAGGCCTTCATAAACGGTTCCGAAACCGCATGCAACCTGGGCTCCGTCGGAATAGCTTAATTCATCGGGTAAATAAACGAGGTCTTTTTCTTCGGCAAGCAAATATTCGGCCATTCCACCATCGCGTTGCCAGCCGTAAGCACGCCGGTATTCACTGGTACAGGAAATCATATATCCCCGCCGGCAGTCGTTACAAACTCCACAGCCGGATATATGATACACAATTACCCGATCGTCTTTTTTGAACCGGCGGCAGCCGGGACCGGTTTCCACGATCTGTCCGCTTGGCTCATGGCCTGCAATCATTCCCGGCTGATATCCTTCCGGTCCTTTTCCCAGATGTTCATGGTAGATGCATCGTATATCAGATCCGCAAATGGTTGATGATTTCATTTTTATCAGAACTTCACCATGCTTAGGTACCGGAACATCGAATTCTTTGAGCTCAACACTGCTGTTCCCGGGTAAGATTGCTCCCATCATTTTTTTCATGTCTTTTCTCTCCGTTTTGTTTGTTTCCTTTTTTATTCAGGGGTAATTTCTCCGTTCACATCCCAGAGGTCTTCCCAACTCTGATCCTCTTTCCAGAGAAATACCTGTCCTTTTATCAATCTGCACTTTTTATCGATTTTTGAGATCTCCAGCATATCTTCGGGTGTCAGATCTACACCCACTGCAGCGTTAAGATTTTCAAGAAAATGGTTTACGGAAAAGGGGATCGGAATTTGACCCCGTTGTATGGCCCATTTAATTGCAACCTGTGCAGGAGTGGCCTTCAATCGTTTTGCAATGGATACGATTGCGTTGTCTTCAAGGTCGACGGTATCTTCAGGGGTTCTGTCGCGTTCAGGACGCCCGGGTGATCCGAGCGGGCAATACGCAACAGGCTGAATATTGTTAGCCATACAAAACTCAAACAATCCGGGCTGCTGAAAATGGGGATGCAGTTCCATTTCATTGCAGGCAGGTTTTATGATGGCATCACGTAACAGGAGCTTCAGCTTGGGAACGGTCATATTCGATGTACCGATGTTTTTCACCAGACCCAATTCAACCAGTTGTTCCATCTGCCGCCATGTTTTCATGAAACTTTTATGAATGTATGGTTTGGCATTCGGACTTCGTGAAGTAACATCACAATGGGGTGGATGAAAATTTGGGAAAGGCCAGTGTACCAGATAAAGATCGAGATAATCCGTCTGAAGATCTGCCATGGATTGCCTGCATGATTCGGCCACATGGTCGTGCATATCGTTCCAGACCTTTGAAGTAATCCACAGATCCTCGCGCTTGAGAAACCCGTCTTGAAAGATTTTTTTCAGGACCGTACCAATTTCTTTTTCATTGCCGTACACCGAAGCGCAGTCAATGTGCCTGTAGCCCGCATAAATGGCTTTCTTAACTGTGTTGGCTACGGTTTCAGCCGGTATCGTGTCGGAGCCGAAGGTGCCAAATCCAATGCAGGGAATCATATCCCCGGTAGATAACGTTTTTTTGGGAATCAATTTCGGGTCTGTTTTTTTTTCTGTTGCCATAATCTGAAACGTAGATTTACGTAGTTAATTTGATTTTTCGTTAGCAAACCGTACCCAGTCTATCTCTACCGGGTTTTTATCTTTTAAAACAACGACCAGATTATGGATTCCTTTCTGTAATTTGTTTGTTTTTGCATCAATCGTTTTCCAGCCTTTGCCTGCCGGTATTTCTATTTCGGAAACCACAGGACCATCCTTTGTATCGAGGCGAATTTCCAGGGTACTTCCCAAATCAGATGAGACGTTAACCTGAACTTTTTTAAGCCTTTTCTTTCCGAAATCGACCGTGTTGTATTGAATCCAGGCTCCTTGATTCCCGAGGATGGTTTTCCATCCTTTGAATGTGTCAAGCGTGTCGAGAAAGGCAATGGATGCACCGGCAGGGCTGATGTGGCTGTACCGGTCTATCTGGATTTTCTCCCGGGCGTTGGTTACACCCACACCGCGCAGGGTAGGGGTAACTTTCCGGATGGTCCCATCTTCGTTAAATAATAAACTATCAATTCGTATGGACCGGTTTTTATCAAAATCCGGTGAATAATCGTTATGGTGATAAAAAAGATACCATTGGTTTTTATATTCTATGATTGAATGATGATTGGTCCAGCAGCCGGTAGGGGATTCATCCATAATTACACCGGAAAAGGTAAACGGTCCCATGGGGTTGTCGCCCATGGCATATTCCAGCCGTTCGGTATTGTTTTCCACATGCGGATAGGTCATGTAATAGATCCCGTTTCTTTCAAAGAGGTAAGGACCTTCTTTTAAGCCTTTATCCGGCATATCTTTAATGATTATTACTTCGGAATCCAGCTCCAGCATGTTGTCTTTCAGTTTTGCCCCATACAGGTTTCCCATCGACCAGTACAAATAGGCTTGTCCATCGTGATCGATGAACAGGTTGGGGTCGATGCCCATTAGATTCTCAATGGGTTTATCCTGGGGAATGTAAGGACCTTCGGGCTTTTCGGCAATTGCAACTCCTATCCGGGATCCCCTTCTGTTGGGATCCTTTGAGCTGGCCGGAAAATAGAAATAATACCTGCCGTTCCGTTCGATGCAATCAGGTGCCCACATGCTGTAGGAAGTAGAGTTAATCCAGGGGGCATCGTACTGGCTTACAATCACTCCGTGGTCGGTCCAGTCGGTAAGGTTTTCTGAGGAGAAAACATGATAGTCTTCCATGCAGAACCAGTTGGGCCTCAGGTTTTTTCCTTCAGGGGCTACGATATCATGGGAGGGGAAAACATATACCTTTCCGTTAAAAACCCTTGCTGAAGGGTCGGCAGTAAACTGGTTCCGGATAATGGGGTTTTGGCCAAAAGAAAGATTCGCACCAATCAATAATCCGATGATCAATCCTATACACTTTTTCATTATCTCTCTTTTAATTGTTTAGTAAATCATTCACTGCACATCCAAGCTGGATATATTGCGCGCTGCCGCCAATGGTGACTTCATTTTCACCCCAGAGAAATGGCCAATCGTCTTTGTTCTCCAAATAGTCTGGTTTGAGCAAAATCAGCCCCGGGACGATACCACCTGCAATGGTTGTAAAATCGGCCCTGTTGTTTCCATAAGCGACACTCTTCGTGTGAACTCCAACTGCATTAACAAACGAAACATTGGAATGAGGGTGGCACCCAAACAGGTAATTTAATCCCTTGAAAATATCTTCTTTGCTCATTATTTCAGGGAATGCTTTATATGCATAATAATTTGTTATGGCCCAACTTACTACGGTGCCACTGCCGCCCCAGGTTCCGAGGGAGACAGGTACCCCGTATGGATTTTGTTTATCCATTTGGGCTAAGGATTCTTTATGCATGACTACATAATTTTTTAATTTGGTTTTGTATGCAGCATCCATATAAGGCAGAGCCTGCAAAGCTATGCCAAGGTTCATGCTTCCTCCAAACCCCATTCTTCCCTGAGGACGAGGTTCAAGCGAAGGCCATATTTGTTCCAGGAAGCGATCTAAATACTTTTGTTCTTTTGTGGTTTTGTACAATTCAAGCACGGTTGACATATCTGATCCCCTGCGCCATCTCATCATCGGATTATCGTTGTCGTTGCCGGAATCTTCCATGGCTGCGTTTGTTTCCTCCAGCAATCGTTTTGCATTGGCCAGGCTTTTTTCCGCCAGATCATCATTGTACCCTTTCAGTACACGGCTTGCAGCAGCCAACGTTGCAGCCGTTTGTAAATCCAAATAGGATGAGCGGGTCGTAAATGCCCAGCGGTCATCGGGAGTTCCGCTTGATTTCCCATCGGTTTCAAACAGTTTGAGGTCGGGATTGTAGGGCAGGTTATCGGTCTCGGTCATGGCATCTCCCAGGTGATGATACTGGTGGAGGTTCGGAACAACAATTCCCCGGACCGGATGCCCAATGTTTTCACATTGTGCGACCAGGTTGAGTGTACCGTGTTCAATTTGCTGAAGAATATCAGGAACCCCATCCGGACGATGAATATCGACATAGCGGGTTTTCTGATCGATGAATGTTTGATCGCGATCAATAGCAAGGTCTTCCCACACATCTACAAAAGTTGAAATGACACTGTTATGCGAACCGGTCTGGATATCAAAATCCCCTGCATCGAACCATCCGCCGACAGCCATGTTTGGAATACGCTCAAACGGTTTGTATTTCGTGTCGGTTGTATTCCCCATGGAGTATCCATCAAAATGCTGATGGTTTAGGGGCGCCTGGACGCAATCATCTTTAAAGGGCTCTCCGTGCCATACACGGTATGCCTCGTTTACCTGCATGTGATCCATCTGCACAGGGAACCAGACATCCAGGGTTGGGTGCCAGATATTTTCGTACACATCGGGACTTATGGTGAAGGGATTTGTTTTTTGATCCCCGTACTGAATATAGTAAACTCCCGGTTCCTTAACCGAACTGAAATCAAACTTCGCATAATTATAACGCAGGAATTCTCCCCAGACAGTTACATTTCCTGTTAGTTTTTCAATATTTTTCCCATCTCTGGTAACCTGGTAAAGCGATGCTGTTTTCAAAGGGGGATCGTTCCGGTCGAGTTCAATAACCGCAACTTTCTCCTGGCCCGGGGTATAACCTACCTGTGAAAACCCGATAACCGGTTGCCTTTTCCAGCCTGGGACCGCATTGGGTTCGAGATACCAGGTAAGGACGTTCCCGCTTTTTCCGGAAGGAAGCAAACTGCGAACAATGAACCATCCGTTTTGTGCAAGATTCCGTCCGTCGAAGAGCATAATTTCTGCCTCTGAATGAATTTTTACCCTTTTTTTAGGATCTTCCGGAGCCAGTACGAAGGTTTTTCCGGATGCCAGAGGATGGGTTACGATAAATTCATCTCGCCCCCTGTCGTCAAAGGTGGTATGGCCTGCAAATTGGGGAATCTTTTCGGAGCCGGGCCTTATTTCCGTAGTACTGGATGGGTACTTTGGAAAAATACCCGGATTCCCATCTGCAAGGTAGGTTGTCCCAAAATATGCTGAAGGCAAGAATTCAAGATTAAACCCTGCGCGCCCCTCAAGTTTTTCAGGAAGGGGTTGATCGAGGTACACACTGATCTCCACACCCTGATCTTTTCCTGTTACGATCAATTTCGTGTCAAAGTCAAGATCCTTGTAATGCAAATCCACCTCAATGCGGTTATTTTCTTTGTCAACATTTCTTCCGACAACGGTAGGAATCTGGTCCCACTGTTCAGGAGTGTTCTGCATCCTGACTGCTCCTCCGGTGGAAGTCCTCACTTCGTGATGGATGATTTCTACGCCGGCTGTTTTTTCATCGAAAAACATTCCATTGTACTCGTTGGTGAAGACCAGTATGTTCACTCCATTTTTCTCAAAATAGCCAAGGTCATTTACCTGAAGTTTCTGTCCAAAAGTATAGCCGGTTAGAACAATTAAACATCCTGTCAATACCAATTTAATTGTTTGTCCCAGGTGTAAATTAAAAAATGCTTTGTTTTTCATTAATATGACTTTTAGTTGGTTTATAAAATATAAATGGTCCGGTTTATTTGTCGAACCGAATTTCACGAAAGATAAAAAAAAATCTTGTATTTATTCTGCGATCAGATTGTCGAGAATCAGTTTTGCCTTTCCCTGTTTTGCCCAGGCAGTTTCATCCTCAAAACTTCCATGTTGAAGGTAAAGTGCCGGGTAGCAGGTTTATGAATCTTTCGGGTATCCGGAGCGGAGTTTTGCGTACGCACATGCCTTTCTGAATTTACCTGCAGAAATTGTTTTCCCGGTTGATTGACAGAAGATGGTTTGAAATCTTCAATAACTTCCGATTGGTTTGGTTGAGCATTGCCATATCCTGCGGTTCATACAATTCATAAAAAAAACAGAAGCAGATTTAAAATTCATGATGGTTCCTTCGTATTAAATTTTAATTTGATGGGTGAAATCCGGAAGTTGATTGCTTTCTCCCGATTTCACCCATTCGCTTTTTGAATATTCGTTTGTTATTATTTAAACAGAAGCGGCGCAAATTCATGCAAGCCCCTTCGCCAGCTTTGCCACTCATGAGCAGTCGATGGCGAAACAGAGAAATGTGCGTTCATGCCGGCCTTTTTAAGTGCTTCAATATTTTCTTTGGGATCACCCCCAAAACTCATTCTGCGGTTTTCGAGTTCGCGGCTGCCATAGCTGACAAATACCAGTTTCACTTTTTCTTTAAAACCGGGTGAATTGTTTATATCATCCATGCTTATACTGCCTCCGCTGAAAATACCAACGTGTGAGAAAACATCGGAGTGGGCCAGGGTAATTGATCTTGTTTGCATCCCGCCCATCGATAAACCTGCCATGGCGCGATGTTCCTGATCTGAAATTACCCGGTATTTTGATTCGATGTGTGGAATCAGGTCATTCAGGAGAATATTTTCAAATTGCCCGGCAAAGTTGAAACTCCCCGGGCCTCTTGGCATTCTGCGGGTTGAGTCTCCGGGGGCTGCCCTTTCCGGCCTGGGTCCTCGTGGACGATCGCCAAAATTGACACTGCCATTTTCCATTACAATGATAAACGGAGTAGCCTTGTCCCGGGCAATCAAGTTGTCCATAATCAGGTTTGCACGCCCCTGGTTTCCCCAACCGGTCTCATTTTCGCCCATTCCATGTTGTAAATATAATACCGGGTATTTTTTATTTTTGTTCTGGTCATATCCGGGAGGTGTATAGATAAAAACGCGGCGCATGCTATTGGTTGTTTTCGAAAAATAATAGCTTTCGCGTAAATCACCATGAGGGACATCTTTTAATGCATAAAAATCCTGGTCTTTAGCAGGTATCTCTATACCGCTTCCCCAACGGCTTGCACCATAAAAGTATAAGCTGCCCGGATCAGGAACTGCGGCTCCGTCAACCCAAAGCTGGTAATAGTGAAACCCTTCGTCCTGAGGAGCACACTCCCCGGTCCATACACCATTTTCATCTTTTGTTAAGTCGTATTTTACTGCATCGATATCAAACTGAACTCTGTTTGCCTCAGGCGCAGAAATCTGAACGCGCACCCTTCTTTCGGAATTTACCTTTGGGTATTCTTTGCCTGGCTGCGTGGTAGATGATGTTTTGAAATCCTCTACTACCGATGTTTGATCCCTCTGAGCTAATCAAATTCCGCTTGTTAAAATGGCGGATATAAATAAAGCGACATATGATTTTTTCATTGTGAATATTTTTTATAGATGATTTTAATTTTTGAAAAGCAGCGGAGCAAGCTGATAAAGGCTACGACGCCAGGTCTGGAACTCATGGGCTGTTCCCTCTGACACATAAGAAACTGCATTGAACCCGGCTTCCTTCAGTGAAGCTACAGCATTCTTAACACCCTCAGGTCTCTCCTTACTGCCGCAACTCAGGAAGATGAGTTTAACCTTAGATTTATCCTTGATGTCATCAGGTGCATATGTACCTCCGCTTAATAGTGCGTAATGAGAAAATACTTCCGGTTTATTCAATGTGATCATTTTTGTTTCCATACCCCCCATCGAAAGGCCTGCCATAGCACGGTGAGGCAGATCGGCAATCGTACGGAAATGGGAATCGACATAAGGGATCAATTCATTCACAAGGACTGTCTGGAACGGTTTAATATCGAAATTTCTTAATCCTCCGAATTCAATTTCATTGGTCATTCCGTAAGTCATCACAATAAGAAAAGGTTCAATTTTTCCTTCGGCAATCAGGTTATCCATTATCAGATTGGCATGCCCCTGGTTGGACCAGGCGGTTTCATCTTCGCCCCAGCCATGTTGAAGATACAATACCGGATATCGCTTCGATAGATTTTTATCGTACCCGGGCGGAGTATATACAAATGCCCTGCGTGAAGTGTGGGTACTTGGCGAAGGGAAAAGAATCTGCTGGACCTTTCCATGAGGAACATTCTTTAAGGCATAAAAATCCTGATCGTGAGCCGGAATTTCAATGCCGCTTTCCCAACGGGTTGATCCATAAAAATTTAATGTTCCCGGATCGTTAAATGTGCCACCGTCCACTGTAAGATGGTAATAGTGGAAGCCTTCATCTAAAGGATTTGCTGTAGTGCCCATCCAGGAACCATCCTCTGTTTGTGTTAATGGAGTTCCGCCTCTTCCTCCCAGGCCTGCTATTACACTTTGGGCTTCAGGAGCCTCAACCCGGAACCGGGCGTAGCCCTGTGAATTAACCATGGGGTATTCTTTCCCCGGCTGATTCAGGGTGGAAGGTTTGAAATCTTCTTTAATCGTTACCTGATCCGTTTGTCCAAGACATAACGAACCGGTAAAAATCGTTAGTAATACCAATAATGCTGTAAATTGCTTCATAATTATAAAGTTTTAGTTTTTGAATAAAAGTGGTGCGAATTGATACAGGCTTCGCCTCCAACTTTGCCATTCATGAGCTGTTTTAGGTGATACATAGAAATGCGTATTCATACCGGCTTCTTTCAGTTTTTCAGTATTTTCTTTAGGATCTCCCCATGGGCCTCTTCTCTGATTTTCAAGTTCCCGGCTGCCATAACTGATAAAAACCAGTTTAATGTTTTCTTCAAAACCGGGTGCATTATTCACATCCTCGGTGCTAATGCTGCCTCCACTGAATAAGCCCACATACGAAAAAACATCGGGATTGGCAAGGGCAATAACCCGGGTTTGCATTCCTCCCATCGATAGTCCGGCCATTGCGCGATACTCCGGATCAGTTAATGTACGGTAATTGGCATCAATCATTGGAATGATATCCTTTAGCAAGGTATTCATAAAACCGTCAGCCCATCCTTGAGGAGGCCATTGCCCGGGACGTTCACCTTCCTCTCTGTTGCGTTGAGGCCTTGGCATCGTCCAGGTGCCATTGTCCATTACTATGATAAAGGGTACGGACCTGCCTTCTGCAATCAGATTATCCATGATAAGGTTGGCTCTTCCCTGGTTTGACCATCCGGTTTCGTCCTCACCACCACCATGTTGAAGATACAACACGGGATAACGTTTGTTGGTTTCCTTGCTATATCCCGGAGGAGTATATACAAAACAACGACGCATACTATTGCTGGTTTTGGAATAATAGGGATGTTCGCGAACCTGGCCATGAGGCACATTTTTCATTGCATAAAAATCCTGGTCTTTGGCAGGAATTTCTATGCCGCTTCCCCAACGGCTGGCGCCATAAAAATACAAGCTTCCCGGATCGGGAACTGCAGCTCCGTCAATCCAAAGCTGGTAGTAATGAAAACCTTCATCCTGAGGTGCAGATTCACCAATCCAAACACCGTTTTCATCTTTAGTCAGATCGTATTTTACAGCACTAATATCAAGCTGTACCTGTGTAGCATTAGGTGCTGAAATCTGAACCCGCACCCGTCCTTCGGAATTAACCATGGGGTATTCTTTCCCCGGCTGATTTACTGATGAGGGCTTAAAATCCTCAACAACCTGAGTCTGTGATCGGGCAGTAAACAACCCTCCGGTCATTAGCGCTGCCAATAAAATAAGTGTAATTTTGTACTTCATTTGTTTATCTCCTTTGTTATTGATTAATGTTATTTTTAGTTTTCTGGTTGACTTCAATATCCTGTAAATGATACCTGAAATGATTTTTTTATCATATGAAATTAATCCGTACGTTCAGCCGAAATACGGTCTTTGATCCTGAACCAGTCGAAATCGGCATATCCGCCTGGATTTTCTGTGGCGTAATTAAACAATCCAAAACGGTATCCCATAAAATGTTCCATCAATGTGTACTCCATTTTAAGGGGGAGGCCGATTTCATTCCATTTTTTGCCATTGAGGCTATAAAAGAAGTAAGCTAAATCAGCCCTGTCCCGGAAATCGCATTCAATTTTCAGGTAAACGGTGTTTTGCGAAAGGGGGATACTTTCCAATTCGGTTGGTGTATCGGTTTCGTTGCTCACTATAGAAATGTATTTTTTCCGGTTCTGGACTTTAACCCCCACCTGTCCGAATTTCCGTTGCAGGACACATAACCCGGCGAAATCGCCCTCTTTCAGGTTTGTTGCATCAAGCATAGTGGAGGCTGAACTAACGGGCCCAAAAGTACGCTGGGTCAAGGTATTTCTCGAATTTACAAATAACGAGTCGGTACGCCCGGTTTTCAGCCGCAGAAAACCTTTTCGTTCAGTAACCGACCATAGGCTGTTATCCGGGTTGTGGTTCCACTGCCACATAAGGGGCAAGGCAGGTTCTCCTTTTTTCCGCCCGAATTCATCGGAAGCAACAATGCCGGGAATCAACCCTTTGCTGGCTGGCAAGCCCTCAAGAAATTCAGGTACCTTTCCTTCAATCCCTAAAACGGGCCATCCGTCTTCCCATTTTACCGGGACCAGGTAGGGGATACGGCCCACGGCTCCGTAGTCGCGGAACAGGTAAGCATACCAGTCGCCCTCGGGGGTGTCGATCAGGCCCCCCTGAGCAACCCCTTTGTCCTGAAGCCCGACCCTGCCTTCCCAGGGGCCGTTTATATGGTCGGCTCGATGGATTACCACGGTACGCATCCCGCCTCGTGGCCAGGTAATAGCGAAAAGATAATATTTCCTGTTTATTTTAAATAACTGGGAACCTTCTGCGCCCAGCATAATCCTGTCACCTGCCGGGGCACTCGCGTTTTCAATCAAAACACGTTGAGTCCCTTCTTTTAATCCCGAAAGGTCCTCTTTTAATTCAGCGATCATGAGCCTGCCATTTCCCCATATCAGGTAAATTTTGCCATTGTCGTCAAAAAACAGGTTATTGTCGTGCAGGCTGGGGGAGAAGGTAATTCTATCCCACAGGCCATTTTCAATATCCTCCGTGGAAAAAATATAGGTTTTTCCGGTTGTGCTGGAGAAAGTGGATATATAATATTTGCCGTCGTGATAACGTAAGCAACTCGCCCATGACCCCCTTCCATAGGAAGTTTTTCCATCTTCAAGGTTTAATGGATCGATGTTGGCAAGGGTATCGTAAGCATAATTTACAATTTCCCAGTTTACCAGGTCATTCGATTTCATAATCGGTACGCCTGGTGCCATATGCATCGTTGTACTGCTCATGTAATATGTATCTCCAACACGTATCATCGACATATCGGGGACATCGGCATGGATGAACGGATTCCGGGTAAAATCAGGCTGAGCAATACCCATATTGTTCAGCAACAATAAAGCGAATGATACCGATAAAACGAAGTACTTTTTCATAGTTATCTATCTTAAATTTTACTTTTCAATAATAAACTTTTTAACCGATGAATTTTTGCCATCGCTAATTTGCAACAGATAAATGCCATTTTCAAAATTCAAAGGAACATTATCGGCATATTTGAAAACGGAGTAAGTTTTTTGCCAAACCACCTTTCCCTGTGCGTTGTAAATTAACAATATTTTAAATGGTTTCTGGCTTTCAACAAATAGGTCATGTTTTGCCGGATTTGGATAGGTTTTTATCAAACCGCTTGAATTATCGGTATCGGAGCTTGAGCTGGCATTGCAGTTGCTTGCATCGCTGCCTTTCCCTGTGGGTTCCTGGCCCGTGTTGGTCAGGTAAAATTTGTCGATGGCAGCCCCGTCTTCTCTGAAACAAACCGTCAGGGTATGGCCGCCTGGGTCAAGAGCATAATTCATTGGGTTACTTTCTGACTGGTTATGGACATCGTCCCACTGCCAGGTACTTCCCCCGGCAATATTGTTCCACATGATCCAGTTTCCGCCATCCATTTTAATCCAGAATGAATCGTCGTTGGCTGTAGGTGCCAGTACCCTTCCCCAGATTTTGTAGCTTCCGCTTTCTTCTACGCTAAAATGATAGACCAGGAGGTCATCGGCATTTGACGAAGGGGAATTCAGTGCCTGAATCCCGGGCTTTACTATCAAATATTTTCCGTTTGAACTGTTGTTATCTTCAAGGGTCTGCCAGTTTGAGCCAACTTCGGTACATTCGGCTTCGAGCCAGATTTCTTCGGAATTATTGTTAAAAACCTTAATGTGAATTGTTTCGTGATCGGTTGCACCGTCGTTATCGGTAACAGTGAGTATAAAAGTATATTCTCCGATACCAAGGTTGATATCGATATCGGGAGAAGTAGAAAACTGGTATCCGTTCTGAGCCCAGGAGTATTTTATTATTTCCCCATCGGGGTCCGAACTTTCCGAACCTGCCAGGGATATGGAAACTCCAGAGCCGGAGGAATCGAGAATTTCCCTGTTGCCTCCTGCAGATGCAACCGGTGGCTTGTTTCCGAATTTACCCCCATTCGATGCATCCGATGTAAAGGTAGTTATACTGAATGCGTCAACTGTGGCTGAGAGGCTTCCTTCATTGATTGCGAATGTACCGTCGTTTACTATCTTTTTGCTTTCCGAAGTGGTGAATTTGGTTAGGGAATCAACTCCGGCGATGTTATTCTGAATATCAAAATCGAGACTTACGCTGTTATTATTGTTGTTCACAACTACTACTACCAGGCTTGAATCTGTTCTGTAAGCTGTAGATGAAACATTGGATGCTGAATTTATTTCGGCACTTACCCTATATGCCCCTGGCCGTATGAATTTTGAAAACTGGGACATTACATATCCTTTGTCGGTAATGTTCCCGGCATCGTCGATCAGGCCGTAAAACCGCCTGATGTACCAGTAAACGAATGCACTCATTTGGGCTTCCATACACAGATTTATTTCCTCGGCCACTTCCATGGCCAGTGCCCAGGTGTTTTCCTCCGGGGAATCGCTGCCATATAAATGTTCGGTCATCCAGATTTCTTTCCCTTTCTGGTTGGCAAGGGGATAATTAAAATTGCTTTTGGGAGTTCCATACAGGTGGGTTCCAAGAATATCAAAGTGTGAATTAGCAACCGAATCCTTTAATAGCGGATCGGTCATTTCCCGCCTGTATTGAAATGATTCGGGCGCAATTACACGGCAGTTAATGTTTTGTGCATATTCTTTCACAAATGTTAGCATTTGCTGCGGTGTCCAGGTTGTCCAACTGTGCCAGTCGGGTTCGTTCTGAACCGAAATAGCGTATAACGGCACTCCGTTGTTATTCATGTATGTTACGAAATCGTTTAAGTGATCAACGTAATCATCATAATATTCAGGAAGGAGAACATAATCGGTACCGTACTCTGTTTCACGTAAAACCTCAATCATATTTGAAGGAGGATTCCAGGGCGATGCAAAAACAATGGCTCCTTTATTTGTGGCATATTGGGCAACCGGCAGTTCAGCTCTCCAGCCATTTCTATTGGGATCAACCCACATTCGGAATATACTTAAGCCCATTTCCCCCGGGTTATTACCGAAGGCCTTTTCCCGCAGGTCTTCATTGATCTGCTGACCGGTCCAGGCATTGATATGAATTCCTCCAAAACCTCTGATTATCTGCTGGCTGGCATCCATATCAATGTGAACTGTTTGGGACCTTGCTGATTTTGCTAATGGCAACAGTATAACACAAAATAAAAAAAGCAGGTTCTTCACAATTCTCCACATTCCCATTTTCTCTTACTTTTTTAGAATTTAATTTATAATTAAAGCTCCTCCATTCTTCGGGATCGTTATCTCGATTTCCTGATTTTCTTTCAGTTTAACGGAACGGACGTTTCCTTCTAATTTATCATTCTCACTATAAAATTTCAACTCTTCTTCAGCTTTGAACATAGGTAGTTTTACTTTTTTCTTTAGCGTTTCTTCTCCGGCATTTGCTCCTGCCACATACCAGGTATTTCCATGTTTGCGGGCCAGGATTACATATTTCCCCGGGTACCCGTCAATGTACTGAATATCGTCCCAGGTAGAGGGTACTTCCTTCATAAAATCAATCGCCCATTTGGGTGCATCTGTGAGGTTGTTGGGAGCCAGGGCAAAATGCTGAACAGGGCTTTGGAATAATACGGCTGTTGCAATTTCAAAAAGATCAGAAGTTACCCTTTTATTTCCCCGGTTTGGTGTATTATTCCCGTTAAAGAATTCGTTTAACGGACTGCCTCCAAAGTCCATGCTTCCAACGGTATTTCTCACAAAAGGGTGCATACACGCATGAAAGGCTTCGGTATTGCAACGTTCCTGCGAGAAATACAGCATTTCACTGGCCAGCACTGCTTCACTTGATGCATAGTTTGGATACATCCTTTCCCAGCCACGTGGCAGGGTACATCCGTGAAATACGACCAATAAGCCAAAATCGTTGGCATCGTAAAGGATGTCTTCATAAAGTTTCATGGTAACCTGTTTGTCGCCTCCAAAAAAATCAACTTTGATTCCCCTGATTCCGATACTTTTCATCCATGCCATTTTTTCCCTTCGGTTTATTGGATTATCCATTATTCCGCGGGGTCCCTGCGGTGCATCGTTCCAGTATCCGTTGGTGTTGTACCAAAGAAAAAGGTCAACGTTTTTGCTTTTTCCATAGCGGGCCAGTTCCTCAATTTTTTCTTCCCCGATCTGCGTATCCCAGAGGGCATCAACCAGAACCGTTTCATAACCCATTTCAGCGCTAAAATCTATGTATTTCTTTTGAACCGGGAAAATGGTATTTCCATCCATTTTTATGATCCAGCTCCATGTACCGCGGCTGTATTTATAAGGTTTTGAGGCTTCGTAACACGGCTCAACTACATCGAACGGAATGGTTGTTTCAACAATCGGGTTAAGTGTTTCTCCCACCGTAATCGTGCGCCAGGGTGTTTCACCCGGAAGGGGTATCCCAGGTGATGAAGTTCCGTTTCCATTGTTTTCTTCAGGCATCGGGAATCCGATTGTATATAATCCGTTTTCTTTTCCCATCAATCGGCTTGCACAATAACGGCTGTCAACACCCGTTTCAGAAATTAAAACCCAACCTTTATCGTTTACACGAAACAGGCAAGGAAATACGTATCCATAGCCATATCCGTTTTTGCCCATCGAATCATCAGTCGTGTAAGGCGTTTCATAACTTGGCCCCGTGCGGGCAAATCCTGTCATAGGCTTCATCATCGGACTAAGAAAGGTCGTTGTTCCTTCAGGAAGGATAAACCCTGTTGCTTCTTCTTCAACAACACAACTTTTTCTGTCGCGTTGCGGATAAATTTTGTATTTAAAAGCTACATCGTTGTTGCTGACCCTGAATGTGATATCAAAAGCTGCCCTGTCATCTCTTAAAAAGGAAAACACTCCTTCGTTAGCTACATAATGAACCCCGCTTTTTTTTATGTTTGGCAAAGCATACGATTCATCTATTTTTGTGCGGCTTATCTCTTCATTCAACGATAAATCCTTTGAAAAATCGCCAACATTGGTTTTTAACCCAAGCGGTGAGTTTTCAAGGAAAATGTTCCCATCGTATGTAAGGCTATAGGTTGGAATGCCATTGTCAACAGAAACTGAAACAACAAGTTTGCTGTCGGGGCTTGAGATTTCCTGAGCCTGAGCCTGATTAATAAGAACCAAGGAAAGGATTAAAAGAATGCAATTTTTTTTCATGCGATTCTAATTGTTTATTTTACAGGTTTTTCGATTCAAATGTCCATTTGGGGTCGGTACACAAACCACAATTCTTCCCCAGGAACATTTTTGACGCTTCTTTGTCGCCTTTTAACTGCCACAAATACCAGGCTGTTGCCACTTTTGCAAACTCGCCGCCGTGAGGCTGGCGATAAGTCCCTCCATGGCCTACATCCATATTTGCAACAAATACCGGTACATGGTCGATGCGTTTATAGTCATCCATTCCGTTATTGTAGGCAATATCCGATTCGCCTCCGAGAATATATAAAGTGGGAGTATGCAACTTTATGAGGTGTTCTTTTTTCAGGTTGGGCATACCGGGCATTCCTCCGCCTGTACCGGGTAAAATACCGCTGTTGCAGATCACTGCGGTAGTAATGCGGAGATCAGGAGCAATCTCCAGTGCTTGCAATCCACCGCATGACATGCCGCTTACTGCGATATTCCTTGTATCGATTTTTTTGTAATAGGGACTTTCTTTGTTGCTGTTTTGAGCAATGGCCCAGTCGATTGCATCGGTTAACTGTGATGAAGCGGACCTGCCGCTACCCCGTTCGCCTTCCTCAGGCATGGGGCCAATGGCGATAACCAGAAACCCATGTGAGGCAACTTCGTTTAAAAAATTGATATGTTCCCATGGTGAATTAGCACAGGCGCCGTTGCCCCAGGCAATGATTGGCAACTTGTTTTTTTTGCCAAAAGCACTCAGGTCGTTGGGCCTGAAAAGGGTATGAGTGGCCAGTGATTCATCTGAAAGCATTATTGCACTATAATCTCCTGTGCCTCCTTCTTCTACTATTCTGGATGTACCTTCTTGTGCATTTGCTGTTTTTATAAAAACGATCCCGGTCAATACCAGGGAAAAAGCTAAAAATTTTATTCTATTCTTCATGATGTCATTGATATGTAAGTTGTTTTTTTGATTTTACGATTATTTTGCCCATGCTGCCCCTTCCGGAGTACGCCTCCATTCAAAATAATCGTTGAGTACTTCCAGCGATTCAGCATCCGGAACGGGGCCAACCAATGGGGTAGGGCCGGTAAGGTATATGACTTTCGGTTTTTCATTGCTGAAAGCCGGCCATTCCGGAACTCCTTCTCCATTTGGGTTTCCGTATTTGGCGAAATTTGTCCAGTACGTACCGATAACTTCTGAAAGTGAAATATCAGATTCAGTAGTTTGAGGATCGTCGGGATTTACATGCATAAAAACATACGCTACATCTTGTCCGTGTGGCGAACCATACCCATAGCGCGGGGAATCTTCAGGATAATCAGGATGCTGATCGAAATAATAATAGAACGCCTTTGATGAACCCATTTCAGATTGAAGCTTTGCCCAAATCCAGGTATGCCAGCCGAATGTGGCATCCCGTGCTAAATCCCTGGCTGTTTTTGGCACTGAATTTTCTCCTGTAGGATAGGCTTTTATCAGAGCATCGGCAAACTTACCATAGCGATTTTTTACATTGGCAATGTATTCTTCGGGTGTTCGCTCATGCGAGAAGCTTGCGCCTTCATCAGAGTTGTATCCTATAAGAATTGGCGTGTCGTTGAAATTTCCTGCTGTGTACAATTTATACTGATCATCGGGTATAACATAGCCATCGACAATGGGCCACCCGCCGCCGAATCCCATTCCAAGTGGTAGTTTTCCGGCATCCATTTTACGCAATTCGGCTATAGAAGAAACTCCCAGGTTTTCGGCGTAAGCCATACCATCGGCTTCAGCCTGTTCCAGGGTTTTCATATTTTCTCCCGGAAAGGTTGTCAGACGTGTTGGCCCGAACGATCCGCCACTTTGAGAAATGGCTCCGTGGAATAATCCCTTTGCCAGGGGTGATGCACATAACATACTTACTGCAATTCCTCCGGCTGATTCCCCGAAAATGGTTACTTTATCAGGATCGCCACCAAAGGCAGCAATGTTTTTTTGAACCCATTCCAGTCCTGCAATCATGTCAAGCAACCCATAGTTCCCTGAAACATTATTCGGATTTTCGGAGCTTAACTCCGGATGAGCTAAAAACCCGAGTTGCCCTACGCGATAGGCAATACTTACTAATACAATCCCTTTGTTTGCCAGGTTTGTTCCATCGTAGCCCGGTTCGGCAGTTGATCCAAAGCTAAAACCTCCACCATAGATCCAAACCATGACAGGCACTTTCTCATTGGCGGACATTGCCGGAGTCCAGACATTTAGATACAGGCAATCTTCACTTTTCCCGGAAGGAGGGTTTCCCCCTTGAAAGGCTGCAGGTGCATATTCTGTAGCCTGTTTTACTCCCTCCCATTTTTCGGCAGGCTGCGGGGCTTTCCAACGCAAATCTCCAACCGGAGGAGCTGCAAAGGGAATTCCTTTAAAGATTCTTACGTGGTCTTCAATTGTGCCTTGTACAATTCCTTGCTCAACTTTAACCTGTTCCGGGGGTAGGGTAGAGCAGGCATTTATTATCAATAC
The DNA here is from genome assembly GCA_964575025.1 of uncultured Mariniphaga sp. Lineage (GTDB taxonomy): Bacteria > Bacteroidota > Bacteroidia > Bacteroidales > Prolixibacteraceae > JABMQB01. The sequence continues at coordinate 19,165 of CAZNPV010000022.1, forward strand.
AATCGATACAGCAATCAGATACAGAATTCTTTTTATAATTTTCATGATGAAAGGTTAAATTATTTATTTCTCCACAGGTTGGGTAAAAACCGGTAGTACAGAAGGTGGCGCCAGGTAGACCAGTCATGGCCTCCCTGCCCTCCTACATAATATTCATGGTCAATGCTATGGTTGTTAAGTGCTTCATGCAAAACTACACAGCGTGCGCCCATAAAACCCCTGGCTTCTTCTGTTCCCTGTCCGATAAAAAGGTAATCAACTTTGTCATTCACTTGTGGATCATTCAGGAAATGAGCCACAGTTGTTTCGGCATTGGTATCACCTGCACTGAGAATTCCAAAATTAGCAAAGAGGTCAAGCGACCTGAACCCGATAAACATGGAATGACGGCCTCCCATGGATAACCCTGAAATTGCACGCCCTTTGGGACTTTTTATTGTGCTGTAGCTTTTATCGACCAAAGGGATAACATGGTTCCGTAACTCTTTTTCAAGAATATCGAAAGTCAATTCAACATGCCTCGGATGGTTGCGATGTATAACCTGGTTGTTTGGCAGTGCAATCAGCATAGGAAGGGCTTTGCCTTCAGCCAGCAGATTGTCGAGGATCAGGTTTGCCCGTCCGTCATACATCCAGTTTGAAGGGAGTTCCCCACTTCCGCCAAGAAGATATAGCACCGGATATTTTTTATCAGGATCGTATCCGGGCGGAGTATAAACATACAGTTCGCGTTCTCCATTTGTTACATCGGAATGATAGATATGCCGGGTTACATTTCCATGCGGAACATTCCGGGCATCATAATATGCCGGGCCATCACCATGAACGACCAACTGGCTGTAAGGTGGCATGGCCGTAAATGCAGCCACCGTATTGCTGGGGTCGCATATTTGCATGCCATCAACAACAAAATGATAGGCGTACATATCAGGTTCTATTGGCCCCACGGTCAAGGTCCATATTCCGTCATCGCCTTTGGTAAACGGAATTTGTTCCCGCCCTTTCCCAAGAGCAGTAAGTACGGCACCCGTCAGTTTTACTTCTTTTGCTTCAGGTGCTTTCAACCGGAATGTTACGGTATGATCATCGTGAACTTCCGGGGAATTTAGTGGAGCACTGAAAGGAATAAGCCCTTCGGTATCCTTTTGCGGGTTATAATCCAAATTGACATTTGCCTGCTGTCCCAAAGCAGGATATGTCACTACAGCCAGGAAAGCTGCAATTAATAATAGATGTTTTGTTTTGATTTTCATCATGCAGATTTTTAAATGGACTATTTTAATCCTGAGTTGTCAATACGGAAATAGTCGAACGAAACATCAAAGGGTGTATCCGGTTTTGTAGTACTTGAGTCAAACCAGTACGTGCTTTTCATATACTGGTTTACTATTCCATCACAAACTATTAATCCGGCTTTGATATCTTTTAATAACATATCGGCAGTTCCCAGGAATTCATAGTTTTCACCATCCAACGAATAAGATGCGGTATACATACTTCCTTTTTTCTCCAGCTTAAGAATTAGTGAATTTTCATTAATAATTTCATCTCTCAGGTTAAATGAGGCCAACGATTTTGCAATTCCGTTTTCTTCCATGATAAGGTCGATGGTTCCCGGTTGCACTCCCCTGGCTCTGGTGGTTTTTATTACTGCCCGGAACATCAGTTTTATGAAGTTGTCGTCGTTTTCATACACCAGGATACCTGCATTCTCAGGTTGAGACGGTGTTCTTGAGCAAACCAGTTTTGTTTCAATGGTCCAGTCGTTGTTTGCACTTTGAAGCAGGATATTTTTAGCATTATTGGTGGATTCCGAAACATCACCTGCCTCACTTGTAATAGTAAGAGAACCTGGTTTTTTTGAAAGGCTGTAAGCCGATGGATTTTCCCTGATCCATTCCCACTGGCTGCCAATGGAGCCATCAAACTCATCGCTGACCGACCCGACATCAAAATTCAGGTAATAGGTATTTTTTTCCAGCGTGATGTTATCGATGAACTGAACAACGGTAGTCCCGGGAATGGTTTTGGCCTGTTCAATATCAACCGTGACATTGCTGCTAAGGGAAGTTGCTTTAACAACCGGTATTTTTGAGTTTTTCTCAACCAGGTAGCTGTAGGCTTTATTATCTTTTTTAAAACCTTCAATATTTTTCCCGTTCACAGTTATTGATTCGGGATTCAGGTCGGGCATAACTTTAAGCGGATAGCTGTTTGATACGGTTGTGCCATCTATGGTCACATAGGCAAATACCGATGCAACCCCAACGCCTGTTGCTGTAACTTTCCCGTTTCTGTCAACGCTGACAACAGCCGGGTTGTTGCTTTTATAGGTAACATTTGCTTTTGAAAAATCATAAAAACTATCATCTGACATGGCAGCTGTGACACTTGTCTGAACGGTATTGCCCGGTCTAAGCACCACCTTATCGCATTCGGCTGTGACGGTTGTCAGCACAGGTTTGTAGCTTCCGCTCATTTGTGCTTCCACTTTGCCTCGTATGTCTCTTGAAGATGCTCCGATTTCAAAAATGTATCTGCCCGGGTCAAAGGTGATTTTGCCCTCTTCAGCATCCCAGAACCAAAGGTCTTCGCAGTCGATATCCATCGATACCGTTTTTATCTGTCCTGTTGGAATGGTAACTCTTTTAAATCCTTTTAACCTTTTTACAGGCCTTTCCAATGATGCCGGGCTGTCTGGTGTTTTTACATAAACCTGTACCACTTCATCCCCGTCAACCGTGCCGGTATTTTTCACATCAACACTGACTGTGATTCTATCATTGGGAGCAATCGTTTTTTTGCTGATGGCAAAATTGCTGTACTCAAAAGTTGTGTATGAAAGGCCAAATCCAAATTCATACGAAACATCTTTGTCGTAGTACCAGTATGTCCTTCCGTTTGTGCCATTACCACGTAATGTATAATCGTTAAAATCAGGAATATCATTTAACGATTTATGCCAGGTAACATTCAGTTTTCCTCCGGGATTAACATCGCCGAACAGAATTTTAGCCATGGCAGTTCCCTGTGCCTGCCCGTTGTAACCGGTCCAGATTATGCCCGGAATATTGGGCGAGTTTTTGAATTGCTCCACTTCAACCATTCCCATGGTCTGCATTACCACAATGGTATTTGGATTTACCTCTGCTACGGACTGGATCAATTGGTTCTGATTGCCAGGGAGGGTCAGCGCAAAGCGGTCTGATTCTTCTCTTCCTGTGCTTTGGTCGGTTCCTAAAAATAGCAAAGCAACATCTGCCGAGGCAGCCATATCCAGGGTTTCCTGATCTGTTTCAGGCTTCGCGGCTTCGCGATAAACCAGAACCAGGGTTTGAGGACCTGCGATTCCCAGTGTGTTGATTTTCACAGGAACAATTTGTGGCCTGGCAAATCCCCTGAAACCTCCACCACCGGATTGAGGATTGCCTTTTATTGTTTCTGAAGCCAGAATGTTCCCGGTTGAAGAACCAACTCTCACTTCCAGTTGACCTCCCTCACCCGATACACTCATAGTAAACCGGATGGAATCAACATCGGTAATATCCACATTATTGTATGCAGTCCAGTCGCCATCTTTGACACCTCTTATGGAAGTCCGGCCAAAGCTTGAAGTGACCATTAATCCCGGAGCTGAAGCATCAAATTCCGTTGCATCGTACTCTTTCAGAACTTTCCCATTGCGAACTATAGAAAAACGGTTCATGGTAATAAAGTCTGTATTTCTGTTGACATTTCCACTCGCTTTGGAAACCACTTCAATATCCAGATTATGATCCCTGATATAGTTTTGAATTCCTTCCAGAGGCGAAATACTTAATGTAGGTTCAACAGGTCCGGAATAATCTCCTAATTCAACTTTATCAGCCTGTGTTCCCAATACGGCAATCTTTTTGATGTTTTTCAAATTAAGAGGCAATGCTTTTTCCCCTTTTTGGGCAACCCTCTCATTTTTTAAGAGAACGGGTGTTTTGGTGGCAATTTCAATGGCAAGGTCGTTATGAGAAGGGTCGTTGATAATGCCTGGTTTAATTCCGGTGTACGGAACTATTTCGGGTGGGTCAAACTCCCCGATTCTCATACGGATTGTAAAAATATTGATCAGGGCTTTGTCGATATCATCCTGGGTAAGCATTCCCTTTTGCAATGCATTTAAGGCCTGGCTTTGATAAACATTGCCGCAATCGGTGTCAACCCCCGATTTAATTCCCAGCGCAGCCGCTTCTTCATAGCTTTCGGTATAATGATGTCCTCTCACCATATCATCTATTGCTCCGCAGTCTCCGGTTACATACCCATCAAGGCCGTATGTTTTCCGGGCAATGGTATCAACCAGGTATTTACTGGCAGAAACGGGGATGCCGTTCACAGCGCTATAGGCCGTCATGATCGAGGGGAGGTTATAATCCCGTATCAAGGTTCTGTACGGAAGCAGGTAAAATTCGCGCATATCCCTGTCGTCCATATCGGCACTTCCCGTGTGGCGGTTAAATTCGGTATTGTTTGCAAAATAGTGTTTTCCGCAGGGAACCGCTTTCAGGTATTTCAGGTCGTCTCCCATCAACCCCTGAATAAAACCTTTGCCTATTTCGGATACTAAAAAGGGATCTTCTCCAAATGTTTCGGCAGTTCTTCCCCAGCGCGGATCACGGGCAGGTTCAATAACCGGCGACCAATACGTAAGTGTGAAAATGAGGTCGTGGTTAAAACCCCGGGCTTCGTCCGAAATGACCTTTGTTTCATGCCTGATCAGCTCCGGGTCCCAGGTGGCCCCAACGGCAACACTATTAGGGAATGATGTTGCCGTCATGCCACTGTTGTTATTCCTACCCATAATTCCATGCAAAGCCTCCCCCCAGAAATCGTAATGGTTAACCCCGAGCCGGGGGATCGGTGGCATGGTATTGCCCAACTGGCTTTGTTTTTCTTCGGGCGTCATCCTCGAAATAAGGTCAGCTGCCCTCTCTTTAAAGGAATAAGAAGTGTTCTGATAAATGGGTTTTTTAGCCATTTCACGATGCGGCATAAAAGCCACGATGAAAAGACAGCCCAGAAATAAAACAAGAAATTTAGAAAGTTTGAGTCTCATAATGGTTTACTATTTAATTAAAAGGTATTTCGATTTGTGTAAACGAGTGGGCAGGGAAAGTGTGTTTAATTGAATTTCCCTTAAAGCTTACCGGTTCCGATTGTATTTTTATGGGTTGATCTGTTTTTGTATTTCTGGCATTGGTGTTTTCGGCATGGATCACATTAACCGTTGCTTTACCGGGATAATCACCGGTTTGCAGGTCGATGGTAGTTTCAATCCCTTCTGTTTCGTGCCTGTTTACAACATTTACAATTACTTTTTTCGCCGATTCGTTTAATACAGCTGTTACATCGAGGTATGGTATTTTTTTAAATACCTCATTGTCGTAGCTTTCGCATTCGGAAAAAACATCCAGTGATGTACCCAGGGCGTTGTTTGAGTAAAGATAAAAAGTGTGGAATAAGGAATTTTTAAAATCCCCTTCGGGAGAATTTCCCACCAGGCTGGTGATCATGGTAATGTTGGCCATTTTTACCACATCGGCATGACGCAAAAATGAATTGAGGTGTTGTGCAAGCAACAAAGAACCGGAGAGGCCTCCGAATCCACCTGAATATTCGTCAAAAGAGATATAGATGGGCCGGTCGGATCCGGATTTAACCATTGCTTTTTTAATGAGAGCCTGTGTGGTTTCGATTTTTTCATCGATATCGAGGCCCAGGCTCATCAGGTCTGAGAAATTCCTGTTTTGGCGTCCTCCGGGTAATGCTTCTGTTGCATAGCGGTGAACTGAGATATAGTCGATATTTCCCACCATCTGATTCAGTACATAGTCGTTCCACTCCACCCACTCATTGCCGGGTCTGTAGAGGGAAGCCCCGGAAGCAACAAGTTTTATTTCACTGTCAATTAAACGGATGAGTTTCCCTGCTTCCAGGGCAAATTTGCAATAATCCTCCGCACTTTTCTGGCCCAATTGCCAGGGGCCGTCTATTTCGTTGCCCAATCCTACATATTTTATATTAAAGGGTTTTTCATTGCCGTATTGTACCCGGAGATCCGCATAGTATGTTCCTTTCTCCCCGTTGCAATATTCCACCCAGTTCCTGGCATCGTCGAGCGTTCCGGTTCCGGCATTGATGCATAAAAAGTTGTCGGCACCGATAAGATTGCAGAATTTGACATATTCATCGGTTCCCATCTGGTTGGTTTCAATTTGGTTCCAGGCCAGGTCTCTTTTAGCGGGTCGCTGGTCTTTAGGGCCAATGCCATCTTCCCAGTTATACCCTGAAACGAAATTGCCCCCCGGCCACCTGACACTTCGGATATTCAACTCTTTCATCAGGTCAGTGAAGTCCTGGCGAAAACCGTTTTTATCGGAGAAAGGAGATTCCGGGTCATAAATACTCCCATAAACCACTGTATGGATAGGCTCCACAAAAGCACTGTAAATATTCGGGTCAACCTGATCAATTTTCCGGTCGAAGTCGATTTTTATAACAGCAGATTCCTGGGCTGATAGTTTCCCCGCGAATAAGCATGCCATCATCGTGCCATAAATTAAAAATTTATATTTTTTCATAGAATTCTTTTTTTATACGTTAGGTTCCTTTTATTAATGTAATTGTAATATGTTTTAAATAAAATGGTTACAGGAATTCAGCATGTATTATTCTGAAATACTTATTGTCTCCTGCCAACATTATAGTGCGCTCATTTCCTGAAATGCTGTTGAGTTTATTCTCTGAAATCTCAAATAATTCATGACACTGCGCGCAGGATGGGATCGTCATTATATTTCCCTTTGGGAAAAGTAAAACGAACTGATCCCTGGATGAGTCGTAGTAAATATCGCTGGGAACATCCTTCGTTTCAGCATGAAATCCCCCTTCACCGGTATAGGTTAAGAGGCGCTGGGTCCATACTTTCCCTTTCGAAGAAAAATACAATACCGGTGAGCTTTCTGTTGTTTTTCCGATTACTGCAATCTGATTCTGCGTAACAAGAATTTTACTAAAAGTACAGGCTTTGTAGTATCCGTTGTATATTTTATTAAAATCAAAAATATCCCAGATTTTGCCATCGGTGGTATGAATGATTTCACCCTGGTCGGTTACCCCAAAGCAGTCTGAATTTCCGGATGATAGAGAAACAATGTTTCCTTTCAGGGCCAGCCGGATGCATTCAAAGGAATTTTTGGAATTTCCGATCCGTAGTTCTCCATTGTTGCCGCCGGCAATGATATGGTTTTTAAATGATGTCAGGCAGTTGATGGTACAGGTTGTAACACAGTCTATCTTTCTGAAAGAAGCATCTTTTTCAACGTAAAAAAGGGAACCCAGGCTTCCGGAAACGATTAATTGCTGATCGCTTGCATGGATGCTAGTAAGTTTCTCTTCCAGTTCCCGGGTTTGAATTACGACCCCCTCTTCTGAAATCCAGTCGATACGCCCGTTTTCTGTTATGGCAACAAAAACATTTCCCTGGCAGGCTACATCCACATACTCCTCCCTGGATTCCTGATCCTGGAAATAAGGAAAAGAAGTAAACCCAAAACCATGGTGCCCAGCAAATAGCAGGATTGCAAGCAAAAGAAGCGATTTTGGGTTCACTGAATTCATTGTAAAATAGGGATTATTATTTCAGTCCGCTGTTTTTAATCCGGAAGTAGTCAAATGCCACTTCAAATGGTTCCTGTGCTCCATTATCTGGTTGCATGAACCTTCTGAAACGGGCCATCATGGCAGGTGTTGCCCCATCGCATGCCATTAATCCGGCGCTGATATTTTTCAGTACCACATTTGCCGTTCCTACTTCATTAAATTTCTTCCCGTCTGAAGAACAGGAAGCAGTATACACATTGCCTTTTTTGACCAATTTCAATACCAGGGTATTGTCGGTTTTGATGATATCTTCCATGCTGATGTTTACGGAAGATTTTTGGTTTCCGTTGCTTTCAACCGAAAGCTCAACGGCACCGGGTTGTTCTCCGCCACCTCCGGGTCTGAACCCTCTTCTTCCCATACTGGCTCTGTAAACCAGCTTTACAAAATTGTCATCGTCCTGGTATGCAACCATCCCAGCATTCTGGGAAAATCCGGACGGCTTCCGGGAACAAACAATTTTTGTTTCGATGGTCCAGTCGGTATTGGCACTTTGGAGCAGAATATTCTCAGCGTCGCTGTTTTCATCGGTAATATCCCCTTTTGCACTGGTAATAACCAGCGATCCCGGTTTCTTCGACAAACTCCAGTTCCCGGAATTTTCCCGGACCCAGCTCCAGTGATCTCCCAACTCATCGGTTTTAAATTCATCGTTGGTTGATTTCACCCCAAAGTTTACAGCATATTTATTTTTATCATAGGTGATATAATCGACCAGTGAAATGGTTGCTGTCCCAGGGACACCTTTCGCCTGATCTGTTTCTACTACCATGGCAGGGTCGGCTGCCTTAGCCTCAACAACGGGCGCATTTTCAGATTTGTCTTCCATCAGGTAGCTGTATTGAGCCACATCGGGGCTGAATCCTTTTACTAATCGATTATTTACCACGATCGATGCGGCATCCAGGTTGGGCATTACCTTGATGGGGAAACCATCTGATTTTGTTTTCCCATCGATGGAAACATGGGCGGTTATGGTGGCAATGCCGGTTCCTGTTGCTGTTACTTTTCCGTTCTTATCAACTTCTGCAACAGCCGGGTTATTGCTTTCATAAACGACCTTTGCTTTGCTGATGTCGTAAAAACTATCGTCGGTCATAGCGGCTGTAACGCTGGTTTGTGCATCCGATCCCTTTCTAAGTACAATCGTTTCGCAACCGGCAACAACCGTTTTCAGTTCCGGAATAAATTCCCCTTTCATCGTTGCACTGACCGTTCCTTTAATATTTTTCGAAGAAGTACCTATTTCGAAAACGTATTTTCCCTTGTCATACGTAATTTTATCTTCTTTCAGGTCCCAGAACCACAGGTCGGCACAATTAATATCGATGTTAATTGTTTTGGTTTGCCCAACCGGAATGGCAACCCTTTTAAATCCTTTCAGTCGTTTTATCGGGCGTTCCAGTTCATCCGGGCTTTCAGGTGTTGTCATGTAAATTTGTACAACTTCATCGCCATCGTAAATTCCGGTATTTTTGACATCTGCACTGATGGTTATTTTATCGTGAGGTGTGATGGAGTTTTTGCTGATCCTGAAATTACTGTATTCAAAAGTTGTGTACGATAACCCATATCCAAATTCATAGCTGACCTCTTTATCGAAGTACCAGAATGTTCGTCCGTTTTTGTTGGCTCCGCCTCGCAACGTGTAATCGGTTATTGGGGGAAGATCTTTCACCGATTTGTACCATGTTCCGTTTAATTTCCCTCCCGGGGTAACTTCACCAAACAAAATACTGGCTATGGCATCGCCCTGAGCCTGTCCGTTATAGCCTACCCAAAGAATACCCGGAATATTTTGGAGGTGTTTGAATTCCTCGACTTCCACACATCCCAGGGTTTGCATCACCACAATGGTATAGGGATTAACTTCGGCCACAGCCTTTATTAAACTGACCTGATTTCCGGGAAGCAACAAAGTCAGGCGGTCGGCCTCTTCGGTTGCGGTTTTCTCGTCGGTTCCGACAAATACAACAGCCACATCAGCGTTTTTGGCTAATTCAATGGTTGCTTCATCAATGGGTGAATCATCAGGTGCATGGTAACATAAATACAATGTCTGAGGTTCCGTAACTCCCAACCTGTTCACTTTGATTTTCATGAGGCTACCACCGCCATAAACCCCACCGGCCCGGTGGCCGGCTGCAACCGTAGCATTCAGAGTGGCAATAAGGTTTCCATCCGGTGAACCTACTCTGACCTCAATTATTCCACCTTCTATAGGGATGTTCACAACAATGCCCATGCTGTCGACATGGGTAAGATCAATGTTTTCGTAGGCCGTCCAGGAACCATCATCAATGGTTCTTACCTGATCGGTTTCCCCCATTCCAGAGCCAACCGTAATTCCCTCAGAGGCAGCGGTGTATTTGGTTGCATCGTGACGGGTCATTGATCCATCGGCTTTATACAATTCAAAGCGAACCACATAGAGCAGGTTGCTTTTGTTTGAAGTATTTCCTCCCGAGCTATGTCCCACTTCTGCTTTGTATCCATGTTTTTTCAAATACTTTTCAATACCGGTAAGCGGTGAAATCATGTTATCCTGTTCCGGCCTTCCGGAATAGGGGCCCAGTTCAACTTCATCCGCCTGAGGCCCGATAAGGGCAATTTTTTTCAGTTCATCCGGAAATAGCGGAAGTGCCTGCCGGTTGGTTTTTGCTGAAATATTGTTTTTGAGAAGTACAGGCGTTTTGGTTGCAATTTCTTTAGCTAACGCCTGATTAGCCGGAGAATTAACCCTATTCGGTTGAAATAGGGAGTAGGGTACTTTTGCCGGCGGATCGAACTCACCGGTTCTCATCCGGATGGTAAAGACATTAAGCAGTGCTTTGTCAATATCGGCCATGGTGATCAATCCCTGGTTAAACGCCCCCATGGTATTTCGCTGGTAAATGCTTCCGCAATCGGAATCAACCCCGGCTTTTAATCCTTGTGCGGTAGCTTCTTCGGCTGTTTCCACATAGTAATGTCCGGTGTAGATGTCTTCAATCGCAGCACAGTCACCGGTGATATACCCATTCAGGCCATAGGTTCTTCGGGCAATGGTGTCGAGGTACAAGGGGCTTGCAGAAGTAGGTACACCATTTACGGCATTGTACGATGACATGATGGAAGGAAGGTTGTCTTCTTCAATCAGCTTTTTATAAGGTGCCAGGTAAAACTCGCGCAGATCCCTGCTGTCCATATCCGAACTGCTCACATGGCGGTCAAATTCACTGTTATTTGCCAGGTAATGTTTGGCACAGGGGACGGTTTTCAGGTACTTTGGATCATTTCCCATCATGCCTCTTACAAAGCCGGAAGCAATTTGTGAAACCAGGAAGGGATCTTCGCCGTATGTTTCTCCGGTTCTTCCCCAACGGGGATCCCTGATGGGTTCAACTACCGGAGACCAGTAAGTCAGCCCTTTGGTTCCGGTTGCATGGATGGCCCGGGCTTCATCAGATATTGCTTTAGCCTCACGCTGGATGAGCCGGGGATCCCAGGCAGAGCCCATTGCAACACTGTTGGGAAAGGAGGTAGGCCCCTGAATTCCGCCATCGGGATTTGCAAAACCGAGTATCCCGTGCAATGCTTCGCTCCAGGTGTTGTATGCCTGGACGCCCAAACGCGGAATGGGTGCCATGTTGTTTCCCAGCAGGCTTTGTTTCTCTTCCAGTGTCAATCTGGAAACAAGGTCAGCTGAACGTTCCTCGAAAGAATAAGATGTATTCAGGTAAATGGGAACTTTCTTTTCCTGTGTTTTTCGATCAGCTGGCTTTAGAGCCAGAAGAAAAACAATGACAAGAAATCCGGTAAAAACAAGAAAGGTTTTAAACAATGGGTTATGGTTCATACTAAAGTTATCGTTTTTATTTTAGTGAATAGTAATGCATCCTTTTATTTAAAAAGCAAGGGGGCAAATTTATTCAGCGCCCTGCGCCAGGTCAGCCATTCATGGGCTGTGCCCTGCGATTCGTGATACACGATGTTTTTAATGCCGTGATTTTGGAGGGCCTCGACCTGTTCTTTCGGGCTACGCTCCTCGGTGCCGGTGCTGATGAAGAGTAGATTCATTTTCTCATCAAATGCTGCCGGATCTTTAAAAACCCCGTTAAAGGAATTCTCAATCCCTTCGTTGCCCCGCACAAAGAATCCGCTGAAAGTACCCATCCATGCAAATTTGTCCATGTTGGCAAATACGGTCATTGTGGTTTGCATTCCACCTCTTGACAGACCAGCCATAGCCCGGTTCTGCCTGTCGGTTTTTGTGCGGAATGTTTTATCAATATACGGAATCAGGTTTTTCACATAAATATCGGTAATATTTCCGGAAGCTTCCCGGACATCGGAATTGGTTTTGATATCTCCGCTGGGCATTACGACAATCATGGGTTCTGCTTTTCCGGCTTCTATCAACCCATCCATAATATTCGCCATATGTCCCTGAACAGACCAACCGTTTTCATCTTCGCCCCATCCGTGAACCAGGTACAAAACGGGGTATCTTTTATCCGGGTTTTTTTCATATTCGGAAGGAACATACACATTGATATGGCGTTCCAGCCCGTTTATATCCGACCAGTAATAAATAGAGCGCACCTGTCCGTGGGGTATGTTTTTATTAAAGCGGTAATAATCTCCTTCCGGGCCTTCCGGGATTTCTATGCCCGAAGATTCCCAGTTGCTGCCAAAAAAGGCCTCGGTGTTTCGATCCATGACAGCAACTCCGTCAATTAGGATGGCATAATAATGAAATCCGACGACCTGAGGATCGCATTTTCCCATCCAGACTCCGTTCTCATTTTTTGTCAGGTTATATTTTTTCCCGCCGATATCAACCTGGACCTCCTGAGCGGTAGGAGCTACTACCCGGAACAGTGCTTCATGGGTTTCAGGATTTACCGCCGGATACGGAGATAAAAATGTATTGGTCGAAGCCGGTTTAAAATTTTCCGGAAGGGGTTCAATTTGTGGTTGCCTGCCAAACTGTGCAGAGGCAATGCTGCAGGCGATAATTGCAGTAAAGATTAAAAATAATTTTTTCATGCTATTATAATTTTTATGAATTAAATTAGTTGTTACTATTTATATTTATTTCCAAGGATAAGTTTGTCTCCGGAATCATCTATCGTATAAATCTGTGGTTTTCGTGGCCCGTTCTCTTCTGCATGGTGAATTATAAACAGGCGTTTGCCTTCCCATGTGGTAAAAATCATACCGTGTCCTGAATTATCTCCTTTAAATGCTTTCTCTTCCTGAATCCAGGGGCCTTTGATACTTCCCGATTCGGAATAAGCCACTCCCTGTGCATACCGGTTTTCCCCCCAGCTTGACCACAGCATTCCCAGTTTCCCGGTTTGTGTTCTGAACAGTTGAGGGCCATCGGTAACCCAGCCGGGCATTTTCATTCCAAAAGTTGCTTCCCCAATACTGTTCATCTCTTTCGACCACGCAGCCTCACTGGCCCGGAAGATCGTTGTTGGTTCGGCTGTTCTGTGGGTCAAATCCTTAGAAAGAGGCATAAAATCCATGGTTCCGTCAATGAGTTGAGTCCATTCGTGAACAAACACCATATAGACGGTGTCGTTTTCTTCATAAAGGGTCCCGTCAATGATATCCCAGTCTCTGGGACCCAGGCAGAAATCATATTCAGGAACCAGCGGTTTGAAAGGTCCTTCCGGTGAATCGGCTATTAAAATCTGGGTTTGGTTGGTTGGTACATTGTAACGTCTTGGAACATTTTCAATCGGATTACTGTGGTCGTTCCAGGTTCCTGCCAGATAGTATTTATCCCCGAATTGGTGAATTTCTGCAGCTGCTACAAAATGCCCGTCCATCCATGTGCCGGTAAGGTCGATGATAGAGTAGGGACCTGTCCACATCTTCAAATCCTTGCTTTTGTAAAGACGGCCTCCGGTTCCTGTCAGATAATAGGTTTGCGTCTCTTTATCGGGAAAGATAAATGGATCGCTCATAGAAATTTCATCCAGGGAAACCGTTTTGATTTCGGGTTCCGGGCGTGGCCTTATCGGGGGTCGTTGACCGCCAGGCAGAATGGATCCACCGAAATTCCTCTGTCCCATATTTGCACGAGGAGCCTGTTCCCCCCTAACAACCTTTTGTTTGGTGCTTTTATAATCCAACAGGGAAAGCATTCTTAACCCGTAACGTTTCCCGATCATCCGGTAACCCTCGGCCGTGAAATGCAACCCGTCTCCTCTTTGCGGGCATCCGATGGAAGATATAACATGGCTGTTAGGCAACCTATCAGGCAGGGTTGCTATAATTTTATTCATACTTGCACAGGTGCCATCCTGGTCCCCATGAACAACTTCTCCAACCAACAGAGGAACAAGGGCAGGTTTAAGATCCAGATCTGCAATCAGGTTGTTGTACACGTTCTTTACTTTTTGTGGCCACAGTGTATCGTTTGTATTCGATTCACCCTGATGCAATAATATGCCTTTAATAACACCATCCTTTTGAGCAATTTTTGCCATTTCAACCAACCGTCCGTATGGATTTCCGTCGTATTCATTAATCATACCGGTCATCCACCGGGGAGCTGTTTCTACATAGGATTGATAATTATCTTTGTCAAACAGTTCAATTTTACAGCCACCGATTGACACATTGATTACACCTACTCTAATATGTTTTGGAAGGGTTTCAATCAGGGTTCTGCCAAAATAATCGACCGGAGTAAGTCCGGTACGGCATCGGCACAGAGGAGGAACAGCCGTATACCAGTTTCCTTTGGTTCTGCCTGTTTCTGAACAATCAACCGCAGCCATCACCTGGAATCGTTCATCCACAGCAGTATCCTGTGGTTCTACACGGGCATTGCCTTCCATATTCGACTGTCCGAAACACAGATAGATATGAAAGTTGGGATCTTGAGCATTTGTTTTCAACCCAAATAGGAGAAAACCTGCTATTACTAATCGTAGTAGATTTTTATTCATTGTAAAATATTTTTTGAACGGTTTTGTTGTTTTTTTCATTGCTATATATCGTGGATACAATTGTAAAGTTACATTATTTCTCTATTCTTAGGGCAGTTTACCCCGTTATCAGTTCCCAGCCAAACTATATTATTTTTATCACGGTTTATTTTCAGCCAATTGTATTTTACAAGTGCTGAAATACCATTGTCTGTGGCAAACCATCGAGTTCCCTTTTCACATAATTCCTGCTTACTCTCAAAAGTAACATAGTCCAAACCGTTGAGATAACTCCCAAAATTATAAATAACAGTTACGGTGGAAGATTGTGTTTAACCATCCAGTTTTTAAACCGTTGTTGAGTTCCTTTCAGATTGGAGATATCAAACCTGGTTCGTATCATAATTTACTTCGCTTAGTTTAAGTTCGTATTAAAATCATTATTAGGTCTATTTATTTGGCTTCAACAAAATAAAACAAAACAGACAGGGAACTTGACCCATCGGGGCTCGTTTCATTATTCAAATATTTAGTTTATTTCAACGTTAATTCTCTTTAAATCTTTGCTATCCGAACTGTTCCCGTAAAGTATTTCATACTCATCCGGGGTTACCATCATTTTACGATGGCTCCAATCAAAAAAATCAAACGAAGAAGGTGGCAGGCTGATAACAACCTGTTTGGTTTTTCCTTTGGCAAGTTCCACACGTTTGAAACCCCGCAACGTTTTTAACGGGCCTTCAATATCGTTTACTTTCCTGACATAAACCTGCACAATTTCGGTTCCGTCATAATCTCCGGTATTTTTAACCGGAATTGTTATTTCAACCGTTTCTTCAGCCTTGAAAGAAGATTTGCTCAGGGTTGCCGTACCAATTTCGAAATTGGTATAACTCAAGCCAAAACCAAAGGGGAATAATGCATCGTCCATATAACGGTAAGTACGCCCCTGCATTGAATAATCTTCAAAATCTTTTAGCTGGCCGGAATTTTTATAAAAAGTAACTGGCAGTTTCCCTGCCGGGTTGTAATCCCCGAAAAGTACATCGGCAACCGCCTGCCCGCCCGATTCGCCGGCATACCAGGCCTGAAGAATGGCATCGCATGTTTCGGTTTCGGGAGTTAAAGCTATAGCCGAACCCGAACAGTTTACAAAAACAACTTTTTTACCTGCTTCTTTTAATGCTTTCAGGCAATTCCGCTGTACCGACGGAAGGTCTATGTTGGTGCGGTCGCCACCTTTAAACCCGGGGTATGAAACCGGCATTTCTTCACCTTCCAGTTTTCCGGATAATCCCCCCACAAAAACCACTGTGTTAATTCCATTCAATTTGTTAATAAGGCTGGTATAATCCACATCCACTTCTTTTCCAAAATCAAATTCGATGTTGGCCTGCCAATTATTTAACTGGGCGTATTGGATTTTAATTTTGTATTTTTTGCCTGCTTCAACCTGAAAAGGAATTCTGGACGGAAGCGTACGCCAATTGTCATAACTTGTTAATGATTCACCGTTAACCAGCAATTCAAAATGCCCGGTAGCTCCTCCTTTAAATACAATTTCTTCAGATACTTTAGGAACAAATTCTGTTTCAAACAGGGCCGAAAAACCTTCGAGTTTAACGCCCGATGCAAATTCGTGCTGCCCGGCAGTAGTCATTTTTATGGGATTGACAATTTGTTGGGTAATTACGGCTTTCCCTGTTCGATCGTGGTTGTTCCAGTAAGTGGCTTTAAAGCCCTGTTTCCCCTCGAATGAACATTTTCCGAAGTAACTTTCAGTAACTTTGTCTTCCACCAGGTTGCAGCCTTTGTCGTATACTATTTTTCTTTCCGGAAGTTTTGTTTTGATTCCTTCGAGAATGGAAATAGTTCGAATAGGCGTACCGTTGTAATTCCCCCATAACATGGGTTCATCATCGGCATTTGGCCCGATAACCGCTATTTTTTTGCTTTTTTTCGATAAAGGCAAAACATTGTTTTTATTCTGAAGGAGGGTCATGGTTTCGCGTGCCATGTCGAGGGCAAGCTTGCGATGCGCTTCATTGTTTATTATGGATGGAGAAATTTGTGCCCATGGAACAATTTCATTGTCATCCATTTCTCCCAGGTCGAAACGGCCGATCAAAACGCGCATCAGACTTTTATCCATATCTTCTTCTTTGATTAAATCACGTTCAACTGCCTCGGGCAAGGTTTTAAACGGATAATTTTCCCATACACATTCCAAATCAGTTCCTGAAAGAACTGCTTTTGATGAAGCATGAACCGCATCGGATGAAACATTATGCGTAGTGAAAAAGTCGGTAATAGCACCACAGTCTGAAACAACCAGGTATTCATACCCCCATTCATTGCGCAGGATACGTTGCAGGAGCCGGGTGTTGCCACAGCAGGGCTCATCGTCAAGGCGCTGATAGGCACACATTACCTGCCTTACATCTGCCTGTTGAACCAGGGCTTTGAAAGCGGGAAGGTACGTTTCGTATAACTCGCGGGGATTAATGTTGTTGAGGTTTAATTCATGTCGGCTCCATTCGGGGCCTGAATGCACAGCGTAATGTTTTGCACAAGCCAGCAATTTCCGGTATTTGGCATCGGCAGGTCCCTGCAACCCTTTGACTACCGAAACACCCATGCGCGACATCAAATACGGATCTTCACCGTAAGTTTCCTGCCCACGCCCCCAACGTGGGTCACGGAAAATATTTACGTTCGGAGTCCATACCGAAAGGCTCAGGAAGCGTTTATTTTCGTTTCCTCTTTGCAGCCACTGGTTGTATTTTGCACGGCCTTCATCTGAAATGGCATGATAAATTTGCAACAACATTTCATCATCGAACGATGCTGCCATCCCAATAGGTTCAGGAAAAACGGTTACACTATCGTTATTGGCATATCCGTGCAAAGCTTCGCTCCACCAGTTGAATTTTTTTATCCCCAGGCGGGGAATGGCTTCTGACTGGTCGCACATCAAGGCCGCTTTTTCTTCAAGTGTCAGCCTTGAAATTAAATCTTTTGCTCGTTCTTCAGAACTTAGTTCCGGGTTTTGAAAAGGGTATTTTTGAGCCCAACTATTTATCGAAACTAACATGCTAAATACGAATAGGAATAAATTCTTCATATCTTGTATTTGTTATTTAAGTGATTTCGGTTCAATCTGATCCCTGAAAGATCGGATCTGTTCCATCACTTACTTTATTATACCATTATAATCCTTTTTCCAGTAGCTCAAGATGTGCCACAAAACCTCCCCGGCGAAGCATTTTAACATCCATTGATTCTGAATTATCGACAACCCTGTGTTTTATTGAAAATTCTTTATCGTGCTCCCCATCGGCAATTAGTGTCAGTTTAAAAGAATTTCCTTCCGGTAAAAAATCAAATTGTACATTTTGTACCCTTTCTCTTCTTCCACCTGAACTGATCCCGCCAATGTACCAGCCGGAACCTTTACGACGGGCAATAATTGTGAACTTCCCCGGGTAGCCATCCAGCAATTTTGTGTCGTCCCATGCAACAGGTATTTTTTTCAGAAATGACCGGGCAGCATCGGGTAATTCGTAATAACCTTCAGGACGGTCGGCCATGTGCTGTATGCCTGATTCAAATACTACACTCAATGCTAATTCGTGGCCATACGAAGTAATGTGCGGATATTGCGAATTGGTAAAAGTTACCGGGGTATAATCCATCGATCCGATTACATTACGCGTATAGGGCAATATCGTATTGTGTTCCGGAGCTGTTGTTGTTAATTCCGGACCATTGTTGTACCATTCTGCTCCCCTTACTGCCTCGTAAGTCATCAGGTGAGGGTAAGTTCGTTGCCATCCACGCGGAACGAGGCAGCCATGGAAATAAACCATTATTTTAAATTGTGCTGCATCTTCCAGGATATCGAGGTAATAATTAATCATATCTTGTTTTTCGCTTAGGAAAAAATCAACCTTGATGCCAAATACCCCTAGTTCATTTAATTTAGCAAACTCCTCCAACCGGTTTTCATGGGTAAGCATGCGGTCAACCGGAGTTGAGGTAATCCATTTAAATTTCCCGGAATTGTACCACATTAAAGGCTTAATACCCAGCGAATGAATATATGTTACAGCATCTTCCAGGTTTCCGCCATTTTCCATCTGATCCCATTCCCAGTCGAGCAGGGTATAGGGCCAACCCATTGATGCTGCCAAATCGGCAAACTCACAAACTGTTTTAAAATCTTTTGTGCCATGGTTGTGCGACCAGTAATTCCATGATGCAATGCCCGGTTTAATCCAATCGGTATTGGTTAAAACCGAAGGCCTTGAAACATCATCGACTAACGTTGATTCAACAATATCGGCAAGGCTTCCCAGAATAATTACCCGCCATGGAGATTCCCATGGAAGGGAGATGGTTGGCAATGCTTCACCTTCACCTTCGCCTGGGTCTGGGAGCGTAACTTTATATTCAGACTTTGAATTAATGTTGCTCAATTTTGTAGCGCAATAATTCCGGTCAACATCAGCTTCATGAATGAGGTACCAGCATGCATTATCAACCGCATTAAAAAGGGCAGGATAACACCAGTTTTGCTGTACATCGGCATTATCCATGTTTTCATAAAGCCCTTCGTTTGAAAGGTCAAACTTTTCCAACCAGCGATTTGTCCCTTCCGGGATTGAGTATTTTGTCATCTCATCGTTAATCACAAACGTCCCTTCCTTTTCAGGAAATTTGTAACGAAATGCAACGCCATCGTTATATGCCCGGACAATCAGGTTCAACTTTGACTTATTGGAATTTTCAAAAGAAACAACAACTTCGTTTGCTGAATTGCTGCAATGTGAGCGTTTTCCCGTTCGTGCATCATATTGTTCATTTATAAGCAACGGTTTCTTTGCTTTCAGAAATGAAAGATCTTTTGAAAAGTCTTCGTCATTGCGGGAAATACCCAGGTTTATTTTAGGGATAACCTCTGAAGTATTAACATTGCCGGAATAATTTACCTGCAGGTACCAATTCCCGGTTTTGCTTTCCTGTTCGCAAATTAATGACACGCTTATTTTTGAATTGGGAGAATGAATTGTTGCTTCCTGAGGGAATGCATAAAAAGCTGTAAGGATTAAAAAAAAGATAATAAATTTTGATTTCATACGATTATTATAGTTGGTAGCGCTTGCCGAATAGGATACAAAGATTTTCCCGTTTCTTTTTATACGGCCAGCCTTTCATTCACGTTCTATTTCATTTCCGAACCAGCCGGATATAATAAACAGCTCCGGCTGTATTCCCTGGCAATGCCTGAAATTTTACCCTGATTTGATCTTTTCCTTCCAGCATCGCATCCGGTATTTTATATTCAATTTCCTGAAACCGGCTTTGGTTCCATCTGCCGGTATTGTCCTCTGAAATCAATAGTTCATCATCAATAAGAATGTCAAATTTCCTGCTGCCCCATTCAGCTCCCCAGTACCGCACAATTAGGCTTAAACCGGTTTCGCTATTTGTCGCCAGGTTGTAGCTGAAATAGCCTTCGTTCCGGGCATCGCGCCAGAATTCATCCGAGAAGTTGCCAGAATTTGACCGTTCATTTTGCATCTGATGGTCGGCTTCGGGCTGTTGTTCCCCCGGAGCTACAAAATCAATGGTTCGTTTCTCCAGGGCCAGTTTTTCTTTTTCGATGGTTTCGAGAGAATCGAGGTAGCTGCGGTAATCCTTGTTTGAAAGGACCATCCAGTAAATCTCATACCTTGCATCGTGAATTTGGCTAAACGGTTCAAATTCAAGGCCAATCGGATTGGACATTTTTATATTGGAAGCTGTAAATGTCAATGGTTTGTCTTTAACAGGAATTAGATGGCCGGCAATTTCAGACAGGTCGTCTTCAATAATGATAGGGGCTTTATCAACCGGCAGTTTTTCCCCGTGAGCAATGTGGCCCCAGCGGCTATCATCGGCCACCAGGCCTTTTAAATCTTCAGTCCCTGTTTTAGCACCAAGCAGGATGGGACCATGTACAAAGGCATAATAACCCGGAACATTGATTAATTGCTCAAGGGTTGTATGCATGGGCAACCGGATTTGAACCACATCACCGGCTTCCCACATACGGTCGATTGCAACGTAGGACGATGGGCGGGAATCAATGGGGAAAGATTTGCCATTAACCTGAATATGTAATTCCCCCTCTTTCAACCATGAAGGGTATCGGACCATTAATTTAAAATGTGCCGATCCTTTTGTTACCTTGAGTGTCGTTTGTTCTTTATACGGGAATTCTGTTTCCTGCCTGATTGTTATGCCTTTATTCTCCCAGTTCAGTTCAGAAGCAATAAACAGGTTTACATACAATGCGTTATTTGCATGTGTATAAATAAGCTGATTGTATTTTCCATGATTTTCCATTCCACTGCCTACGCAACACCACATGGCTTCATTTGGAGCAGAGTAAACCTTGTAGTGACGTGGGCGTGCCGGGGTAAAATATACATATCCACCGTGCTCAGGATGCTGGGTTGATAAGATGTGGTTGAACAGGGCTTTTTCGTAAAAATCGGTATACTTTGCCAGGGGATGGGTGCGGAACAGGTGTTCGGTAAGTTTGAGCATGTTGTAGGTATTGCACGATTCAGGGCCTTCCACATCGTTTATAAAATCGGTGCATGAAGCAACGCCCGGGAAAAATTCCCTGCGGCTGTTTCCTCCGAATGCCAGCGTCCGGTTATTGGTTACCGTTTCCCAGAAAAAACTTCCTGCCTCTGCATATTTTTTATCGTTCGAAAGCTCTGCGATACGCTGAAAACCCACTGCTTTCGGAACCTGGGTGTTGGCATGTTTGTTATCCAGGTTATCGATGTGGTTAGCCATTGCATCCAGAAGTACCTTATGTGAGAACCGTTTGGCTGCAGTGAGGTATTTTTCATCTTTGGTTATTTGATATGCATCGGCAAAAATTTCATTCATCCCCCCATGTTCTGTATCAAGCATCGATTGCATCTGTTCATCGGACAATTCTGAAGTAATGTTAATCCCCCAATCGCAAAAGCTCAGAAACATCGATTTTGCCTCTTCATTTCCGGCATACGACCAGGCATCTCTTAATCCGGCATACAGTTTATGTATGTTATACCAGGGAACCCAGGCTGAACGATACGCTCTGAAGTTTCCTTCTTTAAGCGTACTCCATATTCTGTCGCTGTTTGGCACCCCACCCATATAACCAACTCCCCAATCCGGATTATTCTTCGCATTCGCTTCCTGACATGCTTTAAGTTCTGCAATCATGTAATCCATCCGTTTTTTGCATTCCGCATTTCCTGTGGCAGCATAATTCATGGCCATTGCGGTCAGATAGTGCCCGCCGATGTGCCCGTCCAGCCCCTTCCAGTTTGGATACAACGGTGCTTTTTCAGGCAAGCCTGCTTCGATCCGGAAAGGAGCCAGCAAACGGTCTGTATCGTATTTTAAAAGGGTCCGGATATTTAAGTCCCTGGCATGTTTAAATGGCCCGTCCAGCAGTGTAACATCCCTTAAAGGGAAAACATTTGTATATAGTTTATCCTGAGCTTCTGATTTCAAGGTGATCAAACAACTTAACAGGAATAAACTGATTATTATCTTTCTCATCTGAATCTCACTGTTTAGTTTAGTAAGATACATTTTCTGGTTTCCAGAAAATCATTGGCTGTAAACCTGTAATAGTAAGTACCTTCCGGGAGTTGTCCGGCGTTGAATGATACGGAATAGGTTCCGGTGGGTTTGTCCCCGTTTACCAACGTTTCAATCATCCTGCCTCCTGCATCAAACACAATAATCTCAACCTTTGATCTTTCAGGGACCGAATAGGTTATGGTTGTTGATGTTCTGAACGGATTCGGATAGTTCTGACCCAGGTTGTAGCCTGACGCCAGGTTCGGATCTTTCTGCACACCCGTAGAGAGCATTTTTGCAACCAGTTCAATGCCGGTGTCTGAGCCCAAATTCCGGGAGTATTGTTTATCGACGGGATTGTTCCAGTGTTCATGTGTTCCCAGGCTTTTCAGAGGCACTCCATCTCCGTCGGGGTCATATTGGATCCCTTCAGCCCATAATGTTGTGTCGGAAGCCTGATGCAGGTAATCATCGGCAGCCGGTTTCTGTACGTAGGTACCGGAGCCATCTCCTATACGGGAGTTGCGATCTGCTGTAAATTCAGAGCGCAGGAAGTCGTACCCCACCGACTCAATGGCTACCGGATCAAAAGAAGCAAATACCGAAGACATCCAATCGTCGTTAAACGGAGGCAGGGTGAACCTTTTGGGGAATCCCAATTCCTCGTCTGCAGTCCATACGGCATCCATGAGATAAAAAAGCGTTTTTCCCCCAAGTATAGGATGTCCCATAATATCAACCTGTACGCGATACATTCCATATTCGTTACGGCTAACACCGGGAAGATTGGGTGTTTCCTGCGGATCTACCAGTCCATTATGCAAGTGGGATGCATCATCCCGGGTTTGCGAACCAAAATGGTTCTTTGCAAACATGGTGATTCCGGCACGTTTATGGCCTTTGAGTACCGGAATATTTAAAAGGTACTCAGCATCTTCATAGATCTGATACAGATAATCACTTGTCACAGGATCTCCGCCTGTTCTGAAGGCATCCCAAACATTCTCGCGCAAAACCGTTCCTTTATCTGAATAAAAAATCCGGGCACTATTGCTTGCTGTCACCTGCTCTCTTCCCAGGAAAGAATAATTGTCATGACTAACATAATGAACATCCGGAAATTCACCATGCCACATCTCAAAACAATGCTTATACGTATTTCTCATCGGATCGCCGATATAAATATCTTCCTGCGAGACTCCTGCAACATAGACCAATTGTCTGAGCAAAGAAAGAATGATCTGAGGCGATGTTTCGGTTATTCCATACGATCCGTTTTCTACAACCGACAGATCCCGGGTACTGAAATTTCCCCACCAGCCGCTTACATTGTTGATTTTAATGAATATCTTCTCACCGGTTTCATAGGGTACTTCTCCTTTTCCCCTGGTGGCATTGTGGTATCTGAATATTTCATCCCAGGCATCCTGATCGGATGTTTCTCCGGTCAACGATTGTATCGCTTTGCTAACCATGTTATCAATTACTGTCTGGTTGTTGTTTTCCGGCATCCACCAGGCATGTCCCACACGGTTGGGAACGCAATCTTCGTTTGTTGCATCCGGATCATAGACCCAGACCACTCTTCCCGGAAAAATTCCTTTGCCTTCGCCGGTCGGGGCATTTGCTTCATGAACCGAATTGGGAAGCACAACTTCGGAACGATTGTAAGAGTCAGAAAGAAAATAGGCTCCGGTAAATCCGGAAACCAGAAGAGCTCCTGTTAAAAAATAGGGCGAGAGGAAAGCTCTCTTTCGGGTTTTCAGATAAGCAATTGCAGAAGCTGCAAGCGTTATAAGATACACCACAAATGCTGAGGCAAAAGGAGATGCTGCTTTAATACATGGATACTGTGCCCTGCTTGGTTTAGGAACCACACGAATGAGAATCCATATCAGGGAGGCTAATCCAATAAGAGGAAACAAAATCTTGTAAAAACCCCCGGGTATGATAAATTTTTGTATTCTGCCGGTTTTTGGACATACTTTTACAAATTTCCGAAATAATGCATTCATTCTGTTTATTTATTTTGTAATAAAATTACGATGTAAATTTAACACGTCTGATTTAAAAAAAACATTGCCTATTTTTTTGGCTGTTCAGTTTTCGTTGTTCTTACAGGCATCCATTATTTTTCTTATTCAGGTACAGCATCATTTGCCGATGTTGCATATAAACCGAGCAAACAACCTGTAAAGCCGCCTGCCACATCGGTTGAAAGGATATCGCCGGAAACGGTTCCCCCAACTGTTTCGAAATGGGTTCCATCGGTTGAACAGGAAAATTTGTATTTATCTCCTTCGGCAGAAACCAGCAAACGGATGGGATTGCTGATATCGATTTTTGTACTTCCAATAATTTCTGATTTTGTAGTACGGCTTCTTCGTGGTCTTGAATTTTTTTGAAGCACCAGGTAATAGTCATCTCCTTTTTTAGTCACTCCAAACAGGTAATTGTAACTTTCGCTCTGGAGTGCAACAATGCCGGCGAGGTCTGTTTCTGCGTGGGGTGTGTAATCCATGGTTACAGCATAGGAAAAAGCATCATGCATCTGCCTGAGGAACAGGGTAGAGGTAGGAGCTACCTGTTTAATGTTGTTTGCAAACGGATTGATTTGTAATCCTTTTTTTGTCATTTCAATGAATTCTTCGCGCGGTCCTCTTAATCCAATCCACCGGTAATCCAGCTCATCGGATGTGAAATCATCCCTGAAGGCAAAGTTTCCATTGGGGAGGAATCCCTCTTTTCCGGTTTTGTTTTCCACTCCTTCCGGAAGTTTCAGCCTGGGTTCCATTGGGATAAGGCCATTCACAAAAACCGGCCATTCTCCCGACCAGTCAACCGGCAACAGAAAAGTTTCCCGTCCGGTATTGACCCGGTTTTCTTCATTGGGTCGAACCCCAAGAAATACACCATAGTACTTTCCATCCGGACCTTCCACCAAATCGGCATGGCCTGCCCAATCCACTTTGTTTTCACGGTCGGTTGGGAAGTGTCTTTGTGTAAGGATTGGATTTCCCGGGGCCGGGATGTAAGGGCCTTTGGGATGATCGCTTTTGAAGATTACTTCGCTGTGCCAGCCCCCGGTACCCCCTTCGGCACACATTAAATAATATTTGCCATTTTTTTTATACAAATGAGGTGCTTCAATCCAGATGGGCTTTTTTGAAAGGTCCACTCCGCCATTTACAATTACCTTATCGGTACCGGCTATCACCTGGTCTTCCTCCATGTTGTATTCCCAGATTTTGATCACCCTGTGACCGTTGTATAAAGCGGTTCCTCTTTCGGGGGCATCGTTATGAACTACGTAGGCTTTGCCATCGTTGTCAAAGAAAATGGAGGGGTCGATTCCGTCGAAATTGAGTTTTTTGGGTTCTCCCCAGCCTTTAAACGGATCTTTTGTTTTCACTATGATGTTCCCCAGACCGCCCGAAAAAGCTGTTACAATCATGTAAAAGGTATCGTTGTAGGGATTGTAGGTAATCCCCGGAGCATAAACCCCTGAGCTGATGCCTGTATCATGTGTGTCTAACTGAGAAACCCTGTCCAATACTCCTCCCAGTGATTTCCAGTTTACCAGGTCGTTGGAATGAAAAATCGGCACGCCCGGAAACATGGCAAAGGAGGAACAAACAAGAAAATAGTCATCCCCCTTACGGGTAATGGCCGGGTCGGGATAACAGCCCTGAAGGATCGGGTTATAAAATTCATCTTCTTCAAGGGGATAATCTTTGTATACCTGGTCATCGCCCTGATACACAAAATCTGAAAAAACCGGGGCACTTTTTGGTTGCCCGATGGCTTCGTAAAATGGATACAGTGCAATCAGTAAAAGTACCGGTATCATGTATCTTTTTTTGAATGGCTTCATTTGATCGTGTTTTCGTTTCATAGTATATTTTTTACATCGTTATTGAATGGTATCTAGTCGTTTAGGTAAAAAGTTGAAGGGTCAACCGGTTTAAAGATTCGTTGCGAAAACCCGTATAATCCGTTTTTCCAGACATTAAAATCGTGAACGCCTCCGGGTTCTACCTGATAAATATGTGGAATATTGTTTTCCTCAAGGTATTCATGCGTCCGTTTGCTGAAAGGAAGCAATCCATCTTCATCGCCACATGATAACCATACCAGTTTTATTTTTTTTCTTGTTTTCCCGGGGTCAGGCACCAATTCTTCCGGGCTTTTTATATTGGGAGCTGAAGAGAAGCCACCTACCCAGGCAAAGGTATTGAGGTTCCCCAGTCCGAAGTTCAGGGATTGCCCACCCCCCATTGAAAGACCGGCAATGGCACGGTATTTCCGATTCTTTTTTACGGGATAGGTTCTTTCAATAAAGGGAATCAGGTCATTGAGCAAATCTTTTTCAAAGGTAGCAAAAGCCTGAACTTTGTCTGGTGCCATAATATTTCCACCTGCACTGTCATCCTTCATGGCCCGGCCGTTTGGCATCACCACAATCATGGGTTCCACTTTGTTTTCAGCATATAAATTATCCAGGATTACTTCGGGATGGCCTCCATTCAGCCATTCAAATTCGTCTCCTCCAATGCCGTGTAAAAGATAAAGAACCGGGTATTTTTGATTTTCGGAATATCCCGGTGGAGTATAAATTACGGCATTTCGCATGGTACCTACCGTTTCTGAATGGTAGGAGATGGTATCAAGTTTACCATGGGGGATATCTTTATTAAAGACATCTGAACCGGCTTGTAATGGTTGTACAATATCTTGGGAGTTAGATGTATAGTTGAAAGCTATTGCAATTATGATCAGGCTAATTAGATATTTCATAAATTGGTTTTTTTGTTTAGATCCGGATTTAGGTATCAATCTACTTATTTAAGCAGCATTTTTTTTGTGACGGTGGTATCTCCTGCAATGATTCTGTACAGATAGGTTCCCCCTGGTGCTTTTGACCCGTTGGACTGGACCGCATTCCAGGTAGCATTCCAGGTTCCGGGGTTTAATTTTTCATCCACCAACGTTGCAATTTCCCTGCCATACAGATCGTAGATCGTAAGGGTTACATGAACCGTTTCAGATATGCTGAATGCTATATGGGTACCTGAAGAAAAAGGATTCGGGTAATTTTGCTCCAGGTTTACACCGGATAAGGGCCTGTCAATTTTTTCTGTCCCGGTCAGGTTGTCCTGTATATATTCATACAACCACTGCATAGCCGGCCTCCAGGTCCCGTCTCTTAATACCAGGTAACAGGACGACTGCCACATTTCACCTTCCAGGTATCCCCAGAGGGTAATTCCCTTAACCCCTGGATGCTCCCACAACAAGGGAAATATGCGTTGATAAAGTTGCAATTGCACGTCATCATCAGGCGTTCCTTCATTCCCTATGTTGCCCAGATCCAGTTCGGATATATAAACCGGCAAACCGGTGGCAGCCAGCCGGTCAAGGTTGTATTTCAACGTGGTGTTGCTTGTATTTTCCAGGGCAAAACGGTGTCCCTGGACGCCGATTCCATCGATTAACCCTCTTTCCTGCAGAAGAGCAATGATCTCAAGATAGATGGTTGTAGCGTTGTTGTCGTTGATAATTCCGTAATCGTTCAGCAAGAGCATGGCATCGGGTATGTATTTCCTGGCCAGTTCAAAAGATTTTATTACCCAGTCCCAGCCTGTCTCTCCGTCTCCTCCGAGGGCCTCTTTGTAGTCGGCCCGGTTGTTGCCTCCGTCCGGCGGATTGTGGGTTCGCAGGGGTTCATTTACGACATCTATCATATCCATCTCCGGATATCTCTCTCCAACCATTTTAATCCAGGATTCTATATAGTCTCTCTGGGTTGCAGTATCCAGATCGGAGATCCAGGAGGGTTGCTGCTGACCCCAGATCAAGGTGTGATCTTTGAAGATCAGGCCGTGTTCTTTGGCATACGAATAAAGTTCATCCAGTCCGCTCCAGTTCCATTGAGATATCGATGAGGTATAAGCTATTGAACCCCATTTCCCTTCGTTACCGGGCGTGATCTGATTCCAGTAATGGGCAAAGAAGCCATCGGAAGCCATTACATTGCCAAGGAATTTATCGGCTCCTTCTGCCAGTGGGGGGCCCTGGTAAAAATTGCTGGAGTCGGCTTCCATCGTTGTTTTTCCGGGAAGCCCGTTGTCCAGGGCATCGACCGTATAATACAGTTCTGCTTTGCCGAAAGCGAATTTATCGAATTGCAATCCATCTTCGCGGCTGGCTATCAGAAATGTTTTTGTAAGGGTGTCGCTTCCAACATAAAACGATTCTTCCGGTGCGGTTCCCGGAAAATAGTTCTTTGTAACATTGATCCATTTCCAAACGCCCGATCCGGCACTCCCTGATTCATCAATAAAATCTGAAGGGGAGGAAAACCCGGCAATGGCAAGTCCGTTTAAGAAAACCCAGTCTGAACCGGAAGCAGGATTTTTTTCTCCAAACCCGTTGCCGGCAAAAAAACTATCATCATCCCAGCCTCCTGAACCGACCCGGACACGGGCAAAGAGGTTGTAATATCCGGTATCCTGAAAAGCAACCTGATAGGTTATAATCCGGTTGGTGTCTCCCGGACTCACCTGTCCGGTAAAACCCTCTGTTGTCGTTACCCAGGTTATGTCTCCGTCCTGGCCTTCGGTGAAATAATCCCCGGTTTTCCCCGATTCAGCTTCCACGATGACCGGTTTTGCTCCATACCGGTTGTCCGTTATCTGCAGGTTGTCGATGTAAATGGTATTGTCGCTGTTGCTGTTAAAACTCAAATGAATGGGAGCCCTGATGTCTGTTTGGTTATCGTTTACCGTAAACTGCAGGGTAAATTTCTTCCATTCGGTAGTAAGCCCGGCAGACCTCAGTGCGTTGTATTCCGAATAGGAATAATTCCCTACCGTAAAGGCGGCCTGAGCACCCGGTTTTTCTGCTCTGGCCCATACCGAATAGGTATACGTTACCTCTGGTTCTACCGGTATGTGCTCTGCAACCACCTGGATATCCCAGGGATTGGTGCCGACGCCATGAACGGTCACTTTTAAAGCCTGGTTTCCCTCCTGAGCAACCCCATCGGTAATTTCAAATACGGGTTCCGGGGATACCCCGGACCCCAATAACAGCCATCCGTCAACGCCTCCGGCACCTACAACACCCGGCCCGGAATCTTCAAAGCCGCCATTGGTGACCAACTGGGCAAAGCCCCTGACTGAGATAAAAATCAAAAGAAAAAGAAATGCCCATAAAGGGATTTTTGTGTATGCGTTTTTGCGGTTTGTCATGATCATCTTTCGTTAATTTTGCTTTATCATTCGTATGTTCTTTGTTTCTGCGTATTCTTCCGTTTCCAGCCTGCAAATATACACACCATCGGACAATTCTTCGGCATGAAAAGTGGTACTATGGATTCCCGGAGGGCATAAACCCTCATACAAAACATGAATCTCCGTTCCGTTTATGTTGCATATTTTCAGGGAAATATGGCCTGTTCGGGGGACATAATAGGTAATTTGTGTAGCGGATTGAAAGGGATTCGGATAGTTTTGTTCCAGACGGAATCCGTCGGTTGTTGATCCTGAAGAGGCTTTAAAAGCGGATGAGGATACATCTTTATTACTGAAAGTTACTGTTTTTAACCGGAGCAGTTCCCAGGAAAAGGAACTCCTGAATGCCAGGTACACATCGTGGTATCCGGTTACCTCTTTGGTTAAAGGAGCCGTAAAGGTTTTGTAGTTGCTCCAGCTTCCTGTACTGCTTACGTTGATTTCTGCAATTTTGGTTCCCGTCAGGGAGTCAAGAAGAACCTCAATAGTTCCTCCATATGTGGTGGCTGAGGAGGCATATACCGAAACGGAATCGGCCCGTTTGGGATAATCGGTGTTCCCGAATTCAACGCCTGCATACATCGCCCAGTCGCCCTGGTTAATGGAGGTCAGGGTGTGTGGAGGAATGCTGTTTTTTTGAACCGTTGTTTTGTAATGGTTGGCAGGGCAGGCTGCCGACAGGGGAGTGTAGGCATCCCGGTAAATATACAGATCAAAGAAGGCGTCTTTGCCCTGGATGTATAATCCTTGTTGATTTCCCGTAAAATTGTTGAACTGAGTCTGTTCGATATCCATATCCAGTGCCTGGATAAAGGTTCCGATTTGCATCCAGCTGTTTCCATCGGCACTGAAGTATCCGTACATCCTGTGCTCATTTCTGACCAGTTTCAACCAAACCATGGAGCCAATCGTATTTTCAACTTCATATTTTGTGTTTCCGAAACTGAATGCCACCACCTTTTTCCCTTGTGGATTCATGGAACTGTATACCTTCACTTTATGGGTTTCCGGACCGTTGATAATCCACAGGCCGGCTTCATCCGATGGGGATTCCGGTTTGAAATCTACTTTTGTAACAAGCGAGAAATGATGCTCTCCATCATTTTTGATAACCGTGTTTTGGTTGGTTCCGGGGATGGGAGATAATTTCAGCCATCCCGGTTTTTCCTTCAGGGAATGTGTATTGGCGGGTGTATACCCCAGAAACGACCATTCCGGGTTGAGCTCTTCGGAATCGAAAAGGTCCGAATGAGGGACCATCCAGGGGATTCCGCCTGACGGCAGGTCAGGGACAGATGCAGCCTGGGTGGAAGGCCTGGTTATTTCCGGAAAGCCATTGCTGTCATAGGTTACCTCGCATAGCAATCCCTGCCTGCCTTGGGCATAATAATCGCTGTGATAGCTGTGTGCAATAACCCAACTGGTTCCGTCATCAAGTTCTACCGCCGGTGAAATATGGTTTGGAGCATAGAATGCTCCCTTTGTCCCGGTAAAAATATTTGAACCAATGACTTTCCAGTCTTCTTTATTGTCAGTTAGGGTATCGCTGCGCATGATATACTGGCTGCCAACCAGATGCTGTGCAAAACTGTAGTAGTAATATCCCTTGTGTTTCCACATCACAGGACCCTCAGCCCACCCGTAGGGATTGTTTTCCGCATCCGGATTAAGCCAGGTTAAATCAAGCACTTTCCCGGTTGGTTGTCCGTCATCGCCCAGTTCCACGATGTGGTTGTTTTCCTGGCCTGCTTTGGTGAGCAAATACCATCGGTTGTCCTCGTCAATGAAAATGGAATTGTCGACACCCAAACTCCATAACCCGGAAGGCACCTTTACGGCAACGGGCGAACTCCATGGCCCTTCTGGTGAATCAGCTTTTACAACGTACATCCTTCCACCGCCTTTCCCGAAAAAGTGCCAGTATGTGCCCTTGTAAAAAACGGTATGTCCCCCCCAGATGCCTCCTCCGGGACTGTTCCCGTACTGAGCCCAGGAGGCCGATACCGGTTGTGAAATGACTTCCCAGTGAACCAGATCGGTGGAGTGGTATATTTTGGGTGTGGGATTAAACGATGAACCGGAACTGTAAAAATCATTCCCGATGCGTGTTAAGGTCGGATCCGGATGATCGCCCGGGATCACTGGATTTACGTAGGTATCCGCTGTTCCGGATTGTCCGTAAAGGAACCCAAATCCAAATGAGAGGAAAACAAACAACAGCATTCCCACAATGTTACCCCGATGACATCCGGGTAGAATTTTTTTTAAAAACCATTTTTCCCTCATTGCATCCATTCACACGTTCTTCAAAACTACTTTTTATCCGGGAAATAAAAGTTGACATTTGTTTTCAGAAAAGGTTTTAATTTTAGATATCATATTTTTGAAATTAGATAATTTTAAATCACTAGTAAAATCAGGGGCTTGTGAAGAAAAAATAAGAAATTCAGGCTTCAGATTGAAGGAATTGCATTAAATTTGTTTCATCCGGATGGTTGAAAGGAACGAGTGGACAACCCTTGGGATCACTACATGGAAGGTCGATTGCGCAAACGTAAAAATCATAAAATGGCTTTATCCTTTACAAAAATCAGACTATTTGTTTTCTTCCTGTTTTGTATGTACACAGGAATGGGACAGGATGCACCAATGGATGCATTCATCGACAATTTGATGGGCAAAATGACCCTTGACGAGAAGTTGGGACAACTCAATTTATCCTCCGGAAACACGGGTGCAGTTTTGGCGGGAGGCCGTGATTTAAATGAAAGAGTTAAAAACGGAGAAATAGGAGCCACCGGGGGCTCTACCTTTGATGCCATAAAGGCCATCCAGGATGCAGCCCTGGAATCGCGGTTAAAAATACCGGTATTGATTGGTTTGGATGTCATCCATGGCTACAAAACGATCTTTCCTATTCCTCTGGGATTATCGAGTACCTGGGATATTTCCCTGATTGAAAAGAGTGCCCGCATTGCTGCTACCGAAGCTACTGCTTCCGGAGTATGCTGGACCTATTCGCCGATGGTTGATATAGCCCGGGATCCACGGTGGGGTCGTGTGGCAGAAGGAGCGGGGGAAGATCCCTGGTGGGGCTCCCAG
Organism: uncultured Mariniphaga sp.; assembly: GCA_964575025.1. Lineage (GTDB taxonomy): Bacteria > Bacteroidota > Bacteroidia > Bacteroidales > Prolixibacteraceae > JABMQB01. The sequence goes on from CAZNPV010000022.1 coordinate 51,821, forward strand.
ATGGCAAAAGCCCTGGTGCGTGGATACCAGGGAGAGGATCTGTCGAAAGAGAATACCCTGATGGCGTGCGTAAAACACTTTGCTTTGTATGGAGCTGCAGAAGCGGGGAGAGATTACAATACCGTGGATATGAGCCATCTGACGATGTTCAACTATTACCTGCCTCCCTACAAGGCAGCTTTCGATGAAGGGGCTGGAAGCGGGATGTCATCGTTTAATGTGATCGACGGCATTCCGGCAACCGCCAATACATGGTTGATGACCGATGTGCTGCGTGACTGGTGGGGCTTTGATGGTTTTGTGGTTACCGATTATACCTCCATAAACGAAATGACAAACCACGGACTGGGGGATCTGAAAACAGTGTCTGCATTGGCCCTGAAAGCCGGTATCGACATGGATATGCAGGGGCTGGCGTTTATCGGAACCCTGAAAGAATCGCTCGCGGAAGGACGGGTAACCATGGAACATATCGACCGGGCATGCTGCCGTGTTTTGGAAGCCAAATACAAACTGGGATTGTTTGAGGATCCCTACAAATATTTGGATGAAAACCGTGTTGAAACGGAAGTTCTGACCGGGGCAAACCTGAAGGCAGCACGTGAGATCGCAGCCCGCTCGATGGTGCTCCTGAAAAATGAAGGTTCGCTCCTGCCGCTTCAGAAAAAAGGAAAAATAGCAGTGGTGGGACCGCTGGCAGATGCCAAGGCAGACCTCCTGGGTACCTGGGTTATGTTTCGTGAGGAAGCATACATCTCTTCGGTTGTGGAGGGAATAAAACATGTAGGGGGAGATGCCGTTGAAGTGGTCACCGCCAAAGGAGCCAACATTACGGACGATCCCTACCTGAAGGAAGAATTAAAATCACCCTATGCCGCTTTTCTGGGCGTCCGGATGGAAGAGGAGGCTCAAACACCGGAGGAACTCATCGAAGAAGCTTTGCAGGTGTCATCCGATGCCGATGCAATTATTGCCGTACTGGGTGAGTCGGCAGCCATGTCGGGAGAGGCAGCCAGTCGTGCAGATATCGGTATTCCGGATAGTCAGCGTGCTTTGTTGAAAGCCCTTCTAAACACGGGAAAACCTGTCGTTCTGGTACTGATCAACGGACGTCCCCTCACCTTATCCTGGGAGAACGATCACGTTCCGGCTATTCTGGAAGCCTGGGCTCCGGGAACAGAAGGTGGCAATGCCATCGCCGATGTTCTCTTTGGGGATTACAACCCGGCAGGAAAACTGACCATGACGTTTCCGCGAAGCGTGGGACAGATCCCCATCTATTACAACCATTTAAATACCGGACGCCCTTTCGATGCGGCCAACAAATTTACATCCAAATACCTCGATATACCCAATGAGCCGCTGTACCCGTTTGGTTATGGACTGAGCTATACAACATTTGCATATAGCGATATATCGCTGAATAAAACCGAACTCAGAGGAAACGAGGTTCTGGAAGCATCGGTAACGGTCAAAAATACCGGTGACAGGGCGGGCGAAGAGGTGGTTCAGCTTTATATCGGGGATCCGGTCGCCAGTATTTCACGTCCGGGAAAAGAACTGAAGAATTTCAAAAAAGTGTTGCTCCGGCCCGGCGAAGAACAGGTCATGACCTTTCAGGTCACACCCGGTGATTTGAAATTCTATAATTCCGATCTGGTTTACGACTGGGAGCCCGGAGCCTTTAAAATGTATATTGGCACTTCCTCAGCGGAGGTCAAAGAAGCCGGTTTTCACTGGGAGAAATAAAAAAAATCGAAAAAAAACAGGCCAACTTATTGTTTTTCAAGTTCCATCTGTATTTTTTGAATTTCTTTGTTTTCAGGATTCAGTTTCAGGGCTTTTTTAAAATTTGAAATGGCAGCTTCTGTATTCCCTGATGCTTGATAGGCTTTTGCCAGATATTCGAAAGCTTTGCATGAAGATAACGATGATTGAAATTTTAAATTTTCCCATGGTTTTTTTCCTTAACATGAATTAATTGATGTTGCCGGTTTTTATTTTTATTTCAGTCCTTTTTAATCCGGGAGACGTAGCGGTAATGGTAATCTCTCCATTTTCGCCGGATTTTGATTGCACGATGGCCAGGACAAGCCCGTTAAATGCTTTTCTTTCATGCGAAGGAAAGGGAACCCTGTTTGTTGGATCGCCGTTATCGGTTGCAACAATTTTCCCCGGGCCTTTGATTTCAAATAACACCGTATTTGCTGCATCCGGAACAGGAAGTCCGTTTTTATCCCTTACCTGAACCGTAATAAAAGAAAGATCTTTCCCGTCGGCCACAAGGGTTGTTCTGTCAGCCCTTGCTTGCAGAAAGGCTGGTTTTTCTGTTGTTTTTACAACATCCTCAGCCCATTTTACTCCGTTTTTATAAGCCACTGCTTTTAATTTCCCGGGTTCATATTTCACATCGTCCCAGCGAAGCCGGTATTCAAATTGACCTTTCTTTTTGCGTCCCAGTGATTTTCCATTCAGGAACAGTTCCGTTTCGTCGCCTGAGGTAAATACATGTACCGGTGTGATTTTTCCCTTGCGTTCCGGCCAGTTCCAGTGGGGCAGGATATGAGCCATCGGGTAATCCGGACGCCAGCGTGCTTGATACAGGTAAAACCGGTCTTTTTTAAACCCGGCCAGGTCGATGATCCCTGAATAAGAACTTCTTGCTGAATAGTAAGGAGTGGGTTCCCCCAGGTGATCCCATCCGGTCCAGACAAATTCACCTCCCACATAAGGATTTCTGTCTTGTGAGGCAAATACTTTGTCCGGTGAAGCGCCAAAATTGGCTGTGTATAATTCATACGAACTTACATACTGATTTTTTGAATCACCACCGGTTTCGTCACTGATCGGTGCGCTTATTCCATCAAATACAGGGAAAATATACGTACCCCGCGTACTTAATGTGGATGCCGACTCACTGCTTATTATAACCTTGTCAGGATACCTTTCATGAAAAGAAGAATAAAGGGGTGAAGTGGTGATTCCGTGGAGGTGGGAGTAGGCCGGCGCATCGCGGATTCCTTCTCCCTGGTAGTTTAACGTGATCACATCCATGATTTCAGGAAATTCCATTCCCGGTTTGGCATAATTCATCGAAGCGGTTGTTAAACGCGTCGGATCCTCTTCCCGGATGATGTCAACCAGTTTTTTCCCCAGGGCAGCTCCTTCGGCTGCGGTATATTGTTCGCCTACTTCATTGCCGTAGCTCCACAGGATGATGGAAGGGTGGTTTCGGTCGCGGCGGATGAAAGCGCGGGTATCCGGTTCATGCCAATCCGGGAAAACCAGGTGAAAATCGAGAGGGGTCTTTCTTCGTTCCCACACATCGAATATTTCATCGATCACCAAAAATCCCATTTTATCGGTTAGGTTTAACAGTTCCGGATCAGGGGGATTATGAGCCATTCGTATGGCATTACAGCCCAACTCTTTTAAGATCTCAAGCTGGCGTTCGGCAGCGCGCCGGTTGAAGGCTGCTCCAAGGGCTCCCAGATCGTGATGCTGGTTTACTCCCTGTATTCGTATGTGTTCGCCATTGACAATTACTCCTCGGTTGGGATCAAACTCAACAGAGCGTATTCCGAATGTTGTCTCATAGATATCGATTCTTTCTTTTTCTTTTTTCAACTCCGTTACAGCCATGTAAAGATTGGGTTGTTGAGTAGGAGGGGGGCCCCAACGTTTTGGATTGGGAATAGCAACAGAGCCCTCGGTTCTGTTAATTTGTCCAGGCGCAATTACAACTTTTTGAACGGGTAATTCAGCAACGGCTTCTCCTGTCTTTTCACCTTTTTCATCCAGTGCAAAAAACTGAGTTGTTATTTCTACCGATGATTCTTTTTCTGAATCATTTGTAACATCCACTTCCATATTTACTTTAGCTGATGCTGTTGAAACATCATTGGATGTAACAAAAGTTCCCCATTGTGCAACATGTACCGGATTGGTTTTAATGAGCCAGACCTTACGGTATATTCCGGCACCCGGATACCAGCGTGCCGAATGATTGGGGTTGTCGATGCGAATAGCCAGTTGGTTGTTGCCTCCCGGTTCAATATAGGGAGTCAGATCGAGCCGCCACGAGTTATACCCATAAGGCCAACCCCCTACAAGGTTTCCGTTTAACCAGACCATAGCATAGGACATGGCTCCGTCCATATGAAGGAATATCGATTTTCCGTTGTCTGATTTTGGGATAGCAAGCTTTTTACGGTACCAGGCGACACCATTCACCGGCAGTCTTCCCATGCCGCCCCCTACTTCAGGCCTGTTGCCACCGAAAAACGGCCCTTTTACAGCCCAGTCGTGAGGCAGGTCAACCTTTTCCCATGCGCTATCGTCAAAATCATGCTGAACAAAAGGAAAATCACTGCCAGGATTTCCTTCCGGGCGAAGATGCCATTTCTCAGGATCGTTGATAAAATCATTCCCTGTGGGTAAAATCCACGGTTTTAATGCTCCCTGAACTTCTTGAACCCCTACGCCTTCGGTCGGACTGGAATCTGCATCCCTGTCATCTCTGAAATTCCTGACTTTCGGCCGCTCATCGTACATTAATTTATCTGATTTTTCTCCTGATGTATATTTGTAAAAACTCCAGTTTTCATGGATCGGAATTTTTTCGCGAACGTTTTCTGTTTTGTCTTTCTGTAGGGGTGCACAAGCAAACAATGCAAATATTCCGATTAAAACCGGAATGATACACACAGGGAACTGATTCCGATCACGGGCAGTTTTCTTTCGGTGTTTCATTTATCCTTTTCAATCTGTTCTTTAATGTTATTTTTAATTTGCTCTTTTAGTTCATCGTTTCTTTTCATGATTGATTGTAGCTTCTCAAGCTCTTTTGTATCTTTTAAATCCTTGATTTTTTCCTTTAACTCTTCTTGTTTTTTATCAATTTTTTTTAGATAGTCTTTTTTAATCTCCAATTTTCCCGACTTTATTGCTTCATCAAATACTAAGTCTTCCGGGGATTTTTCAACTTTTGAATCCGATTTTTCAATCACGTGTTCCGGAATAAATTCTACTTCATCCACACGTCGCTGGTTCATAAACGATGGAGACACAATTTCAATTTTATTTTCGTGCAATTGATCCATGACATTCGCATTCAGCTGGGAAGTGGTGCTGAAAAACTTACTGCTGTCGTCTAAAAAACCATGGATTTTATAAACAACGGAATAATCACCCAAACAGGTAATGTATACATAAGGGTCTGTTAATCCGGTCAGAATAGCTGCTTCTTTTAAAGCTTTTTCAATTTTATCGCGTGACAGGTTATATCCCAGGGATACGGAAGTAGAAATGACGGTATTGGATTTACGCGTTAGTTTGACAGGATTATTGGCAATGTAAAGGTTTGGGATCGTAATGAAATTGCTGTCTTCAAGTTGAATTTCTGTATGAAAAATACTTTTTTTCATAACCCTGCCATGAAAGTCTCCAATCTTAATCAGGTCGCCGTTTCTAAACCGGTTCATTGAGTTATTCATAATACCTGCAATAAGATTCCCCAAAACAGTGGTTGAACTTAACGCAATGCCTGCACTGATAATAATACCCAGGAAGCCTACTATCTGACCTTTCAGTGATTTATCAATGGGTAAGGCCAGGATGAAAACCAGGATGCCACAAAGAATTAAAAAAAACGAAATTACTCCTTTGGTGATATTCCCGTTTGATGCTGAAGATTTAATTTTTTTAAAAATCCATGTGTTAAAAATCAAAAGGATTATTAAAACCATCAATACAAATGTTGGTTCAAAAAATGATCCGAGTGTTTTTAATAAGTGTTCCATAGTTACAATTTTTTGTGACGGAATCGTTGTGTCCCTTGTTTGTGCAAATTACAACAATGCATTGAAATAATACGGATGTGCAACCAATAATTATAATCATTGTTTTTGTGGCATGATTTGTCAGGGTCGTGCAGGCCGAGGTGTGAACGCGTGAGTCCATCACAATGTATCGTCCCCAATAAGAGGTATTCATCATTAAGAGGGGAGTAGTTACCAATTCTTTATACCATTTGTTTTTTTCATTTGGATACCGTAACTTGTAGAGTGGTTCTTACAGATGTTTAATATCTGCGTGCTGAGATAATACCTTTAGGTACGCCATTTTTGAAGAATAAAGAAGCCATTGCTGCTTGCCGGGCGGAATTTCTTTATAAGGGAAAGCAAGGGTTCAACGACCATTAAAATTTAACCGGACAAACTGCCTAATGAAAATTCAGGCCTCCATGAAAAAAAATCTTTGCCGCGATTTTCTCATCGGCCTTGTTTTATCCTTCCTGGTTATTATCCTTCCCTGGGGCTATTCAAATTCATTTGTACAAGGACAGGTTGGCTATTTCTTTTTGTTTTGTTGGTTTATGGTTGCCCTTCCTGGCCTTTACGGGTTAACGTTGATATGGAGTCCACCGCATGTACTTCAATACAACAAAGCCGACATCCTGTTCTGCCTTTACATTGTATACCTCCTGGTTTCTTCAGCCTTAAAGAACATAAAGTTGCCTGAAGAAAATCTTATTGAATCTGCTTGCCTTGCAATAATTTATGTAATGGTTAGGGGCCTCAGGCGGAAGTTATTTCCCATGCTTCTTTTTTCTGTGGCAATTGCCGGCGCTGCCCAGGCTGTTTACGGGAACCTACAACTCTACGGGGTTTATCGTTCACACCACGGGATGTTTAACATGACAGGCAGCTTTTTTAATCCAGGCCCTTATGCCGGGTACCTGGTATCGGTTTTACCGGTTGCATTTATTCTGTACTTCTTTCCCTTCACAGTGGGTGAGAACGATAAGAAGCCAGCATTTGCAGAGGTTTTTTTGAAATATCTGTCATTAGCTGCTGTCGTGGTAATTATCCTGGTCCTCCCTGCTACCAGATCGCGTGCTGCCTGGCTGGGTGCGCTGGTTGCCGGTATTTACCTGTTTTACCAGGTTTATTCAGGAAATATCCTTGGCCCCGGCACAGTACCTTTGCAACCCTTCCGGCTAACAGGGAAAATTAAAAGTATTTTCAGAGGCCCGCCCGTGGTGAAATTTATTGCAGGTATTACCCTGGCCCTGATTATTGCAGGAGGGCTTTGGGGAGTATATTCAATGAAGAAAGGTTCTGCCGATGGCCGCCTGCTGATCTGGAAGGTATCTTCCGGAATGATCAAAAATTACCCCCTCACCGGGGTTGGGTATGGAAAGTTCACGGCACATTACATGGATTACCAGGCTGGCTATTTTGAAGATAATCCCGCCAATCCGGAAGCCATGGTAGCGGGCGACAACAATTATGCTTTTAACGAATTTATAAAAATCCTCACCGAAACAGGCATTACAGGTTTTGTAATTGTTATCCTGTTCCTGTTTTTTATTTTAGCAGGTCACCCATGGGGCAAAACCGGCAGACTTGATAAAACAATTCTGCTTTCCACACGTGCCGGTATTATAGCCACAGTGGTTTTTGGCTGTTTTTCATACCCCGGTGAAATATTGCCCATAAGATACCACTTTGTTTTATTGGCAGGCATTGCGGCTTCTTTTTTGAAACCGCTGGCAGTTAAAACCACGAGAAAACAGGCAATGGGAATGATCCTTCGCGCAACCGGAGTTTTGTTGGTTTGCCTGGCCCCGTTTTTTGCCTTCAGGGCAGTAAAACTGGATGGTGCTTTTAAAGAATGGAAAAGTGCTTACACCACCTACCAGATGGGCGCATACGAAGCCTGCCTGGAAGGGTATGAAGATGCTTTCCCGTTGTTAAAATACAACGGCACCTTCCTGGTTAATTACGGCAAAGCATTGTCCATGGCCGGGACCCATGCCGAAGCTGTGAAACTGCTTGAATACACGAAGAACTACCTCCCCAATACAGTGCTCTACACGGCCCTTGGGGACAGCTATAAGGCGCTGGGGGAATATAACGAAGCAGAAGCAGCCTACCTGCACGCCTGGTATATGAACCCCGGCCGGTTTTACCCGAAATACCTGCTGGCAACGTTATACGATGAAACAGGGCAGAAAGAAAAAGCGATTGCTGTAGCCCGTGAATTGCTTGTTAAAAAGGTAAAGGTCCCCTCGACAGCCATCGACGAAATCAGGGAAGAGATGAAAAAAATAATCAGCCAACACTCAGAATAAACGATATGGACCCCAACAAACCAATTATAATGAAAGCAAGGGATAAAAACAGGGAGATACAGATTACCCCAAACGAAATTTGTTATTGTAAAGCTGAAGGGTGTTACACATGGATTTATTTAGCTTCGGGAGAAAAACATCTTATTTCCAGACCACTTGGACAACTAGAAAAGCAACTAAATAAGGAAAGATTTGTAAGGTGCCATAAATCTTATGTGGTAAATGTATCAAAAATAATAAACATTAATATTGAAAAAGGTATTATTGTTCAAAGATTGTACCAAATACCTATCTCAAAAAGAAAAATTGTTGAATTATTATATAAGTGTTACGGTTATATATTAAAATAGAAAATACTTTTAATTTAATACAAAAGTAATTTTTAATGTGATAGTTTTATATTACCAATTAAAAGTATAATAAGGAGGTATATTATGAAAATTAAGCTAAAAAAAATAGTATTCTTTTCATCATTAATTGTTTTTTTATCGATTTTAACGATTAATATCAAATTGTTTTTAATTCATAAAAAAATTGAAGATATTAATGTAAATGAACTAATATTATTGGCAAATGCTGATGAAGAAGAATTTGAAACTTCTTGTGGAACCTCTTGTCCAAGTGGATTTTGCCCAGATCGTATAACGATCCATTGTGAAGTTGGTCAATGGTGTGTTGCATATTACCAAGATAGAGCTGAATGCTGCAACTCACAAGGTCAAGTTTTTAAGGTAGTATATTGTAAACCTTGCGTTTAGTTTAATATGTATGATTATGAGAAAAATTGTCTCTCTGATTGGTGGTTTTATTATTATAGTAACAATCATTGCAAATCTGAATAACAGTGTTTTTGAAAGAAAAAGGCATTCACTATCCATTAAAGAATTAACTTTATTGGCTTTGGCTGATCAAGAGGGTGGAACATTTTGTTGTCTTTGGTGTCCTGAACCGATTGGTCTTATATGTACTACTTGTATTCCTGGTGATCAATGTTGGTCAAATCCAGGGGGAATGGCTTATTGTCGTGACCCTTATTATGGCATTGGTTATAATATGATATATTGTTCTTTATGAGATTCTTACATAATTATATTTTCCCAATTCTGATTGATTGCCTTTTGCTGACAGCATCATGTCAAAGGGATAAAATTAATTCTGTTAATGATTTAGTTTTTGTAAAGGAAATTACAGATCGATATGATAAAGGCATTTATATTAACCGTATTAATGACATTCACTATCATGATGGAAATTATTTTATTGTGGATCCTGAAATTGGAAGCGTTTTTGTCTTTGATAAAAATTATATGTTGATAAAACAAATTGGGAAAAAAGGAAGAGGGCCACATGAATATGATGGTATTGTTTCTGTATATGTGACAGATGAGCATATTTTTATTTCAGATTATTCCTTGAATTTGATAGATACGTATGATAGAAAATCTATGGATTTTGTTGAAAGAATTAAGTTTACAAGTGAAATACATGTTCCATTGGGAGATTTTTATGCAGACGATGATAATATTTTTATTTTAAACTCATTAGGTAAAGATTATTGTGATGTTGTACGTTATGATAGTGAAACAAAGCAAAGTGTAGTTATTCACAATTTTAAATTAAATCCAACACGTGAAATAATAACATATGTAAAATTCAAAAATAAATATTCAATTGGAATTTTATCTTCATCAAATAAAGTTAAAATCTTCTCTCTGGAGGAAAAAAAAATAATTGATGAATTGGAAATACCATTACCAGAAAAAACGATTAAAGAATGGGAAAAGTGGGTAAACGATAATAATAATCCCCCTTTATTTATTGATGCTTATGTATCAAATGAAATCCTTTATTTATGCTTTCAAGATCTGGATTTAAAAAAAATGGGTTTAGTAAAGGTAAAATTAAACAATGATTTTAAAATCATTTCAATCCATTATTATTACTTCAAGCAGCACACTGGTGATAATGTTTTCTGTATAAATGATAAAAAAGTAGTATCATTTGCTTGGGTTTCTTCTTACTTACAGGAATATAAAATTCAAAATTAATTGTAATGATAAAATTAAAACATATACATATATTATTTTTTTGTTTAATTTCATGTAACATAGTGACCAAAAAAGAAGCACCTTATATTGTTGAAGATCACTTCAATAAATTTAAATCAGAAAATATTGGGGAAAGATTAAATGTTGTTAATGAAGTTATTGGAGATTCAATTATACAAGGACTGAAAGTAGTATTTTTAACTTCAGTTGGTGACTGTGGTGGATGTATTGCTAAAGGATTTAATATTCTAAAAACTGTAAAAAGTATAAGGGAAGTTTCAACTTATACGGTTTCATCTGGTGTAAATACAAGTTTTCTGCAAATTAATTATTCATATGAGCAATATATTTATCCTGATAATGATGATTTAATACGTAAGCATATAGCATATTGTTATACTCCTGTTTTAATTGGATTAGACTCAAATAATGTAATTATATCAATGTATTTCCCTCAAAGTAATACAAATCAATTAAATGATATTGTTGAATTTGTTGAACTATTAGACCATAATTAACTATTTCAAAAAGGAACAATGTCAAAATTAAATTTACTATGCCGAATTGAAATTTGAAGAATTGAATAATTAAATCAATTGTCAGTTCATCCAGATGGACAAATCGGGAGAATGGCAACTTTAATAATAGATCTTTTGCTTCAATTTCTTGTGCATTCAACAAACAATTTCGATTTATTATAATGGGGAAGACTCACCTAAAAGGCTTCACTATGAAAGGAAGTTCGCTATCCGGAAGATATCTTTAATGATACAATTCCGTAATTACCTACAACGATTACTATGGGAAGGAAAATAACCATATTATCTCTTTCAGCACTTTTTCTGGTTACACTGTTAAATGGGTTAACCTGGTTTTCAGCCGGAATAATTATTTGTTATAGTATATCGTTTCTTTTTTTTTACCTGAAAAACAAATTTACCTGGTTACAAAAAAGCTCTTTCTTTACCTTAGTGTTTTTTTTGGCTGGTGTATTTTTATTGGCGATAAGTTTCAGAATATTTTTGATAGAAATATATTCAATTCCAAGCAGTTCTATGGAAGATGCGCTTAAGCCGGGCGATAAAGTTTTGGTTAGCAAACTCAACTATGGCCCCCGGATGCCCGGTTCCCCTTTCGAAGTGCCGTGGG
>CAZNPV010000023.1:0-62808 GCA_964575025.1 uncultured Mariniphaga sp.
GAGTGACGAAATCCCGGAAACGAAGTGACTCTGGATGGAGGCGTTGAGGTATGAATAACGAAACGTTAATGACAGAAATTTTTAAAAAATGAATTTAATATCATGAATGCAAACCTAAAAATGGCGATTCGGGGAATTTTGAAAAACAAAGTTCAATCTGCTATCAGCATATTTGGTCTGGGAATCGGATTGGGGTGTATTATGTTGTTGTCCCTGCTTTATATTCACGAAAATTCGTTTGACAGGTATATTCCTGATCATCAAAGTTTGTATCGTGTTATCCAGGGTGACGATTGCCGGACCTCGTATCCTTTGGGCGAAGCAATAAAAGCTGAAAACCCTTGGTTGAAAAATTTCTTCCGGTATTACCAGACCTCCGATGTCGAACTAAAAACCGGGAACAATGAAATCATAAAAGATAAGCAGTTCGCGTTTTCAGATCCTTCCATTTTTCAATGTATGGGAATCCACCTGAAATCCGGAGTTCCGGCACAGTCACAGTCAGAAGTGGCAATTTCGGAAACGACAGCCAAAAAATATTTCAACAACGAAGATGTTGCAGGAAAAGTACTGAAAGTCAGGCTTAACGAAAAGTTTGTCCCTCTAACTATTACCGGCGTATATAACGATTTCCCATCCAACTCAACACTCTCGCCCGAATTTATTGCCCATATCGATTTGACTGCGGAAGTCTTCGGATTTGAAAAGAAAATGTTTGGGCAGTATAACTCAGGATACGACGAATTTAAAAATTGGGACCGAAATGCTTTCTATACTTATTTGCAATTAAACACACCTGTAAATATTGATGAAGTAACCGGAAGTATCCAGAAATATAAGGACATGTCGAAAGACGAAAAACGGCAGAAGATGGCTTTTAACCTTCAACCGGTAACTGATATCTACATGAAATCGAATGAGCTCTCTGCTAACTATTTCACCCGATTGGGTAATAAAAAGGAACTGATTTATTATGTGGCTATCGCCATGTTGATTTTGTTGGTAGCCATGATCAATTACATATCCCTGAATAAAGCCAAAATCAATTCGAGGTTAAAAGAACTGGGAACAAGAAAAGCTTTGGGGGCATCGCGGAATACCGTATTAAAACAAATATTGCTTGAATCTAATCTGGTCGCATTTTTAAGTATTCTTCCGGCCATTGTAGTCATTATGACAGGCATCCCACTAATTAACAACATATTAAACCGGACTTTGGATGTTGAAGTATTTTCGAACTGGAAAACCTGGCCTGTATTAATTTCTACAGTCCTGTTTGCAGGTTCGTTCTCCGGACTTTTAATTGGTTCAACCGTTACACGAAAATCAGCAGTTTTATTGATAAATGGGAAAACATCCAATGTCCCTCGTTCCGGAAATTGGGGCAATTCATTTCTAAGTCTTCATTTTGCCATATTCATTGTATTGGTGGTATGCGTGTTTGCACTGGAAAAACAGATCAATTATGCGCTGACCAATTTTAAAGCAATCGACCCGTCCAATATTCTGATTTGTGAATTGAATTCATCCGAATTGAGCAAACAGCTTCCATTCATCAAAAACGAAGTGGATAAGATGCCCAGTGTTGTTGCTTCTGCCGGTTCATCATTTATCCCTCCCTTTAACAACTTCCTTCCGGTGAGTTTACAATACGAAGGAGAAAAGGTTGTGTTTGACGGCCTTATCATGGGGAAGGGAATGATCAATTTGTTAGGGATGCAGATGGTTGATGGGGAAACTTTTGGTGAATTTAATCCGGGACAAAAGGATGTTATTTTCAACGAATCGGCCGCCCTGAAATACAAGCTGAAAGCCGGTGACATCTTTAATGGGTTCCATGTGAAAGGGATTGTGAAAGATTTTAGTGCGCATTCGCTTCGAGATCTGATACAACCGATGGTCATCATACAACAACATCCAGAAAAAATGAGGTTGTTTGCCATTAAAACCACTGGCACAAACGATGCCGTAATATCCCGGAAAATTCAAAGGATGTTTAAGGAAATTTCTCCTGATAAACTGGTCAATATGTACACCTTGACAGATCAGATCAATCAGTTTTACGATCGCGAGCAAAACCAGGCCAAGCTCATTAGCGGCTTTTCATTACTGGCAGTCATTCTTTCGGTTATGGGATTATTGGGGATGACTTACAATACTATCTTAAGAAAAACCAAAGAGATCGGCATCCGAAAAGTAAACGGAGCCCGCGTTTCTGAAATACTCACGCTACTGAACAAAGACTTTGCAAAATGGGTAGCCATTGCTTTTGTAATTGCCACGCCAATTGCGTACTACGTCATGCACAAATGGCTTGAAAACTTTGCCTACAAAACCGAACTGAGCTGGTGGATTTTTGCACTGGCGGGTTTGCTGGCATTGGGAATTGCATTGTTAACAGTTAGTTGGCAAAGCTGGAGGGCGGCTACGAGGAACCCGGTTGAGGCGTTGAGATATGAATAAAGCAAAAACAAAGTGATATGAACAAAAACATAAAACAGAGAAAAAATGGGCATTAATTTTTTTAAAACAACCTGGCGCCAGTTAACCCGAAACAGGTTTTATGCGTCCATCAATATTGTTGGGCTTGCCATCGGAATTGCATGTGGACTGGTTGTTTACAAAATAATTAGTTACGAATCGGGATTTGACAGGTACCATAAAAATTATTCAAATATCTATCGCCTTATTAACCAATTTGAGCATACCGAAGAAGGAATTATGTATGCGGAAGGCCAGGTACATCCGCTTGGTTCGGCCATTCGAAACGATTTTTCCGGCGTGAAAGCTGCAATGACCTTTTATGCTGAAGGAGGTCAGGTTTCCATTGAAAAAAGTAATGGAACCTTTGACAGATACCAGGAAAATGAAGGGCTGGCATATGCCGAGCCGGAAATCTTTGAAATTTTTGATTTCGATTTTCTGGCGGGAAATCCCCGAAATGTATTGTCAAATACTGGAACTATAGTTATCACATCTTCGATGGCACAAAAATATTTCAAACTGAATCGGGAGAATGTGAGTGATGCGTTGGGCAAATCCATAAATATCAACAACAAAATACCTTTCAGAGTGACCGGGGTAATTGCTGATATACCTGAAAATACCGATCTTCCTTTTCAAATTATTGCTGACTACAAAAGTCAGCCTGCTTCAAACCCCTATTTCAATAATGGTACCGACTGGCAGGAATACAATTCCGCGACCAACTGTTATTTACTTTTACCAAATGAAATCTCAGCGACTGATTTTGAAAACCAGCTTTCCGTATTTTCTGCAAAGTACATTGGTACTGACTCACCGGTTAAACAAAAATACGTTTTGCAACCTTTGTCCAAACTTCACTCCTGGGAGGTTGGCAATTACAGCAACCGCCAGGTTCCCGAAAAAGCATTATTAATGCTCGGTTTTGTCGGTTTATTTATCATCCTTTTAGCTTCCATAAATTTTATCAATTTATCCACCGCGCAATCGTCAAAAAGATTTAAAGAAATTGGCGTACGAAAAATTACAGGAGTCAGTAAGTTCCAACTCATTTCCCAGTTTATGGGAGAAACCATATTTGTTTCATATATGGCAGCATTGATTGGGGTAGCCGTCGCAAACTTTTTATTAATTTATCTTGATGATATACTTGGCTACCGGTTAACCCTGAATTTACTAAAAAATCCGGAGAGCCTTCTATTTTTAGTTGCTTCAACTTTATTAATCGGAATAATTTCGGGCATTTATCCATCCATTTTTATGGCTGGAATGAAACCTGCCGGGAACCTAAAAAATTGGATTCCCGTAAAAAATAATTCAAATTCAATATCCGTCAGACGAACACTTGTAATAGCACAGTTTGTAATCTCATTGGTGCTGATTACCGGAACCCTGGTTATGCAAAAACAAATCAATTACTTTTTCACTACCGATTTAGGATTTAACAAAGAAGCAGTACTGATTGCTCCATTGCCCGAAGCAACTACGAATAAACTGGAAGTATTAAAATCGAATCTTTTAAACTATCCTGAAATTAAAAAGGTGAGCTATGAAACCCGCAGTCCAATGGCAGACTGGAAGGTTGGGAATCCAATAAATTATCCTGGCCTTGAAAGAGACCTTTATTCCGGAAACCTAAAAACAATAGATGAAGATTATCTTGATCTGTACGAACTCAAACTCATTGCCGGCAAAAACATTAGTGAAAGGAAAAACTCTGGCGAAGCTATCGTAAACCGGAAATTAACGAAACTTCTTGGATTTGATGACCCACACGATGCGTTGGATGAAGTTTTCAAATACGGAAGAAATGAAATGGAGTTTATCATTGCAGGTGTAGTTGAAGATTTCCATGCCCAGTCACTTCAAGAGGAAATGGATTATGTCATTTTAAGTAATCTTTCGTTTAACATTAAAGAGATGGCAGTAAAAATTAATCCGGTCATCTCCAGTGTGGCTGGTTATAACAACACAATTAAAAAGATAAAAAAAGAGTGGAGCGACATTTTTCCTGAAGCCATTTTTAATTATGATTTCCTTGATAAAAAGATAGCAGGATTTTATAACGGGCAGACCAATACATTTAAACTTATCCGGTTGTTTGCAATAATTGCCATTATAATTGCCTCGCTTGGACTTTACGGATTAATCGCTTTTATCGCCAATCAGAAAAATAAAGAAATCGGCATCCGCAAAGTAAACGGAGCCTGTGTGTCCGAAATCTTAGCCATGCTCAACAAAGACTTTGTAAAATGGGTGTTGATTGCATTTGTTATTGCTACGCCCATTGCGTACTACGCCATGAATAAATGGCTCGAAAACTTCGCCTACAAAACCACTTTAAGCTGGTGGATTTTTGCTTTGGCCGGCTTGCTGGCACTGGGAATTGCGTTGCTGACGGTGAGTTGGCAAAGCTGGAGAGCAGCTACGAGGAATCCGGTTGAGTCACTCAGGTATGAGTAGTCTTAAACTATGAGAAGTATCCTTTATCTGAATTGACAGGTTATATTATTAAATGTGCCATTGAAGTACACAAACACCTGGGCAATGGTTTTCAGGAAGTCATTTATCAACGCGCGTTAGCTATCGAATTTTCCCCCGATCATTTCCCCGTTTGTGCAGAACGTTTGTTTTTTTGTATCTTGCATAAAAAATACTGAATCACACGAATTTTAAACCGAATAAACCTTTGTAATAAACTGTCAATTTTACGCATTATGAAAAATTTCCTTTTTGTTTTATCTTTTTTCTTTGTTGCGGGCGTAACTGCCCAGGAGAAAGCCACGATTCGTATTCAATCCGGTTCCGATGATCTGACGATCAACAAGCATATCTACGGTCATTTCTCTGAGCACCTGGGAAGGTGTATTTACGATGGATACTGGGTTGACGAAGACATGAATGTTCCCAAAGAAGGGCGTATCCGTCTGGATGTTGTTGAGGCGTTGAAGAACATTCAGATACCCAACCTTCGCTGGCCCGGTGGGTGTTTTGCCGACAAGTACCACTGGATGGATGGCATTGGCCCCTATGAAGAGAGGCCTACCCTTATTAACAGTACCTGGGGAAATGTGACCGAAGACAACAGTTTCGGCACGCATGAATTTTTAACCTTGTGCGATTTATTGGAAACCGAGCCTGTCATCTGTGGAAATGTAGGATCGGGAACCCCCCAGGAGATGTCGAACTGGGTGGAGTACCTGAATTTTGATGGCAAGAGTCCAATGACCGATTTACGAAAAGAGAACGGGCAGGAAGATCCATGGAAGGTAACCTTTTTCGGTGTGGGGAACGAAAACTGGGGCTGTGGTGGCAACATGACTCCGGAATATTACTCCGATGTGTACAAGCGATTCAATACCTACATCCAGGATTACCCGGATGCACGGGTCAATCGCATTGCCGGAGGAGCCAGTGGAGAGGATTACAACTGGACCGAAGTATTAATGCGCGAAGTAGGCCCCCGCAGAATGTGGGGTTTATCGCTTCATTATTATACCCGTCCGGGAATGGGAGCCCGGCCGGTAAGCCTCGATTATTCCCTGGGACATGAAAACACCGGTAATCTCAGGTCACGCCGTTTCGGGGGTTTCCCCTTCCGGGGCAGAGGGCTCTCCCGGTCGGCAACCGATTTTGATGAGGAAGCATACTTCGCAACCATGAATTCATGCATGCGCATGGATGAGATCATCCAGGGACATATACGGATCATGGACCAGTATGATCCCTATAAACGGGTGGCTCTGGTCGTCGATGAATGGGGCATATGGACCGAGGTGGAACCGGGAACCAACCCGTCTTTCCTTTACCAGCAGAACAGCCTGCGGGATGCCTTGATAGCCGGGACACACCTCAACATTTTTAATAACCATTGCGACCGGGTAAAAATGGCTAACCTGGCCCAGACAGTGAATGTTTTACAGGCAGTCATTCTTACCGAAGGGGAAAAAATGCTGCTGACCCCGACGTACCACGTTTTCGACCTGTATAAGGTTCATCATGAGGCTAAGTACCTGCCTATTCAGTTGGAAACCCCTTTGTATCCCTTCGAAGGATATGCCAGTTTGCCTGCAGTCAATGCATCCGCATCACAGGATAACACCGGGGCCGTGCACATCACCCTGGTTAACATCGACCCGAGCAACGCTGTTCCGGTGGAAGCTTCACTGACAGCTTTGGGAATAGATGTTGATAAGGTGGAAGGAAAAATACTGACCTCACCCAACCTTACCGACCATAACACCTTTGACAATCCGGACCAGGTGCAGATTAAAAATTTTGAAGGGGCTGAAATACAGGGAGATAGCCTGACCCTGACCCTCCCTGCAAAATCGATTGTCATGATGGAATTAAAATAGCATGAACAAAGAAACTGCTTAGCATCCGGATGCAAACAGGATTCCACCTCTTTAAAAAGATGGAATCCTGTTTGTATATAAAAAATGCTGTTTTTTAAGGAATAAAATTTTTTGGGGTAACATTCTCTCTTTTTAAGAGTCTTAAAAGCATTAGGAAAGGGATTCCTGTAAACCCGATATGAACCTTCTGTTAAAACGGCCATGAAAAATTTACTCGTCGGATGGAGAAACATCAGAAAAAACGGATTATTCTCCGTCATCAATATCACCGGTTTATCACTTGGAATAGCAGTTGTAACCTTAATTCTTTTCTGGGTAACCGATGAATTAAAGTACAATAAATCATATAAAAACGTTGACCGGATTTATACAGTCTACGAACATCAACAATACTCTGAAGGGCAGGAATTGTATACTTATTGTACCCCATTCCCGCTGAGCCAGTATCTGATGGATAATTTCCCGGAGGTCAGCTATGCAACCACATTCTGGATTGGTGGAGAACAACGATTTAAGATTGACGATAAAGAATTTAAAGAAGGACCGGTAATTTGCGCCGGAAAGGAATTCCTGAATATTTTTACGTATGATGTTACCGAAGGAGATCCGGATGTTCTGTCGAAACCTGACCAGATTCTATTAACTGAAAAGAAAGCTTCGGTTTTATTTGGCGATGAACCTGCAATCGGGAAGGTTTTACAAATTAATGACAGCATATCGTACTCGGTGGGCGCAATAATTGCATCGACTGATGATAATTCAACCATCGATTTTGAGATTGCATTTCCACTTGACCACATGGAAAAAGTTTTTGGAGCCGACCTGACCCGTTGGGGGAATAACTGGCCAAGGACAAGTGTATTGCTGGCTGAAGGAACGGATGTCCAAAAATTTGAAAATTCGATCACTAACTTATGCAAAGATAACGGGCAGGAAAATACCACTCTATATACATTCCCATTTAATAAAGAACGGCTATATTCCTATTCGGGGAAAAATAACCGGATTCAATACGTTTACCAGTTTTTAGGGATTGCACTTATCATTATCCTGATTGCCTCCATTAATTTTATTAATCTTTCAACAGCTAAAGCCGAAACCCGCCGCCCTGAGGTTGGCATCCGAAAGGTAATGGGGGCAGGGAAGATCTCGCTTCTCAATCAATTTTTACAGGAAAAAGGGATCATGATATTTTTGAGTATTCTGCTAAGCTTTATCCTGGTATTAATTTTTATCCCGGCTTTCCGTTCAGTTTCCGATAAAGGAATAACCTTTGGTGACCTGCAGAATAAATATATGATTTACATGTTGATTACTGTCGTATTAACCGTATTGGTTTTATCGGTGGTTTACCCTTCACTTTATCTTTCCTCATTTAATCCGGCACAGGCGATTAAACGAAATATTCCACGAAAGGGGAATATCAGCCTGAAAAATACCCTCGTTGTTTTGCAGTTTATATTGTCTGTTGTGCTGATTAGCAGTACAATAGTTATTTCACGGCAAATCAAATACATCCATAATTATAACCTGGGTTATGATCAGGCAAATCTGATTTACTTGTCTCTTAATGGTGAATCGAGGAGTAAATATGAAGCTATCAAACAGGAAGTATCTCAAATTCCCGGAGTTGTCGATCTTACACTTAGCAATCGGCTACCCTTTTATGGTGGAAATTCCTCATGGGGCTTTGAATGGGATGGGAAAGACCCGGAGAATGATGTGTTGATCTGTACGATGTATGCCGACAAGGATTATTTTAAAACCATGGGAATGCAAATGGCTGAAGGGAATGGATTTCCAGAATCATACAACAAAGTATTAAACCTGGAAAAAATGCCCAATCCGCATGCAATATTAAATGAGGAAGCAATCCGAAGGATGAAACTGAAAGATCCGGTTGGAAAATATTTCGGGCAGCAGGGTGATGATACAAAAGGTGTGATTGCTGGTGTGGTCAGAGATTTTCATTTTCAGTCGCTCCATATTGGTGTTGAGCCCATGCTTATCCTTCCATTGTTAAACAACCCCGATTTTATGATTGTCCGGGTGGCTCCACAGAATTTTTCCGGCACCATCGATGAAATCAAATCAACCTGGGCTGGTTTATTTCCTGCATTATCCTGCGAGGTAGGATTTTTCGACGACAGCATCGAATCACTCTACAATTCTGAAGTTAAAATTTCCGGATTGTTTAAATACTTCACGTTTATAGCCATTTTTATTTCCTGCATCGGATTGTTCGGATTATCAATGTTTATTATCGAGAGAAGAAAAAAAGAGATCGGGGTAAGGAAAGTAAACGGTGCAAAGATCGGGGAAGTGATGGTATTGCTCAATAAGAGTTTTATCAAATGGGTGATGATTGCTTTTGTGTTAGCCTGCCCGATAACGTGGTTTTTCATGCAACGGTGGCTCGAGAATTTTGCTTACAAAACAACTGTCAGCTGGTGGGTATTTGCTTTTTCAGGAGTTTTGACTTTGGGAATAGCCATTCTTACAGTTAGCTGGCAGAGCTGGAAGGCAGCAAAAGGAAATCCGGTGGAAGCACTTCGTTATGAATAGAGGGGGGTCACCGCAGGTGATACCCTCGCCAGAAAAAATAGAAAGCCCTGAATTGAAAAGGGATCAAAATAAAAACAGGCACGTTTATTGATAGTTTTCCGCAACCGATTCAAATAAACTATTAATCAATGAAAGCCGGAATTCTGCTAAGGAGCTTATTTCGTTCCAAATTAAATTCATTTATAATTATTATCAGCCTTGCCATAGGTTTGGCATGTGTAAACCTGATTTCTGTTTTTATAATAAGGGAGTTAAAAACCGACACATTTCATAAGAACGAAAACCATATTTTTGCTCTTCAGGCTGACGACCCGTTTGAAAAGGGTGAAAAAATGTATTTTATCCGCGAAGGCGCAGCTGAGTATATGAAAGATAATTTTGCTGAAGTAGAAGATTATTGCCGTATTGTAAATGCCAGCCCACAAAAAGTAACCATAAATAATCAGGATTATTTTGATGAAAAACTGACCGTTGCAGTCTCTCCTAACTTTTTTGAATTTTTCGCTTACGAACTTATTTCCGGGAACCCGAAAAACGTTCTGGAATCTGATCAGAATATTGTGATATCAAAGGAGCTTGCTCAAAAATACTTTGGTAATTTAAACCCGTTAGGGCAACAAATAATATTTGAAAGCAGAAGTGGCCGGGAAGAAATGACGGTTAGCGGTGTTTTCAAAAAACCAACTGAAAATACACAGGTAATTTTTGATATGGCAAGGTTAATAGGCAACAAAGATTCCCGTTGTTATCTTCAGCTTGCTGAAAATACAGATGTATCCCAACTTGAAGAAAAATTTGCTGAAAACAAAGAAGCGATACCGGTTGTTCATGACGGAACTCCGGGAACACACTATCTGAAAAGCCTGCAAGATGCCTATTTTGATACGTCCCGCAGACAAACCATTGAAGCCAGCCGGGATAAAACCGATTTGAAAATAGCCTTTGTTATTGCAATGATGATTTTGGGGGTTGCTGTTTTTAATTACCTCGGGTTGGTGAATAACCGGCTTTCGGAAAAAACAGGGGAACATTCTATCCGCCGGATCAACGGCAGTTCAAAAATGAACCTGGTAGTTCAGTTTCTTGCCGAAAACAGTGTACTGGTGATCTTTGCATTTATCACCAGCTCTATCTTTTTAATCTGGGCATTGCCCTTTTTCAACTCACTTACCGGGGCAGCTATTCCTTTAGTATCTGTTTTTCAAACAGGTAATTTATTGGTTTTTACTGGAATACTCGTTTTAATAATTTTTATAACCTTACTATTTGTATTTGCCAAAGTCAGACTGAAAATTAATATTTCAGCCTTAAAATCAGGTAGATCCATCTCTGCCGGGAAGGCATATATTCCCGCATTTAATATCAGCCAGTTGGTGGTTTCAACGATTTTGATAACGGGATCACTGATTATTACCAAACAAATCAGTTACATTTCTCAGAAAGACATTGGCATCAGTAAAGAAGTCCTTGAAGTGAAAATTCCGCAGCAGTATAAAAATCTGGCAGCAGTTTTTAAGGCTGAACTGGAAAAAAATCCTTCGGTTGAAATGATTTCGCTGGCAAATGCTTCGCCAGTCCTCGAGCATTTTTTAATACTGATGCATTACGATGAAAACGGCGAAGACAAACAGTATACACCTTCGGTTTTTGTTGGTGATGAAAATTATATAGAAGCTTTAGGGATCGAATTAATTGAAGGGGAAGGATTTTGGGAATCTTCCGAATCTAACCAAAATAAATGTGTAATCAATGAATCATTGGCAAATCTGTTTCCCAGTCAGGGCCTGATCGGAAAAGGGCTTCCCGGCAGCGATAATATGATTGTTTCCGGTATTGTAAAAGATTTTCATTACGGAAGCCTCAAAGAGTTTGTCGAACCGGGTTATATAGCTTACGGAAACGATGGTTCATATTTAATGGTACGTCCGCTTGCGGGGCAACAGGCACAGGTTAGGAGAAGGGTTACTGAACTATGGGAAGAAATGATCCCCGATTTCCCGGTGAACATGGAATCGATAGGTGACCGTTATGAATGGATGCACCGCGAGAACCACAACTATGCAAAACTGATCGGCGTCTGCTGCCTCATCAGCGTCTTCCTCTCAATGATCGGGTTGTTTGGTGTTTCGTATTATACAAGCCGGAAGAGAGTCAAAGAAATCGGTATCAGGAAAGTAAACGGCGCCAAAGTGGTTGAAATACTCTCATTACTGAATAAAGATTTTCTGAAATGGATTTCCATTGCTTTTATAATTTCAACGCCTGTTGCCTGGTATTTTATGAAAGAATGGCTTAGCGGATTTGCTTATAAAACAAACCTTAGCTGGTGGGTATTTGCTTTAGCAGGAGTTTCAGCACTGGGGATTGCACTGCTTACTGTTTCATTCCAGTCGTGGAAGGTCGCAACCCGGAATCCAGTCGAAGCACTCAGGTATGAATAAAAAGCCCCCTCTGGCTCCCCCGGAGGGGGAGACCTTGGGGCAAATAATAAAATGAACGAATTAAGAAATGTACACCATCCCACAAGTCTCCCCCTGGGGAGATTTAGAGGGGGCTTCTGAGGGCAGCAACAAGGACTCTGATGGAAGCCTTCATTGTGTGTAGCCACTGTGCCACCACACGTGACCTTGTTGCTGATACAACCTTAACCCTCTGACAAATATTTATACATTTTGTGTAAAAATATTTGACAGTTTTCGTTCCTGTCATTTTGTTCTATCCCTGAATATCATCTTGTTACAAAAAAGGCATTTTAATTGACCCATCAGGAAGAGTTTGTTCTCCACCGGTCCCGAATAAGGGATTGACCCTATACCGGTTTCGTTTTAGTCGTGTAAGGCAGCAACAAGGAATCCGGTTGAGACCTTACGCTACGAGTAATTTTATAACCACAAAATGAGAATACTAAAACATATCATTCGAAGCTTTAAAAGAAATGGCCGGTTGAACCTGTTAAATATTTTTTCACTGGCTATTGGAGTTTCAGCGGCAATCATCCTTCTCGGTTATGTGTATCAGGAATTCCACTATGATACACAATATCCAAACTCCGGCCGGGTATTCCATATTTTAATGCAAAACGATGAAAATGAACTGGTTGGGTGGGCATCCTATGGTTCTCTTGCCGGGGTGTTAAAATCAGATTTTCCCGAAATAGAAGATGCTACGCGTGTGAGTTATTATTGGGGAAATTTGCCTTTAGCGGCAGGAGAAAATATTTTTAATGAGAAAAAAGTCCTGTTTGCCGATCCCAACTTTTTTTCCCTGTTTTCATTCCCTTTGAAAGAAGGCGATGCATCGAACAGTTTTAATTCACCGGATTTTATTGCCATTTCAGAAAGTGCATCAAAAAAATACTTTGGCGATAAAAATCCTGTCGGAGAACAAATAAAAATCGGGGGAGACAAAATATTTACCGTTCGGGGTGTTTTTAACGATTTTCCGTCGAATTCAAATTTTCAGGGAGATGTTGTTTTACCGCTGGAACAAATTTCCAAATTGACACAACTAAGAATTGACCCGGGCTGGGAGGATCCGTCTGAGACTTATACTTTCATTTTAACTGATAAAAAATCTGATCGGGAACAATTGTCTGCAAAAATAGAAGATTATTTGAGGGCACATGTGGAAGAAAATCCGGAAAAACTTTTCCTGCAGCCATTGAACGAAATACACACCAAAATAGATTCAGGCTGGGAGTTTTCATCAACGGTCAACAAAAAATACCTGTATCTTCTGATGATTGTTGCGCTTGTCATTCTTGTAATGTCGGCAACTAATTTTTTGATGATGTATATAGGAGCTGCGTCGCAACGGCAACTGAATATCGGTGTAAAAAAAGTTTGCGGCGCCTCTCAATCCAACCTTTTTTACGATTTAGTCAAAGAAACATTTTCGTATGTTTCAATTGGGATTCTGGTCTCATTAATCCTGATTGTGCTGTATAACTCCACCCTTGCTACAGCGCTTCCCTTTCTGCCGGCTGTCAGTGAATTTGATGTTACGCTTTTTTCCCGGTTAGCTGGGTTGGTACTGTTGTTTTTGGTTTTAACCTCGTTTGCTCCGGCTGTACTTCTTTCCGTAACAAAATCAATTCGTCTGTTTAATACAAATCAACGAGTAAATTTCAGGAAGATTCCAATCGTAAAAAGCCTGGTAGTCATGCAATTTACAATTAGTATTGTACTTTTGGCTACAACTGCATTATTTTACAAACAAGTTCAATTTCTGGAAAAGCACAACCCGGGGTTTGCCCACGAGGAATTAGTTACAATTCCGCTGAACATGCGTCCGGGAGAAGGGATTTTCAACGAAAACATGGATGTTTTTTGCCAGGAGTTGCGAAAGCAACCGGGAATTAAAAATGTAACCCTGGCATTTTCATCTCCATCTGATGTGCAAACGTCGTCGGGCGACTTTCGCTGCGACGGAATGCCGGAAGGAAAAACAGTTAATTTACAGTGGAACTCGGTTTATTACGACTATTTCGAAACGCTCGGTGTCAACTTAGTTGAAGGGCGTAGTTTTAGTCGCGATTTTGCAGGAGACATGATTGATTACGACAATGGAGGAAAATGTGTTTTCGTAATCAATCAGAAAGCAGCGAATGAAATGGGGATTTCAAATCCGATTGGGAAAACACTGCACGGCTATCAGGAGGGACCGATTATTGGCATTGTTGAAGATTTTAATTTTAAATCACTGCATAGCGAAATTGCCCCCATGAGCTTTAACATGAACCCTTTTTATTTCAATGAAATCATTGTCAGAACAAATCCGGAAATGCCGTCAGCATTGGAGCAGATAAAAACAGTTTGGAAACAGTTTGCGCCGGATTATCCTGTTGAATTCAATTTTGTGAATGACCAATTAAATAAAATGTATGAATCAGAAAAAAAACTGACAGCAAATCTGAATCTTTTTTCAGTTATTGCCATTGTAATTGCCTGCATGGGATTATTATCCCTTACAATTCTGGCCATGCAAAACCGTACAAAGGAAATCGGTATCCGAAAAGTAAACGGCGCCAGGGTTTCCGAAATACTAACCATGCTGAACAAAGACTTTGTAAAATGGGTGGTGATTGCCTTCATAGTTGCAACACCCATTGCATACTACGCCATACACAAATGGCTCGAAAATTTTGCATACAAAACCAGTTTGAGCTGGTGGATTTTTGCCCTTGCTGGATTGATGGCATTGGGAATTGCGCTACTTACAGTTAGCTGGCAGAGTTGGCGGGCTGCAACCCGGAACCCGGTGGAGGCACTGAGGTATGAGTGACGAAATCCCGATTGTTTTTTCTGTGTATTTTCGTTCCTCAAATACTACGAAAAATACATAGGGATGGAAGCATTGCATTATGAATAACTGATTATCAATTCAACCTCCTGAAGGGGGCTTATGAAAACAGGGAAGAATCCTCAGGAGAGGTGCATTACGGGTGACCCCCTTGTTTGAGAATAAAAGAGGAGGAAAGGAATTTTTTGAATCCGTTCGTTTGAAGAATCAAATTTTATTTTGCTATTTTCGGGAGACTAATTTAAACCAGATGATAAAAATTATTCTTCTTACTGCTTTCCGAAGTTTATTGAAGTACAAACACATGAGCCTGATCAACCTGTTTGGGTTGGTGGTTGGCCTGACTTCTTTTTTGTTTTCTGTCTATTACATTGTTTACGAATATTCATTTGACTCTTTTTTTGATCAATCTGAAAACATCTACCGCGTCAATTATGAAGTTACCAAACAGGGGGAACCTTTGTACAAGGGAGCCAAATCCCCCCGTGGATTGTTTCATGCGATTAAGGAACAAATTCCTGAGGTGGAAGCGAATGGATGTGCCTACTATGAGAAATGCCAGGTATTGTTTGAAGATACCTATTATGCCAATCAGGATTTTTTATGGGTATCGGAAGACTTCGAAAAAGTCTTTCAGCTCGAGATGGTGGAAGGGATTGCAGATTATTCAGCTCCCCGTCTGGGGATCATCTCCGAGACGGCTGCCAAAGCGCTTTTCCATGACACAAATCCTGTGGGCCGGATTATGGAAGTAAACGGAGAAATGCCCATTGAGATAACCGGAGTTTTTAAAGATATGCCATCCAATACCCATCTGACGGCCAAGTACTTTGTTTCCTATAAAACCTGGGTGGAAATGGGCATTATTGGAGAAAGAGGCGACTGGAGTGGGGGTTGGTGGAATTATGTAAAACTAAAAAAGGATGCCTCAAAAGATCAGGCCCTTCAGAAGATGAACGGATTTGTTGAAATGTATATGCCTTTTCTGGCCGATGATCACAGGGAAGCGTCGTTTTCGCTGCAACCCCTGAGAGACCTTCATTTTATCCAGGGCATGGAGGGCGAAATGGGAGCAAACACAAAATATTCTTCGTTGATCAACCTGATTATCGTTGCTTTGTTCACCCTGTGTATTGCATGGATGAATTATGTAAACCTTTCAACTGCTCAGGCACAGACACGGTCGCTGCAGATCAGCATGCGCAAACTGGTTGGAGCTTCAAACATCCATGTGTGGCATCAGTCATTGGCTGAAAGCATCATTCTGAATCTGGTCGCTTTGGTTCTTTCATTGGGTATTTATCTGATTTTTAAAAATACGTTTGCCGATTCTTTTAACATCCCCCTGAAAGAAGCCTATATCCCATTAGGGACTATTTTTTTGATTCTACTAACAATCGTGGCATTGGGTATTTTGTTCTCCAGTATTTATTACGGAATTTTCCTGGCCAGGATGAATTATGTATCACAAAAAGAGAAGGTTAAAGGTGGAAAGTTCAAACAAGGTCTGGTCATGGTGCAAATGGCATTATCCATCCTGTTTCTGATCAGCACAATGGTGGTTTATAAGCAAATTTCATACATGAAAAACAAAGATCTGGGTATTGAACTGAATGGTGTGATCGTGTGTACGGGCCCTGCTTCATTGAATCCTGATCCTCAGAAAAGGCAAAAATATCAGGCGTTTAAAAATGAAATCCTTGACTATGCCGGATTTGAATCAGCCACCTTTAACCTGTTTGTACCCGGAATGGAACCCATAGGTTATTCGCAGAGAGAATTTCATAATCCGGAGCAAGGAGTTCCAACAGGAGCCATTTTTTACGAAAACAATGCCGATGAAGGATTTTTAAACACCTATAAGATTCGTTTGCTGGCGGGTAATAACTTTGAAATAGCCCGTGAGCATAATATCAATGATGTTATTATCAATCAAAACGCTTTGAGACAACTGGGATTTGAAAATCCCGAAGATGCCATCGGACGGTGGATCTTTCGCAGAGGAGATACAACCCGTTATGAGGTCATTGGGGTGGTGAATGATTTTCATAACGAAGGATTACAGAAACCCATTTACCCCCTTGTCTGGAATAACAATTACCCCAAGGAATTCGGTTATTTCCCGGTCAGGGTGAACACAAAAAATATTCAGGAAACAATCGTTCAGTTGAAAACGGTGTGGGACAGGCATTACCCGAAAGATGAACTGGTGTATGCATTTGCAGACCGGCAGTTTAATGATCAATACAAATCGGAAAGCAGGTACAGCAGGTTTTATCTCTGGCTAACCTTCCTTTCCATTGCTATTGCTACCGTAGGATTGTATGGCTTGCTAGTTTTTTACCTGGATAAACGAAACAAAGAAATTGGTTTACGCAAAGTAAACGGCGCCACCGTGATGCAGGTCATCGGATTGTTGAACAAAGATTTTCTTGGCTGGATTATTGTTTCCTTTTTAGTGGCTACACCGGTTGCCTGGTATGCAATGAATTCATGGTTGAAAAGTTATACCTACAAAACCGATTTGAGTTGGTGGATTTTTGGTTTGGCAGGTTTTTTGGTCCTGGGAATTGCATTAGGGACGGTTTCACTGCAATCGTGGAAAGCAGCCGTAAGAAATCCGGTCGAAGCCTTACGTTATGAATAAGGCGGAGATCCCGATGCATGTTCCCTGGCTTAAAAGTGCTGAATATAGTCCTGAAATAGGCATGGTGGCGTGTAGACAGGAATAAAAAATAATGGTTCATTAATTATATACAGATAAATACATGTTTAATACTTATTTTTTTCAAGTGAAAACAAAAAGCTTATTAATTGTTGGATTTTTCCTGGTTTTTTCATCTGGGGCCTTTGCCCAATTGGATGGCAGGCTGTTCCAGATCGATGTTCCCAACAGCAGTCCGATTCAACTGGAGTTTAAGGATACCCGGTATGTATTGCATACTCCGGACCTGCTGGTCATGGTCAGAGGCTATTACAACATCAAAGGCGATACCGTTACCTTTAACGATTTGGATGGCCCAATGGCATGCAAACCCGGAGAAAAAGGGGTGTACCGGTATAAGATTACAAAGGGAGAACTAAGGCTGGAACTCATTGATGAAGCCTGCGAGGGTCGCCACCGGATCGCCAGCAATGTCTGGAAAGAAGTGATCCGCAAAGAACCGTGACAGACTGGATCACCCTGGGAAACGGTATTTCCCGGGATAAACCTGATTTTTCTTTGAAATCCGTGGATTCAGGATGCCTCGCCGGATGTTTTTCTCCTTTGCTTACCGGGGTAAGGTCATCTGCCGCTGGATATCCCCGGTTGCGTATCCTCGGAGTCAGAACCCATCGAATCATACCTTTCGCACAAACCCGGTCTGTGACCCCGATACATGCCAAAAAATTGTACATCCGTTGTAAAAAAAATTGACACTCTGAAACAGAACGCATTCGTAAAACGCTGATATGTATTGATTTGAAAAATAGGCATTTTAATTGATGGGTTTTCCCCTGTAAGAAACGCCTCAGGAAGACCAGATCATAACAGTATTAATGAAGAAAACACGACAATGATTCAGTTAAAAAATATTGACCGGTATTACGATTCCCGGTTTCAACGCACCTTTGTATTAAAAGGGATCAATCTGGGCGTTAACCAGGGAGAATTTGTTTCCGTAATGGGGCCCAGCGGTGCCGGAAAATCAACATTGTTAAACATTATCGGGTTACTGGATGAACCCAATGCCGGTGAATACTATTTCTTTGATGAACCGGTCAACCAGCTCAGGGAAAAGCAGAAAGTTCAGTACCACCGTACCCATATCGGATTCATTTTTCAGGCTTTCCACCTGATTGATGAACTGAATGTATATGAAAACATTGAAACGCCTTTGATCTATCGGGGTGTAAAGGCCAAAGAACGAAAAGCCCTGGTTGCCGACATGCTCGACCGGTTTAACATAGTGGCCAAAAAAGACCTTTTCCCGAACCAGCTTTCCGGAGGACAGCAACAGCTGGTAGCTGTAGCCCGTGCCATTGTCGGAAATCCGAAATTGTTGCTTGCCGATGAGCCAACCGGGAACCTCCACTCTGAACAGGGCAAAATAATTATGGATCTTCTGAAAAAACTGAATGAAGAGGGAATGACCATCATCCAGGTTACCCATAATGAGGCCTATGCCAATTATGGAAGCCGGATTATAAAACTGGTTGATGGATTGATCCGGGAAGATTATCCGGTGAAATAAAAAATGGTAGCAACCGCATGAATGGGAAAGTAGCATTCCGAAACCTGTTGAAACATCCTTTCTTAAACCTTGTAAAAGGGATTGGATTAAGCCTGGCTCTGACAGGAATTATTTTTATTGCTCTTTTCATTAAAAATGAGCTGAGTTTCGATCGGTACCATGAAAAATCGGCAAGAATTTACCGTTATACCCTGACTGATCCCGGGTTTTTCGTGGGAAAGCATTTTGCCCGGGTGATGAATCCTGTGTATATTCCGGATCTGGCAACAGAAAATCCTGCGATTGAAGCGTATGTGAGGCTGAGGCCTGTGAGGGGTGGATGGATGAAGTACGGCGAAAGATTTTATGGCATTAATCAGGCTTTTGAATGCGACAGTACCTTTTTTCAGGTTTTCGATGCGGAACTGCTGGTTGGAAATGAACGATCGGTACTTGATAATCCTGCCTCCATGGTGGTTTCTGAGAGTTATGCTAAGAAAATATTCGGAGCTTCCAATCCCCTTGGAGAAATTCTTACATTGCCTGCCGGACAATTTTACGGTCTACCCCAGGATTTTACCATCTGCGGAGTGATGAAAGATTTTCCGTCGAACAGCCATTTTCATCCCGATTTTGTGGCTACCCCCTTGGATGGCCAGTTTAGAGGTACCTGGGCGTGGACGTACCTGGTGTTGGCAGAAAATTCAGATCCCGGGGATGTGGAAGCCGGAATCACTCATTTTCTAAAAACCAGGATGGCTGAGAATCCCGGGGATGTGAAAGCCCGGGCAACCCTTCAAAAACTAACCGGTATCCATTTAACTTCGCACAAACTGCGCGAGATAGAACCCAACGGCTCTATGCAGAATGTGTATGTCCTGGCAATAGCCGCCCTGATTCTGTTGCTTATTGCCATCAGCAATTATGCCAATCTGAATTTGGGAATGGCAGGGTTTAGTGCCAAATACCTCTTTATAAACAAACTTTTAGGTTCCCCGAAGCATGCTATGGCAGGCTACTTCTTTACGGAAGGGATCGCAATCCTTGCGTTAACAGGGATGGGGTCTCTGCTGATTTCAGTTCCGGTGAATTCCTTTATAATGAGAACCTATGGGCAGAACCTCTTTTCGGGAAATGCCCTTCTTATTGCGGTGGTGTTGGTTGCTTTTGGCCTGGTAGCCTTTGTTTTTGGGATGATGCCGGTTTTCAGGACTCTATTTTCTTCCATGCACCGGAGAAAACAGAGAAACACTTCGGTTGGGATGGCAAAAACCCCGGTCAGCCGGGCATTAATCATTTTTCAGTATGGATTCTCGATGGCTCTCATTGTGGCGGTTATCGTAATGGCCCGGCAGACAAAATACGCGTTGAACAGCAGCCTCGGAGTGAAAGAAGACAATGTCGTATGTCTTGAATCGGTACACGCCAGCATTCAACAGAAGTTTGAAGTATTGAAAGAGGAGTTGTTAAAATACAACAGCATTGAATCGGTCTCAGCCATGCTTGACCCACCTGGCGGCGAAGCGAATGATATGTTTCCTTTCGAAATGGAAGGGTACCACAGGGAAGACGATCCCGATGGGCAGCCCGACAGAATTGGGGTGTTCCCCTGCGATTATTCCTTCGCATCGTTGTTTAACCTCCAGTTTTTGAGCGGGGAAAACTTTTCAGATAAGAATACCGATGTGGAAGGTTCGGGGGAGTACATCATCAATGAGGCAGCCTTGAAAAGGTTGCATCATTCCCATCCCGATGAAATTGTCGGTAAAGAATTTAAGCTGATTTTTAATTCTCCGGGGATTGACATTCCCCGGGGTAAAATAATCGGTGTGGTAAAAGACTTCCATCTTAAAAGCCTGAAAAGTGCCGTGGAACCCCTGGTCCTGTTTAAACGGGATAAATTATGGCTGATCAATTTTGTGATCTCCTTCAGGCCCGGTATGCGCGAAGAAGCCCTCGAAGATATGAAAACCGCATGGAATTCCCTGTTTCCTGAATATCCGTTTCACTATAAATATGTGGGTGCCCTGTATAAAAAGGTGTATGAAACCGAGTTATTGCAAGCCCGTTTGCTCTCGGTTTTTACCCTCATCGCTTTGTTTATTTGTTCCATGGGGCTATTTGGAATGGCGCTGTTAACCACACAGCGACGGATCAAGGAAATCGGCATCAGGAAGGTAAACGGCGCCCGGATCAGGGAAATCGTATCTATGCTGAATAAAGACTACCTCCGTTGGATTGCTCTGGCATTGGTCCTGGCTACTCCGGTTGCCTGGTTTGCCATGGATAAATGGCTCGAAAATTTTGCTTACAAAACGGGATTGAACTGGTGGATTTTTGCTTTGGCAGGAATCTTGGCGATGGGAATCGCCTTGCTGACGATAAGCATCCAAAGCTGGCGGGCAGCAACCCGGAATCCGGTTGAGGCACTCAGGTATGAGTGACAAAATCCCGATGCATTTTTCGTACGTTTTGAGGAACGAAAAACCACAGAAAAAGCAATCGGGATGGAGGCGTTGAGGTATGAGTAACACCCAATTTATGGGGGTTAATCATAGAATGTTAATAGCCAGTAATTTTAAAGGAATGGCAGATAATTAAAAATGAAATTCTTATTTTAATATTTCATGGAAGATTTTGAAATGAGGTAAATTTAAATTTTTGTGAGAGCTGTTTTTATTCGCAGTATCGTTTCCTCTTTCCCCAGGATTTCGAAAACCACAAACAGGTCAGGGCCCATATTGCGGCCTACCAGGCACAGCCTGAGTGGATTCATGATAGCCCCGAATCCCCACTCTTTTTTATTCATGAAAGCGGAAAACTGTTCTTTGCTATTTTCCGCATTCCAGTTTTCTATGGATTCCAGGAGGGCAACAATTTCAGTAAGTTTTTCCGGGGTATCTTCTTTCCAGGATTTTTTTACGGTTTTTTCGTCATAGGAGTCAGGAGCTTCAAAGAAGTAATACCCTTGTTCCCAAAGATCGGATACAAATCCGCACCGTTCTTTGATGAGTGCAATCACTTTCATGATTTTTTCATCCGAAGCGGAAATCCCTTTTTCTTTAAGTATTGGTTTAAAAAGCTGGGTCAGTTCGGCAGTTGGTTTTTTCTGAAAATACTGTTTGTTGAACCATTTTGCTTTCTCGGGATCGAACCGCGATCCGGCTTTTATGATCCGTTCCAGGGAGAAGGCTTCGGTCAGTTCTTTCAGGGTAAAGATTTCCTGGTCGGTTCCGGGATTCCATCCCAGCAGAGCCAGCAGGTTGATGAATGCTTCCGGGAAGTACCCATCTTCTTTATAGTTTCTTGAGGTCTCTCCGCTTTCGGGATCGGTCCATGGGAGAGGAAAAACCGGAAACCCCATTTTATCGCCGTCGCGTTTGCTGAGTTTTCCTTTTCCCTGGGGCTTTAAGGTAAGGGGCATGTGGGCAAAACGGGGTTTGGTCTCTTCCCATCCCAATGCACGGTATAACAATACGTGCAGGGGCAGGGAAGGAAGCCATTCTTCCCCGCGTATTACATGGGATATTTCCATCAGATGGTCGTCTACTACGTTGGCCAGGTGGTAGGTAGGCATTCCGTCCGATTTGAAAATAACCTTGTCGTCCAGCTCTTTGGTGTGAAAAGAAACCTTTCCCCTGATCAGAT
This sequence comes from uncultured Mariniphaga sp., assembly GCA_964575025.1. GTDB lineage: Bacteria > Bacteroidota > Bacteroidia > Bacteroidales > Prolixibacteraceae > JABMQB01. Next base: position 22,571 of record CAZNPV010000023.1, read on the forward strand.
CGGTTTCTGTGACGAGGGTGTTTTCCGGCATTTTAAACCGGATCACATAGGGGACACCTGAATCAATGTTGGCGTCTACTTCTTTTTTTGTCAGGGTCAGTGAATTGTTCAGGTGTTTGCGTGTTTCTGTTCCATACGCGAAGAACCGATTGTTTTGTTCGGCTTCTGCGCGTAAGGTATTCAGTTCTTCCTGGGTGTCGAACGCATAATAAGCCCATCCTGAGTCAATCAACTGGCCGGCAAATTTATTGTAGATAGCTTTGCGTTCACTTTGGCGATAGGGTCCGTAATCGCCTCCAAACCCGGGTCCTTCATCCGGAAGGAGTCCACACCATTTTAAGCTGTTGATGATATACGCTTCGGCACCCGGAACATAGCGGTTCTGATCGGTATCTTCTATCCGGAGGATAAAAGTACCCCTGTTTTTTCTCGCAAAGAGAAAATTAAACAGCGCCGTACGTAATCCTCCGATGTGTAAGGGGCCAGTCGGACTGGGTGCAAACCGGACCCTTATTCTGTGGTCACTCATTTTTCCGTAAATTATTTGGTTGGTGCAAAGATAGTTTTTGAAAATCATTCAGGAAAAGATTCGTGCTAATGATCGTTGATTCTCGTCCCTTACAATGGTATTTTTTTTACATTTGTTTAGAATTAAACCCTTTATCAGGATGAACAGAAAAAACAAATTTACCCTTGCCTTAACGCAGCTTAATCTTAATAATTCGCCTGAATTAAACCGGGAGAAATGTGTTAAGTGGGTCAAAAAAGCGGCCGCTCAGGGAGCAGAAGTTGTGTGTCTTCCTGAATTGTACAGTTCGCCATACTTTTGCCAGGAGGAAGATACCCGGTATTTTTCGCTGGCTGAGCCTTTGTATGATATTTCGTTTCATATCTTCAGCAACCTGGCAAAAGAGCTGAAGGCAGTGATCATGGTTCCTTTTTTTGAAAAACGGGCCGGGGGGATTTACCACAACAGCGCCTATGTGATTGATTCCGATGGAAAATTGGGGGGTCTTTACCGGAAAATGCATATTCCCGATGATCCCTCGTATTATGAAAAATTCTATTTTACACCCGGGGACCTTGGTTTTAAATCCATTCATACCCAGGCCGGGGAAATAGGTTCCCTGATCTGTTGGGATCAATGGTATCCTGAAGCAGCCCGGTTAACTGCCTTACAGGGGGCCGAGGTATTATTGTATCCTACAGCCATTGGCTGGCATCCCCATGAGAAAGAAAAATACGGTACCCTTCAGTACAACGCCTGGATGAATGGAATGAAGGGGCATGCCATTGCCAATGGGATTTATGTAGCAGCCGTCAACCGGATTGGTCTGGAGAAACCTGCACCAGACCATCCGGGAATCGAATTCTGGGGATCTTCATTTATCTCCGGACCCCAGGGGGAGATTCTGGCCCAGGCATCCCCTGATAAAGAAGAAATTGTGATGGCTGAAATAGACCGGGAACACATGGACTATGTGCGGCAAAACTGGCCCTTTTACCGCGACCGCCGGATTGATGCATACGAAAATATCACAAAACGGGCAATCGACTAACAGGTATGGAAAATATCCGGCGCAGGCTCCCCGCAGAGTTTGAACCCCATAGGGCAATCCTTCTTGCATTTCCCCACGAAGGTGCCGACTGGCCTGGTAAATACGAGGCCGTACAGTGGGCATTTGTGGAATTCATCAAAAAAATAACCCTTTTCGAAAAACTGATCCTGATCGTAAAATCGGAGCAGCACAGGGAAAAAGTTGAAAAAAAGCTTCGGCAGGCACACGTTAACCGGAATCAGATCGATTATATTTTCCTCAATACCAACAGAAGCTGGATGCGCGATTCGGGGCCCATTGTTGTGAAAAACGATGACGGGAACAGCGAAGCGCTGCATTTTAACTTCAATGGATGGGCAAAATATGCAAATTACCACAAGGATAAAAAGGTGCCAACCACAGTGGCTGCTCATTTGAATATTCCTGTAACAAAAGCGAGCTATAATAACAGGCATGTGGTCCTGGAAGGAGGAGCAATAGATACAAACGGGAAGGGAAGCTTGCTGACTACAGAAGAGTGTTTGCTCGACCCTGAAATTCAGGTTCGTAATCCGGACTTTACGCGGGAAGCGTATGAAAAAGTTTTTTATGATTACCTCGGCATTACCCATACCATCTGGCTGGGTGAAGGCATCGAAGGCGACGATACCCACGGGCATGTTGATGATATATGCCGGTTTGTAAATGCCGACACGGTAGTGGTGTGCCGTGAGCCCGACAAAACCGATGGAAACCACGTAAGGATGGAAGACAATATGAAGCGTCTTAAAAAAGCCCGCCTCGAAAACGGGAAACCGCTCAATATTGCAGAAATGCCGCTTCCTTCACGCCTCGATTTTGAAGCGATGCGTATGCCTGCCAGCTATGTGAATTTTCTGATCCTGAACCACGCGGTTTTAATGCCTCTTTTTAACGATAAAAATGATTACAAAGCATTGGGTATTATGAATGAATTATTTCCCGGCAGGGACATAATCGGCATTAACGGGACTGACCTGATTTGGGGGCTAGGGACTCTGCACTGCCTGAGCCGGGAAATCCCGCTATAAAATCTGCTTTTCCAAAGAATGTGAATTGTCACCCTTTATAATTTTAAGATTACTTATTTTGCAGATGTATTATTAAAAACGAATGGTATGTACGGAAAAATAAAAAATGACCTTCAAAAAACCCTTAAGGAATTAAAGAAGCAGGGATTGTATAAAAGTGAGCGGATCATTACCACACCACAGCGTTCTGAAATTGAGGTGTCAACAGGAGAAAAGGTGCTGAATTTCTGTGCAAACAATTATCTGGGGCTGTCGAATCATCCGGACGTTGTAAAAGCAGCACAGGATGTTATGAATGAGTGGGGCTTTGGCCTCTCTTCGGTGCGGTTTATTTGCGGAACCCAGCAAATTCATATAGAACTGGAAGAGAAAGTTTCTGAATTCCTGGGAACCGAAGATACCCTCCTTTACTGCGCCTGTTTTGATGCAAACGCCGGAGTTTTTGAGCCCCTTCTGGATGAGGAAAGTGCCATTATTTCGGATGCCCTGAATCATGCATCCATTATTGACGGGGTGCGCCTCTGCAAAGCCCGGCGGTTTCGGTATAAACACTCTGATATGGAGGATCTTGAAAGATGCCTGAAGGAGGCTCAGGACGCCAAATACCGCATGGTGGTTACCGATGGTGTTTTTTCCATGGACGGGGATATGGCTAACCTTCCGGGAATTGTTGATCTGGCAGAGAAATTCGATGCCCTTGTAATGGTGGATGATTCCCATGCCACAGGCTATATTGGAAAAACAGGCCGTGGTACGGCAGAACATTACGGATTGATCGGAAAGATCGATCTGATAACCACAACCTTCGGGAAAGCCATGGGGGGCGGAAACGGAGGTTGCACATCGGGAAGAAAAGAGATCATTGAGTTTCTGAGGCAACGTTCAAGACCTTATTTATTTTCCAATTCGCTGGCGCCGGCAACCGTAGGTGCAACCCTGAAGGTTCTCGAAATGCTTTCTTCATCCAATGACCTGCCGGCAAAAACAATGGCCAATGCCATCCGTTTCCGGTCAAAAATGGAGGCTGCGGGATTTGACCTTGTGAAAGGCGATACAGCCATTGTCCCGGTGATGGTTTATGACGAACCGCTGGCAATTCAGTTTGCAGATGCACTGCTCAAAGAGGGTGTTTATGTAATAGGGTTCTGTTATCCGGTCGTTCCCAGGGGACAAGCACGAATCAGGGTCCAGCTTTCGGCTGCACACACCAACGACCAGATCGACAAAGCGGTGGATGCGTTTATTAAAGTCGGGAAGGAATTGGGGATCCTGTAAAAAGAACGATATCCGGCATTTACTCTCAACCTGAATCTCCGATAAAATCCAGGTTTCTTTTTAATCTTTTAAAGCCAATCCTTCGCACCGCTGAGTGCCTGAATAATTCATTAAATTCCGGAGCGGTTAAACGATACCAGTCTTCTTTTTTCAGGGACAGTACTTTTGGGTTGGGTTCAAAAGCCGGCTCCCTGTGGGGTTGTGTTTTCCGGTTCCAGGGACATACATCCTGGCATATATCGCAGCCGAATACCCGGTTTTCAAACTTTCCTTTCAGCGACGGATCCATGGGTCCCTTTGCTTCAATGGTCTGACAGGAGATGCATTTCCTGGAATCCACCATTCTTCCGGGTACAATTGCGTTGGTCGGGCAGGCATCGATGCAACGGGTGCAGGTGCCGCAATGATCTGCTACTTCCTCAGGATGGTCATACGGCAGTTCTACATCCACGATCAATTCCCCGATAAAAAAGAAACTTCCATGTCCAACAGAAATAAGGTTGCTGTTTTTTCCGACCCATCCCAGGCCGGCCCTGCGGGCCCAGGCACGTTCAAGCACCGGCGCCGAATCCACAAGTGCCCGTCCGTTACAGGGCATGATTTCTTTGTGTATAAAGGCAAGTAACTCCCTGAGTTTATCTTTTAAAACAAAATGATAGTCTGTCCCATAGGCATATTTCGAAAGTACGGGTGCATTTGCACAGGATTGAGTTTTTTCAGGATAATAATTCTGAAGCACCACAATAATCGTTTTTGCTCCTTCAACAAGTAGCGCGGGATTCAGCCGCTTGTCAATGTTCCTGGCCATATAACTCATTTCACCATGCATCCCTTCCTTCAGCCAGTTGTTCAACCTTGCTTTGTCTTCCTTCAGTTCTGAAACAGGCATAATGCTGCATTCAAGAAAACCTGATTCTTTTGCTTTGGTTTTAATCAGCGATGATATCCTTTCAGCATCCTTTCCCACCATGCATGAAATATTTATTGGCTCCCAAAGGCCAATCTACAAAAATAGCGTGCAAATTCTATGATCGGATTACGTTTTTATGAAATGTTAAGGTAAAAAATTTCCGGGGATCAGAAGAATCCCAACTCCATGCGGGCTTCTTCGCTCATCATCGATTTATCCCAGGGAGGCTCAAAGGTAAGATCTACCGTTACCTCTTTCACTCCCTTAATTTTAGCTGCCTGTGCGACATTGTTGACCAGAATATCAGCCACCGGACAGCCCGGAGCCGTAAGAGTCATCACAATGCGGACATGGTCCTTTTCATCAATGTGGACATTGTAGATCAGGCCCAGATCGTATATATTGACCGGAATTTCCGGGTCATAAACCTTTTTTAGATTCTTTATGATCTTGCCTGTTCGTTTGTCCATTTTTCTACCCTCCCTTTTTTGTGATCTTGCTGTAAACAACAGCATAAAGTCTGATTTGTTTGATCATTGCCACTAATCCATTTGAGCGGGTTGGCGATAAGTGTTGACTGAGCCCGATTTCATCGATAAAAAACAATTCGTTGTCCATCAGTTCCTGTGGCGTCCGGCCTGAAACAACCCTGAGCAACAATGCAACCAATCCCTTTACAATGACCGCATCACTTTCCCCCCGAAAATATAATTTTCCCTCTTTAAATTCGGCTGTCAGCCATACCCTCGACTGGCATCCTTTGATCAGGTTTTGTTCCGTTTTTTCAGAAGGATCAATGCTCTCCAGCTCATTTCCCAGTTCAATCAGGTACTGGTATTTATCCATCCAATCTTCAAAAACCGAGAATTCCTCAATGATCTCCTGCTGTATTTCATTTATAGTCATTTTCTTATCTTTCATTGGACTGCAAAGGTCGTATTTTTTTATTTCAGGGCAATGATATTCCTTTTTTTGTCACCTGTAAAAGGCAAATTATTTGTATCTTTATGCGGTTGATGTTTTCTTTTGAACGATGCATTCAAGTAAGAATATTTCACAACGGTTAATCCCTGCTTCAAAAGACATTTCATTTTTGGTAAAAACCTTCTCGAAAGCAATGGTTGTAAAAACAGAAGGAAGCGTAACAGAGTGGTATTGCAAAGAGGTGGGCATGATCCGCTCTGAGTCGTACGACAAACGGGGTAAAATGATTGGATATAACGAGCTGACAGCCATAGAATAGTAATTTCACTTTTTCAGGGGGCCCTTCTTATGCGATTTGTATTGTTCCTGAATGTAATGCTTTCCGTATGTCTCCTGAAAACAGGAGACCCGGAAGCTCCCGGGGTGGATTATTTGTCAGCTTTTGGGGATCATTGGGTGAATGCCGAGCAATTTGTGAAGGAGAATGAGGGTTTTTTTAAGGCCCGGGCCGATCATTTTGGAATCTCCTACGGGGAGGTGATCTCAATCGTTTTTCCTGAACTGGTGAGGTATTCAGCAATACGTAATAAAATTGAGGTCACCCTGCTGAAAACGCTTTATGTGTACAAAGGGCCTGCATATGCCGATTTTTCCATCGGCGTTTTTCAGATGAAACCCTCGTTTGCCGAAAGAATCAGAAATGAAGCCAATGCTTCAGGCGACACAAGCATTCTGGCACTTTTCGGAGGCGGGGAATTTATTCCCGGGGAGCGCGATCACAGAAGGAGAATCGTCTTGGAAATGGAAACCCCGGCAGGCCAATTCAATTACCTGCTTGCTTTCTATTTACTTTGCGAGAAAAAATTTAACCTGGCTGAAACGGTGGAGATACCTGAAAAAATTAGGTTTTATGCGACTGCCTATAACTGCGGCTTTTTCAACTCCGAAGAATATATCAGAGCGAAACTTGATAAAAAATTCTTTTCGGTAACGACATTAAAAACAGGGCCGTTTTATTCGTATTCCGATATAGCGGCTTTTTATTACAAATCAAACTTTAAACAAACAGGATACCTGGGAAACTAAATAATTATAATCAGATGAAAACAACAATGTGGACCGTTTTTTTTATTGTGAGCTTTGCCTTTCATGTAAATGCACAGGCAGGCAAAGCATTTGCTAACCTGAAAAAACAAGTGAAGTCAGAAATACAGAGTAAAAATGCAGGGGCACAGGAACAGAATGTAACAAATTGCGCCTGCGAAGACGCTGTAACCGTTTTTACGTTTTCGGGGAACATGCAATTCAATTACCTTGAAACCGACATCTGCCTGGAGGAGGATGGTTCTGCTCTTTTAATGGACAGAACCACGTATCAGTATTATATTTCCCGGAACGGAAAAATATCAGGCCCGTACGATGAATTTCACCCCGATGTTACCAGGTTCCGTTGCTTTGGAATAATGGATTATAATTCCTATCCTGAATACCTTAGTAGAAAAGACGGGAAATGGTTGATAACCTTCGACGGGAAACAGTACGGTCCGTATGCAGAAATCAATGAATTCCTCGTTTCTCTGTCAAAAAAGAAATTTGTGGCAACCGTCATCAGAGATAGCTATGCAGCAGGAATTGACATGGAAGAACTGGAGAAAAAAATGGAAAATGCCACTCAGGAAGAACAGATGGAACTGGCTATGGAACTGAGTAAAAAAATGCAGGATCAATTTGATTCAGAAGGGGAAATGGATATGATGCCGAAATTTGTCAGCAATGTTGAAGGGGTTGATTACGATCCGATGGAAGGTTCAATGTTCAATGCAAAAATAAAATACGATGACATCTGTTTTGTCGATTACAACAAAATAACCGGCCTGAAAGGGAATACGATCCTCGAAGTGGATGACGATTTTTACATCGACGGGGAAAAATTCTGGGTTAACAAAGACAACAGCAGGTATGCCTGGTTCGATTACGGGACACTTTATTTCAGTGACGGGAAAAAATGCGAAAACGTTTTTTCTCCATCCCTGATTATGGAGGGCAACATCGAATATATCCGTTACATGTACTATTCGCCTGATGAGGATGCAGTGAAAATGTGCAGGATCCCTTTTTAAGAAATTTTTATCTCCCTGGCCGGTTGGGATAAAATTTCCGGATTCATTCCTGATTGATTTGGAAATCTCTGAATTGTCTGATTTTTTTGCAAAAAAAAATGAAGTACAGTGAAACCTTCCAATCCGGCTGGCTGATTTTTATGCCGGCTTTCTTTTCTTTCAGTGTTTATTCCTTAGTTTTTTTGCTGGTACGAAGGTATTGTTAAATTTATTTTACAATTTTGTCACCCATTACGTATCAACAGACCGGGCTTTGAAAACAATTCAGGACATATTGGGCGGTTTCAACACGGTTTCGCTTGCCGATAGCGGGGAAGTGAAACTGATGAACCGTATTGACCGTAAATACTGGTTTTCTGTTTCCCTTCTTCCGGAACTGCTCGAGGATACCAGAGAATATTACGATATTCTGGAGATTAATGGCCAGCATATTATGGATTATGAAACGATCTATTTTGATACCAGGGATGATCAAATGTATCGTTCGCATCACAACAAAAAACTCAACCGGTATAAAATCAGGAAACGAAGGTATTTTTCAACGAATAAAGAATTTCTGGAGATCAAACTGAAAAATAATAAACAAAGGATGATCAAGGAAAGAATGGAAAGTACGGGTTCCCAAAAGAACTTTACCATGGAAGAAACAGAATTTCTTTCACAAAAATCCCCCTTTGATGGTACATGGCTTTCCCCTGCATTGAAAAATCATTTTCAACGGATCACATTGGTTCATAAAGAGAAAACCGAACGATGTACGCTTGATTTTAATCTGAAGTTTACGAACCAATCGGGGACGGTAACATTAAAGAATATGGCTGTTGCTGAGATTAAAAGAAGCAGGAATAAGCACTCGTCTCCCCTTTTAAATATCCTGAGAGAAAAAAGAATTAGACAACGTGGATTGTCAAAATACTGTACCGGAAGAGCGATTCTGGAGCCGCAACTAAAACAGAATGCTTTTAAGCCAAGACTGAGGTTTATTAAAATGAATTCTGCATAATTTCATTATTCATTATTAAATTAAGTACAATGATCCTTCTATTTTACACAGGAATAACTTTTGCCAAATTAAATGCTCTGTCGGAACTGGGAATCCGGTTTGGTTTTAATCTGATTGCTACGTTTATTATTGTTGTTTTGCTGTATGCCAGAAACAGCAGACGGAGAGATTTTTATTTCAGTTATTTTGCCATAAGCATTGCCGTTTTTCTGTTGTGTTACCTGCTCGAGAGTGTGAAGCTGGAATTGGGCTTCGCCCTGGGGCTTTTTGCTATTTTCGGAATCATCCGGTACCGTACCGATCCTATTCCGGCCAAAGAGATGACCTATCTCTTCGTGATTATTGCCGTTTCTGTTATTAATGCCGTTTCAAAAAGCCAGATTACCTATCTTGAACTTATTTTTGTTAATATCCTTTTGGTTGGTGCCCTATGGGGACTTGAAAAAATATTGAGGCTTAAACAGGAAGGTTCCCTCCTGGTTACCTATGAGAAAATTGAAAATATCAACCAAAACAAGGAAAAGGAATTACTGGAAGACTTAAAAGAACGAACCGGGATTGTAATTAAGCGGTATGAAGTTGAGAAAGTTGATTTACTGCGGGATGTGGCTACTATAAAAATCTACTTCGATATAAACGGAGATTCAAAATCAGAACGAAGGAAATGATATGAAACGAGTCCCGATGGGGACACCCCTCTCCCGCTGCGCGGGATCTCCCCTCAAAAGGGGAGAATAGAAGAAACGGAACGGGGGAGTTCCCTGTCTGCCGAACAGGCAGGCATACGATACCGATAAAATAAACAATTATAATCGTATGGAAAGACGATCCATTTTATTTTTTCTGATCTTTTTGAGTTTTTTGCAGGTTCATGCAAAGACAAAACGGTTCGGAACATGGATTGAGGCAGAATTTTCAAAGGATATCTTTAAAAAACTTGAATTTACCCTGTCTCCTGAAGTTCGCTTACAGGATGATTTTACGGTGGATGAATATATTGTTGACGGAAAGTTAACCTTTAAGCCTGCTGATTTTTTACGTTTATCGGCTGCCTATCGGTATCTGATCGATGTGAAAAAAAACGATAACGAACAATTTCATCGTTTTGCTTTCGATGCGTTAGGGAAAAAAGAATGGAACCGGCTTGAAGGTTCGCTAAGGGTTCGGTTTACCAATTATCCGGAATTTGAGGCAAATAACAATAAAAACGAATACCTGCGCTACAGGTTGAAATTTGAATATAATCTCAAAAACTGCAAATTGCGGCCTTTTGTAAGCTATGAATTATTTCATCTGCTGGCTGAAAAAGAGCTGAACAAAAGCCGTTTTGATTTAGGGGGGAGTTACAAGGTGTCTGGGAATAGCCGGTTAGGGGTTTTTTACAGGCTGCAATCTTATTTCGACGGCGACGATTCCATTCATATCCTTGGCATTTCGTATGAACTGGAATTCTGAAATCAGCAGGAACGGAAGGGAGGCTCATCCTCCCCTGAGGTTCCTGCTGATTTTTATTTTTTAATGTCGGCATAATACCGGTAAAAAAGTGGTATGGTCCTGATCCCATTGAAGAACTGTTCCAACGGGAAATTCTCATTGGGTGAATGGATCGCATCGTCTTCAAGGCCAAATCCCATGAGAACAGATTTTATACCAAGCACTTCTTCAAAAGTTGAAATGATGGGGATGCTACCTCCTGAACGTACCGGGACTGGTCTTTTTCCGTAAACATCGGTAAAGGCTTTTTCGGCTGCCTGGTATTCCGGAAGGTCGATGGGGCACACATAGCCCTGTCCGCCATGCAGAGGGGTTACGTTCACTTTAACGGATTTAGGGGCGATTGAAACAAAATAATCGGTAAACAACCGGGTAATTTTCCGGTGGTCCTGGTTTGGTACCAACCGGCAGGATACCTTGGCATATGCTTTCGAGGGGATCACCGTTTTTGCTCCTTCACCGGTGTATCCTCCCCAGATGCCACACACATCAAAGGAGGGGCGGATCCCCGTACGTTCGGTTGTGGAAAACCCCTTTTCACCGGTCAGCTCTTCTACATGAATTGCTTTTTTATAGGCATCTTCCCGGAAGGGAGCTTGAGCCAGCAGGGCCCTTTCTTTGGGCGAAACCTCGAGTACATCGTCATAGAATTCCGGTATGGTTATTTTCCCCTCTTTATTTAGGATCTGGCTGATCATATCGCATAGCACATTGACCGGATTGGCTACAGCACCCCCGAAAAGTCCCGAATGAAGATCCCGTGAGGGACCGGTAAGCTCTACCTGCCAATAGGCCAGCCCGCGCAATCCGGTGGTAATGGAAGGGGTATCAGGGGCAAACATGGCTGTATCGGAAACCAGGATCACATCGGCTTTCAGCATTTCTTTGTTCTCAGCACACCATTTACCCAGGCTGGGTGAACCGATCTCTTCCTCCCCTTCAATCATGAATTTTACATTACAGGGAAGGGTTCCGGTCTGAACCATCAGTTCAAAAGCTTTGGCGTGCATCATTCCCTGCCCTTTGTCGTCGTCGGCACCACGGCCCCAGATTTTGCCATCCCGGATTTCCGGCTCAAAAGGATCCGATTTCCACTGCTCAACAGGATCAACCGGCATTACATCCATATGCGCATAGACCAGTATAGTGGGTAAAGCCGGATCAATGATCTTTTCACCATAGGTAACCGGATTCCCGGTGGTTTGATATATTACAGCCTTGTCGGCTCCGGAATGTAGCAATAATTGTTTCCAGTATTCTGCTGCTTTATGCATGTCCCTTTGATGCTCCGATTGGGAACTGATCGAAGGAATCCGGAGAAGGCCGAATAGCTCTTCAAGGAAACGATCCTTGTTTGTTTCAATGTATTGATTGATATTTTCCATAATTGATCATTTATTTTATTCGGATTGATTGCTTTAGTCAACAATGGCCTTGAATTTCGGATCGTTGAAATAACGGGCAAATTCCTGGTCAACTTTTGCTTTGGTTTTCAGGTCAGGATTTATTTGAACAGCATTCCCAAGGCTTCCAAACAGGAGATTATCTTTAGCGGTTCGTGCTCCGATGACTGCTTTCAGGTATTCTTTATAGTAACAATCCGGATTTTCAATCCGTTCTAGGTCTTTCAGGGCCCCGTTATTGTCACCGGACAGGATTTTAGCCAATGCGGTATTTACATCGGCTTCTTCCCGGAAATACCGGACAGCCTTGTCATAGTCTGCTTTTTTTACACTCACCAGGCCCAGGTTGTAATTAACGGCTTTGCCTGCGCCTGCAGCGGCTCCAAAAAGTTCTTCTGCTTTTTGTGTGTCGCCTTTGGCAAAAGCAATCACACCCAGGTTGTTTTTTATAACCGGTTCATCATTGTTCAGTTGTTCTGCTTTTTCAAATAAGGGACCGGCCTCTTCGAATTTATTTTGCAGTACCAGTACCATTCCTGCGTTATTCGGTCCTCTCCAGTCTTCCGGGTAAAGTTCAATAAAGGAACGGTAAATGGCAAGTTTTTGATTCAGGTCCTCTGTCATTGTTGCTGCATACAGTAGTTCTGCCGGATTCAATGCCGATGGGTCGGAATCGGCAAGCATTGTTATTTCGGCATCGGTTTTTCCGATCAGGTCTACTTTGGTTGTAATTTTTGCTCTTCTCAAACGGGGCAGGATCTCTTCAGCCACGGCTGTAAATGCTGAGGAGAGGTTCCGGATCTCCCGTTCGCGGACTTCCGGATTGTTGTACATAGACAGGACCCGCAATATCAGTTCTTTATCCTGGATATTGGATTGTTCCATCAGTTCTTTGAACCCTTCCCAGTCTTCCGGTGTATACCTTGCTTTTAACCCGGTTTCCACACCTGCTTTTTCCAGCGCCTCTGAAAAGTACCCCGTTGAAGTTTTTTTACGGTCAGCAGCCAGATCTGTATTAAAGTCAATCTCTCCATCGGGGGATGCATAGGCTGTGATCTCCACCCCTTTTAATTCTCTCCGGGCATCAGAAGCCGCTTCTTTTGTATATTCTTCCAGCTTAGCAACATCTTCAGCAGAGATTTCTTCCCTTCTCAGGTTTGACCGGTTGATCAGGTAATGGATGTCTGCCATCAGCTCATCCGGAACAATGCGCTGGAATTCATCAATGTAGGGATCGTATTTCCCGGTTGTGTTCTCTTCCCTGTCAACCCCGGCGATCGGTTGGGGTTTGGTTACAAGCAATTCACTGGTTGCTATGACACCATCTGCAACCTTTACCGGCTCGAAATCAACTGATTTATTCCCTTTGGAAGCAGTAATTTTTAGAATCAGGTCTGAGGATGCCATTAACTCCTTATAGGCAGTCGATTCTTTATGGCTGAAATTGCCTCCGTTAGAAAAACTGATTACTTTATGGTTCGCTTCAACTTTTTCACCCTGTAACATGACCGGTTCAAAATCGGTCTCGCCTCCTTCATGTTGTAAAACCGGAGTAGCAACCATGGTTGCTTTTTTATTAAAATATTTGGGGGGGAATCTTCCGTCAAGGGTAATATCCACTCCTCCACCATGGGCTTCCAACACTTCCGGAGTTACATTAAATCGTATCTGATTGGCATTCTTTTTCATTTTTTGTAATCCGGAACAACCTGAAAGAATAAAGACCCCTGCAGATAAAACAACCAGGGCCATAAAATTGAATTGTTTCATGCTATTTTTATTTGAGTTTACAATGTGCAGGGGCAAAAATAGAAAAAGCTTTCAGTTAAACCAATGATCAACGTTATATAACATCAAAGATTTGCATGATGCAATCCCGGTTGGTAGGTTCTGTCAAAAATCAATTGTTTTACCTTGTTGTAGTATGCTTCTTCGTTGATAAAATCTACATGGTTTGTATCAATAATCAGAACCGGAAATGTTTTTGTGTGTTTCAGGTAGTTGATGTAGCTGTTTTTAATGTTTTCCAGATAGGATGGCTCCAGATCACGTTCATATTCACGCCCTCTGATTTCTATATTTTTCAGTAAGGTTTCGGTATCTGAATGGAGGTATACATACAGGTCGGGTTTTGGCATGGATTCGAAAATAATGTCAAAAATCCGTCTGAACAGGTTATACTCGTCTTTTTTTAACGTGTTCCTGGCAAAGATTGCCGATTTGGTAAAATAGTAATCAGAAATAAGGAAATCGTAAAAAAGGTCAAAATTCAGAATCTCTTTTTTAATCTGATTGTACCGGTCAGCGAGGAACGTTAATTCAAGGGCAAAAGAATACCGGTCCTGGTTTTGGTAGAATTTCGGTAAAAACGGGTTATCGGCAAACTGTTCAAGAACCAGTTTGGCATTGTACTCTTTGCTTAAAGCTGAAGCCAGCGAAGTTTTTCCTGCTCCAATGTTTCCTTCAATTACCAGGAAATGTATATTCATTGTAAAACAAATTTCCGGAATGACAGTTTCCTCTCGCTCAAAATTACGATTTTATTTATGAACAATGTAATGAGCAGCCATATAATCCTTACCGCCGGCACAGGATGATACCGGCGATAAACGACAGGTTCGGGTTTGTTGTTCCCCAGCTGGTATGGGTACTGTTTGTTACTTTTGATCCCTGCGCGGATTCCGGTATTTATTTTGCCGGTCATCCCTTCCGGATCCATCTCTGCGGTCTCGGTATCCACTGCGGCGGTTATCATAGCGTCCGTCACCGTGGGATCTTTGTGGCCGTTCAGTGTAATCATCCGGCTTGGGTAAAAGGACCTTCCTGGAGAGTTTTAATTTACCGGATTTTTCATCCACACCGATCAGTTTAACTTCAATTTCCTGTCCTACCGTTAACACCTTTTCCGGTGATTCAACCCTTTTCCAGTCAATTTCAGAAACATGAAGCAAGGCTTCTTTTCCGGGAAGAATCTCAATAAATGCTCCGAAGGAAACGATGGATTTAACCTTTCCGGAATATATTTCCCCTACTTCAGGAATTGCAATAATTGCTTTTATTTTTTCCTTGGCTGCCTCAATATTTTTAACACCAGGGGCTGAAATTTCCACATATCCAAGGTCGTCAATTTCTTCAATTACAATAACGGTTTCCGTATCCTCCTGGATTTGCTGGATTACTTTTCCTCCCGGACCGATAATCGCACCGATCATGTCTTTGGGGACTTTAATCGTCTCGATACGCGGCACGTTTGGTTTAAAATCGGCACGCGGCTCAGGAACGATTTCCAACATTTTTCCCAGGATGTGCAGCCTGCCTGCTTTTGCCTGCAGTAAGGCCTCGGCCAGAACTTCGTAGGGCAATCCGTCAATTTTAATATCCATTTGTGTGGCGGTAATTCCGTCAGCCGTTCCGGTTACTTTAAAGTCCATATCCCCCAGGTGGTCTTCATCTCCCAGGATATCGGAAAGAATGGCATATTTATCTGAATCTTTATCCATAATAAGACCCATGGCAATTCCTGAGACAGGTTTTTTAATTTTGGTCCCTGAGTCCATCAATCCCATGGTGCCGGCACATACCGTAGCCATTGATGAAGAGCCGTTAGATTCAAGAATATCAGATACGATCCGGATGATATACGGAAATTCGTCCGGGATGATTCTTTTCAGTGCTCTGTAAGCAAGTTTCCCGTGTCCGATCTCACGCCTGCTTAATCCACGCGGAGTTCTTGGTTCCCCCACACAAAAAGGAGGAAAATTATAATGCAGGAGAAATTTTGCTTTTCCCTGGACGGTGACATTGTCAATGATCTTTTCATCCATTTTTGTTCCCAGGGTTATGGATGTGAGGGATTGGGTTTCGCCACGGGTAAAAATTGCAGAACCATGAGCTCCCGGCAGAAAATCCACTTCTCCCCAGATGGGGCGGATCTCATCGGTTTTTCGACCATCCAGTCGTATTTTTTCATCCAGGATCATGCGCCGCATGGCTTCCCCTTCAACTTTGTGGTAATATTTCTTTATGAGCTTTTCATAAAGTTCAGGATCCATCTCATCCTTTCCGGCATTTTCCTCCAGATATTTTTTTATGTATTCATCCCGTGCTGACTCAAACATCTGCATTCTTTCCTGTTTGGAAGCAATTTGCTTCTTAGAAATCGAATAGCACGTGTCATACAGGTCTGCTTTGACCTTCTCCTTTAGCTGTTCGTCCTTGATTTCGTGTTGGTACTGACGTTTTGTAATCCCCAGTTCGGAAATAAGTTCTTCCTGGACCCTGCAATGTTTTTTGATCTCTTCATGGGCAAATTTTATTGCTTCCAGCATGTCTTCTTCTGACACTTCATCCATTTCGCCTTCAACCATCATTATGTTGTCGAAGGAAGCTCCCACGATAATGTCGAGGTCTGCTTCTTCCAGTTGCGAATAGGTTGGATTAATCACAAATTCTCCGTTTATACGTCCGACCCGGACTTCGGAAATAGTTGTTTCAAAAGGGACGTCGGAAACAGCTATTGCAGCCGAGGCAGCAAGGCCTGCCAGTGCATCAGGGAGGTTGTCATTTCCGGCTGAAATAAGCGAGATCATTACCGCTGTTTCGGCATGATAATCTTCCGGGAAAAGAGGCCGTAAGGCGCGATCTACCAACCTGGAAACCAGGATTTCATCGTCTGAAGGGCGAGCTTCCCTTTTCAGGAACCCTCCCGGAAACCGGCCCGCTGCCGAGAACTTTTCACGGTAGTCCACAGACAAAGGCATAAAGTCAACGTCTTCATTTGCTTCCTGAGCAGAAACTACCGTAGCAAGTAACATGGTGTCACCCATTCTGACAACAACCGAACCATCAGCCTGCTTGGCCAATCTACCCGTTTCAATGGTGATCTTACGGCCATCGGCCATATCGATTGTCTTAATTGTAGCATTTACCATAATGTGTTAAATATAAAATAGTTTTTAGTTAAAAATGGGTGGTGAGGATTTTTCTGTAATGTACGAAAAAGGAAAGGCAATACCAAAGATTGCCTTTCCTTGTTTTTTTTATTTTCGAACGCCAAGTTCTTTAATAATGGAGCGGTAACGTTCTATGTCTTTATTCTTCAGGTAGTCAAGAAGATTTCTCCTCTTTCCTACCAGCTTAATTAATGCCCGTCGCGTACTGTGATCTTTTTTATTTAGTTTCAGGTGTTCTGTTAAATGATTAATCCTGAAAGTAAACAGGGCAATCTGTCCTTCTGTGGAACCTGTATCGGTTTCACTTTTGCCATATTTGGCAAAGAACTCCTTTTTCTTTTCCGTAGATAAATACATGGTCTCTTTTTTATTGGTTATACAATCTTTACGCCGCAGCATCGCGTTCAATAACAACGGCTTAAAATCAATTTTGCTTTAAAAAAGCCCGGCAAAAATAAAGAAAAAAGTTTGAATTACAATTATTTGAATGCTAATTTTATTCAAATTTGAACGAAGGGAACAACGGAAAAACTCCACAGGTATTTGTCCTGCTTCATTTCATGGGGCAGAAAAGGGGAATTGTTTGATTTTTTTGAAAGAGGGCATCTGAAAAGACGCCCTCTTGCGATATGTATATCCTATGATCGATTAAATACCACTAAAATCCACATCCTTGAAAAGAATGGATGGTGTGAGCCATGAGGAATTGGTATTAACATCGTTCCCCAGTTCTACCACATTCATCCACAGGTCTTTCATGTTCCCGGTAATATTCATTTCAGCAACGGGTTTGACAATTTTCCCTTTTTCAATCAGAAATCCATCGATTCCGTAGGAGTAATCCCCGGTAGATGCGTTACAGTTTCCTCCGTTAAATCCGGTTACCAGGATTCCTTTATCCAGAGAGGCGATCAGTTGGTTAAGGTTCTTTTGCCCTGTTTCAAAAACCAGGTTGGATGTTCCTCCGGAAGTAGGTTCCATGTCCAGTTTTTTCCCGTAGTAGGTATCGATAAAATAGGTTTTCAGCACTCCTTTATCAAAAACAACTCTTTTTTTTGCTGCCAGTCCTTCGTTGTCAAATAAACGGGAACCTCTTCCTGAAACAATAAACGGATCGTCGCTCAGGAATAATTTTTCTGAGGCAACTTTTTCTCCCAGTTTATCCATAAGGAAGGATTGTTTTTGTTGTATGGAGGATCCGTTCAGAGCTGATATTAGGGGGTTCAGAAGGTTCGCAGCGGATCTGTTTTCGACAATCATAGACAACCGGGCAGATCCGATTTTTTCCTGTCCCAGTTTCTTCAATGCCCGTTTTAATGCTATCTCCCCGATTCCTGATTTTTTCAGTTGGTTGTAAAAAACCGCATTTTCACTCCAGTAGGATTCAGGTCGTGCATTTTCTCCTTTTACCGATACAGAGGCGGATAATCCGTAATAGGTATTGTCTGTATCCCCTTCGAATCCATTGCTGGTAACCATAACCCGGCCACTCCGGCCGTCGTAGTAGCTGGCTGTTACTGAAATAATCCGGTGGTCTTTTCCATAGGCTTCGTTTTCAAGTGCAAAGGCAGCATCGATCTTTGCCTGTGGATCGATGCCTTCAAAATTTTCATCGGTAGTCTTCAGGTCAGGTCCGCCTCCTTTATAATACAACTCCGGATCCGGTAGAGACCTGAATTCATCCTCTGAAAGGTATCGGGTGGCAGCAATGGCTTCTTCAATAAATCCTGCCAATTCCTCCTTTTTCAACCGGTTGGTTGAATGGGATGAATATTTATTGTCCACAAAAAGACGGATGGACATACTGTTTTGGTTGAACTGTTCCAATCTGTCAATTTTTTGTTCCCTGACTTCAATGCTGTTGCTGCGGTTGTCGGAAATTATAACACTGGCTTGTTGTGCCCCGTTTTTTACTGCATGTTCCATTGCCCATCTGGCAAGTAAATATTTTTCTTCTTTAGTCATGTCGTTTTGATTTTACCATTCACATTAAACCTTACGCATTGGATCCACCGACGGTTAATTTTTTTACCAGGACGGTTGGAAGCCCAAGGGTTACAGGTACCGATTGCCCGTCTTTTCCGCAGGTCCATGTACCGTTATCTGCTTTAAAATCATCGGCAGCCATACGAATATCAGCAAGAGCTTTGGGACCGTTTCCGATGATGTTGACATCTTTAATGGGTTTTGTCAGCTTGCCTTTTTCAATGAGATATCCGGATTTTACAAAAAAGGTAAAGTCCCCGGCCCCGATTTGTACCTGCCCGTTGGTGAAATTATCTACGTATACCCCGTAATCCACCTCGGCGATAATATCCTCTTTTTTGTGAGGTCCCGGTTCCATGTAGGTTGAACGCATTCTTGGGATTGGTACGTACCGGAATGATTCTCTGCGCCCGTTACCGGTTGGTTCAACCTGGTAATAATCGGCACTGATCTTGTCGTGGATATAACTGTTCAGGATCCCATCTTTGACCAGGTATGTTTTTTTCACTTCATTTCCTTCATCGTCAATATTCAGTGCTCCCCTGTCGTAGGGTAAGGTTCCGTCATCAATAATGTTAATAAAGTTTTCGGCCACCTTTTTGTTCAGCTTATCGCTGAATATGGAGGTCCCTTTCCGGTTAAAGTCGGCTTCGAAGGTATGGCCTATTGCTTCGTGTAACAGAATACCGGAACCTCCTGCACCGAGAACCACCGGCATCTCGCCCGCTTTGGGTTTGCCCGCTTCAAAAAGAATGTTGGTTTTGTCAATGGCTTCCCGTGCAACTTCATCGATCAGGGTTTCGGTCATGCATTCAAATCCTTTCCGGTAGGACCGGGCTGAATAGGCATTCTCAATCCGGCCGTTTTTTTCCATCACACAGACTGCCCCGAATCGCATCATCGGCCGGAAGTCGTAGGTTATTTTCCCTTCAGAATTGTAAAACAATACCGTAGAAGATTCATCGCCTAAAAAGGCATTTACCTTGATTACCTTGTTGTCGAAACTGAACACTTTGTCGTTGACTTTCTGAACAAAAGGTACTTTATCTTTTACCGATACATCATTCCACCGGCGGGAGATCCTATAGTAATCAGCAGGTGTTTTCTCATACAGGTCATCCGGGTTAAATTTCTGTGGATGGTTTGCAATGCTGGCTGCCATATGCGCAGCATTCAACATCGCCTCCATAGAAACCTCTTCGGAATAGGCAAAACCGGTCTGGTCCCCCTTTAATACCCGAATGCCGATGCCATAATCAATATTCGAAAACGCCTGGTTCACCTTCCCATCTTCCAACCCCAGGTTGTTGGTAATTTTATGTTCAAAGAAAAGATCGGCGTAATGACCCCCTTTTGACATCGCCGCTGCAATTACCTTTTGCAGCATTTCAGTAGTCACTTCGAAATGGTCTAAATAGTTTTTCACATTCGGAGATATTGGTATTTTCCGGCACGACTGTATAAAAGGTGGAAGGATCATGCTTCCGGCTACAGCCGCACTGCCTGTTTTAATAAAATTACGTCTGGTAACAATCATATTAAAATCGTTTAAAGATTTAAAAAATTCCGGACATTCCATTATTCTCTTGCAAATAATACATAAAAATCAGTATAAAAAACGAGCTAAAATTACATAATAAACAGTGATTTTTATGAAGGAATCCGTCTCTTTTTATGAAGAATAAAGGAATTTTTTCCAATCAAAAATCCGGGGATCACAGAAAAAGGGGTGTTTCGAAAAAAAAACAGTTAAATAATGCATAGGGCTATTATATTTATATAGGTAAGGTTTAAAAAAAGTCAAATAATTATTATTTATGGTATTATTTTATGGGGGTATTATTAAAATATATTAGTTTAATGTTAAATTAATTTTAATTTTGTGATGTTTTTGGAAACGAAAGAAACATTGTTTGACTTATTGAGATAATTTCACGGCAGGTCTTTTTATTACAAAGGGATGTCAGAATAAAAAAGGAACAGATTTGTTAACAAATAAATACCAGAAAAAATGGCACAATTCAGATTCAAAGCCCTGGAAGAGGTTCTCAAACAAAACCCCCGGGAGGTTGTCAGAGAAAAGAACCTGGTTTCGGAATATTTTGGGATGAAGGTTTTTGACAAGGAGAAGATGAAAAAATATCTTTCCGGTGAGGCTTATAAAGCGGTTGTAGATGCGATAGAAAGCGGAACGACCATAGACCGGAAGATAGCATCCCAGGTTGCTCAGGGGATGAAGGCATGGGCCATAGAGAATGGCGCGACGCATTATACCCATTGGTTTCATCCATTAAATGACGGGACAGCAGAGAAGCACGATGCATTCATTGTTCACGGGCCCGACGGAAGAATCATTGAGTCTTTTTCCGGGGATCTGCTGGTTCAGCAGGAGCCGGATGCTTCATCATTTCCAAGCGGGGGTATCCGTCAGACTTTCGAAGCCCGTGGTTATACAGCCTGGGACCCTACTTCACCGGCATTTATCAGCGAAACAACTCTTACTATTCCAACCATATTTATTTCGTATACCGGGGATGCACTGGATTTTAAAACACCCCTGTTACGCGCTTTGAATGTTGTGGATGAAGCTGCCACAGCTGTATGCCAGTATTTCGATAAAAAGGTTACTTCGGTACGGGCGAATCTTGGCTGGGAACAGGAATATTTCCTGATTGATGAAGCCCTCTTTATGGCCCGTCCTGATCTGGTTTTAACAGGCCGGACTTTGATGGGGCACGCTTCTTCCAAAGACCAGCAGCTTGATGACCATTATTTTTCTTCTATTCCTACCCGGGTAAACAGGTTTATGGAGGATGTCGAAAATGAAGCCTACAAATTGGGAATCCCGGTAAAAACCAGGCATAACGAGGTCGCACCCAACCAGTTTGAACTGGCTCCCATCTACGAGGAGGCAAACCTGGCGAACGACCACAACCAATTGATAATGGATATCATGCAAAAAATTGCCCGAAGGCATAAATTCCGTATTCTCTTTCATGAGAAACCTTTTGCAGGAATTAACGGTTCCGGAAAACACAACAACTGGTCCCTGGAAACAAACAGGGGGGGGAATCTTTATAAACCAGGGAAAAATCCAAAATCGAACCTTCAGTTTCTTACGTTTGTCGTTAATACCTTAAAAGCAGTTTATGATAACCAGGATCTGCTGAGGGCAAGTATTTATAATGTTGGCAACCAGTACCGTTTGGGAGCCAATGAAGCTCCTCCATCCATTATTTCTGTGTTCCTTGGTTCCGAGGTGACCCGGATGCTTGACCTGATGGAAGAGGCCGTTGTTGACCGGAAAATGACACCCGATGAAAAAACAGCATTGAAATTGAATATCGGACGCATTCCGGAAATCATACTGGATAGTACCGACCGAAACCGAACTTCTCCCTTTGCATTTACCGGGAACCGCTTTGAGTTCAGGGCAGTCGGGTCATCTGCCAATAACGCTTCCGCAATGATCGTTCTCAATGCAGTGGTCGCCAAACAGCTGAAGATATTTAAAATTAAGGTCGATGCCCTGATTAACAAAGGAACGAAAAATGATGAAGCGATTTTCCAGGTACTGAAAGAGCTTATCATCGATTCAAAACCCATCCGGTTCAATGGCGACGGGTACAGTGCAGCCTGGATTAAGGAAGCCGCAAAACGAGGCCTGTCCAATGTGAATAATGTTCCCGAAGCGCTTGCTAGCTATTTTCGCCCTGAATCGAAAAAACTGTTTGAGGAACTGGGTATTTTTAATGCTTCGGAACTGAAAGGAAGAGTGGAGGTGGAATATGAAAAGTTCGTGAAGAAAATTCAGATCGAAGCACGGGTTCTCGGCGACCTGGCGATTAACCATATTGTACCCACAGCCATCCGGTATCAAACCCAATTGCTCAACAATGTGAGTAAGCTGAAAGAGGTTTTCTCTGCAGAGGAATATGAATTGCTGGCTTTGCCCAGAATCGGATTGATAAAGGAAATTAACGAACATATTTCCGCTATTAAAGCGAAAACAAAGGAGATGATTGAAGCCCGGAAAAATGCAAATAAGATGGACAATATTGTAAAAAAAGCGGAAGTGTATAATAAGACGGTAAGACCCTATCTCGATAGGATACGGACGCATATTGACAAACTGGAACTTATTGTGGATGATGAATTATGGCCCCTCCCAAAATACAGAGAATTGTTGTTTGTGAGATAAAAAGAACAGGTATGGATGAGAAAAAGGGTGCCGGAAAGTACCCTTTTTTAATACTATTCCCTGTACCTCTTCGTTATTACCTAAAAATTTGAAATTTATTCCATCCGGGGTGTTAGCGATGGTATTGGGTTAATCTGAAAAATAACTCTATTTTTACTTTTCATTTTTCAGAGAGGAATATGGGCAGGATAAAAGCAGGCTTACTTGTTGTTTTGGTTTGGGTTCTGGCATCGTGCAGTGCAACTCGTTTTGGACGGATTGCAACTGATTCCAGGGATATTGGCGAATACTTCAAGGCGATTGAAAATTACCGGAAAGCCTATCGAAAGGAGAAAAAAGACCGCGATCAACGGACCGAATATGCCTACCAGTTGGCTGAATGTTACCGTTATATTGGGGATTATGAGCGTGCAGCCCTTTATTACCGGAATGCCATCCGGAGAAATTACCCGGTGATGGATGGTTATCTGTGGTATGGTGAGATGTTACGGGCTACCCAGGACTATGAAGAAGCCCTGGAGAGTTACCATAGCTATCTTGATTCGGTGCCCGACAGTGAAATCGCCTTAAAAGGGATAGAAGCCATTGAGCGTACCCGCTACTGGCAGGAAAATCCAACCCGGCATATCGTAAACCGCATTAAGGAACTGAACTCCGGGGAAAGCGATTATTGTCCGGTTTTTGTCGCCGGCCGGGATAATGAAATTATCTTTACTTCTACACGGAAAGCTTCTACCGGCAAGAAAAAAAGCATGATTACCGGCCAGAAATATGCCGATCTTTACCGGTCCCGTTTTGAGATCCAACGACAGAAATGGGAGAAGCCCAACCTGATCGATCAGAACCTGGTGATTAATACCGGAGACGAAGAGGGAGCTTCCTCATTAACTACGGATGGCAGTGAGATGTACTTTACCAGGTGCCGGTATGATAAAACCGAGGACCTGGGATCTGAAATCTATTCCTCATCCCAGTCGAAAGGTTCGTGGTCAAATCCTGTGAAAGTAAATTTATTGGGAGACAGCATTGTCGTTGCTCATCCGGCATTATCTGAAGATGAATTGGTTTTGTTTTTTGTTTCCGACATGCCCGGCGGTATGGGAGGAAAAGATATATGGATGGCCGAAAAAGGAGGAGAGAACTTCTCAAATCCGCGT
Organism: uncultured Mariniphaga sp.; assembly: GCA_964575025.1. Classification (GTDB taxonomy): domain Bacteria; phylum Bacteroidota; class Bacteroidia; order Bacteroidales; family Prolixibacteraceae; genus JABMQB01. The sequence goes on from CAZNPV010000023.1 coordinate 46,604, forward strand.
AATCTGGGACCTGCCATAAATACCCCGGGCGACGAGATGTTCCCATTTATCAGAGGAAACGATGAACTCTATTTTTCTTCCAATTACCACATCGGAATGGGGGGATTGGATATCTTCAGAGCCGTGAGGGATGAAGGGAATACCTGGACTGTGGAAAATATGGGTTCACCCATTAATTCCCCAGGGGATGATTTTGGGATCGCTTTTGTTCAGGGGGAGGATAAAGGGATGTTATCCTCAAACCGGAAAGGTTCCCGGGGCGATGACCTCTATTCCTTTGTATTGCCCCCGACAATCTTTAAAGTCACAGGGGAAGTGTTCGACAAGGAAACCGGTAACTATATAAACAATCCCTCGGTACGAATCATCGGTACAGATGGAACCAACCTTAAAATCAGGGCTCAGGGTGGAAAATTCGATCACAACCTGAACCCGGAAACAGAATACATTTTTGCCGCCTTCGAGGATGGCTATTTAAATGACAAAGCCCGGGAATCGACCATCGGGCTTGAAGACAGCAAGGAGTTTAAAATTGAATTATACCTGACGCCTACCGATGCTCCCATTCGAATTAAAAACATCAATTATGAATTTAATTCTGCTGAATTGTTACCGGAATCCATCGTCGCCCTGGATACCTTAATTGAAATTCTGGAGGTCAATCCTACCATTGTCATTGAATTGATGTCTCATACCGACCACATTGGCAGTGATGCGTTTAACTTCGAATTGTCCCAACGACGGGCCCAGAATGTAGTCGATTACCTGATTTCAAAAGGAATTAACGCACAGAGGCTGGTAGCCAAAGGGTACGGCGAAACATGGCCTAAGCAGGTTACCCGTTCCCTGGCTCGGGAATACAGTTTTCTGAAACGGGGAGATGTACTTACCGAGGAGTTTATCGAAAGCCTGGATGAGGAATCTCACAAAGAGGCAGCAAGAGCCATCAACCGGAGAACCGAATTCACAGTCCTCTCAACAGACTTCCATGAGCAGATCGAAGAATAGAAAACCTCCGGATCAGAAAGAATCCGCAGGGGAAGTAAAAAAGTTCCGTTTTATTCATGCAAGCTGGAGATTCCTGCAAGCATGCCGGCATGGAATCATGAAGTAATCAGCTTGTTTCCTATCCGGCAACGCAAACATCTTTTTTGATCACAGTAGGCATTCTTCAGCTGAAGCAAAGCCTGTGTGTCAAAGGCCGACCGGGGGGTAATCCCAAGCCGCTCCCAATGGGTAATAACCGAATTCCTTTCCGGGGGCAATTGTTCCAGAAAATCCAGGGCACGATCTTTTAATACAGGTTTCATGACCGTATCGCCATAGACAAAAAGAAAAGGAATAACTACATTGATTATCAGCGTATTTATGGAAAGTATCCCCAGGTCTTTTTTCTTGTTTTTTGATTTTTTGTTGAAACGATAATGGGTTTGCCAGTATTCCGAAGCGGTTACATGAAAGAGTGCCTGCAGTTTTTCAATATGTTCCATTTCAAGAATTTTTGAAAACAGGGATTCCGATTGATGCAGTAAAGCAGCGAACTGAGCAATCCGTATGGTAGGGAAGTTAACCGGACGAAGACGCATAAATTTCCATAGGTGGCTCTCTATTCCTTTTAACCGGTATTTTTTATAGAGGTACGAATATTCTTCCCTGAGTTGTAAATAGTAGCTGTCACCCAGCAACTGCTCATTCAGTAATCCTGCATTTCCGAACAGCAGAGCCTCCGTTCCGAAGAGGTCCGATTTATGCTTTGCCAGAATGTGCAAAGGCAATGATCTGGATAGTAACTCGAAAGGAACATTGTTCTTTTTAAACCCGAACATCCTGGCCAGGAACTGGTAAAAGGTTTCGTTCCAGTTGTTTTTGTTCTCTTTCAGGCGTTGGAGGATTTCTGCCGTTTTGCTTTCCAGTCTTTCGATCATGAGGCGGGAGTATCCCAGTTTCAGAGCAAAAGGATCCATTTTATGAAACTGTTCTTCGCAGGCAATCCATGTCTTTGAAGCAAGCAGCCGTTGGTAATTTTTTTCGATTCTTTCAGGATAGTGGATTTCCATTGCCGGTATCTCGTTATACCCGGATGTAAATACCGGTTTATCATATTTCCCGACCACATGCAGGATTACATTGTCATACGCTCTGTCTTTGTTGTGCTTGTGCGCATACCAATCCGATGCTTGTTTGTGTATCTCGACATTTCCTATCCAGAGGGTGTCGTTGATTTTTATCCGGGCATTGAAAAAATCAGGGCCTGAATCGCTGTTTTTCCTGCCTGGATTGATTACGACTAGGGATTCGTGGTTAACTGTAGTTAATGCATGGGTAAAAAACAGTCTGTTTTCCCAGATGTATTGCAGGAATTCTTCGGAGGGGGTATTTGGGTGAAACATTTTTAATTTTTGAGGTAAGATACTCAAATATTTTTTGAAAATCAATACCCGGCCAACTTTTCCCGGGAGGTCCCGTTTTATTTTGCGGTATTTAATTCTTCAGGGTATCAGTTAATAAACAGTTTCCGGGAATATGAAAATTTTTTGTAAATTTGCGTATCCAATTTTGAAATGCCCAATGGAAGCACTGCCTAACCCCGAGCTGAAACTGGCTTACGATTTTTTGCAATTTACCAATCAGCATGTATTTCTGACTGGCAAAGCCGGTACAGGAAAAACAACTTTTCTGAAACGACTGAAACAAAGCTCTCCCAAGCGCATGGTAGTGGTAGCTCCCACGGGTGTGGCAGCCATTAATGCAGGAGGTGTAACCATACATTCTTTTTTTCAGATCTCTTTTGGCCCCCAAATTCCGGTAAACACTGGCAGCAATGAGCATGGTTTTGTATTCGGACAACAGCCAGGCGAAGTACAAAACAGTTCAGTAAATGCACAACAATTGAGAATGAACCGTTTCAGTAAGGAAAAAATAAACATTATTCGCAGTCTCGATCTGCTGGTGATTGACGAAATCAGCATGGTGAGGGCGGATATTCTCGACCGGATTGATGCCGTACTACGGCGCTACAAAGATCGTAAAAGGCCCTTTGGTGGAGTTCAAATTCTGATGATTGGCGATCTGCAGCAGCTGGCACCGGTGGTTAAAGATGATGAGTGGAACCTGTTACGTCCCTATTATGACACCTGTTATTTCTTTAGCAGTCGTGCATTAAAACAGTCAAAATTTACCGGGATCGAATTAAAGCATATCTTTCGTCAAAGCGATCAGCAGTTTATAAATTTGCTGAATAAGGTGCGCGACAACAGGATGAATGCCGAAACCTTTCAATTGCTTAACAGTCGATATAAAAAAGACTTTAAAGCATCCGATCAGGAAGGTTACATTGTGCTAACCACGCATAATTACCAGGCACACAATATCAATGACCGCAAACTGGGTGAGCTGAAGACCCGCAGTTTTCATTTTGATGCCCTGGTTGAGGATGATTTTCCTGAATATGCTTTTCCTACGGACCGCAAACTTGAATTGAAGGTGGGGGCGCAGGTCATGTTTGTGAAAAATGATACTTCGGTCGAAAAGAGATATTACAATGGGAAGATAGGTCGCATTGTTGCCATTGAACCCGACAGCGATGAGGTGAGGGTGCTTTGCCAGGGAGAGCAGGAGCCCATATCGGTTGAAAAGGAAACCTGGGAGAATACCAAATATCACCTGAATGAAGCCACACAGGAAATTGAAGAAACAGTGGTTGGGAAGTTTATACAACATCCGTTGAAACTGGCCTGGGCCATTACCATTCATAAAAGCCAGGGCCTCACCTTTGAAAAAGCAATTATCAATGCCCGCCAGTCGTTTGCACATGGACAGGTATATGTGGCTTTGAGCCGTTGTAAAAGTCTCGAAGGCCTGGTACTAAGTGAACCACTTCAGCCCCGGAGTGTGATCAACGATACTACTGTAATCAGTTTTACCCGTAAGGTGGAGGAGCAACAACCGGGAAAAAAGGATTTAGATAAGGCCCGGCAGGCCTATGAAATTCAGTTATTGCATGAGCTTTTTGATTTTTCAGCCCTTCACCGGATGGGAAGCTACCTGCTGAAAACAATGAAGGAGCATGAAAAGGTTCTGAGGGGTACGATGCCCATGGTGTTGCAAACCCTGTTGCCCGCTGTTGCAGATGAATTGATTGAGGTGGGGCGTAAGTTTATGCCTCAACTGAAAGGGTTATTTCTTGAGCATCGTCATGTTGAAAAGGAAAATCCCCTTGAAGTGCGTATTAAGCAGGCTGCTGATTATTTTTCCGGAAAACTGAAGGATGTTGTGGAAGTGCCCTGGAAAACAGCTGATTTTCAAACCGACAACAAAGCATTGCGCAAACAGTTGAATCATACGATCGGAAAACTGGAAGATGAATTGGCCATAAAAAAAGCCTGTCTGGATTATTGTTGCAAAGACTTTGAAATCAAGACATTCCTTGCTGTAAGGGCCAAAGCTGCTATCGGAAAGCCTGGTATTAGAAGGAAATCCAGCCTGGTTACGGATCAAAGCAGTCATCCCGATTTTTACAGACTGCTTGTTTATTGGAGAAACAGGCAGGCCGAAGCCCATAATACCATCGCTTCGAAAGTACTCAGGCAGTCGGTTTTGGTTGACATTGCTGATAAACTGCCCGATAACGTCAAGGCACTTAAAGCCATCAGGGGGATGGGAGGAACCAAAATGCGCCTGTTTGGAAAGGAACTCCTGGAACTAATACTGCAATACCGCGAAGAGCAGGGAATGACGATTCCTGAAAAAGCAGCCGAAGAACTGGAATATGCCGGATTGGCTTCACCGGATATTACCCTGAAAATGCACCAGAATGGGTATTCCCTGGGCGCTATTGCCAAAAAACGCGGGTTGGCTCTTTCCACGATCAACGGGCACATGACTCATCACATTGAAAAGGGCGATGCCGATGTTTATGATCTGGTGGAACGTGAAAAAATAGAACGAATTATGGGTGCACTTAAAAAAGATCGTTTGCTGAGCGTAAGCCAGCTGCATGAGCAGTTACAAAATGAGGTGTCGTACAACGAAATCAGAATGGTGCTGGCTCACTGCTCAGCGACAAGACGGTAATTTCATTGCGTATGGAGGTTAACCTCTGCCTTCTCATTCCCTGAAGCAAACGCGAAAGTGAATTAAAAACTTTTGGTTACTAAAAAAATGGTTTCCCCTGCCTGGTTTGAACCGGACTTAATTTTAAGAAGGTAGATTCCGGCTGTGTGCCCGGAGAGATCTATCCGGATCGAAGCGGCTGCAGAATATTCCTTGCAGAATATCATCTCTCCCAACACCGTATAGATTGAAATCTCAGAAACAGAGCAGGAAGCATCTTCCGGCTCGACCGTAAGTACTCCTTTCGTCGGGTTTGGATAAACCCTGAAACTTCCCCCTTCAGATAAGATCCTGTTTCCGCTGGTCAGGTTATACACCAGCACATTGACTATCCCGGGATCCGAAAAAGCAAATCCATCGTTAACAACCAGACTGAAAACAAAGGTCGTATCAACAGTAACCTCCGGAGCGGTGAAGGTGGGTTCGGCAGCGGTTTCATCGCTGAGGGTTATCCCTTCCGGGGCAGTCCAATGGTAGGTAAGCGGGTCATCGTCGGGGTCATAAGACCCGGTTCCGTCGAGGGTGACGGTTTCGCCTTCGTTGACGGTCTGATCGGAGCCGGCATTGGCAATTGGCGTTTTATTCACCTGCTGAACCGTAACAATTACTTCGTCCGGTTGGGAATCTTCGGTGCCGTCGTTGACGATCAGGGCAAAGGTGTAATCGGTATCTTTCGAAACTTCCGGAGCGGTGAAGGTGGGTTCAGCAGCGGTTTCATCGCTGAGGGTTATCCCTTCCGGGGCAGTCCAATGGTAGGTAAGCGGGTCATCGTCGGGGTCATAAGACCCGGTTCCGTCGAGGGTGACGGTTTCGCCTTCGTTGACGGTCTGATCGGAGCCGGCATTGGCAATTGGCGTTTTATTCACCTGCTGAACCGTAACAATTACTTCGTCCGGTTGGGAATCTTCGGTGCCGTCGTTGACGATCAGGGCAAAGGTATAATCGGTGTTTTCCGAAACCTCCGGAGCAGTGAAGGTGGGTTCGGCAGCGGTTTCATCGCTGAGGGTTATCCCTTCCGGAGCCGTCCAATGGTAGGTGAGCGGGTCATCGTCGGGATCAAAAGACCCGGTACCGTCGAGGGTGACGGTTTCGCCTTCGCTGACGGTTTGATCGGAGCCGGCATTAGCAATTGGCATTTTATTCACCTGCTGAACCGTAACAATTACTTCGTCCGGTTGGGAATCTTCGGTGCCGTCGTTGACGATCAGGGCAAAGGTATAATCGGTGTTTTCCGAAACCTCCGGAGCAGTGAAGGTGGGTTCGGCAGCGGTTTCATCGCTGAGGGTTATCCCTTCCGGAGCCGTCCAATGGTAGGTGAGCGGGTCATCGTCGGGATCAAAAGACCCGGTACCGTCGAGGGTGACGGTTTCGCCTTCGCTGACGGTCTGATCGGAGCCGGCATCAGCCACCGGCGCTTGGTTCACCTGCTCAACCACCTTGAAAACACCCGTAATCTCTTTGTCTGAGTCTATTGCTAATTTCAAGGGGTTGCCGGTAGCGGTTATGCTTCCCGACCAGCTTTCGAATTCCCATCCTTCGGATGGTATGGCGGTAAGTGTTACGGTATCACCCCGGGTATAGGTTCCCTCGCCATTTTGGCTTACGAGACATCCGGCTGCTTGCGCTTCCGGGGGATCGACCGTGACTGTTAATGAGAAGGTTTGAACGGGAACATCGATGATTTCGACGACCGCCTGATCCCAAATTCCGCTCGCAGTATCGGTTGCTGTTACCACAAATGAACCGGTTTCCACACCGGCAAGGTAGTTTCCGTAATTGTCAATGATGCCGCCCCCGGCATCCCAAACAAGCTGAGAAAAGGTTTTCATGCCATATTGATCGTAGGCTGTGGCAAAAAACGAAGCGTTGGCACCCGGAGTAAGGGTTATCGAATCAGGACTGACAGACAGGGTGCTGGTAACCAGGCTGTCAGTGGCTACCTGTATAGCAACCGTGTCCGATTGTCCGGTCTCGGTGTGGGTAGCGGTTATAAAAACCACTTCCTCCAGGCTATCGGCTTTAAAGAACCCGGTGCTGTCGATGGTTCCCGAAGTAGCTTCCCACACAATATCGGCCGTATAGGATTTTCCAACCTGATCGACCGCACCGGAAAAAAACCAGAGGGAATCACCCTGAAGGATGGATACCGAGTCGGGCTGTACCGATAAACCTGCCAGTGATGGAATGTATGTTATAACAACCGATGAATCGGAAGCAACAGGAACCGGATCCGATTGAGCGTTTGCCGAAAGGTGAATTTTATTTTCCGTGCCCTCTTCAACCGATGCAGGCACTGAAATTTTTAACCATACTGAAGCCCCCTGTTCATCGGGCAATTCGAGAGAAAAAGAAGTCGCATTCTCAAGCCATCCCAGTTCATCCTCCAGGGTTACGTCAACCACATCATCGGGGACCGACCAGTTTTTGAAACTGCACAGCATGGAGTCCGTTTCGCCCGGCACTATGTACATGGTATCGGCTCCGGTTGCAGCCACCAGTGATACAGGTTTGATGAGCCAGTCAGAAAAATCAACATGGCCACTTACCTCTTCGCCCATTCCATTGGCAATACCACCGGGTCCGGAAGCATCGCCCCACCAGTTGTTCGGTGCCTGTATCTGTATGGAAGCATCCAGGTTGTTCAGGCCCATACCGGCATTGTTGTAAATATTATTTCCGGCGATCAGCGGGTTGGAACCGTTCTGGCATTTAATGGCATCGGCCGCATCACCCGTAATGGTATTGCCGGTAAGGGTTCCCGATGAAGCGTTGAGATGGATTCCGGTGGCACATTCGTTGTCTTTCCCGTAATTGCCCGATAGTTTTGTCCCCAACGATCCCTCGACATAAATCCCCTTGCAGTTGCGGCTTACCTCGTTCAAAGTAACCAGGCAGGAATTCGACCGGTAAATATGAACACCCGGTCCGGTATTGTCAACAATCCGATTGGCATTGAGATAATTATTATATGCATCATTGAATTTAATGCCGGTCGAATGGTTTGAACGCACCAGGTTTTTATGCATTTCATTCAATTCAACACGATCGAGGAAAATACCCGTTTGATTGCCCAACGGAGTTTCCCCATCCAAACCCACGCCAATATTGTTGTGGGATAAGATGTTTTTCTGACAGGATGCATAACCCGATTTCAACAAAATCCCACATTCCTTATTTCCGGAAACAATATTGGTGTGAATATGGTTGTTGTTTCCGTAAACAAGAATTCCATTTTTTGCGTTTCCCAAAGCAACATTTCCGGTTATGTCCACGCCGATACAATTGTTAAAAACCGTGTTGTTTTCCCCGGCAACAATCACACCCTCGTATCCATTTCCGGAAATGATGTTGTCCCTGATTTGACCCTTTCTCCCTGAAATAAGAACACCTGTACCGGAGTTCTTCAATACTTTTTTCCCATCTCCGTTTGTACCAATTTTATTTCCCGATAGTTGGACGTTTTCTCCATTAGTGATGATCCCCATATCTGAATTTCCTGAAACGATATTTTCCCGTATGATGGTTGAATCCCCATTTGCAGCAATTCCATCACCCTCATTGCTCATAACGGCATTGGCATTGCTGTTTAATCCAATCGTGTTTCCATAAATCTCATTGCCTTTACTCTCCTTATCGGCAATCCGAATGCCCGATTCACTATTCGCGGAAATTGTATTCTGATAGATAATATTTTTGCATGACTGATCTTCGATAAGAATGCCATTCCCAAGATTCCCCAGTGCTTTCAGACCCGAAAGGTCGGTTCCAATTTTGTTGCACACGATTTTATTTCCCGAAGAATTTCCCGTGATTTTAATTCCTCCTTCCCGGTTACCCGAAATCACATTCGATTCGCCCGGATTTGTTCCACCAACAACATTATTTTTGCCAATAATTTCAATGCCATATGTAAGATTTGCCGCGGCTTTTGATCCGTCAGAATTTCCAATAAAATTGGAAGTGATCGTATCGGATTCAGATCCACAATACAAACCCGTCTCACTATGTATTATCCTGTTTTTAAGAATGATGTTGCCCTTCCCTGATGAAACAACTCCATTTCCATTGCCCCTGACAACATTTTCAACAACCTGACAATTGATTGAACTTTTTAAATATACACCCCATTGATTATTCGCGATAACGTTTCCCATACCTTCTTCATCCAAACCGATCCGGATGTTTTCGGAATTATTTTCAACGAGAATTCCCGTACTTTCGTTATCAGATCCAGCCTCAATGGTTGATTGATAAACGGACCAGTTTCGGGCATTATTAAAATGAATACCGACGGGATTTCCAGATATCTCACACTGTCTGATCTCATTTTTCCCATACCGATTTTTGATATAGATACCCGCCTAAACGTTTCCATCAATGGTTTCATAATCTGCACCTATGCCAAAATAATTTCCTTCGATGCAGTTACCATCAAACCAATCTCCGTCTTCAACATAGATTCCAATACCATTTTTAATGAAAAAATTGGGTGATACGGATTGTCCAATGGACGATTGAAGAACATAGTTAAAAAATCTAATCCCTGTTCTATTTTCTGAGAAGATTGTATGATCAATGCTGCATCGCATCACTTCCGATAAAAGTATTCCGCTGAACTCATTCCCTTCCACTCGATTCATAGTAAACGTACAATTTTTAATGAATTGAGTGGTATCGCCCGGGGCAGAAACGTTTGACCCTCCATCGACAATTATTCCATAATTTCCATTTGTTATGGTAAAGCCTGAAATGGTCGTACTATTTTTTTTTATGGCTATAACCGGTGAATTATCGTTTATTGCTCGAATTGTAGTCATATCCCTTCCCCTCATTGACCGGATGGTCAAAGATTTTGAAACAACTACATTTTCGTGATATTCTCCGGGGCACACCCAAACAGTATGCCCATCCACAGTTTCTTCGTCATCAATGGCATCTTGTATTTTTGCATAGTATTTCGCGGTGTTGTCGTTATGAACGGGAGCTACGAACAATGGTCCGAAAGTTTTTATCCCCGGTGGCAATTTTTCATAATCGGTATAATTGTCGGGAGTTGCCGATACTTTCACCACCGATGTAGTTACCCCGTATTCACCGTACTGTTCAATAGTCCGTTCATCGGGGAAGCAAAAAATATACCTCAGCGAAAGCGTTATTGTTTCTCCCGGATTAAGGTGTTTGCCAATGGGAAAACTTATCTGCCCGTTATCATTGTTGTATTTTGTGGTGCCTTTTAGTGCCCCGTTAACGTACAGGCGCGCTTCTTTCACAAATTCTTTATCGTTGCCACTGCCCGTTGCATTAAATGCGATGGAAGCAACCTGCCAGCCATCGTACTCATCGACCGAAACCGTCAGATTGGCAAGGGTGTATTCCACCTCTTCATCGTCGCATTCGGGGCAGATAGGCATTGACCAAGGGGTAGTTCCGCCTAACGTAAGGCTTGGTTTTTCTTTTTTCGGCGGTTTGAATTTTTGTATGGCAACACCATATTTGCCTGAAGACATCGATCCTGAACTGCTTGTGCTTTTTAGGGCAGGGGCTGAGCTGGTTGATGCCGGGTATGTTGCGTAGCTAACCCCTTCGGATGTGTACAAGGTGCCTTCTCCACTTTCATCAACAGGAGTTGTTGTAATTTCTATGCTTCCGGGGGAATGGCAAATACCCGTTTGTGTCAGGCTGTTGTCCTGGGTATTCAGCGCGTAACTGATGGTGCTTTGACCAATTACAGCTGCCAAAACAGCTCCATCGTTTACTTCGATGTCGCGGATTTCGCCTTCACCGTTAGTAGAAGCCAACAATTGCGGAATTCCGGGATTGGAAACATCGTAGGCATACAAATGGAACAAGGCCCCTGGTTCGTTGCTTCCAATATAAAGCGTATGCGCATCAACCCAAACGGTCATAGGGGTTCCGCTTACCGGTATATCTGAAACAACAGTCAGCCCATCTCCATTTATTTGAATTAGCTGTACACCACCGGTATTGTTGTCGTTGTCGTAGGCCGAAAACAACAGGTTGTCACCCAGGAATAAATCGTGTGTTTCGGTATTGATATTGATTTCACCCATTTCGACCGGGGCTGCCGGATTCTCAATGTTGATTATTTTCAAAATACCTGACCAGGTTTGCAGGTATGCCCGTTCGTTATTAAATGCGTAGTTAACAATCATGTCATTGGGTGCAAAAGTACCCAATAAGTCCGGATTCAAGGGATCGGTCAGGTTGTAAAAACACAAATCCATGTCCCAGTTTGCAATTGCTGCCATTATTTGCCCACTATTTTTTAACCGCGACAGATTGCCGTTATCCGTCAGATTGCCGTTATCGCTCGTGGATTCCAACACCGGATTGGCCGGATCATCAATTGAATAGGCAAATAGTTTGCTTTGCGAAGCCACATACAAGGTGTTCGCATCAACCATTACAGAAGAAACGGAAGTGGGGGTAAGATAACCGGCGGCAGGCACCGGGTTGGCAGGATCGGCCATGTTATACGTTTGCAAAGGGATATCCGATTGTTCTTTAATAACAGCCAATTCGCCTGAACGATAGCAAATCCCGTTAATTAAATACGACTGGTTTTCAAAATACCGGCACAACAAAACAGGGTTGCTTTTATCGGCAACAGAAACAACAGCATAATGGTTGTAACTTCCCAGGATTGCGTTTTGGTTATTTATCAAAACACTGACCACATCGTGAGAGGTTCCGAGAAGACCGGCTTCGACAGGTGTATTCTTATTCGTGGTGTTGATAATGTACAATCTGCTTGCACCGCCATTGGCTGTGCCAACATAGGCATATTCGCCGGTAAAGTATACCGCACGGGGATAAGGAAGTGTCAGTTGTGAAATCAGCGCAGGCACGGCAGGATCGCTGAGACTGTAAAGTTTCAGTTTACCGGAATATCCGTCGGTAATGGTGGCAACCGCATCGCCTTGAACAGAGACTCCTTTAACGACCGCTGAATTGTCGGAAAAAGTTGCCACAGGCAGCGCCGGGTTTGAAACATCCACAACATAGAAACCATTCCCATCCGAAGGGCTTTCAACGGCAAGGTAAGCATGGTTGCCGGATGCATCGAGATGTGCCTTGTTTCTTGCTGTAACACTGCACCCACCAAGCAGTACCGGGTTAGAAGGTGTGGATATGTCGACCACGTGGAAACCTTCGTTGTTGTTTAACAAAACATAAAGATGATTGCCGTTTGCTTTGATTGCGATGGCTTGTTCGGGAAGTTCGAGATAAGCCAGTTGTTGAAAACTGTTGCCCGATTTGCTAAGGACTATCAGTCCTTTGCCCTGTCCCAGGTAATAAATATCGTTCTGTTCATCGCCTGCTGTTACTTCGCCTCCGAATTGCCCTAAGGGAAAAATGGTTGGATCGCCGTTCTGGCCCAATGCCAACCCAGGGGTAAAAAAGTTTATTACAAACAGGAATGTGATCAGGAGAAAAGCAGGTGCAGGGGAGAAAAGGAATGAAAGCTGTTTCATGTGATTATAATTGTTTATTTTCATAAGGAATACCCGATTTATATCGGGATAACGAGCCCGTTCCTTTTTTTCTATTCTCCCCTTTTGAGGGGAGATCCCGCGCAGCGGGAGAGGGGTGTCCCCATCGGGGCCCGTATCATACAAAATAATAATTTGATAAATGTAAAAAGAAAGAAACTGGGTTTTTATGATAAGTTGTTCGGATATATCCAGCCGAACATTTTTCACCCTTCAAAAAAAATACTATTTTTAAAAATTCCCATTTTAATTTAAAAATGAAAGAGCTTGTAAGTCAGTCGCTTATATTAGCACAGGTTATTCTTTGCTGTTTTTTTTCTCTGGTGTTTGCCACAAGTAACGTGAACCGTAAAGCCAACAACTACGTAGCTGTTTTATTGGCCCTTTTTATTGCCTTTGCCTCATTTGACCTAGCAAAAATTATTGCCCCCGGAATGGATGCTTATCCAATTTACCTGATCAGTTCAATGGCGTTGTTAATGATATTTCCTGTTTTTAACTTGTATGTAAAAGCGTTATACAATCTTTCACCCAAAAATATACTCCTTCACTTTATTCTTCCGTTTGCCGCCTTCTTGTTGTTGCTTCCCGGCTTATTTACCAACTGGCCCTCCCCGGATTATTACTACAACTACCAGGTTTTTAATGGTTCGGCTTCGAACAAAACGGTTTGGGCTTATTTCGTTGCAAACGATGCATTCTTTACCCTTCAGTTTTTCGTATACGCTGTCATTGTAGTAAAGCAAATAAAAAAGATTCGCCCGATGCTGGAAGAAAATTTTTCGAGCATGGAAGGGAAAAAATTAAACTGGATACTCTACCTGCTGGCCATATTTTTGAGTATCTACATCTTTTACCTTGTTATTGAAACGTTTACGCACATCCCGGCAGAAAATTACGACTTTGTTTATTACCTCTACTCCTTGCTGCTTTTAATGGCCTTTTTGTATGGGGCCTATCGACAAAATGAATACGCCTGGGTGACAAAAACAAATAACAAAAACTACAACGAAACCCTGGTAAGAATTAATCATCAAATTAAATTATCTTCCGAAATGAGCCTAACAATACATCGGAACCTCGAAAGGTTGGCCAAAGAAGATAAGTTTTACACCCAACGGAACCTAACCCTTCAGGATCTTGCCCTTAAATTGCGAACCAACAAAAATGTACTTTCGCAGTATCTAAACCAAAATCTGAATCAAAATTTTTACAAATACATTAATTCCCTGAGGGTAGATGAGGCCAAAAAACTCCTGTTGGAGAAAAAATCAAAAAAATATTCGCTTGAAGGGATCGGATATATGGCTGGCTTCAATTCCAGAACCACCTTTCATACGGTTTTTAAAGCTCAAACCGGAGTGAGCCCTTCGAAGTATGTGACCAAATCTTAAATTTTAACGCTCTTTATCCAGACTTCCTCCAAAAGGGGATTAAACGCATCGTTGTTTTGTGGTATTTAGCACCTCATGTTATCAGTGAATGACCAGCTTCCGGGTATAGATGAAATTTTCATCCCGGATCCGAAGGATATACCATCCCGGGGTAGCATCCAGTTTTACCAGGGCGGAATTTGAATCGTATATGCAGTTCAACCGGATCTCTTTCCCGTCAGGACCTGTTACCTGGACATTTTTTATTTCCTGTGATCTCTGGATGGTAAACGTTCCGTTTTTCACCGGATTCGGAAAAACGGAGATCAGTGGGTCATGGTTCCTGATCGGGTTGATTCCGCCCGATTCCTGATTGGATATATAGACTCTGAAATAGTTTCTTTCCCGCGAGCCGTCCATTGCTTCGGCTACAACATTCACTGTTCCGTTTTTCAATGCTGTCAGCAATCCTTTATCATCTATGGTTGCATACCCTTCTTCGATAACTCCCCATTTCACTTCCGGAAATGTAGCATTTTCAGGAGATACAGTGGCCATTAACTGAAGAGTACCGTTTGGGATCTCTATGGCAGAGGCGCCATTTTCTGAGGTGATTGCAATGGAGCTGACTTCCACAAAGGTTCCGTTTACGTATTCCCGCAACCACAGTAAGGCAGGCCTTTCTTCCCCTTCAGGTGTGATAAGATAAGCCTTCTGACTGGTTCTCCACATTCCGAAGCGGTACCCCCACAGGGTAATTCCCTGCACCGAAGGATGGTTCCAGAAAACAGGGAAAATCTGTCGATACTGGATCAATTGTTCCAGGTCTGTAGGCCCGTCGATATCAAGTTCTGTAACATAAATCGGGAGCCCTGTAGCTGCCAGTTTATTGAGGTTTTCCGTAATGGTAGCGGGTGAGGTGTTCAGGGAAAAGGCATGAGCCTGCACCCCGATGGCGTCAATCAACGAATCTTTTTTTAATAATTCAATGATTTCCAGATATCGGCTGGTATTCTCAGCACTGTTGACAATGTTGTATTCATTGATGGCCAGCATGGTTTCCGGGAAAGCGTTTCTGGCATATCGGAATGCTTTCAGAACCCAGTCCCAACCTGTTTCCCCACTGCCCCCCAACGCATCGCAATAGTTTCCCCCGCCGTTTCCTGCCTGATTGGGTGGATCATGCAACGGTTCATTGACTACTTCAACAAAATCGATATCCGGATAGCGTGCTGCAACTGCCTCAAACCATTCCTGTATCTCTTCCCTTTTTTCTGTGAGTGACAGGTTTTCAATCCAGGAGGGTTGCTGGTTTCCCCAGACAAGGACATGCATCCTGAAAGGCATATTGTTATTTTTTGCGGCCTTGTAAGCTGCATCCAGGGTGGCCCAACTCATATTGTCCCTGTATCTTTCCACACTTCCCCATTTGCCTGCATTCTCAGGAGTTACCTGGTTCCAGTATTTTGTAAATCCCGGCCATTGAGAAGTACTATATACATTGCCGATAAATTTCGGTTGCCCGTAAGCTATTGGGTTTACCGTGCCTGGCAGAAAAGCCGGCCCGGAGTTGTCCTGGCCCTGTGTGGAAACAGCGGACCTGAAAAGAATAAAGAAGAACAGGATAAGTAATGTCTTTAATTTCATGCAGCCGGTTCATGTTTGTAAGTTGCCAAAAATAACGAATTGAATGGATTTATACAAGGATCCCTATAGGGGGAGTCCCCTTGAATATCGACTATTCAAAGTCTATGTAAAATGGGGTATACCATTATAATCAAATTGATAATCAGTTCGTTATTTAACACCATCAAAAATATTGGAAAAAAGAGGGAAAAAAGTTTGGCAGAAAAAAAAAGGTGTTTACATTTGCAGCCGCTTTGGTGCTATCTGTGAAGATGCCGGAAGCGAAGTTCAGATATCTCCTGATAGGAAAAACGCTTTTTCAGAATCGGATTGGTTTTACACCCATAACGAATCAGGAAGAAACCAGGAATTTTTTATGTGAAAATTTGGAAAGGAAGAGAAGGTTTTGTACCTTTGTCGCCTTCATTTTTAACCAGCTGGGAACAGGATTTGTGGGGAAAGGAGCTGGTTCGGGATATTCAGCATTTTATAGAAGGTGCTGTTTTTTTATGAGTTCTTTGATTTGAAATGAAATAAAAAAAAGAGAAGCGAGGTTTAAGGAAGCTTAAGCACAGCCGGA
>CAZNPV010000024.1:0-61347 GCA_964575025.1 uncultured Mariniphaga sp.
AGATCAGAAAGATCAATGGATCAGAAAAGATCAATGAAGATCAATGAAGATCAATATGGATCAATATGGATCAGAAAAGAACAGAAAAGATCAATGAAGATCAATGAAGATCAATGAAGATCAATGAAGATCAATGAAGGTTACTTGTAGTCATTGTTGTCATGGTTATCCGCTCGCTGCGCCGGCAGGCGAAGCCCCAATAAGATAAAAGGATCAGTGGATATTGACACTGAACTCCCTGATCTTTACAAAACAATAGCTGCAAAGCATGAGACCGCCACGGCTCCCTGTCCGGCTGATCCATCCAGACGGACTACGTTGCCTCGCGGAATCGTGCTTCTAACAACACAAGATAAAAAATACCCGTGCACAAAACCTCCCTGGAAGCAAGATTCAGCGAGGAAGTGAGGTACGAACTTCCGACGCTGTCTCACGAATTTGAGCACATTGACAAAAAAATGGGGCTGAAGCCCCGGGCTTATTTGCCGCCTTTTATCCCCCGCTAAAGGCGGGGGCAAAGGATAACTGACAATCGATTAAATGACGTTGGTGGAATTTCTGTCTGCCGCCAGGCAGGAATCCCGATAACGTAGCGTATCGGGACAACTGACAACTGACAACTGACAACTGACAACTGCTTTACCCTTCCACTCCCCCTTGCCTATGTATAAAACGCTTCTACTCCCGGGTAGTGAAACTTCTTCCGGGCTACTTCTTCGGGATAACAGAAATAAACCACCCGGGCTCTGGCACACAATACTTCTTCCCCGTCATACAGTTCACAGCGTATGGTAGTCTCACGTCCGTCTGTTTTTTCAGGCCATGCCCTGACTTCCACCTCGCCCCGGGTAATAAAAACCGGCTTCAGGTATTCCACTTCCATTTTTGAGGTTACTCCGGCGGTTTTGCTTTTGGTAAGCACCACCCAGCCGGCAATCTCATCCATCAGCGTAGCTACGATCCCCCCGTGCAGAATTTTTGTGTATCCCACCAGCCACTCTTTGGGTTGCCAGTGGGTAATCAATGTTTCACCTGTATCATAAAATTCCAGCTTCAATCCCAGACTGTTGTCAGGTGAACAGCCGAAACAATTGTAATCTTCACTTTTATGAACCGTAAATGGATTGTGTATTTTCTTCATTCGGTTGATTTTACTTTTATTGTAACTCTTTCAGGGCGAAGCAGACCGCAGGGATCAGGGATAACTCATGACCGCTTTGACAAACCATTCCGGTTTTTCGGCATGAAGCCAGTGTCCGGCTTCCGGGATGCGGATTATCCTGGCTTCCGGATAGATTTCCCGGATCAGGGTTTCATCGTCGGGCAGGATGTAGGGGGATTTTTCACCTTTGATAAAGGTCACGGGATATGCCGTTATAGGAATTCTGTCGTTAAACCACTGCTTATTCACCCCACTGACGATCTCCTTCATGGAAACATAAAGGACTTCCGCATTGATTTTCCAGGAAAACGGGTCGGTTGATTTCTTTCGGGTTACATTCTTCAACAGGAATTGCCTGAGCCGGGGATCTTCAATTTTCCGTGCCAGGAGTTGATCTGCTGCTTTCCGGGTTTTTACGGTTTTAAGATCCAGTTCCTTCAGCGCCTGAAGGATTTTGCGGTGGAGGTGATACTGGCTTGTCTGGTGATTGGACAGATAATCTTTCGGGGCTATATCGGCAACGATCAGCCGGGTTACACTTTCGGGATAATCAGCTGCAAACCACATGGCGGTTTTTCCTCCCATGCTATGCCCCAGAAGGGTTGCTTTTTCAAGATGGTGATCATCCATAAAGGTTGCCAGGTCGTTTTTCAGGTCGTCATAGGTATGGGAGTTTTTGTGAGGCGACCTTCCATGGTTGCGCTGGTCGGGTATAAACACCGTATAATGTTCCGCAAGCATTCCGGCTATGGATACCCAATTGTCGGAAGAGCCGTATAACCCGTGGATAATGATCAGGGGATCTCCCTTGCCTGTTTTTCGAAAAAATAGCTTCATCCTATTGCAAACAATCAAGGTATTTCCGGATGGTTTGTTCCAGGCCCAGGTAGAGGGCATCGGAAATCAAGGCATGCCCGATCGATACTTCCAGCAGGTTGGAGATTCTTTGATGGAAGTAAGCCAGGTTTTCCAGATTCAGATCGTGGCCGGCATTCACTCCCAGGTTCAATGCTTCAGCTGCTTTGGCTGCTTCCATAAAGGGGGCTATGGCTTTCTCCCGGTCTAAAGGATACAGCGTGGCATACGATTCGGTATAGAGTTCAATGCGGTCGGTTCCGGTGAGTGCGGCTCCTTCGAGGGCATCCGGATCCGGATCGACAAACAGAGAAGTCCGTATTCCTTTTTCTTTCAGTCTGGATACAATATCGGTAAGGAAATGCCTGTGTTTACGGGTATCCCAGCCATGGTCGCTGGTGAGCTGATCGTGCTGGTCCGGAACCATCGTAACCTGATCTGCTCCAACTTCAATAACCAAATTGATAAAATCTTCCGAAGGGTATCCTTCAATATTATACTCCGTTTGAATCAGGGGCTTTAGTTCGTAGACATCCTGACGGCGTATATGCCGCTGATCGGGCCGGGGATGGATCGTTATGCCCTGAGCTCCAAATTCCTGGCACTTGATAGCTGCTTCGGAAACACTGGGGATTTTCCCCCCGCGTGAATTTCTTAATGTAGCTATTTTGTTTATATTTACACTTAATCTGGCCATAGCAGAACATTTAAATAATAGGCAAGTTACAATTAACAAACGAAAAACAGAAAAAAGTTTTGGAAGCAAAAAATCTTATTGCCAATTCGGTTCCTACCCTGAGGATTACCGATAAAGGACAGAAGGCACTGAACTGGATGGATGTGTTTAAAATAACCCATCTGCCCATAGTGAACGGAGAGGAATATATCGGTCTGGTGTCGGATAAAATGATTTACGATCTGAATCTCAACGAACAGACTTTCGAAGGGCAAACCGGGAAACTGCCTACTCCTCATGTACATGAAGATCAGCATATTTTTGAGGTGGCCTCCCTGATGTACAAACTGAAACTGAGCCTGGTTCCGGTACTTACCCATGAACATGTGTACCAGGGAGTCATCGTTTTGTACGATCTGGCACGCAGATTCTCAACTCTTTATTCGGTGCACGAACCGGGAGGGGTGATTCTCCTGGAAATCAATACCAATGATTATTCACTGGTACAGATTGCCCAAATCGTGGAAAGCAACGATGCGAAAATTCTCAGCTTTTTTGTACACCGGGAACATGGCTCGAAAAATCTGTTGCTTACCTTAAAACTGAATGTCGTTGAGCTTTCCCCGGTGATTCAGACCTTTGTACGGTATAATTACCAGATAAAAGCCGTATACATGGATAATTCGGTATTGAACGATATGTATGAAGACCGGTACGACCAGTTTATTAAATACATGAATATGTAAGGAATGGTTTTAAAATAAACATTTATAATCATGAAAGTAGCTGTTTTTGGAAATCAGATTACAGCGGATTTTATTCCGGTACTGGAGAAGTTTTTGTGTTTTTTCCGCGACAATCATATTCAGGTACAACTTTACAAGCCCTTTTATTCTTTTCTTCTTGATGAACTGGATTATTCGCCTTTTTACAGCAGTTTTTTTCAATCTTCTGCGGACTTTAACAGTGACAACGACCTGATATTCAGTGTAGGGGGAGATGGGACGTTTTTGCAGTCGGTTCAGGTCATCCAGAATTTTGATGTACCCATCGTGGGGATTAACAGTGGCAGGCTGGGTTTTCTGGCTGACATTTCCCGGGAACACGTCCTCGAGGCGCTGGACGATATTGTATCCAACCGGTACGAAATTGTGGAACGTTCGATGTTACAGGTCGGTTTTGAGAGGGAATCCCCTTTTGCATTTCAATTTGCTCTCAATGAAATGACCGTCCTCAAATCCGCCAATTCTTCGATGATCAAAATCAAGGTTTATGTCAACAGCGAGTTGCTGAATAACTATTGGGCTGATGGATTGATCATTGCCACGCCTACCGGCTCGACCGCCTATTCATTAAGTGTGGGGGGGCCTATTTTAACTCCCGGATCCGAAAATTTCGTGGTTACTCCTATTGCTCCCCATAATCTGACCATCCGGCCCATTATTGTTCCCGACCATAGTGTCATCCGTTTGGAGGTGAGTGGCAGGGGGACACACTTTCTGACCTCCCTGGATTCACGATCGGAAAATATTGCATTCGGACATGCCCTTACCATTAAAGAAGCTCCCTTTAAATTAAAATCCATTCTGCCGGAGGGATACTCGTTTTTTAATACCCTCCGGGCTAAATTGATGTGGGGGATTGATAAGCGCAATTAAAGTGACGCAGCTTAACAATTTTTAACCTCTCTTTGGGTTTTATAATAACTATCGGGTATGTTATTTTATGAAATATATTACTTTTGTACCTCTTGAAAACCAACAGGTTTTAAAGGATAAGGGTATATGTTCATTGATTTACAGGAAGTTGGAAGCCTGGATGGATTCGGTTTACCAACCGCTTCATACCGGAAAAACGGGAGTTATCCAATCGTGGTTCTGACGGCATTAAAAATCCTTTAAATAATTGATAACCATACCTGAAGCATACATAAAAGACGAAATGTAATACCAGATGAGCAAACGAGTATTGGTGTTTATTGCAGTTTTATTGCCTGTTTCAGGATTTGCCCAGGAAACGGCTGATTTGGGTATCTGGGGGGGAGCATCTGCCTACTGGGGCGATTTAACGAAGGTCGATTATACCCAATCGGTGAATCCCCTTTACGGAGCTTTCTTCAGGTACAATTTCAACTCAAGGTACAGCCTGCGAATGATGTACGTTACCGGAAATATGCATGCGGTCGGAAAAATGGAAAATCAACCCTGGGAGTTTGGCCCCAAACGGATCCATACGATGTCGCTGATGGCGGAAATAAACTACCTGGAATACATCCTCGGAGCCAAAAAAACACCGGTCAGCCCCTATATCATGGGTGGATTGGGATTGTCAGGGTATATGTACCATTTTAACAAGGATTTAGCCGGCCGGTTATTGGCTTTGAATCCCCTGAGCATGGAGGTTTCTGTTCGTTCAGATTGGGTTTTAAATGAAATTACCCAAAAAAAAGAATTAGGTATTTACGAATCAGAAAGATTCGTCCGGAAGCCTTCCTTGCTTTTTGGTATGGGAGTCAAAACCCATCTGGGTCCGCGGTTCGGAATTGCGGCGGAGTGTATCCTGCAGAAGTTGTTTGATGACCGGCTGGACGACCTGAATGATCCGCTGGCGTATGACAGAAACTTCGGACCGGAAGCAACCGGTACCGATGGGATAACGTTTACCGATTTTTTACATAACAATGATTATACTGCGTATGTGGGCCTTACCTTAACCTATAAGATTTATCTGGGAAAGGTGATATGCCCGGTGTACTAAATAAAAAAGATTCAAATTTGTCCGTAAAAGATAAAATACAAAAGGGGAAAATACCGGTGCACATAGCCATCATCATGGATGGCAATGGCAGGTGGGCAGCCCGGCACGGCATTGCCCGGATCTTCGGCCATGAAAAAGGAGTGAAGTCCGTACGTTCTGTGGTCGAAGGGGCCGGAGAGATCGGTGTGAAGTACCTTACTCTTTATGCTTTTTCCACTGAAAACTGGGAACGCCCCCCTGAGGAGGTCAACGCACTCATGGAACTGTTGATCCATGCCATTGAGGATGAAACCAATGAACTGAATAAAAACAATGTCAGGTTGAGGGTGATCGGAAATGTGAACCAGCTTCCGGAAAATGTGAAAAAGAAATTGGTTGCTTCGATTGACAAACTGAAATCCAATACCGGACTGAATCTTATTCTTGCCCTTAGCTACAGCGCGAAATGGGAGATCCTGAATGCGGTAAAAGAAATCGCGAAAAAGGTCAGCCAGGGAAAGGTGATGCCTGGAGAGATCAATGAAAAGATGTTCGAAAGTTTTCTGACAACAAAGGAGATTCCCGATCCGGAACTCTTGATACGTACCAGTGGAGAATACCGGATAAGCAATTTTCTCTTGTGGCAGATCGCGTATACCGAATTTTATTTTCCCGAAAAATTATGGCCCGATTTTCGAAAAGAGGACCTTTTTGAAGCCATTGATGATTTTCAGAATAGAGAACGAAGGTTTGGAAAAACCAGTGAACAGATTGAAAGCTAAAAAATAGAAAACCTGGAATGCAAAAATCGCTGTATATTTTACTTTTAATGACGATGTGGACCTCAGGTGTTTTGGCACAGGTCAGGGACAGCACAAATTTTTCGATCTATTACGACAGCCGGGCACAGTATGTTATTGCCGGTATTGAAGTTACCGGGATCCGTTATTACGATAAGGAAACATTGATTCAGATATCCGGATTGAGGGTAGGTCAGGAAATCGAGGTGCCGGGAGATGCGATTACCAATGCGATAAAAAAACTATGGAATCAAGCTCTGTTTTCTGATGTGGAAGTTACAGCAACGAAGATTGTTGACAACAGGATATGGCTTGAAATTTATCTGCAGGAGATGCCCCGGTTGTCGGAAGTGAATTTTATTGGGGTTAGCAAATCGGAAAAGGATGACATTACCGAGAAGGTTCTTCTGTTGGTGGGATCTCAGATTACTCAAAACCAGGTGAATAATGCCGAACGGACGATAAAGAATATTTTTCAGGCCAAAGGATTCCTTGATACCGAAGTAAACATTGTTCAACGGGACGATACAACCAAAACCAACAGCATTATCCTGGATATTTATGTGGATAAGAAAGAAAAAGTCAAAATTCAGGACATCATTATTCATGGCAACGAAAATGTCAAAGAAGGGGTACTGGAATGGGCCATGAAAAAAACAAAAGAGAAAAAGCTGATCAATTTTTTCTTTTCAAAGAAATTCCTGGAAGAAAAATACGAAGAGGATAAAATTAACCTGATAAAGAAATACAATGAGTTGGGTTACCGGGATGCCATCATTGTGGATGATACGATTAAAAAAGTACCGGATAACAACCGGGTGAATATTGAAATATGGGTGGATGAAGGGGATCAATACTATTTTGGAGACATCCGCTGGATGGGGAATACGGTTTACACCTCCGAGGAACTGAATAATTATCTGGGCATCAAGAAAGGAGATCTGTTTGACCAGTCATTGCTCGAAAAACAGTTATTCGACAACGATGTAGGTATGAACAATCTCTACCTGGATAAGGGGTATTTATTTTTTGATATGCAGCCTGTGGAGACCCACGTTCATGGGGATTCAATTGATTTTGAGATGCGCATCAGGGAAGGGAAACAGGCAACCATCAACGAAGTGAATATCCTGGGAAATACAAAAACCCATGAACATGTAGCCCGTCGTGAGTTAAGAACCCTTCCCGGCGACCTGTTCAGCAAAACGAATATTATTCGTTCGGTGAGGGAGCTGGCTCAGTTGGGGCATTTTGATCCGGAAGCCATCAATCCGGATATTGTTCCCCATCCTGAAGACGGAACCGTTGATATTACCTATGAACTCCAGGAAAAGGCCAATGACCAGATTGAACTTTCCGGGGGCTGGGGTGCCGGCATGTTCGTTGGCTCCATCGGGTTAAAATTTGCGAATTTTTCGGTTGGGAACATCTTTAATAAAGAGGCCTGGCGTCCGCTTCCTACAGGAGACGGTCAGACCCTGGGCCTTCGGTATCAGACAAGCGGAAGGTATTACAGGACCGTCAGCCTTTCCTTTATTGAACCCTGGCTGGGAGGTAAAAAACCAAACAGCTTCTCCCTTTCGTTGTCCCACTCGCGGATTAATTACAGTGCCAATAAATATTATTCAAATTACAATTATGGCGGGTATTCGCCCTATGGCTACGGGGGTTATTCTCCCTATGGTTACGGAGGATATTCGCCCTATGGGTCCGGAGGCTATTCACCTTATGGGTACGGAGGGTATTCGCCCTATGGGTATTCTCAATACGGCTATGGCTATCCCCAGTACCAGTATAATTATGAATCGGAAGATTCGGACGAATCCAATGACCAGATCTGGGAGACAACCGCATTAGCTATAGGCTATGGATACAGGCTTTCATGGCCGGATGATTTTTTTACGGTTTACCACGAATTGTCCATGGAGCATTACAACCTCCGTAACATGGGATATTATTTCTATTTTCTGGCTGATGACGATGGCCAGGTGAACGGAACCTTTAACAACGCAAGCCTGAAGACCGTGGTAGGAAGGAACTCGGTAGACAATCCGCTTTATTCAAGAAGCGGGTCACAGATCACCCTCTCCTTAAAATTCACGCCTCCCTATTCCCTGTTTTCCGACGTGGATTCCAGCGATCCCAACCTGTCGAACAACGAAAAATTCAAGTGGATTGAATACCACAAATGGTTGCTCAAAGGGCAGCATTTCACCACCTTGTCGGCTAACAGAAAACTGGTTTTACGCACGGCTTACGAGTTGGGATTCCTCGGATATTATGATTCGAACCGCCGATCTCCTTTTGAAGGATTTATTGTGGGGGGCTCGGGAATGTCGGGTTACAACATTTACGGAACAGATTATGTCGCCCTGAGGGGGTACAAAGATTTCAGCCTGAGTCCGCGAAACGGCTCAAGCATCTATAATAAGTTTACGCTGGAATTACGCTATCCGGTAACCTTAAAACCCAATGCGACTATTTATGCCTTGACATTCCTTGAAGCAGGAAATGCCGAAACATCCTTTCAGAATTATAATCCGTTCAAATTGTATCGTTCGGCAGGCGTCGGTGTACGCATATTTCTGCCCATGTTTGGTTTGATGGGAATCGACTGGGGGTATGGATTTGATGAAATACCCGGACAGGATGCCCATGGAAGCAATTTTCATTTTGTTATCGGACAACAGTTCTGATCGGAATTATTTTGGCTCAGTATTTGAGCTGTTAAAAAAAATAGTAACATTAAAAACCATATAGCCATGAAGAAAGTAGGTACTATACTAGCTGTTTTTCTTTTTTTTACAGGAACTGCCTTCGCGCAGAAATTTGCCTATGTTGATACCGATTATATATTGGAAAATATTCCCTCCTACCAGTCGGCCCAGAATCAACTGGACCAGCTGTCCGGACAGTATCAGAAAGAACTGGAGTCGATTCATGCGGAACTGGAACAGATGTACAAAGATTTCCAGGCCGAAAGTGTGCTGCTTTCCGAAGATATGAAAAGGAAACGGGAAGACGTGATCATCACACGGGAGAAAGAATACAAAGAACTCCAGCGCAAATATTTCGGACCCAGCGGCGATTTGTATCAAAAAAGACAGAGTCTGGTGAAACCCATTCAGGATGATATTTACAATGCCATTCAGGATATTGCCAACGACGGAAGTTATGCTGTCATTTTTGATAAGGCAGGAGGGGTGACTATGCTATTCACCAATCCCCGCTATGACCTGAGTGATCAGGTATTGGAGAAGCTTGGATATAAAAATTAATACACTATATTTGTGACAAAATTAATGCAACTTAGTTATGAGAAATTTAGTAAGAATTACATCGGTAGCAGTTTTCATATTGCTGGCAGGATCTATAAGCGCTCAGACTCCGAAATTCGGACACATTGATCTCCAGGCATTGATTCAGGTAATGCCCGAAAGGGCAACTGCAGAAACGGAATTCAATGCGTTCCAGTCCGATCTGGAAGATCATTTGAGTACCATGCAAACCGAATACCAGAACATGCTTACAGAATTTGAAAACATGGATACCAATGCTTCTGAATTGGTCCGGAATGCGAAAATTCAGGATATTCAGGATAAAGATCAACGGATTCAGAATTTTCAGAGGAATGCCCAACAACAGTTACAGACCAAGTATTCGAAATTGCTGCAACCTGTATTTGAAAAAGCGCAGGGAGCCATCGAAGAAGTGGCAAAAGAACAGGGATTACTCTATGTTTTTGATGTAAGTCCACAGACAGGTGCTGTGCTCTATAAGTCAAACGATAGCATGGATATCCTTCCCCTGGTAAAAACCAGGATGGGGATACAGTAAAGAATGAACCTGCATAAGGGAGCCATCTGACATACGCCGGATGGCTTTTTTAATTTATTTTGTTGTATGCAAAAAAAATATTCCCCGATCGGAGTTTTTGATTCAGGCTACGGAGGGCTGACGGTTTTAAAGGAGCTTACCCGGAAATTGCCGCACTACGATTTTATCTATCTTGGAGACAATGCCCGGACGCCCTATGGAGGCAGGTCGTTTGATGTGGTGTATGGATACACCCTGGAGGCTGTAAAATTTCTCTTCTCACAGGGATGTCCCCTGATAATCCTGGCCTGCAATACAGCATCGGCGAAAGCGTTACGGAACATTCAGCAACTGGACCTTCCCCGGATTGGTCCTTCCCGGCGCGTATTAGGGGTGATCCGCCCCAGCGTGGAGAAAGTGGCTGAAATGACACGGAACGGCAGAGTGGGAGTACTTGGTACGGTGGGTACCGTCCTTTCAGAATCCTATCCGCTTGAACTGGCGAAATGGTCAGGGGGTAAAGTGGTTCATACGGTCCAGGAGGCTTGTCCTATGTGGGTTCCAATTGTGGAAAACAACGAAATTGATACCCGGGGAGCGGAATTCTTTATTCGGAAAAATATACAAAATATCCTCAGGAAAGAACCCCGGCTTGATACACTGATTCTGGGATGTACGCATTTCCCGTTGTTAATGAAGCAGATTCAGAAATTTATACCTCCGGGAATTCATATTCTGGATCAGGGAGCCATCATCCCCGGAAAATTACAGGATTACCTCGTACGGCATCCCGAGATGGAAAAACGGCTTTCCAAAGGAAGCCAGGTTCGGTATATGACTACAGAATCAGCAGAAATATTTACAGAAAAGGCAGGATTGTTTATGGACTGTCCGGTAGCGACTGAGCATGTGCAGTTATGAATTCCGGGCCACGATCTGCTCCATCTCTTTTTTTCTCTGTTCCATCTCTTCGACCAGCCTGAACTGTGAGCGCGCTCTTACTCTGTTGTGATCCGGATCGTTGATTTTATAATACACATCCCCTTCCAGATAGTCGGTTAAAAAACGCAATCCCATAATGTAGGTCATGAAACGGGCTGCCAGGGGCAGCCATTTTTTTTCCTCAGGAGTAAGTACTTCGTTTAATTCTTCCAGGAAACCCCGGGTAAAGGCTTCAAAGATCTGCATGTTGACCGCAATCTTTGACAGGTCCTGTTCATCTTCCCCGGCGGTATTCGCTGCGGTACGTATTGCATCTCCGTAATCATAATGTACCAGACCGGGCATGACGGTATCCAGGTCAATAACGCAAAGGATATGGTCCTGTTGATCGAATAGAATGTTATTGATTTTCGTATCATTATGGGTGATTCTCGGGGGAAGCTTTCCGGCTTTCAGGAGGTTCAGCAGGGTTTTCATCTCTTCGGCCCTTTTTTTGGCAAATCCGATCTCATCCTGAACATTCTGACTCCTGTTCCGGTAATTGATTTTCAGGGCCTGTTGAAAATTCCGCAATCTGAATTCGATGTTATGAAAATCAGGAATGGTTTCATTCAATGGTTTCCCCGGGAGGTCAGATATTTGTTTCTGAAATTGTCCGAAAGCTTTACCGGCCAGGTACGCCTGTCCGGGTTTTTCTATTTTTTCATAACTTTTACACCCCTGGATAAAAAGAAAACAGGCCCAGTAGTTTCCCGCTTCATCGCGGTGATAATAGTTGCCGTTTTTTGTTCTGACCAGAGTAATTACTTTCCGGTCAATATCAGGTACCTTCTGCGATTCAAGTTTTTTCCGGATGTGGGTTGTAACCCGAACGATGTTTTCCATCATTCCGGGAATATCTTTAAAGACCCGATGATTTTTCCGTTGCAGAATATACCCTGGCTTGTCTGCTTCTTTCAGCGTAATCCGGTAAGTATCATTAATATGCCCGTTTCCCCAGGGGCTGATCTCTTTAATGGTTCCCCGGAGCGCAAAATGATTGGCTAGGGCTCCCGGGTTTTCATTTCTTTTTTCCATAAGTTTTCAGGGTATATTCCTTTGTTAACCAGTTCTCTGATCTTTGCGATGACAAAGGGTTGTTCCTCTTTGTAGGTTACACCGAACCAGGACGCATCCGCATGAAGAACTTTTACTTTTACCCTGTTCTTACGGATCAACTCAAAAACGACCGATGGAATATAGATTTCTGCTTTGGGTTCGTTGCCTTTCCGTTTCAGAAAGTCGATGAAGGCATCTTCGATGTACTCAAACAGAGAAGTTTTAAACCCCCAAAAGTTCATGGAAACGATTTCTTCGCCTGAAAGGTGTATTTCCTGTCCGTCTCGATCGGCAACAATACCCTGGGTGGTTTTACGGATGCTTGTCTGTTCCGTTATTTTTTTCAGAGTACCGGTGGCTCCCACTTCACACACCCCTCTGGAGACAGAGCCAAAATCAGAGAGTGTATTTTTTAGTGTATAACCAACCATGGCATATTCATTCCTTCCGGCTGAAGAGACCAGAAAATCTGCCATTGCGCGGAAGGCCCCGGGGCCGTAGAAATCATCGGCATTGATCGCTGCAAACGGTTCCTTGATAACCTCTTTTCCCATCAGGACAGCATGAGCAGTACCCCAGGGTTTTTCCCGTCCTCCGGGTACGGAGAATCCCCGGGGCAGGTTATCCAGTTCCTGATATACATAGGCAACTTCCATTTTTCCGCTTAATAAGGGATCAAATTTTTCTTTAAAGGCTTTGGAAAAACTTTTGCGGATGACAAATACTACTTTTCCGAAACCGGCCTGAAGGGCATCAAAAATGGAATACTCGATAATGGTTTCCCCGGAAGGTCCTACCGGGGTAACCTGTTTTAATCCTCCGAAGCGGCTCCCCATACCGGCAGCCAGTATAAAAAGGGTTGGTTTTGTTGAATGCATAAACTACTTCCAGCTTTTAATTTTATGTCCTTTGAGTGCATAGAACAGAATATAGGCATAGGCAGGAACCATGACCCAGTATGCTTGCTGGGCTCCGATTGTATCCGAAAGTTTTCCCCAGATCAGGGGGATGATAGCCCCTCCGGCAATGGCCATGATCAGCAATGCCGATCCGGTTTTAATGAATTTCCCGAGGTTGTGGATTGCCAGAGGCCATACAGCAGGCCAGACCAGTGCATTCGAAAGACCAAAGAGGGCGACAAAAAGGATCGATGTAAATCCGGAAGTGAAGACCGCTCCAAAGGAAAACAAAATACCCAGAGCAGCTGACACCCTGAGGGCCAAGGTCTGGGAAATAACCTTGGGAATCAGAAGAATACCTATAATATATCCAAAGATCATGAAGGCCATGGTATAGGAAGTAAAGGCTTTTGCCTTTTCCATTTCAATACCCAGGGAAAGCCCGTAACGAATAATCGTATCACCGGCAATAACCTCCACACCCACATAAAGGAATAAGGCCAGTACGCCAAGGATAAGATGCGGAAAATCGAAAATGGTTTTTTTGGTTTTCACAACCCCGGAGTTTTGTTCTTCCTCATCCTCGGTCTCTATTTCAGGAAGCGGGGCAAGACGCACGCCAATTCCCATTACGAATAAAACGATGGTCATCACAATATAGGGATTAATCACCCGCCGGGCGAGTTCATCCAGCGCTATGATCTTAGCCTGTTCATCCAGCGTCAACAGGTTTGCCATAAACGCATCTCCGTCACTTAAGATATAATAGGCCAGGATCAGCGGTGCGATCGCTCCGGCTCCTTTGTTGCAGATTCCCATAATGCTCATACGCATTGCAGCACTCTCCCGGGGACCCATGATGGTAACATACGGATTGGAGGCTGTTTGAAGAATGGCCAGTCCGGTACCCATAATAAATAAACCAATCAGAAAGGTAAGATAGGTGCGGGTCAGAGCGGCCGGTATAAACACAAGGGTACCCAGGGCCATGATCCACAAACCGAACATCATCCCGTTTTTAAATCCTGTTTTCTTCAGGACCCATGCGGAGGGTAAGGCCATAATCGTGTAAGATATGTAAAATGCAAAAGCTACAAACAAAGCCTGGAAATCAGTTAACCCACAGGCCATTTGTAAATAGGGGATGAGAATTCCGTTTAACCAGGTTACAAATCCGAAAATGAAAAACAATGCACTGATGATAATCATCGGTACGATGGTGGAGTTTCCTGAGGTAATAGTTGTGCTTTTCATGATTGTGATGATTAAAACCAGCAAAATAGTAAAAGAAAATTAAATCATTGTCTGTATTTTATAAAGTTTTTATTTTTTTACCGGGGTTCTTTATGCTGACGAATCGCCCCGTAATGTGATTGTTTTATTGTTGATAATAGGTTTCGCCCAGAAGCCGATACTGAAAATATAGCCCAGGGTTATAAAAATGAACAACATCGCCATTTTTAACCCCACCCTGTCTCCCAGCCAGCCAATAATCAGCGGGACCAACGCTCCGCCGAAAATTCCCGAGCACAGGATTCCGGAAAAGGAACCGTGGTGTTTTTCTTCTGAATTAAGCGCCAGGGAAAAGATGATCGAAAACATGGTTGAGATAAGGAATCCTGTAGATGCGAAGCTGATTCTTGAAATTCCGGCCGGTCCGAAGAGAGCCAGTGCCAGGGCTGCCATGGTCAGCAGGCTGACCACTTTCAGGATGATTTTTGAATCAAACAATTTTAACAGCAGCAATCCCACCAGGCAGCCGATAGCCATTAACCCCCAGAACCACGAAATTGTAGCGGCTCCCGTAGTAACGGGATCCATTCCGTGGTAGGTCTGCAGAAATTTACTCATCCAGTTGGCAATTCCCTGTTCCGTGCCTACATAGGCCATAATTCCCACAGCAAATAAGATCACCTCTTTCTTTTTCAGTAGGTCCAGGTAACTCTGCACAGGCCCGGTTTTTTCGTCCTCTTTCAGTTCAACTTTCGGAAATCTTACCAGGAAGATGATCACAATCATCGCAATGAAGGTGACTGAAAAGATCCAGTAGAACGATGACCACGGAAGTTCCGGGGGAATAAGACGGCTTAATCCTTCGAGGAAAAAATTTCCCTCACCGGAGTATCCTGAGAGGTTTTGCATCAGGTAGGAAAACACAAAAGGGCTCACAAAGGAAGCAGCCCCGAAAACCAGCTGGCCCATGACTGAAAAAAAAGCAAAATGCTCTTCGCCTCCGGCTACCCGCATCAGCGGATTGATAATAACCTGGAGCATGGCCATGCCAATCCCAATGATGAAAAGCGACGCCAGGGCCATGATATAGGTTGGAAAAAGGGCAAATAAAAAGGCCCCCACAAGGTTCAGAAAAAACGCAAATACCATCGACTTTTTTTCCCCGTATTGCTCAACCAGCATCCCCGAAGGAATCGACATAATACCATACGCAAGAAAAAAGGAAAAGGGTAGGAACGAGGCCATGGTCAGATTCAGGTTGTAATTTTCGATGATTACCGGCATCAACGGACCCAGAATGTTGGTGACAAATGAAATGACAAACCAGATAACCAGAATAAATACAACGATTAAATTATTACGTTTCATTTGTTCTTTGTTTAGTTTACTATACTATACCATGCAGCATTTTGCAGGGGAAGGTAATAAGAATAAATGAAATGAGCATGACAGCCTGTCACAAAAGGAACTGCAAAAAACAATTTACTTCAGACTGTTGTTTTTCCCGGAGAGAGGAAAATGTCATTATCTGTAATGGTTTTAAATTAATGCCTGAAGCAAGGAAACATTAAAATAATAATATTCGTCATAATACTCCTTTTAAATAATGGTTATTTTTGTTTTTTTATTCAGTGAAAAAAAAGAGAAAATTGAATCGGTTCCGGATTTGTAATTTGATTACATGCGGGATCGGTTTTTTTTCTTTGATGGTTGCGTAGAAACCAAAACACAGATGGAATGAAGGATGCAAAAGTGATTAAGCTTGAAGAGGTTGCCATTCGTTTTTCGGGAGATTCAGGAGATGGAATGCAACTTACGGGAACTTTGTTTTCGGATGCTACAGCCTTACTGGGGAATGACATCTCCACATTTCCGGATTTTCCTTCCGAGATCAGGGCTCCCCAGGGGACCGTAGGAGGAGTCTCCGGGTTTCAGGTGCAGTTTGGCCATAAACAGGTAAATACTCCGGGGGATTATGCCCACGTTCTCATAGCCATGAATCCGGCTGCTGTAAAGGCCAACGCCCGGTTTATGCAACCCGGGGGGACGATCATCTATGATTCAGATTCGTTTACCGAAAAGAATCTCATGAAAGCCGGCTTTAAGACCGAAGATCCTTTTTCAGAGTGCAATCTGAACGATTATTTTAAAATAGCGATTCCTATATCGAGTCTGACAAAGGAGAGTCTGAAAAAATTTGATCTTGACCATAAAATTATTCTTCGAAGCAAGAATATGTTTGCTCTTGGACTGGTTTGCTGGATGTTTAACCGGCCTCTGCTCTATATTGATGAATTTATCAGGAGAAAGTTTGCGAATAAATCCATGGTTGTCAAGGCCAACATCAAAGTGTTGCATGACGGGTATAACTACGGTATGTCCCTGCAACATATGACACCCAGTTATATTGTGAATCCTGCCGATATTGAACCAGGGAGATACCGGAATATTTATGGGAATCATGCCACAGCCTGGGGGTTGCTGGCAGCAGCCGAGAAAGCAGGGTTGGAGCTTTTTCTGGGCTCCTATCCGATCACTCCGGCTACAGAGATTCTTTCCGTTCTTTCAGAAAGAAAAGACCTGGGAGTTAAGACCTTTCAGGCGGAAGATGAAATTGCCGGTATTTCTTCAGCCATCGGAGCGGCTTTTGCCGGTGATCTGGCTGTGACGACCACTTCCGGTCCCGGGCTGGCCTTAAAGTCGGAAGCCATCGGACTGGCAGTTATGGCTGAGTTACCCCTGGTTGTTATTGACGTCCAAAGGGGAGGGCCTTCCACAGGATTGCCTACAAAAACCGAACAGGCGGATTTGTTGCAGGCATTATACGGACGGAATGGAGAAAGCCCTGTAGTCGTTCTGGCGGCAAGCACCCCTTCGGATTGTTTCCGGTATGCCTACACCGCAGCTAAAATTGCTCTGGAAAGGATGGTTCCTGTCATCCTGCTCTCAGACGGCTTTTTAGGGAACGGCAGTGAACCCTGGAAAATACCGGAAATGAGCGAACTCCCGGATATAAAACCTCCTTACGCCAAAAATAAGCGAACTTTTAAGGCCTATGCACGCAATGAAAAAACCAAAGTCCGGAAATGGGCGGTTCCGGGAAGAAAAGGATTTGAACACCTGATCGGAGGCCTCGAGAAAAATATCTCGGGAACAGTAAGCCATGATCCTGAAAACCACCAGATAAACTGCCGGATGCGCCAGGAAAAAGTGGACCGGGTGGTTGATATGGTGCCTGACCTTGAGGTGTATGGAGAGGAAAGCGGGGAGGTCCTGATCGTAGGGTGGGGAGGTACGTATGGTCACCTGATAAGTACAGCCCGGGAATTCCGCAAAGAAGGGAAGAAGGTAAGCCTGGCTCATTTTAATTATATCCAACCCCTGCCAGACAATACAAGAAAAGTCTTTGAGAAATTTAAGAAAATTGTTGTTTGTGAACTGAATCTCGGACAGTTTGCCTCTTATTTGCGGGATAAAATTCCGGAATTTATCTACTTTAAGTACAATAAAATGAAGGGGCTGCCATTTACCGTTCAGGAATTAAAGGAAAACATTGCTAAATTACTGGAGGACTGACCATGAAAGACATTTCATATAAAGATTTCAAAAGCGAAAACGAAGTACGGTGGTGTGCGGGTTGTGGCAACTATGCCATCATGAATGCTGTGCAGCGCACCATGGCCCGGATGGGAATTCCCCGGGAGCGATTTGCCGTGATTTCGGGTATCGGATGTTCCTCCCGGATTCCCTACTATATGAGTACCTACGGTTTTCACACCATTCATGGGAGAGCCGCTGCTGTAGCCACAGGCGTTAAATGTGCAAATCCCCGGCTGAGTGTCTGGGTAATGACCGGCGATGGCGACGCGATGGCTATTGGCGGAAACCATTTCATCCATTTGATACGCAGGAATGTGGATGTTAATCTGATCTTGTTTAACAACCGTATTTACGGTCTTACCAAAGGGCAGTATTCCCCAACTTCCGAGAGAGGCGTTACAACAAAAACCTCCCCTTACGGAACCATTGAGGATCCTTTTGTTCCCGGACAACTGGCATTAGGGGCCCAGGGAACCTTTTTCGCCCGTACCATTGATATCAGTCTGAAAATCAGCCAGGATGTCTTTATGGCGGCTGCAGAACATACCGGAACATCGGTGGTTGAAGTGCTTCAGAACTGTGTGATCTATAATAACGGAGTGCATAGCGCGATTACCGATCCGGAATTTAAAGCAGAAAGACAACTCATACTGGAACAGGGAGAACCCATGATTTTTGGAGACATGAAAGATAAAGGGCTGATCATGGAAAAAGGAAAACTGAAGGTGGTCAGAATTGGTGAGAACGGAATAACCAAAGCGGATGTACTGGTGCATGATGCCACCGAAAAGGATCCGTTGGTGCATACGGCCTTAATCCGTATGAAGTTACCTGAGTATCCTGTAGCCCTGGGAGTGATCCGGAATGTGGATGCACCGGCTTACGACAGGGAAATGACAGCTCAGATTAAAAAAATCAGGAAAAACCGGAAAATGTCTTCCGTGGAAGAGCTGTTGAATTCCGGAAATATCTGGGAAGTAGAGGAGAACGGAAAGGTAACAAAAGAAGAATTTCAATCCACCCGGAACTGATTTTTTTTCGAAAACCACCAGGGCGACATTTGCTTCCTGCATGGAATTGAAAGATTTTCGTTAATTTTCGGATTCAAAAAATAGAGCCGAATGGATTTGGAGCAGATCACACTGGCCAACCTGTACAAGCGGAAAAAAAGCGACCGGGATATTTTTCAGGAACTGATGCCAACAAAAATTAAAGAAGTTTTGTTGGTAGCCACTCTGTATGATTCCTATTCGATTGTACGTGAAGGTCAGTTCAGCGATAAAATACGGGGTGAGTTTCTTCAGTTGAATTTATACACCGCTCCGAGGTTTACCAGTGTCAACTCGCGGGAAGAAGCCCTTTTAATGATGGAACACCGGGATTTTGACATGATCATTATTATGGCAGGTTTGGATAAGGATATGCCGGTGGAGATTGCTCGGGATGTGTATAAGAGGAGGCCGGCGATTCCGCTGCTTCTGCTGGTTAATAACAATGCCGATCTTCGTTATTTCCAGGTGGAAGGACAGAAACTCGATTTTGTGGATCGGGTATTTGTGTGGAATGGAAACTCCAATGTCTTCCTGGCAATGATCAAATACATC
Organism: uncultured Mariniphaga sp.; assembly: GCA_964575025.1. Classification (GTDB taxonomy): domain Bacteria; phylum Bacteroidota; class Bacteroidia; order Bacteroidales; family Prolixibacteraceae; genus JABMQB01. Next base: position 19,422 of record CAZNPV010000024.1, read on the forward strand.
GAAGATAAAAAAAATGTAGCCCGGGATACACAAAACGGAAACGTCAGGGTGATTCTGTTGGTAGAAGACAGCATCAAATATTATTCCCGGTATCTGCCGGTTTTATACACTACCATTATGACCCAGACCCAGGTGCTGGTGCAGGATGAATCGGAGGATGACCTTCATAAGATCCTTAAAATGCGGGCACGACCCAAGGTGATCCTGGTAAGTACTTACGAGGAAGCAGTTCACATGATTGCCGCATATAAGGATTATTTGTTGTGTGTAATCTCTGATGTGAAATTTTCAAAGAACGGGAAGGATGATGAAAATGCAGGGATCGATCTGCTTAAGTATGTCAAAAAATCGTTGAAATATCCGATCCCCATCATGCTTCAGTCAATGGATATTCGCAATGCGCAGAAGGCACGGGAAATAAATGCGGAGTTTATCAATAAAAACTCGGAAAGCCTTTCCATGGATATTTTTCATTTTATGTACCGGCGGCTGGGATTCGGAAATTTTATTTTTAAGGACAACTCCGGGACACCGGTAATGGAAGCATCGAACCTTAAGGAGTTTCAGGAAAAATTTAAGATTATTCCTGACAGTGTTCTGGAGTACCATTCCAAACGTAACTCTTTTTCCACGTGGCTGATGGCACGTGGTGAGATCAATATGGCGAAGCAGTTAATCCCCATTCATTTTGATGATTTTGAAACGACCCGGGAATTAAAACAGCATACCCTCCAGGTTTTTGAAAAGGAAAGAATGCAGAAACTCCGCGGGAGGATCATCAATTTTAATCCTTCACTGGTCACCTCCAACCGTTTTGTTATGCGGCTGGCAAAAGGTTCCCTGGGTGGCAAAGGACGGGGCATTGCCTTTATCAGTAATTTTATTGAAAATATTGACTTTTATAAATTAATACCCGGATTGAACATCCGTATTCCTGCCACTGCCGTTATTGGTGCTTTGGAATACGATAAATTCCTTGAAATAAACAGCCTCTACGAGAATGTCCTTAATCCCAAAAATTATGAATTCATCAAGGAGCTTTTTCTTCAGGCCGATCTTGATGAGGAAATTTCAGAACGTCTCAGGGAATATGTAAAGAATGTTACCAAACCTCTGGCTATTCGTTCTTCGGGGTTGTTTGAAGATTCTCTTCTTCAGCCGTTTTCCGGAGTGTATGCTACCTACCTGATTCCCAACAAAGATCCCGATATTGAAGTTCGTTACCAGCAGTTGATTACGGCTATTAAACTGGTATATGCCAGCATTTATACCGAATCGGCACAGTCCTATTTTGATGCGGTCAATTACAAAATTGAAGAAGAAAAGATGGCCATTGTCATCCAGGAAGTGGTGGGGCATGAATTCAATGGCAAATATTATCCGCATATTTCAGGCGTAGCTCAGTCGTACAATTATTACCCGGTATCCTACATGGAACCGGAAGATGGATTTTCAGTTGCTGCCGTAGGCCTGGGAGTTTATGTTGTAGGGGGCGAAAACAGTTACCGTTTTTGTCCGCGTTATCCGGCCATCAATCCATCCGATGTAAAAGACCAGGTACGTGATTCGCAGCGGTCCTTTTATGTGCTGGACATGCAGAACAAACATTTTGACCTTGTCAGGGACGGGGAAGATGCCTGCATCCGGCGTTTCAGCATCCGGGAGGCAGAACAGGACGGAACCCTGGAGCATTGCGTGTCTACCTACGACATGGAAAATGATTCCCTGATCCCCGGCAACAGCATGCCGGGCCCCAGGGTGGTTGATTTTGCCAACATCCTGAAATATAACCTGATCCCCCTATCGGAAACCTTGCAGGTTTTACTGAAGCTCTTCCGTGATGCCATGGGATCCCCTGTGGAAATTGAATATGCCATCGACCTGGAACCCGGAGATTATCATAAACCGACCTTTTATCTGTTGCAGATAAAACCCCTGATCCGTAGTGAAAACCAGGTCAATATTGATATTGATTCGGCCAGCCATAAAAACCTGTTGATGTATGCCATGCGGGGTATGGGAAACGGTCAGTTAAATGGAATCCGGGATGTAATATATGTCAGGCCGGAAGCATTCGACCGCCTGAAAACAAAACAGATGGCGCGTGAAATTCATGAGTATAACAAGAAAATGGAAGCAGAAGATACCGAGTATGTGCTGGTCGGCCCCGGCCGTTGGGGATCCCGCGATTGTTATACAGGAATTCCTGTACTGTGGGCTGATATATCCAAAGCCCGCATTATTATCGAAATGGGATTGGAGAATTTTCCCCTGGACGGATCCCTGGGATCGCATTTCTTCCATAACGTAACCTCCATGAATGTGGGATATTTCTCGGTTCCCTATAATTCAAAAGAGGCGTCCGTAAATATCAACGTTTTAAATGAGCAGGAAGTGGTACGCCAAACGGATTTTATCAAACATGTACGCTTTAAGAAACCGCTTACTGTTTTAATGAACGGCAGACAACGAAAGGGACTGATAACCTGGCAGGATGATAAAAAGCCAGGGAATGAGTAACCCGGTACGATCAAAAATAGGGGCAGTCTGATTTTTTTACTGGTTGGCCGGTAAAAGATATTTATTGATATTCTCGATAAACATATTTTTAGTCTCTTCTTTGGAACGTCCGATACCGGCCATCATTACCGGTTTCCCACTAACCGGTATGTAAAGAAAAGAAGGAATACTTCTGATTCCAAAAACCGATGCCAGTTCACGTTCTTTTTCTGTGTCGATCTTATAAACATACAAGGTCCCGGCATAATCTTTTGAGATTTCATCCAGGATAGGAGAAGCAATTTTGCACGGACCACACCAGTCGGCGTAGAAGTCAATGATGGCCGGTTTGTCTCCTGCATATTTCCATTCCTGAGGGGAACCGGTATAATCCCACACGTTCTCCAGGAACATCTCCCGGGTCATCATTATGGATCCACCTTCTGCGGTCTTCACCTGGTTTTCCGTTGCGGACTGCACGGTTGCTGATTTACGCTCACTCTTTTCGTTCTCTGACGCATTGTCTTTGGCCTGGCTGCTGCCGGAACCACAACTGGTTAATCCCGATACAACGATTGCCAGTAAATAAATTGCTTGTTTCATACTTTTAATTTGTTTTTGCTATTGCTTAATTCCTGTTAATTTATTAATTGTCATCCGGTCAAATCCTACAACAATCTGTCCGTTTATATCTATTTGCGGAACCCTGGTTCCTTCATAATTCGGTTATGTAAATATATAGATATTTTCATCAAAGGTATACAATTGTTATACCAAATACAAAAATGGCATTTATGTCAGTTTTTGTTTGTATAATTTGGCAGAATTTTTTTCCGGGGGACGCAACCTTTCTTACGGTGTTAAAATCTGACTGATGTAAACAATTCAAAGAAAAAATATAAACGAATGAAACGGGTATTGAGTTTACTATGTACAGGAGTTATCCTTACAGCAATGGTTTCCTGTAGTTTAGATGAAGATGGGTACGCTATAACGGATATGTGGGTCGGTTTTGGGATGTATTATCTGGATGCCACCGGAGGTATGGGCTGTTCCATACAACTTGATGACGGGAATCGGATAATACCCGTATCATCGGATGTTTATCTGGGGCGGTATGAAGACAGCAGCCGTGTATTGGTAAATTATACGATTCTGGGGGATATTGTCCGATCTGAAGCAATTCAGGGGTATTATGTAAAGATTAATTCGATGCGTGATATTCTTCTGAAAGGGATTCTTGAACTTACCTGGGCCAATGAAGACAGCATCGGGAATGATCCGATCATTGTGCGGAATGCCTGGCTTACCGGTAATTTACTGAATTTTGAGTTAAAATACCGGGGTGGGAACAACATCCATTATATCAACCTTGTGAAAAAACCGGGAGAGACAATCCATGAGCAGCCCGTTGAACTGGAGTTGAGGCACAACGATAACGGGGATACCTGGAATATACCGTTTGCTGCTTTTGTTTCGTTTGATTTATCTGTCTTAAAGGTTGAAGGCCGTGATTCAACGCGGTTTCGCGTTACGGCCACCGATTACGACGGAACCCTATATTCTGAAGAGGGAGTCTATACATACAACGGTCAGTGAGGTTCCGGGAAGTTGCATACGGTATCTTCGGTTGAGGGTTCCCGATAGGAAATCGGGACTCCGCTTCGCTTCGTGTCAGTTGTCAGTTATCAGTTTGCTTTGCCTCCGAAGGATCGGAGCAGGCTGTTGGCTTTAGCCAACGGATAAAAGGCAGCAAATAAACCCGGGGCTTCAGCCCCATTTTTTTGACAATGTGCTAAAATTCATGAGACAGCGTCTCCCGATGTTACATCGGGATCGCTGAATCTTGCTTCCAGGGAAATTTTGTGCACGGGTATTTTTTATCGTATGTTGTTAGATGCAAGATTCCGCGAGGCGACGTAGTCCGTCTGGATGGATCAGCCGGACAGGGAGCCGTGGCGGTCTCACGCTATTCAGCTATTGTTTTTTACAGATCAGTGACATCTATGTTGATCTGTTGATCTCTTTGTTTTCCAACGCGAGCGCAGTGAGCGGACAAAATCAGTCGGGGCAGCACCAGCAATGGGGCTGAAGCCCCGATTCTTCTGGTTGCTCTTGATCCGTCCGCTAAAGCGGACGGCCTGCCCCGGCCCTTCGGGGGCAAAGGATAAATAGCCTATTATCACACATCCTGTAAAGCGGACTGCCTGCCCCGCTAGAAGCGGGGGCAAAGGATATCAGCATCAATCGAATACAAATCACCTGGGACTTCACCAGCAAAGAGAATTCACTCCTGGTTACTGGTTGCTGGATATTAGATCTTGGTTCTATTTTAATCTGAGAATCTGAGAATCCGAAAATCCGAAAATCCGATTATCTGAAAATCTGAAATTTACTGATCTATATTGATCCATATTGATCAACACTGATCCCGCTGATTGAAATGAAGCGGGACTGATCCATTAAAAGGGAACCATTTATTTGACCTGGCACGTTTTATTTTTATGCGAATAATTATAATTTCGCTTTTTAGTTTATAACTTTTTAAAAACAGCGCGATGGGAAAATATTGGATTGTATTCTTCCTCCCTTTGTTTTTTGCCTGCAGGCAGGGAGACGAACCGGAAAGGATATTGGAAGATATCGGCAAAACACCGGTGCTTGAGACAGACAGGATGACTCCTGAGGTTTTATGGTCTTTTGGGAGAATCGGGGAACCATCTGTTTCACCCGACGGTCTGGAAGTGGTTTATACGGTTACCTATTATAAGGTGGATGAAAACAGGGGGTACCGTGATATTTATGTTATTCCTTCCGGGGGGGGTGAATCACGGAGGCTTACCGTTACACCTGAAAATGAATTTAATGTATCCTGGCGTCCTGACGGACAGAAAATAGGGTACCTCTCTTCCAAATCGGGAAGTACACAGATATGGGAAATCAATCCCGATGGAAGCCGTCCGAAGCAGATTTCTGATATTGAGGGAGGCATTTCCGGGTTTAAGTATTCCCCGACGCTGGATAAAATTCTGTATGTGAAAAGTGTAAAATCAGATTCTACGGTTCAGGATCGCTACCCCGATCTTCCTCTTGCCAATGCCCGTATGGAAGAAGATATTATGTACCGGCACTGGGATACGTGGCACGACGGAACCTACAGCCATATTTTTGTGGCGGATTATTCCCCGGGGCAGGGGATTGTTTCGGAAGGAAAAGACATCATGGAAGGGGAGAAGTACGATTCTCCGGATAAACCGTTCGGGGGCATGGAACAGATCGACTGGCATCCGGAAGGGAAAGAAATAGCCTATACCTGTAAGAAAAAGAGCGGGAAAGCGTATGCTCTTTCCACCAATACCGACATCTACATGTATAACCTTGAAACAGGCGAAACCCGTAATTTTACGGAAGGCATGGAAGGGTATGACCGGAATCCCCTCTATTCACCGGATGGCCTATATTTTGTCTGGGAGCACATGGACCGCGATGGCTATGAAGCAGATAAAAACTGTCTTTACCTGGCCCACCTGGTAAAGGGAGGGCACATTGACCTGACCCTTAACTTTGACCACGATGTACATTCCCTGGCGTGGAGCAGGACTTCCTACCGGAGTATATTTTTTATCAGCAACGATGAGGGTACGGATGAAATTTACAGAACCAATGTATATACGGGTGAGATACTGAAAGTTACAGAGGGTGTTCACAATTATCAGTATGCCGAAAGGGCTACGGATAAACTGGTTGCCCAGAAGGTATCCATGTCTCAGCCTGCAGAACTGGTTATGATAGATATTTTTACCGGTGAGGATGAGCCTCTGACTCATATCAACGACGGGTTAATGGATCAGCTTACCATGGGAGAGGTGGAAGAACGATGGATTGAAACCACCGATGGCAAAAAAATGCAAACCTGGATTATCTATCCTCCCCATTTTGATTCCACAAAGACCTATCCTGCCCTGCTTTATAACCAGGGAGGCCCTCAAAGTACGGTAAGCCAGTTCTGGTCGTACCGCTGGAATTTCCAGATGATGGCAGCCCATGATTATGTTGTGGTGGCTCCCAACCGGCGCGGGGTTCCGGGATTCGGCTCCGAATGGAAAGAACAGATATCAACCGATTACGGAGGACAGAATATTCAGGATCTGTTAACCGCAATGGATGAACTGTCTGAAGAGCCCTGGATCGATGAAAACAGATTGGGGGCCGTGGGCGCAAGTTATGGCGGATTCTCCGTGTTTTACCTTGCAGGAAATCATCAGGGAAGGTTTAAAGCGTTTATCGCCCACGACGGGATTTTCAATTCAGAACATATGTATTCCACTACCGAAGAGATGTGGTTTGAAAACTGGGACCAGGGAGGAGCCTTCTGGGAAATGGATAACGAAGTGGCTCAGAAATCCTATGCATTCTCACCGCACAGGTATGTGCAAAACTGGGATACACCCATCCTCGTGATTCATGGGGGAAAAGACTACCGGGTGCCCGAAGACCAGGGAATGGCTGCGTTTAATAGCGCAATCCTCAAAGGTGTGCCGGCAAAATTTCTCTATTTCCCGGAAGAAAACCACTGGGTTTTGAAACCCCAGAACGGCATTTTGTGGCAACGGGTATTCTTCGAATGGCTCGATAAGTGGCTGAAAGAATAAGCACCCCCGGAGATAAACAAACAGACCTGTTCATCTGCAACTTCCTGTGAAAGAGAGACTGTTTTAATATATTCTGGAAATCCACGTGCTATGGGCGTGGGATTGTATTTCTTGCTTTGCTTGTATATGAATGGAGTCATAAGTCGGGAGACCGAAGACGGAAGTCAGAAGCAAAGAACACTCCGGCCTCCGGACTCCGGCCTCCGGACTCCGGCCTCCGGACTTCGGTCTTCGGACTCCGGTCATCGGTCTCCGGCCTCCGGTCTCCGGTCTTCGGCCTCCGGACTCCGGCCTCCGGACTTCGGACTTCGGACTCCGGACTTCGGACTCCGGACTTCTATAATAAATTAACGTATTGGGTCTCATAATCCCATGGGTTACATATCATACCACCTTCTTTGATGGTGGATTCTTTATAAACAGAGGGTGGGGAACAAACTCAGGCTTTCAATTGTTACCTTTGTTCCACATCGAAAAAAATGGATATGCACGAAATTATATTCTGGATGATCCTGGCCATTCTCATTCTTGATTTTCTTTTTGAGAATTACCTGGAATACCTGAACATCAGGCGCATGGGTACAAGGTTGCCGGATGAAGTGAAAGGGATTTATGATGAGGAGAAGTATGCCAGGCAGCAGGCTTATCAGCGTGAAAATCACCGGTTTGGAATATTGTCGGGCCTGTTCAGCTTTCTGGTGATCCTGGCCATGTTCGTTTTTTATGGATTTGCTTATGTCGATCAGATGGTTTGGAGCCTGACATCCCATTCGGTTGTTGCGGCTCTCCTTTTTTTTGGAATCATCCTGTTTGCTGCCGATATTTTTCATATTCCCTTTTCGGTATACGATACCTTTGTCATTGAAGAAAAATACGGGTTTAATAAAACCACTCCTAAAACCTTCTTTCTGGACAAAGTCAAGGGATGGCTGGTTGGCGGATTGATAGGTGGGGGGTTGCTGGCACTGATACTATGGATTTACCTGAAAACAGAGGAGGATTTCTGGTACTATGCCTGGGCTGTTATAGCCGGATTCAGCATTTTCATGTCTTTGTTCTATTCCTCACTGATCGTTCCGCTTTTTAACAAACAGACCCCTCTGGAAGAAGGGGCGTTACGGAATGCGATTCAGGCATTTGCTGAAAAGGCAGGATTCAGGCTGGACAACATTTTTGTGATGGATGGTTCAAAACGTTCCACAAAAGCCAATGCGTACTTCACCGGATTCTGGAAGAAAAAACGCATCGTACTCTACGATACGCTTATTGATGATTTGGAAACCAACGAACTGGTAGCTGTCCTGGCTCATGAGATCGGGCATTATAAGAGGAAACATGTGTTGCAGGGACTTTTTCTTTCTGTCATCCATACCGGACTGCTGCTTTTTATCTTCTCCCTGCTGATCGACAGTCCTGCTTTAAGCAGAGCCCTTGGGGTGGAGGAACCCCGTTTTCATATCGGGTTGATCGCTTTCGGCATTTTGTATACCCCCGTCTCTTTCCTTCTGGGTATTTTTATGAACCTGCTTTCCCGGAAGAATGAGTTCCAGGCGGATGAATTTGCTGCGACTCAGTATGATCCGGAGGCCCTGGCTTCTGCCTTAAAGAAGCTGTCGGTGAAGAATCTGAGCAATCTAATGCCTCATCCGGCCTATGTTTTTTTTAATTATTCGCATCCAATACTGCTTCAAAGGTTGGCTTTCCTGAAAAAAATTGAAACCCATGAAGGCTGAAATAATTACCATTGGCGATGAACTTTTAATTGGTCAGGTTGTGGACACCAACGCTGCCTGGATTGCCCGGGAATGTAACCTGGCAGGTATTGAGATATGCCGGATCACCTCGGTTCCCGACAGCCGGCAACCGATTCTGGAAGCTCTTGTCCATGCCGGGGAACATGCTGATCTGGTGATCCTGACCGGGGGCCTGGGGCCAACCCGGGACGATCGGACCAAAAAGGTTCTGTGTGGCTATTTTGACACCCGCCTGGTTTTTCATCAGCCAACGTTTGAGGAGATCAAAGAACGGTTTAAGCAGCGCAACATAGCCATGACTCCGCTGAATCGCAATCAGGCACTGATTCCTGAAGCTTGTACGGTATTGCCCAATAAAATGGGGACAGCTCCGGGACTTTGGTTTGAAAAAAATAACACGGTATTTGTCGCTGTTCCGGGGGTGCCTTATGAGATGAAATACCTGATAACCGAACAGGTACTGCCCCGCCTCCGGGAAAAAGGAAAAACAAAGGCTATTTACCATCGTACCGTCCTCACCCAGGGAATAGCTGAGTCTGTGCTTGCGGAAAAACTGGAAGAGTGGGAAGACAATCTTCCCGAAGGAGTCAGAATGGCCTACCTGCCCAGCCCTTTGGTTGTGCGGTTACGGTTGAGCATGGTAGGGGAAGATCTCCAACGGGTGAAAAAAGTCGTGGAGGAAGAGATCCGCAAACTGATGAAGTATATTCCCGGATATATTTTCGGATACGATGAGGATCAACTGGCAGGAGTAACAGGCCGGATGCTTGCAGAAAAAAACCAGACCCTGGCCGTTGCTGAAAGCTGTACCGGAGGGTATCTTTCCCACCTGATTACTTCCATTCCCGGAAGTTCGGTGTACTTTAAAGGATCGGTAACTGCCTACACCAACACGATCAAACAAGATCTTCTGGGGGTTCGGAAAGAATCCCTGGAAACATTCGGGGCGGTGAGCAGGCAGGTTGCTGAAGAGATGGTGATGGGTGTGAAAGAACGCTTTAAGGTCGATTATGCTGTTGCAACCACCGGAATCGCTGGCCCCGGAGGGGGAACCCCGGAAAAACCGATCGGAACCGTATGGATCGCCGTTGCCGGTCCCGGGAAAAGGTATGCGTACAACTATGTTTTTGCAGGCGATGAAAGGGAAAGGAATATCATCCGCTCCTCACAGACAGCCTTGCAGTTGCTACGGAGAATGATCCTTAAGGAACTTTAACTACGGGAATTATTATTTACGGTTTCTGTTTTTTAACTTTGTGGTTCTACGGTCGCTTCAGGTTGTCTACAGGGTAGGAAAGAAGGAATCAAAAAAACAAAAAGATGAAACGGGCTATAATTATTATCGGCATACTCATTTTTCTTTTTCTGGGGGCCATCGTTACGTTGCCCCTGATTTTCAAGGATGCGCTCATGGAGAAGGCGCGAACAACGGTTTATAAGCATCTGGGTGTGAATGTCGGATTTTCAGAATTCAGGCTTTCCTTGCTCAGGAACTTTCCAAAAGCCTCCCTTCGCATGGAAAATGTGTATGTTACCGGGGCCACTCCTTTTCAAAAGGATACCCTTCTGAAGATACAGGTGATTCGTTCTGACATGGACCTGTTGTCTCTTTTCAGCAAGGATGGGGCCACCCTCGGAGCATTGCATCTAGAAGACCCGGTATTGCGCTTGCTGGTAGGTGAGGATAGTCTGGCAAACTGGGATTTTTTCCGGGATTCGGAACCTGAGTCAACAACCGGGAATACACCGGATGAATCTCCGGAAAAAACATTTCAGCTGGAGTTGGAAAATGTGGTTGTTACCGGTGCAGATGTATCCTACCTGGATCAATCAACCGGGATCGCTTTGTATTTTAACGGATCCGATGTAATCCTGTCCGGAAATATGTACAGCTCTTCTTTTGATATGGAGGTATGGGGAAAGGTGGAGGATTTCAGGTTGTTGTATGATTCTCTGGTGTATGTTTCTCATACCACCTTGGAGACCAATTCCTTACTAGCCATCGATTACGAGACAATGGAGTTCATCGTATCAGAGAATGAACTCTGGGTAAACCGTTTGCCGTTTATCCTGGAAGGGGGTTTTCAGGTGCCTGGTGATTCGGTGGTTTTTGATCTGGATATCCGGTCGGCTGTGTCGGGATTGGATGAATTCCTGGCACTGGTACCTCCGGATTATGAAAAATACCTGGATGGAATGATTGCCAGGGGAAAGACAACCATGTCAGGAGCCCTTAAGGGGGTCTATTCCGGGGAACAATATCCAGCGTTTAATTTTATGATACACATGGCTGAAGGAAACCTGAAGTATGACGGTCTGCCGGAAGAACTGAAGCATATAAACGCCGAATTAATCCTGGACAAACCTCAGGGTGTCCTGGACCGGACGGAATTAAAGATCACCCGGGCACATGCCGAGATCAGAGACAATCCGGTAGATCTGTCCCTTTCCATTACAGATCTGTTCGGGGATCCCTATTTTAATGGTGAACTGGCCGGAAAGATCAATTTCAGCCATCTGAAAGATGCCCTTCCCCTCGACAGCATGCATCTTACCGGTGAGATTGAAACCCACTTGTTGCTGAAAGCTCCTTATTCGGCGATACGCGAAGAGCAATACGATGACATTAAAGCGGATGGTACGGTATTGCTGACCGGTTTTTCCTATGCCGGTCCGCAATTAACCAGGCCTGTTTCTGTTCCTGAGGGTCAGTTGCAATTTTCGCCTTCGCATGTGGAGTTAACGGAGACCGAGGTGTGCATCGGACAGAGCGACATGCGCTTATCCGGAAGGATCTCAAATTATTTGGGATACTTCCTGAAAGGAGGAACGTTGGATGGAACCCTCGATCTCAGATCGCAGTTTCTTAACCTGAATGAGCTGATCCATATTCAGGCCGACAAGGAATCCGGATCTGCCGGTACAACGGTCGACCCCCAGGGGGGACCGGATGAACCGGAAATCGTTGCTTTTGATATTCCCCGGAATCTGAACCTGGAGTTTACTTCCCGGATATCGAATGTCCTTCTGGGGCAGTTGCCTCTTACCGGAGTGAACGGTTTGGTCACAGCAAAAAACGGAAAACTGGTTTTGCACGGATTGCAATGTACGTTGTTTGAAGGGGAAGTTACCCTTACGGGGTCCTATGCAAACAACCCCGAAAAAGAACCTGAATTTGATCTGGGTTTTGATGTCCGGAAAATTGACCTGCCCACAGCATCCCGAAACTTCTTATCCCTGGAGAAAGCGATTCCTGCGGATACCCGGAGCCAGGGAAAAATAAGTACCCGGTTTTCAGCCAAAGGAAGACTCAGCCCTCAGCTGAACATCATCTCCTCTTCAGTAGATGGTTCCGGAACCTTTACTACCCATGATATTCAGATTATTGATTCGCCTACTTTTAACCAGTTACAACGTGTGCTAAAACAGGAAAGATTGCAAAATATTACAGTGGATAATGTGGCTGCCCAATTTCAGGTTGAAGGTGGAAACCTGTTCATTAAGCCTTTTCAGACAAAAATTGCAGGACAGGAGGTCACCCTTACCGGAAGCCTGAATGTGAAGAATATTCTGGACCTGAAAATGGATTTTGTGATTGAACGATCTGCTTTTGGCCCTGATATTCAGGAGATACTGGCAGCAATCCCCGGACAGGAAGATATTCAGACCGTGCCGGTAACCGTACGCATAAACGGACGGGTGGAGAAACCTGAAGTAAAAATGGACTATACGGAAACCCGGAAGTATATCATGGAAAAAATTAAAAATGCATCCCCTGAGAGTTTGAAAAAATCGATCGACAGAATCGGGGATGTATTGAAAAAATGGATCAACAAATAAAGAAGGTTTCAGGATGCGACGACACAGGGAAAACAGAGGGATGCAACGTATTGTAACAGGAAAACATGAGATATTTCATGTTAACTCTTTCCAAACATTAAATTTGTGTGTTATTCCATAATAAACATTTTTTACCTTTTGGAAATATCAAAAAAAAATTATTTTTGCTCAGCGTCCGAAAAAATTAATAAATACGAAAATGACATCAAAAATCAACGAGTTAACGGAGAAGATCTATAAAGAAGGCGTTGATAAGGCAAAAGCGGAAGCCGAAAAGATTCTTGCAGAAGCACGTACCGAAGCCGATAAATTGCTGAAATCAGCAAAAGACGAAAAGAAAGAAATTCTCAAAAAGGCAAAAAAAGAAGCCGATGATATACGGGTTAACCTGGATTCCGAACTGAAATTATCGGCCAAAAAGTTCATCAGCGAATTAAAGCAACAGATCACCCAGCTGATTACATTCAATCAGGTAAAAAAACCAGTGAAAGAGGCACTGACCGATTCAGCTTTTATTCAGGGTATTATCAGTGACCTGTTGAAAAACTGGAACCCACAGGATCCGGGGCATTCGAAAGTAAACATAACCCTCGCTGAATCCTATAAAAAGGAACTGGAAAAATTTGCCACAAAAACCATAAAAGAACAATTTGATGGAGATCTGGAAATCGTATTTGACAATTCCATAAAGTCAGGATTTAAAGTCAAACCCGGAGATGGTTCGTATATAATTAGTTTTACCGATGAAAGCTTTGAAAATCTGTTCAAATTGTATTTGAAAGAAACGAACAAGCATTTAATTTTTGATAAAGATGATTCAAACTAATTATTATGCTCTTGTTGCCGGTTTCCAGGATATCTCACTTGACACAAAAAAATTAGATTTTACCACAACTGAGCTAAAAGGGTATTTAAAATATTTTCTGAAGCCTGAAGATTATGCGTTGGTTGAAACCCTGTTTCTTCCCATCGATAATACCAACGTGTTGAATAAGATTCTGAAGAATCAGGCTGCTTTCCTTCCGGACGGAAAATACACCGAAGAAGAAATCGATGAACAACTGACCGAGCCAACCTACATTCTGAACTATCTGAAAGATTTTATTATCCGGTATAAAGACGATGAGAATACCCATCCTGTGGATAAAGAGATACAGCTGCATGAAATGTATTGTGAACATGCCTATTCCCGGGACAATGCATTTTTTAAACAATGGATTAAATACCAAACCGACCTGAAGAACCTGTGGATTGCTTCAAACAGCCATACGTACGGATATGAACCGGGACGCCAACTGATAAAAACCTCTTTTTCTCTGCCTTTGTATGAGGCCCTGCGTAAGAGCAAGCCCCATGCGGATATGATTAAAGATGAGATGTACAATGCGGAAAAGATCATGCAGGTGATTGAATCCGACCGGGATCTGATAAGCCGGGAAAGAGAAATGGACCAGTTGAAAATTCAGTATCTGGATGAATTTACCTTTTTTCACTATTTCACCATCGAAAAGATTGTGGGGTACCTGTTAAAACACCAGTTGGTTGAACGGTGGATAAAGCTTGCTGAAATACAAGACCTGAGCTTATTTAAGGAGATCATTAAGGAATTATCAGAGCCGGTACGTGAAAAACGCGAAGAGGCGGTGAATGAGCAGTCATGACAATCTGGAGTAAATAAAATGTAGAAAAAATATATCTGATGAGTACAAAAGGAAAGGTAGTAGGGATCATTGCCAATTTGGTAATGGTTGAGGTTAACCAGTCTGTTTCGCAGAATGAAATATGTTACATCAACCTCGAAGGTGTCAAACTGATGGCCGAGGTAATAAAAATACATGGGAAGAATGCCTATGTGCAGGTCTTTGAAAGCACACGGGGTCTGAAGACCGGAACGGAAGTGGAGTTTACGGGGCACATGCTTGAAGCCACACTGGGCCCGGGGTTGCTGTCAAAAAATTTTGATGGTCTGTTGCACGACCTGAATAAAATGGACGGTGTTTTTCTGAAGAAGGGGGATTATGCGGCCCCGCTTGACGAAGATTCAGCCTGGGATTTCAAGCCCCTGGCCGCCAAAGGCGATACCGTCCAGGCCGGAAGCTGGATCGGCGAGGTAAAGGAGAACTGGATATCCCATAAAATATTGGTTCCGTTTAAGTGGGAAGGGAAATACACTGTAAAATCTGTGGCTGAAAAGGGGGAGTACACGTTAAACGACACCATTGCTGTGGTAACGGATCAGAAGGGGGATGAACACAACATTACCATGGTCCAGAAATGGCCTGTGAAATTGCCTATCCGGGCTTTTAAAGAAAAACCCCGTCCTTTTCGTTTGCTTGAAACCGGAGTTCGGGTCATTGACAGTTTTAACCCGATTGTGGAAGGGGGAACAGGCTTTATTCCCGGACCGTTTGGTACAGGAAAAACGGTTCTTCAACATGCCCTCTCCAGGCAGGCTGATGCCGACCTGATCATTGTGGCAGCGTGTGGTGAGCGCGCCAATGAGGTGGTGGAACTGTTTGCTGAGTTTCCTGAGCTGGATGACCCCCGCACCGGGCGTAAACTCATGGAACGTACGATCATCATTGCCAATACATCCAATATGCCGGTTGCAGCCCGTGAAGCATCCGTTTATTCGGCGATGACCCTGGCGGAATATTACCGTTCCATGGGCCTTAAGATATTGCTTCTGGCTGATTCCACCTCGCGATGGGCTCAGGCGCTGCGGGAAATGTCAAACCGCATGGAAGAACTACCCGGACCGGATGCTTTCCCCATGGACCTGCCAGCCATCATATCCAATTTTTATGCCCGGGCCGGTTATGTAATTCTGAATAACGACCAGACAGGCTCCGTGACCTTTATCGGAACCGTATCTCCCGCCGGAGGAAACCTGAAAGAACCGGTTACCGAATCAACAAAAAAAGCAGCCCGCTGCTTTTATGCACTGTCCCAGAAACGGGCTGACAGCAAACGGTATCCGGCAATAGACGCCGTTGACAGCTATTCAAAATACATTGAATATCCGGAGTTTGTACAGTACATAAAAGAAAATATTTCCGAAGACTGGGTAGACCATATTAACCTGGCACGGAATATTCTGATCCGGGGACACGAAGCCTATGAACAGATCAATATCCTTGGCGATGACGGAGTACCTGTGGATTACCATCAGGAGTTCTGGAAATCCGAAGTGGTGGATTTTGTGTTGTTGCAACAGGATGCTTTCGATAAAATAGACGCTTCCACGCCCATTGAACGACAACAATATATGTTATCCAAAGTGCTGGATATTTATCATAAGGAATTTTCATTTGAGAATTTTGAAGAGGTCAATCCCTTTTTTAAAACCATCATAAATTATATGAAGCAGATGAATTACTCGGAATTTAAATCTGAGCACTTCAAGAAATATGAAAAGGAACTGGATGAATTCACTACAAACGGGAAATCCGGATCAGCCAAAAAATCAGAAACAAAATAATACGGTATGGAGACAACAGCATTTCAAAGAGTATATACCAGGATTTACCAGATCACCAAAGCTACGTGTGCGTTGTATGCCGAGGGGATTGGATACGATGAGGTAGCGACAATCAACGGGCGCCTGGCACAGGTTGTAAAGATTCAGGGTCAATTGATCACCTTACAGGTTTTTGGTGGTACCGAAGGTATACCGTCCAATGCCGAGGTTATCTTTCTGGGTTATGCCCCCCGGATTAAGGTGAGCGATGAGCTGAGCGGGCGTTTTTTCAATGCCTTCGGGCAGCCCATTGACGGGGGACCCGAAATTGACGGGCAAACGATGGAAATCGGAGGCCCCTCGGTGAACCCGGTACGCAGGAAACAACCTTCGGAACTGATTGCTACGGGAATTGCCGGTATTGATCTGAACAATACCCTGGTAAGTGGCCAGAAAATACCGTTTTTTGCCGACCCCGATCAACCTTTTAACCAGGTAATGGCTATGGTTGCCTTGCGTGCCAAAGCCGATAAAATTATCCTGGGTGGCATGGGACTAACCAACGACGATTACCTGTTTTTTAAAAATGTATTTGAAAGTGCCGGAGCATTGGACCGGATTGTAAGTTTCGTGAACACAACGGAAGATCCTCCTGTTGAGCGGTTGCTGGTTCCGGATATGGCTCTTACCGTGGCTGAATATTTTGCTACCGAAAAGAATGAAAATGTATTGGTTCTGCTGACCGATATGACCTTGTATGCCGATGCGTTGAGTATTGTATCCAACCGCATGGACCAGATTCCGTCGAAAGACAGCATGCCCGGTTCCCTCTACAGTGACCTGGCCCGTCTCTATGAAAAAGCAGCTCAGTTTCCGGATGGAGGTTCCATAACAATTATTGCTGTGACCACCCTTTCAGGCGGCGATATCACCCACGCCATACCCGATAATACAGGGTATATTACCGAAGGGCAGCTTTTCCTGCGCAAGGATACCGATATCGGAAAAGTTATTGTGGATCCTTTCCGCAGCTTATCGCGTTTGAAACAGCTGGTTATCGGCACCAAAACACGCGAAGACCATCCCCAGGTGATGAATGCGGCCATCCGGCTGTTTGCCGATGCAGCCGATGCCAAAACCAAACTTGAAAACGGATTTGATCTTACCGACTACGACCAGCGTACCCTGGAGTATGCCAAAGAGTACTCAAACAGCCTCCTGGCAATTGATGTAAACATGGATATTGATGCGATGCTCGATACCGCATGGTCTTTGTTTGATAAACATTTCAGCCAGGTTGAAGTGGGTATCAAACAGGCCATTGTCGATAAGTATGGAAAAAAAAGTAACCAATAGTGGATCGACCCTAACGTATGGCAATAAAATTTCAATACAATAAAACATCCCTGCAGGCGCTTTCCAAGCAACTGGATATCCGCGTGAGGACCTTGCCTACCATTAAAAACAAGGAGTCAGCCTTGCGCATTGAAGTTAAAAAGGCAAAAGATAAGTATACCGAATACGATACCCAGCTGTTGAATGCAATTGAAAAGTACCGGAATCTGGCTGCTTTGTGGAGTGAGTACGACCATAGCCTGCTGCGCATTAAGGAGATCGAAACATCGGTTAAGAAAATTGCGGGTGTTCCGACCGTGAACCTTGAAAATATTGTTTTCAGCCGTAAAGAGTATGCCCTGGTAAACCAGCCCGACTGGATTCCCGCAGGAATCGAATTACTGAAAGAGCTGGTGACCCTGGAAGTACAAAAACATCTATGGTATGAAAAGATGGAATTGCTGAATTATGCCCGCCGTAAGACCACCCAGAAAGTAAACCTGTATGAGAAAGTACAGATCCCAGGATATGAGGATGCAATAAGGAAGATAAAGCGTTTTCTGGAGGACGAAGAGAACCTTTCCAAATCAGCCCAGAAAATTGTGAAAAACCGTCAAAGTGTTGCGATATGATTATTTCAATGCAGAAATATTCGTTTTTGGTCTATCACGCTGAGTACGATGATTTTTTGAAAAAACTACAGGAAATTGGCGTTCTTCATGTGATTGAAAAAGAGGTAGATCGATCCGATGAGATTGCTTCCCATCTGGTTAAACTGACACAATACGATAAGACGATCAAACTGTTGAAACGCAGGGAAATTGAACCATCAGGCAAACCGGAATCAGAAGACGGGGAGGCTCTGTTTGAAAAACTGCTGGACAAACAGGAGGAACTGGATCACCTGAACCTGGCATTGGCCAACCAACAGAAGGAGCTGAGGAAAGTGGAACCCTGGGGAGATTTCTCAATCCAAAAAGTGGAAGACCTTCGGAAGTACGGAATTATTGTTAGGTTTTATGTTACATCCAAAAAACGTTTTGAAACCCTGGATCTTGAAGATGAATTTACGGTGGAGAAGATTTCTGAAGAAGGGAATTTTGTCTATTTCCTGGTCTTTGGAAGACCCGGCAGTGATTTCGGAACGATCGATGCCGATGAGGTTCCCAATATAAAACGTACCCTGGGGGATATAAAAAAGGAAATTTCTGGTATTCAGGAGAAAATCAGGCATATCGAGCAGTTTTTTGACACCTGCGCTGCTACTTCCCTCGGGTTACTTGAAGAGACCTGGTCCAGGCTGAAAGAAAAGGCCGATTATTATCAGGTTCGCGATCTGTCAGAAGCGGAAGCCGAAGGGAAAGTGAAAATTCTGGAAGGCTTTGTGCCGGCAACCAAAAAACAGGAAATCAAAAAGTTCCTGGATGATAACGAAGTGGTTTATGTTACCCGGAAACCGGATAAAGATGATAAAATCCCCGTACTGCTTCATAACAATCGTTTCTCCAGATTATTCGAGCCGATAGGCAAGTTGTTTTCCCTGCCCGATTATCATGAATTGGATTTAACGGTGTTTTTTGCCCCGTTTTTCATGATGTTCTTTGGCTTTTGCCTGGGGGATGCCGGTTACGGACTTTTGTTTATGATCGGTGCCGGGATCTATAAACTCAAAGCCAACCCTTCATTCAAACCGCTGTTATCCCTTGTTCAGTGGCTCGGACTGGCAACAGTCATCTTTGGACTTCTTTCAGGTACTTTTTTCGGGATCAACCTGATTGAAACGGACGTGTCCTTTTTAGCCGGTTATCAGGATTTATTTTTTGATCCGGACAAAATGTTTAATCTTGCGCTTATCGTAGGGTTTATTCAGATCGTATTTGGCTTGTTTGTGAAAACGGCCAATCAGATTAAACAATATGGATGGGTTTATGGATTGTCTACCATAGGGTGGATCATCGTTCTGCTGGGAGCAGTGAGCTATGTCCTGCTCACCAATGCGGAAATTCTACCGGCAAACAACGTGATCCTCTATATTATTTTAGGAATAGGCGGCTTTTTCATTTTGTTTTTCAGCAATCCGGACGTCAATGTTTTTTCACGCATTGGCACGGGGTTGTGGGATATCTACTCCACCGTTACCGGTATCTTCGGTGATATGTTGTCCTATATCCGCTTGTTTGCACTGGGCCTGTCCAGTGCGATTCTGGGATTCGTGATCAATGATATAGGAATGCAGATCCTGGGGTCGGCACCGGTCATCGGGCACATTTTCTTTGTACTATTTCTTTTGCTGGGTCATACGCTGAATATTCTCATCTCTTCGCTGGGATCCTTTGTACACCCGATGCGTCTGACATTTGTTGAGTTTTATAAAAATGCCGGATTTAAAGGAGGGGGCAAGGCCTATCGACCTTTTGCCAAACAGAAAGATCAGGAATAAAAAACAAAATAAAATTAATTCAATTACATAAATAAATTTTTTGATTATGAATACAGCATTAATTCTTGCATACATTGGTCTTGGACTGATGGTTGCATTAGCCGGAATCGGAAGCGCAATTGGAGTATCATCAGGTGGTAATGCTACAATTGGTTCCTTAAAAAAGAACGATGAAGCTTTTGGTAGCTACATGCTTCTGAGTGCCTTACCCGGAACACAGGGCTTATATGGATTTGCCGGGTTTTTTATTGTGAACACACGGCTGGCAGAAATTGGAGCAGCGCTAACTCTGCAACAGGGGGTTGCTGTCTTTGCTGCTGGTTTTGCGCTTGGCCTGGTGGGCTTGTTGTCAGGAATTCAACAAGGACGCGTCTGTGCCAACGGCATTGCCGGTATAGGTTCGGGATATGATATATTCGGTAAAACAATGGTACTTGCCGTATTCCCCGAATTGTATGCCATCATCGCTTTTGCCGCTACCTTCCTGATCAGCAATACGGTATTGTAATACCCGGTAACAAAAAAAAAACTAAATACCACCCTTTCTGCATAGAACCGTATGCTGAGAGGGTGGTATTTGTATGTTTATTAACGGAGTTTTTTATTCACGAATCTGCGGAAAGCGAGAATATATAAGTGATGGTTCCTGTTTGAAGGGCCGGTGCATCGGTATCAATATTGAATTTAGCCCGCATGGCTGCTTTTTCAGCTGCCTGCAGAAGCTGCGCATTCATTGTGTTTGAACCACGAACCCCGGCTTCGGCTTTTGTGACATTTCCATTTTTATCCACAGTGATCCGGACAACTACCGTCCCGTCTTCGTTTATTCCCGGGTATTCGGGTTTAGGCAGTGACAGGCTGGTTCTTCCTGAGAGGTCGTAGGAAATCCCGGATCCCTGGGTTCCTGAGCCACTGCCTCCCTCTCCGTACCGCGATGAGTTGGGTGATCCTGTGGGGGTTCCCTGGTTTCCTCCGGGATAGGTTACCCCCTGGCTTTCGCCTGTGTCGCTTCCTTTTTCTCCGCCTCCGCTGCCACTGTTATCAAAGGCATTCCGGGTACGTGAATTTATTTCATTTATTTTCCGTTCTTCTTCTTCCCTTCGTTGTCTTTCCAGTTCAGCCTGTCGCTGTCTTTCCAGCTCTTCCTGTCGTTGTCTTTCCAACTCTTCCTGTCGCTGTCTTTCCAGCTCTTCCTGTCGTTGTTTTTCCAATTCTTCCAGACGCTGTTTTTCCAGTTCTTCCCGGCGTATTTTTTCGCGTTCTTCCGCTTCCTTACGGCGTCTCTCTTTTTCTTCGTTTTCCCGTTTTATTCTTTCTTCCTCTTCTCTTTTTTTCTCAGCGGCGTCAATAGCCACGGTCTCTTCATAGTCCTGGGTCATGGCTTCTTCTTTTGCAGGTGTGGGGGGAGAGACCGGTTCCGGTTCGGAGGCCTGGGGAGGAGGAGTGGTTTCCCGGGGAGGAGATTCTTCTGCTTTTCTCTCTTCCCTGACCACCGGAGGGGTACGTTGGGCCAGGCTCGTTTCAGTTGGACCCAACCCCTGATCCCCGGTGCCGAAATTTACCAGAATGCCTTCTTCCCCAGGCAATGGAAGAGGAGTAAAAAAACCCAACCAGATCAACAAAACAAGAATAATCAAATGAAAAATCGTTGATCCGATAAGTCCTTTTTTATGTTTTTTATAATAATCCATTTTTTACTCGGGCGCTGTTGCGATGATCATCTTATACTGATTTTTACGTGCAATGTTCATTACTTTTACCACTTCACTGATCGGTACCGTCTTGTCTGCATGAAGAGAAATATAGATATCTGAATTGTTTGTCCCGTAGCGTTGTTGCAGGAAAGGTTCAATTTCCTGAAAAAGCACTCTGCGCAGGGAGCCTTTGTCATTCACATAATAGTTCAACTCCTTCGTAATGGAAATGGTTGTTATCGGTTTTGCTGATGTCTGGTTGTTGCTTTGCGGCAGCAGGAGTTTCAGTGCATTGGGAGCGATCAGCGTCGATGTAACCATAAAAAAGATAAGCAGGAGAAATACAATGTCCGTCATGGAGGACATACTGAATGTTGAGTTTACTCTGTTTCTTCTTTTTAATGCCATAGCATGATTTTTATGCCGGTTCGTTCAGGATATCCATAAATTCGGAGGTAGCAGCCTCCATTTTGAAAACAACCTTTTCCACATTTGAAACAAGGATGTTGTAGGCAAAATAGGCAATAATGCCTACAATCAATCCGGCGACAGTAGTAACCATGGCCTGGTAGATCCCTGCTGAGAGGAGGGTTACATTGATGTTGTTGCCTGCATTCGACATATCATAAAAAGCCTGGATCATACCCATCACGGTTCCCAGGAAGCCGATCATGGGTGCACCTCCGGCCACTGAAGCAAGCACCGGAAGCCCCTTTTCCAGCTTTGAAATCTCAAGATTTCCCACATTTTCTATGGCAGCATTGATATCCGTCAGGGGCCGTCCGATGCGCGAAATCCCCTTTTCGATCATGCGGGCTGCCGGATTGTCATTGTTCCTGCATAACGCCAGTGCCGAATCAATATTTCCGGATGTAATATAAATTTTCACTTTTTCAAGCAGGGATACATCCATCTTCCCGGCTTTCTTAATGGCAAAATAGCGGTCAAAAAAGATGTATATCCCAATAAAGGATAAAAGAACAATCGGAATCATGATCCAACCCCCTTTAATGGCCATATCAATGAATTTTGTGGAAATACCTTCGGGATCCGCAGCCATGGTATCCAACTGGTTTGTTACATCTTGCTGAATGAGTAATAAGTTTAGCATGTTACTTTCTGTTAGTTTCTATTAAACTACATAAAAAACGAGGTATAATCTGAATTATTATACCTCGCAAAAGTAAGGAATATTTCAGTGCAGACCGATTCCAACAAAGGATCCGTTCCTGTATTTATGAACAGTCGCCTATTCATTTCGGGTGATGGTTGGTGAAGGGGCTGTTACAGCATTCGAAAACCGGATGAATGAACAGGGGCTTTTTAGGATTTGCATCCATTGCCGGTACGGATTGCACTCCGGTTGAATCGTGGCAAGGAGACCCTATGGTACAGGATACCTTTGGGTGTTAATTTTTTTATTTTTACACAGCGTAATAAAGCCCTTATATATAACGGCTTAAGAGATTCCTTCCGTCCGGTCCGTCCGGTCCCGGATGCATTTTCTGATGACGAAGGGATAGAAAAATGAGTTATCTTAACACCTTATAAATTGAAACGAATGAAGATTCAAACTCTTTCGAAGAAACTGGATGCTCTTTATGAGTTTGACCGGGAGGCTGTTAAGCCTCATGCTTTTCAAAGCATAGGTAATTTTTTGGGCAGTTATGCGGGGGAACATGTTGCGGGCACTGAATTTGTAATCGGGATGCTGTTTGTAGCCCATGGAGTTACAGTCTTTGACATGCTCATAGGCGGGCTTATCGGGAATATCATGGCGGTACTCAGCTGGGCTCTGATCACAGCCCCGATTGCTGTCAAAGCGCGGTTATCCCTTTACTGGCAATTGAAAAAGATCTGCGGGCCGGTGCTGGTATTCCTGTATAACATAGTCAATGCCCTTATGTTCTGCTTTCTGGCAGGTGCCATGGTTGCTGTTTCGGCAACGGCGGTTGGCATTCCTTTTCAGGTAGAAATGCCCACATTAAACGATATGTACCCAACAGGCGCAGGCTGGGTAATCACGGTATTTGCTGTAGGTGCTGTAATCACGGTTTTTGCTATTCTGGGATTTGAGAGTCTTGCGCGGTTTTCCAAGGTTGCCGCTCCCTGGATGTTTCTGATCTTTGTGGCAGCAGCTTTTGCCTCCCTGCCCAAACTGGGCGTTGAGCACGGATTCAGTAACTTCTGGGAGGTTGCCCAACGTTCGATATGGACCGGCCAGGCAGCCGAAGGGCAGTCTCAGTTTACCCTCTGGCATGTGATCTTTTTCACCTGGTTCGCCAATGCGGCGATGCACCTGGGGATGTCCGATCTCTCTATTCTCCGGTATGCCCGGAAGTGGACCTACGGTTTTGCTTCAACTGTGGGAATGTTCCTGGGCCATTACATAGCATGGATCGCTTCCGGGATTCTGTATGCAGCAGGGACCAGCGATGCCCCCGGAGAGGTAGCCTACCAGGCCCTGGGTATTGCCGGCGCCTTATGTGTGATTATTGCCGGATGGACAACCGCCAATCCTACGCTCTACAGAGCCGGACTGGCCCTCCAGGTTGCTTCCCCCGGATGGAGCCGCTGGAAAGTAACCCTCCTGGCAGGCCTCATGACAACCATCGCTGCCCTCTTCCCCGCACTGGTCATGAAACTGCTCGACTTCGTGGCTCTCTACGGACTGGTACTGATCCCCATGGGGGGAGTTATATTTGCCGATTTCTACCTGATGAAAAAACTGAAACTTCAGGATTATTACGCAGAGAAACAAAAACTCAATTTTAACTGGGCAGCCGGTCTTACCTGGTTCCTTTTGCTCGGACTGGCTCTGTTAATGAATAGGGTATGTGGCATCGAACTCTATTTCCTTCCCCTGCCTGTATGGATTATCTCTATTCCATTGTTCATCGTTTTAAGTAAAATTTATCAGAAAAAAATCGCTCTATGAATACCCTGTTAAAAATATTGTCACTGGTTGGATTGTTGCTGACCATCGTTCCTCCGGTTCTGTTTTTTGCAGGAGCCATCGACCATTCGAACCAAAATCTGTACCTGTTTATTGGAACCGTCCTCTGGTTCGGGAGTGCCTGGTTTTGGCTGGGACGCAAAGCAAAAGCCTGAGACGGTTGTCATGGTTGTCCGCTCGCTGCGCTCGCGTTGAATGCTGGATGCTGGATATTGGATACTGGATTAGATCAATATGGAATTCAATGGAGTAGACCCAGGATTCAGAAACCAGGAATCAAAAACCAGGAGTGAATTCTCTTTGCTGGTGAAGTCTCAAGTGATTTGTATTCGATTGATGCTGATATCCTTTGCCCCCGCTTTTAGCGGGGCAGGCAGTCCGCTTTACAGGATGTGTGATAATAGGCTATTTATCCTTTGCCCCCGAAGGGCCGGGGCAGGCCGTCCGCTTTAGCGGACGGATCAAGAGCAACCAGAAGAATCGGGGCTTCAGCCCCATTGCTGGTGCTGCCCCGACTGATTTTGTCCGCTCACTGCGCTCGTGTTGGAAAACAAAGAGATCAACAGATCAACAGATCAACATAGATGTTACTGATCTGTAAAAAACAATAGCTGAATAGCGTGAGACCGCCACGGCTCCTTACGTCGCCTCGCGGAATCGTGCTTCTAACAACACAAGATAAAAAATACCCGTGCACAAAACCTCCTTGGAAGCAAGATTCAGCGAGGAAGTGAGGTACGAACTTGCGACGCTGTCTCACGAATTTGAGCACGTAGTTAATGAAAGCCCGTCCGGCAGGACAATCCGTCCGATAGGACAACCCGCCTGATAAGGCAAAAAAAAGGGTTTAGGCAAACAACTAAACCGTTTTATAAAATACGTTGAAACCAAATGGCGCAACTGAAAAACCGTCAACCGTCAACCGTCAACCGTCAACCGTCACGAAGCGAAGCGGAGTCCCGATTTCCTATCGGGAACCGACAACTGACAACTGACAACTGACAACCGTTAACCATTACCCCCCCTTCGCCAAAGCTGCGGAGGTCAAAGCAACTTTTCCCGCTTGCACTGCGTTAGGCGACATTTGGTTCGTTGTGTAAAAAACCAAATAATTTTTTTCAGCGGCTTTCCGGTGTATTAATACCCACAGATTGCTTACCTTTGAAATAGAACAGAACATTTTTTTATTGCTAAAAAGAAAAAACTATGAATCAGAAACGTTCCAAAACCATTGTTTTCCTTGCTGTTATTCTTATCGTTCCTTTTTTTCTGACCTTTTGCCGGAGGGCTGATTCACCAGCCAATGTGTATGATCTTCGGTGTGAATACCAGGTAAATCCCCTGGGTGTTGAGCGCCAACAGCCTCTGTTACAGTGGAAGATTGATGATTCCCGGCGGGGGGCTATACAAACAGCTTATCAGGTTATTGTTGCCGGGAGTCTCAGGGCAATCGAACGGGCCGAAGGCGATATCTGGGATTCCGGAAAAACAGCATCGGATCAGTCGGTATACCTTCGCTATGCCGGAAAGCCGTTGGAGTCAGGAACTACCTGCTTCTGGAGGGTCAGGATCTGGGACCGGGATGACCAGGTTACGGCGTGGAGTGAACCCGCTTCCTGGGAAATGGGATTGTTGCATCCGTCAGACTGGCAGGCTCAATGGGTGGCCCGTGATCAGGATGATCCGGACCGGTCGGTGTATATGCGGAAAGAGATCCTGGTTCCGGATAAGAAAATCGAAAAAGCCAGGATCTATGTAACCGGGCTGGGTAGTTATGTTTGTTATATGAACGGTACCAGAATAGGGGAGGACCTGCTTACTCCGGGATGGACCCATTATCCTGAACGATTGGAATACCGGGTATATGATGTCACCTCTTCATTGAAACCGGGAGCCAACTGTCTGGGCTCCCTACTGGGGAATATGTGGTGGTCGGGAGGCCTGGGCTGGAGCGGAGGCCAAAAATACAGCCAGGGACCTCTGAAATTCTATATGCAGCTTGAGATGACTTTTGAAGATGGATCCAAAGAAACAGCATTTACGGAAACCTCATGGAAATGGCATGATTCACCCATTGTGGCCGATAATATCTATGACGGCGAAATGTTTGATGCCACCCTGGTTCAGGAAGGATGGAATCAGCCCGGTTTTGATGATTCTGCATGGGCACGTGTGGAGCCGGCAGCCTATGAGGGCAAGTTGTCAGGCCCCTATGCACCTCCTTTGCGGGAACAGCAAACCCTGGATCCGGTGGCCCTGACAGAACCCGTGCCGGGAGAGTACGTTTTCGATATGGGACAAAACATGGTCGGATGGGCTAAAATGAAAATAGACGCCCAAAAGGGAGATACCCTTTCCCTGCGTTTTGCTGAACTGTTGCATGACGATGGTACGGTAGCCCAGGAAAATCTCCGTTCAGCAAAAGCTATCGACAGGATCATTTCAGATGGGAAGGAATTCACCTGGGAACCAAAATTTACCTACCACGGATTCCGCTATGTTCAGGTTTCCGGATTAAGGGAAAAGCCGGCTCCGGACGATCTGGAAGGCAAGGTGATTTA
Source organism: uncultured Mariniphaga sp. (assembly GCA_964575025.1). GTDB lineage: Bacteria > Bacteroidota > Bacteroidia > Bacteroidales > Prolixibacteraceae > JABMQB01. The sequence goes on from CAZNPV010000024.1 coordinate 46,613, forward strand.
TGCGGATGCCCCCTTGACAGGAACTTTTGCATGTTCCAACGAATTAATCAACCAGATCAATACAAATATTACCTGGGCCCAGCGGGGGAATTTTTTTGCTGTACCCACCGATTGTCCCCAGCGTGACGAACGACTCGGATGGATGGGGGATGCACAGATCTTTTCACCTACCGCCAACTTTAATATGGATCTGGCCCGGTACTGGGCAAAATGGATGGTTGATATTACCGACGGACAAGACCCCGAAGGATGGGTATATGATGTGAATCCTCCCATTGTAGTTGGAGGCCCGTCAAAACCGGGATGGGGCGATGCAGTGGTAATTATTCCATGGAACGCGTATCGCTGGTATGGAGATGTCCGGATCATAGAAGACCATTACGAAGGGATGAAAGCCTGGGTGGAGTACATGAACACCAACAGCGAAGATCATATCTATGTATGGTCTCAGTCCGGAAATGAAGGATGGTATGGGTATGGCGACTGGATCGCGGTAGAACCTACGCCCTCAAAACCAATCGGAACAGCCTATTTTTATTATTCAACCAGCCTTTTGTCCCGAATGGCTGAGATTATCGGAAACGTTGAGGATGCGGAAAAATATACCGCCCTGGCGGAAAAGATTGCCGGCGCCTACCAAAGGGAATACTGGGACACTGAGGCCATGAATTATGTAGGAGGAACCCAGACGGCCAACCTCCTGCCCCTGGCTTTTGGTATTACCCCTGAGGACCAAAAAGACCAGGTCGTTAAGAACCTGGTTGACAATGTGTCGGAACACGGAGGCCATCCTACAACAGGATTCCTGGGAACCGGCTATATCCTTCCCATGCTGAGTGAATACGGTCATCACGATATGGCGTATGAAATGATCAACAAAACCGATTATCCCAGCTGGGGGTACATGGTGAAAAAAGGAGCCACCGCCATGTGGGAACTCTGGAATTCGGATACCGAACCTCCGGAAGAGATGAATTCGCGGAACCATTTTGCACTGGGATGCATAGGCGAATGGATATGGAATACCCTGGCAGGGATTGCTGTTTGTGAAGGCAACCCGGGATTTAAAAGAGCGATCATAAAACCACAACCCTCCGGCGACCTGAAATGGGCAAAAGCAACCTATGAAACCAATTACGGGAAAATCTGTGTCGACTGGAATACCGAAGAAGAAGTTTTTACGTTGAACCTGACCATTCCGCCAAATACATCGGCTGTGGTTGAGCTTCCGGGGATGCATCAAAATCCGGTGATCAAAGAAGGGGGGATTCCCCTGGGTTCAGCAGAAATCGACGGATTATCCGAAACCTCTTGCGGAAAGATCCTGGCCGGTGCCGGGGAGTATGTTTTTACGGTAGAAGCGGCCGATTAAAATGTGTGGATGGTCTCCCTGATCCGTACGAGTTTCTCAAGCAGGGATTCAAGCAGGTCCAGGCGGAGCATGTTGGCTCCGTCGGATTTTGCGGATTCCGGTGTGGGGTGGGTTTCTATAAAGATGCCGTCCACACCGGCAGCAATGCCTGCGCGTGCCAGGGTTTCAATCATCTCAGGCCGCCCTCCGGAAACACCCGAAGCCTGGTTGGGTTGTTGCAACGAATGGGTAATGTCGAGAACTACCGGAACACCTGTTTTCTGCATCTCCGGAATGTTGCGGTAGTCAACAATGAGATCCTGGTAGCCAAACATGGTGCCTCGTTCGGTGAGCAGGATGTTCGGATTCCCACTTTCCTTGACTTTATCCACGGCAAATTTCATGGCTTCAGCCGACAGAAACTGACCTTTCTTAATGTTTACCGGTTTACCGGTTTTCGCTGCAGCCACGAGAAGTTCGGTCTGCCTGCATAAAAAGGCCGGGATCTGCAGTACATCCACAAAGGCAGCAGCCATAGATGCTTCGGAAACTGAATGGATATCGGTGAGGGTGGGAATACCAAATGTCTGTCCCACCTTTTGGAGAATCTTTAGTGCTTTTTCATCTCCGATTCCTGTGAAGGACTCAAGACGCGACCGGTTGGCTTTTCGATAGGAACCCTTGAAAACAAAAGGGACCTTCAGCCGGTCTGAAATTTTAACGATGGCTTCTGCAATCTCAAGGGCCATGGTTTCGCCTTCAATCACACAGGGTCCTGCCAGGAGAAAGAATAACTCCGAATTGGCATATTTGAGATGTTCAATTTTTGGTGTCATAGGTTTTTTATTTGTTTAAGCTGCCCTTTCAGGGCGGTGTTTTTTTACCTGGTTTCCTTTTCCCGGGGCGTTGCCCCGGGTTGTATCATGACAATCCTGTAGATTCGCCCTGAAAGGGCAGGTTAATCAGACTTTATTATATTATAGAAATCCACGTCCTGGGGGCGTGGTAATGTATTTTTTGCTTTGCTTGTATATGAATGGAATCATAAGTCGGAAGACCGAAGACGGAAGTCAGGAGAAAAGAACACTTCGGACTTCGGACTTCGGACGAAAAGGCTTATACATTATTGTATTGGGTTTCATAATCTTATAGATTAAATTTAATACCACCTTCTTTGATGGTGGATTCATTATTTCTTCCAATTCCTTTTCCCCCACCAGGATATTAATCTCTCGAGGATTTTTTTTTCGTGGGTGTTGTTTTGGGGAGTATAGAACCGGTTGTTCTTTATTTCTTCAGGCAGGAAATCCTGTTCCGCAAAATTTCCTTCGTAGGAATGGGCATATTTATAATTTTTCCCGTATCCCAGTTCTTTCATCAGTTTGGTAGGAGCGTTCCGGATATGCAGGGGGACCGGAAGGTTTCCTGATTCTCTCACTTTTGTGAGAGCACTTTCAATGGCTTCATAGGCGGAGTTGCTTTTTGGCGATGTAGCCAGGTATATCGTACATTCCGAGAGGATAATCCGTGCTTCAGGCATTCCGATCTGATGAACGGCATCAAAAGTGCTTTGTGCCAGCAATAAGGCATTGGGATTCGCCAGTCCGATATCCTCGGCAGCGAGGATCACCAGTCTGCGGGCGATAAATTTCACCTCTTCACCTCCTTCGATCATCCGGGCCAGCCAGTAAACAGCTGCATCCGGGTCGCTGCCCCGTATGCTTTTGATAAAGGCCGAAATGATATCGTAATGCATCTCGCCGTTTTTATCGTACATTGCCAGGTTGCGTTGCAGTCTTTCGGTTACCTTTTGGTTGGTGATCATTATGGGATCCGATTCTTCTGCATTCACCACCAGTTCCAGGACATTCAGCAATTTCCGGGCATCTCCACCGGAATAGCGCAACATGGCCTCGTTTTCGATGATTTCGATTTTTTTTGTTTTTAACAGAGGATCTTTTTCCAGGGCCAGGGATACAATTTTTTCAAGACCTTCTCTTTCGAGGGGTTTGAGAATGTATACCTGGCAACGTGAGAGCAGGGGCGATATGACTTCAAAGGAAGGATTTTCCGTAGTGGCCCCGATCAGGATGATGATGCCCTGTTCAACAGCTCCCAGGAGGGAATCCTGCTGGGATTTGCTGAACCGGTGGATCTCATCAATGAAAAGAATGGGATTCGGACGGTTGAAGAATTGTTGCTTTTTAGCCTTCTCAATGACTTCCCGGACTACCTTGACCCCGGCATGTACTGCACTCAGGGTATAAAACGGCCGGTTGAGGGTATTGGCAATAATTTTTGCCAGGGTTGTTTTTCCTACTCCCGGAGGCCCCCATAAAATCATCGAGGGCAGATTCCCCGATTCGATCATTTTCCGAAGTACAGCCTTCTTGCCAACCAGGTGTTCCTGGCCAATGTATTCATCCAGCTTATGAGGGCGCAGGCGTTCGGCAAGTGGCTGATTCGTACTCATGGTCTTTCCTGTCTTAATGCATTAATTGCAATACCTTTTGATCACATTGTAGGCCGTTACCAGTCCCAGCTCTCCGGCCCTGCTCAGATCCAGGGCTCCCCCGTCAATATCGTTCAGGAAAATCTTTGTTAATCCCCGGTTATAATAGGCTTCAGCAAAGTCAGGTTCCAGTTCAATCGCCTTGTTCAGGTCGTCGATCGCTTTTTCATATTCTTCGAGCCGGAGGTTAATATAAGCCCGGTTGTAATATCCGAAAAAGAAATCCGGATGCAGACGCAGTGTGGCATCGTAATCCTGAAGGATCAACTCATAATCTTTGATCATGCTTCCCATCTCCGGATCCACAGGTTCATTCATCAATGAGTTGTTCAGGGCCAGGGACAGCTGATCGTTAAAGTCGGGAAGAGATTCGATGTGTTCAATCATTTTATAGCGGCAGTTCCCCCGGGAGAAAAAGGCAAGAATATTTTCCTCATCCCGTTTAATCGCTCTGTTGAGGTCTTCCAGTGCAGCGTTGTAGTCGCCGGTCAGGATCTTAAAAATTCCCCTGTTGGTATAGTTGTGTGACGTTTCGCTAATATCCAGGCGGGCATTAAAGATGAGGATCAGGTTGTTGTAAACATCCTTATAATAAGGATCCGGTTTGTTGGAGATGGTCAGCAGGGGATTGTAATTATTCTGCCGGTTCATCTCCTCAATGGTTCGGCTGTAATACTGAAACCGTTCGTAATCCACACTGTTTTTTTCAAAAGCCGAGATCAGGAATATGGGTTGAAGGTCGATGATAACATACTCATTCTGTATCAGACCGTTCTCCTCCTCTTCTTCCTCTTCGCCGGGTAGGTTCCGGTCATCGGCAATGATAAGATTCACTTTCTTTCTGCGTGGGGGTGATTCTTCTTCTTTTTCTTTTGGTGGGGTTTGTGGGTCGGAGGCTGTTGAATCCTGCCGGTTTGTCTGGTTGGGAGTTCCGCTTCCCGGTTGTTGTCCCTGCTGTGTTTGTTGGGCCAGCTGGCCGGCATCCACCTGGTACCGGTTGAGGTCGTATTTGGGGTTCAATTGGGCTGCTATCTGGTAATCTTTTTCAAATCCGGATTTTCCCAGTATCTCCCTGGCCATGGCCCGGTTAAAGTAGGCACTGGCCTGTTCCGGATTCAGGGCAATCGCCAGGTCGTAATCCATGATTGCGCCCTCAAAATCTTCAAGTTTGTGTTTTACAATTCCCCGGTTATTATAGGCCAGTGCATTTCTGGGATCCAGTTTTATGCACTGGTCAAAATCACGCAGGGCGGCGGCATAATTTTCCATTTCAAAGCGTGCCAGCCCCCGGTTCAGGTAAGCTCCAGCATAATGGGGGCGGATGACGATCACCTGATTCAGATCACGGATTGCCCCCCCGGTGTTTCCCTGGATGATGTGGGCATTGCTTCGGTTCATCAGGGCGGTGGTTGAGTTGGGATTTAATTCCAGGGCTTTGTTGTAATCGGCTATAGCTCCTTCCACATCCTGCAGTGCAATTTTTGCGATTCCCCGGTTGTTGAATACTGCTTCATTGTCCGGATCCAGTTCCAGCGCCCTGTTGTAATCGTCAATCGCCTTTTCAAAATTTCTGAGGCCGTGATAGGCCATCCCCCGCTGAATATAGGCATCCGGATAAAAAGGCTTTATGCGAATGGCTTCGTTGTAATCCCGGATCGCTCCACGAAAATCTTCAAGTTGATGTTTGGCCACTCCACGAAAAAAATAGGGCTCGGGAAGGTGAGGCCTGAATTTAATCACGATGCTGAAGTATTCAATCGCTCCCGTGTAATTGCCTATAGCAATACGGGTGCGCCCAACCATCAGATAGTGGTTGATGTTCAACTGACCTTCCGCCATGAAAACAGCCGTTGCAAAAAAGAATGCGATTAAAAGTTTCTTCATTTATTGCTCCTGAGAAACAAAAATAATATTTTCAGGGGGATGCCGGCTTTGTAATTAATGATATTTAACTTTTGGGAAGAATCATTGAGCCCACTCCGAAAAATAAGAAATAAGAAAATGCTACAAAATCATATCGATTTTTAGGCCGGCATTAAAGCCAATCCAGAATTTCAGGTTTGTACGGCCACTCCATTCGCTATGCAGGGTATAGGGGGCAAAATCTGAACCTGTCCGGGCAGATCCCGGTTTATAATAATAACAGATCATGAGGAGCACAATAAACAACAGAATGAATCTTATGATGCCAATGAGATACTTACCTGTCATAAAGATATAATTTTATAGTTTTGCTTTGTGAAGGCTGTTTCAAAATACAATCTGATCACCATCCTGGGGCCCACAGCTTCAGGCAAAACATCGGTAGCTGCGCATGTGGCAGCCCGGATAGGCGGTGAAGTGATCTCGGCAGATTCGCGGCAGGTATACCGGGGTATGAATTTGGGCACCGGCAAGGATTATGCCGACTACATCGTTGATGGGCAAAAGATCCCCTGCCACCTTGTGGATATTGTCAATGCCGGCTATCAGTACAATGTATATGAATACCAGCGCGATTTCCTGAAGGTGTTTGAGGATTTGCAGCACCGGAATGTGTTCCCGGTGTTGTGTGGAGGCAGTGGCATGTACATCGAAGCAGTACTGAAAAACTACCGGCTTATTCAGGTTCCGCACAACGAAACACTGCGTGAAGAACTGGCCGGAAAATCCCTGGAGGAACTGACAGCGATCCTCAAAAGGTATCAATCAAAACTTCATAACATCACCGACATAGAAAACAAAAAACGGGCCATGCGGGCCATTGAGATCGAAGAATACTACCGTTCTCATCCGAAGGAAGAAATCCGGATGCCGCGGATCAGCAGCCTCCTTATCGGGGTGAAATACGATCGCTTAACCCAGCGCAAACGAATCACTGAACGGCTTACACAACGCCTGAAGGAGGGATTGGTGGAAGAAGTGAGCAGGCTGCTCAATGAGGGACTCTCCCCCGAAGCACTGACCTACTACGGGCTCGAATATAAATTTATTACCAGTTATCTGAAAGGGGAACTTTCATACGATGCAATGTTTGCTAAACTCAATACAGCCATCCATCAGTTTGCCAAGCGACAGATGACCTGGTTCAGGCGCATGGAGCGACAGGGAATCCCCATCCATTGGCTGGATGGATTTATGCCCCTGAATGAAAAAACAGAGCGTATCCTCTCCTTATTCTATGATTCATCGTCTTCTCCTCATATGTAGCAAGGGGCAGAAAAACCAGGGAGCTTTCTGTAAAGAATTTATTAACCGCAATGATCGCAAAGAATGCGCAAAGCTCGCAGAGAAATTAATCCACAGGGACACTCATTGTTTCCTTTGCGGAACCGTTGCGTCCTTCGCGGTTAAATGATTTTTTCAGATTGTTTTTCCCGGGTATCTTTCCATTCCCTGCGGGGTGTCCACTCCAGTCTGGCCCGGGCCAGTTCGGCAGCATCGGTATGGCGTACCACGCTGCAAAAATGGGAATTTGTGTCCACATACTCTTTTTTTACCGAAAGCAGGTCTCCGGGCAATCCTTCACGCGATAAATTTATTTCCAACTCTGTAAGTTCATGGGTATCATGGAAAACAAAATCGTACGAATCGATGATGCGTTCCAGGTACCTTCCGGTTGTAAAATGCTGGTTTATATCGATCTCGTTGAACCGGACCGGTGTAAAATCCGGATCTGCATTGCTTTTGGGGGAACGGATCCTGCGTGCATTTTCTCCGAAAATACTCTCCCCATAGGCCGGGAAATTTTTAAAATCCTTGAGCCGGACAATCCGTTTTGTCCGGACGTCGAGTACCAGCCAGCTACTGGTAGCCTGAATGATGATATGTCCCCTGCGGTCGGTAAACGTATAGTCGCGGTAGGCAAAAAACCCATCGGTACCTCTTGACCATGTTTCCAGGGTAAAAGGTTCCCCCCACACGGGACGGCGGGTTATTTTCAGCCACAACCGGGAAAGAACCCAGAATTGCTCTTCTTTTTTCAGATGTTCGTAACCCAACCCCAGAATCTGAGCATGCTCCCATGCAAGATCCTGCATCTGGTAAAACAAAAAGGAGGTGGATAATTTTCCGTAACGGTTGATATAAAACGAACGGGTGGAGAGATCTTTTGAATATTTCATTCGATAATAACTATTTAATATAATGGGTGCGACTCCGGTCTTTATTGAGGATAAACATACAAAAAAATAGAAACACAATATTTTACGTTTAACTCAATTTTCTTGAAGTGAGGATAATTTCATAATTTTGATTTCACACAGACGATTCTCATCGGGGTTCAACCTGATATTTTTTTTGAGGTCAAATATATAGATAACTTGTCTTTTAGGTGTTTATAAAGAGTTCTAAAAAGTTATGCATAGCAGAGTTGACTGATCTTTGGATAAAGCAAAGGAGTTATGGTCTCGAAAGAGGAATTAATAAAGAAAAGCAAAGAACAACTGGTCGATTTAGTTTTTTTTTTCAAAATTCTTTGACAAATAAAAAATATTCTGTAAATTGGTTGGAATTAATTGAAACTGTTCAATAAACCCAAGCCCATGGAAATGGAGCCCCTGAAATAACAACAATGATTTATGGTACCCCTGAATAATAATACATCTCAGATATTATGGCTTTTATTAAGTTGAACAAACAGCCATACGATATGAATTTAAATCTGACAGCAGACTGTCAGATCTTGCACATTAAACTTAGATCTGCTTACCAGCAGTCAGGTTCTAAAACTGAAACGGTGCAAAAAAAAGGCAGGAACCCGGTCCTGCCAAAGAAATTAGGTTTGTCACCCTGGGCACTGCCTAACTCCTCCTACATTCAAGCTACGGAGGATAAAAAAGAAAGGAGTTGATGTGACAAATGTAAAGAAATAAATCAGATTTTGAAACTACGGTTTTTTTGCCTGTGAAATGATAAATCAGGCCTAATTATTGTCGTTAATGTAATTATTAAAATTATGAAAAAGAAAAAAATTTTTGTTTTTCAAATTATGCTTTTTCTCTTGATCGGCGGATTATTTATTTTAAAATCTAATCCCATAAAAGCGGACAAAGAACCTGTTGGCCATCCCTATGCTTACAACGTATGGTGCCAGGAATGGCCAACCCAGGTTCCAGGTTGTAGAGATCACGCCTGGAGAACATGCTTTAATACAAATTTTTGTAATGATTAGCATTTAATAATAAACTGAAACTCTTATGTTTTTATGTAAGAGTTTCAGTTTGCATATGTTTTAAATCATTCAAATACAAAATGAAATAAGTAAGATCAATTTTAAATCATACGATACATGCAACAATTACGATAGAACCATCGTATCTAGCATTCTCATTCTTTCGAGAACTTTTGAAAACCAACTAATTAAAACACCGATAAAAATTAATAATAATTATCAGATGAATATAGGAAAAATAAATTCTTTCCTGGTAATCAGTCTATTCCTTGTAGGGGGATGCATTGAAAAGCAACAAGATGGAAATCATTTGGCAGGAAAGAAAATTTCTTTACGTATCGTAAGAGATACGTTAGAATTGAGTGATATTTTTGATAAGGCTGTCTTTTATTCTTTACATAATGAGATCATTGGAGCTATAAAAGAAGTTTATTATTTAAATAATAAACGGATAGTAAGATCTAATTCAGGAATGCATAAACTATTTATTCAGTCTGAAAATGATCGTTTAAAACCTTTCGTTAGGATAGGCAGAGGGGCAAATGAATTAAATAATGTCAACTCAGTTTCTGTTAATAATCAGAATATTTACGTTTTAGACTACATTAAGGGAACAATACATCGATTTAATGAGTCGGGAAAAAAAAGGAATGAATACATATTCCCGTTTTTATTTGAAAGTTTTGGAATAATTGACGAGGATTATGTATGTACGTATTCACATGTACCCCAAAGCGGTGAAAGGGAAGAATATGGGTTAAAAATATTTAACCTGGTAAATAATAAAATCGTCAATCAGTATTTTAAATTAGAAGGAGAATTCAGTTTTGAAAGAGCTATCAGTCCAACCAGTATTTTCTATTCTTACAATGATACCCTTTGTTTCTTACGATCTTTTGATAATACAGTTTATTCTGTAACGAAAGATGGTTTACGGGTCAGGTATTTATTGGAGAATTCCAGGGAAGTACCGGAATCTTTATATAATAACAGGAAACTTAGACTAAATGAGTTTGTTCAAAAGTTACAGGAATCCGATTACATTTGGGGTTTAAGTTCTTTTAGCGAAAACAGGAGATTTATTTTTACTGCATTCAATTACCATCAGTTCCGGTACTTGCATTTTTATGATAAAGATCTTGAAAAAACTTTTTCCGGGAAATTCATAGTGGATGATGTTTTATCAGATTTTATCATCTCTAATTCGGATATGCCCTTTTTTTATCCGGTTGGCCAGGATGAAGAATCCATATCATTTGCTGTTATACCCTATTACTGGAATGAAAAATTGAACGATAAAAACTTATCTCAACACAAGGTAATCAATCCGGATCTTCAGGAAAATCTTTTGACCTTATTAAAAAATTCCGGGATCTCAGGAAATCAAATAATCATCAAATACTTTTATAAAAGATGAAGAAGTTGATAATCATTTCATTAATTATTCTATCGATTGCTTTTTTTGTTCAGGGGTTAATCAGCAAGAAAAAGTATACTAAATACAATGAGCAGTTATTGTCATACTGTGAATTTTTAAAAAACAATAATTCTTTCCTCGAATATTTGATTCAACTCAAAATAAATTTTGAAAATGTTGAACTGGGAGAACTTATACTGATAAATGAGCACTCAGAAGTTATTGATGATTCGTTTTTAACAAATAAATTAATTATATATCAAAGTGATTTTAATTGTACTCCCTGTGATAGTTACATTTGGGAAAATCTCACTTTATTAAAGAACTCCATTCTGGATTCTACAATATTAATAACAAGTTTAAAAAGTTATAATTCAGCTAAATCGCTTTTATTAAGTATGAAATTAAACTTCAAGGATATTTTAGTTGATAAAGACTCCTTTTTTTCTGAAATGCTGAATAATAAAAACAATACCATGTTTTTAATGATAGATCATAATCGCAAAATGCATGATTTGTATTTAGTCAATAATAATTTATCTGAAAGTTTGAGAGATTATTTTAGGATCATGAACATCAAATATTAATTACTAAAGTTACGCACATGTTTTAATCATCTTATTCTGATATTATTTATACGATTGATACCTTCTTACAGTATTTAAAATCAAATAATAACAATCTCCGTTTCTACTCAATTTTTTATGAATTTTAGTGAATTCGTGTTTTTGTGGCATTAAAATTTTTGCCACCAAGGCACAAAAACACGAAATAACACAAAAGGTAAAAATTTTAATAACTCGCATTCAATATTTTATCTAAATACGATTTAACTGTGAAACTTCAGTTGATTCTAGATAGAGCCTCATAGTACACGCCGATACGGGTCATCTTTTTTGTGATGGATACTTGTTATAAACTTTTCCACAAATTTATTGTTCACGTTTTGAGAAACCAGTATAGATTCGCCATTTTTACAAAATAAATAGCGCAGACCATGGGGAAGATCATTATCAAAACACCTGAACAGATTGAGGGCATACGGAAAAGCAGCCAGTTGGCTGCCCAAACACTGGATTTTATAGACGAATATGTAAAGCCTGGCATGTCGACCGGTTTTCTGGATGATAAAATTGAGGAATTCATTGTGCAGCATGGAGCTATCCCAGCCACCAAAGGGTATGGTGGATTTCCCAAATCAAGCTGCATCTCCCCAAACGAAGTCGTGTGCCACGGGATCCCTTCGCCGGAGGTGATCCTTAAAGAAGGCGATATTGTCAATATTGATATTACTACGATTCTGAACGGGTATTATGGCGACACCTCCCGCATGTTCTGTCTGGGAGAGGTATCCCCCCAGGCCCGGAAGCTGGTCGATATAACCCGCCATTGCCTCTACCTGGGCATTGAACAGGTCAAACCCGGTAACTATTTCGGAAATATCGGATTTGTCATCAACCGCTACGTCAGGGCCAACGGTTTTTCTGTGGTTTATGAATATTGCGGCCACGGCGTGGGATTGCAGTTTCATGAAGAACCCCAGGTAGACCATGCCGCACGCAGAAACAGCGGTGCCCTTATGGAACCCGGAATGATCTTTACAATCGAACCGATGATCAACCAGGGACGATCAGGAACCCTCCTTGATAAAAAAGATGGCTGGACAGCCCGCACCATCGATCATAAATTGTCTGCCCAATTTGAACATACCATCCTGGTCACACAGGACGGACATGAAATACTGACCGAACCGGAGAAAAAATAAAAAACCCGGAAAAATTCCGGGCTTCCGTTTTTTGATTCGAATTGGATCTATTGGGTGATGCTTCTGAACATCCAATCTTCCAGGTGCAGTTCCTCATCCCTGGCCTCTTCCCGGAAAATGCTCAGGTCGATAACAGGGGACGTTTCATTTTCTGTAGGTTGCCCGGCCGTTGCCTGAGAGGCTTCGGTGGAAGACGTTTCCGAACGGGCCATTTTCCTGGCAACGTCATTGAACATCCATCGTTCGATCCGCAGGGTTTCATCGGTTTCGGTTTTCATATAATTTTCCAGCCAGACTTTCGAAAAGACATTTTCACCAATAATAAAATAATCATCACTTGCTTTATTTGTGACCAGAACGGCTTTCTTGTTTACGGTTTTGTTCCAGGCTATCGTTTCATAATCCGGATGCTGAGCAATCAAAGCAACACATGCGAAAAGAAGAACTGCCGTTACGGCGGCTGACCTTGCGATTGTTTTCTGAACATTGTTTATTGTTTTCATGACTTTTCCTCCTGATTTGTTTTTGTTTCTGACTTTTGTTTCTGTTTTTTTTTACAGTTATATGACGAGTGAAATTCTATTGCGTTACATTTTTATAGAACTTTTTTTAGGAAATTACCTTATTAAAGACAGTAGTATGCTATGCAAGGTAAGTAAGTTGCATGTATTTAACGTGTTGTAAGCATTGTTTTGGAAGAATTATTCCTTAAAATTTTTTTACGCCTCCCTGCCGTTGATCATTCTTTTACCGGTCTTATGGTATTTGTCCAAAAAAACTGGAGTCACTACCGGCTGTTTTTATTTGCTTTGATCTGTTTTAGTCCGGCCCTTTTTTTTCAGATGGGCTGATCTGTTCGTCCTGTTTGCTGTGGGAACGCATTTTTTATGGCACTCGTTGGGACTGGCAGCCGTCCATCCATCTGATGATACGTTTTGTCGGTTTATCCAAAGAAGATTACCGGGATTCTTTTATATTTGTCATTTTGAACAGCATCATTATGTCCTTAAAACTTGACGAGAAAGATCTGGAGAAATTTATCCTGGTAGGTGACAGGGTACTGATCAAACCAAAATCACCAGCAAGCAAAACGAAAACAGGATTGTATCTGCCGCCTACGGTTCAGGAAAGTGAAAAGATTCACAGTGGCTATGTGGTGCGGGTTGGGCCGGGATATCCTGTGCCTGTGATGACGGACGAAGAAGAACCATGGAAAGAATCACGCGATCAGGTAAAATATGTACCCCTGCAGGCCAAAGTAGGCGATCTGGCTGTTTACCTCAACAAAAGCGGGTATGAAATCGAATTTAACAATGAAAAATACATCATCCTTCCGCATTCAGCCATTCTGCTTTTTATCCGCGATGAGAAACTTTTCGACTAAAAGGGGGAGAGAAGAAGATCAATATGGATCAATCCCGCTTCATTTCAATCAGCGGGATCAATGTGGATCAGTGTGGATCAGTATAGATCAATTTAGATCAGTGAGATCAATGGATCAGTGGATATTGACACTGAACTCCCTGATCTTTACAAAACAATAGCTGCAAATCATGAGACCGCCACGGCTCTCTGTCCGGCTGATCCATCCAGACGGGTCTGTCCGGCTGCGCCTGCCAGACAGGCTTACGTCGCCTCGCGGAATCGTGCTTTTAACAACACAAGATAAAAAATACCCGTGCACAAAACTTCTTTAGAAGCAAGATTCAGCGAGGAAGTGAGGAACGAACTTGCGAAGCTGTCTCACGAATTTGAGCAAATAACAAAATGGATCATTCCCATTATTCCGGCGCTTCAATGAAACCCAATATTTGATAGTATGCGAATCAAATATTGATGGTTGAACTCCTGTCTGCCGCCAGGCAGGAATCCCGATAGAGGAGCGTATCGGGACAACTGTTCTACCATTCCCGATTTTTCATTACCTTTGAAAACAAAATGGGATGAGCGTTTTACAAATTTCTAAATCAACCAATGCAGTAGATATTTGGTTCGACGATATTAAAATGTATCTTGTGTTAGATGACGGAAGAGAACTCTCTGTCCCTATAAACTGGTTTCCCTCATTACGGGATGCCACACCTGAACAAAGAAACAACTGGAGGTTTATTGGCGATGGAGAAGGAATTCATTGGGAAGATCTGGATGAAGACATTTTAGTGGAGGGGCTCTTATAACGGCCATACCCTTGCTTGCGTGGTCCCGACTTACTCAGGGTGAAATCCATGCCAACTACTGAGGCCGATATGCGTGGTCATGGAAAGAAGTTGTCGTCGTTGTCATGGTTGTCTGCTCACTGCGTTCGCGTTGGATAGTACAGAAGAAGATCAATGTGGATCAATGTGGATCAATGTTGATCAATAAAATCAGCAACCAGTAACCAGCAACCAGCAACCAGTAACCAGCAACCAGTAACCAGTAACCAGCAACCAGCAACCAGTAACCAGCAACCAGCAACCAGTAACCAGCAACCAGTAACCAGCAACCAGCAACCAGCAACCAGTCCCGCTTCACTGCGTTCAGCCCCGCGGAATTTTG
>CAZNPV010000025.1:0-25254 GCA_964575025.1 uncultured Mariniphaga sp.
AAGCAAAAATCCACCAGCTCAGCTCGGTTTTGTAGGCAAAGTTTTCGAGCCATTTGTGCATGGCGTACCAGGCGATGGGACAAGCGATAACAAAACCGACTGTAACCCACAGAACAACTTTTTTGTTAAGCATTGCAATAATCTCATTTATCTTTGCACCATTTATTTTCCGGATGCCAATCTCTTTAACTTTTTTATTTGTGATATGCTCAATTAATCCTATTAATCCCAGGCACGAAATAATAATTGCAAAGAATGAAAATACCCTAATTGCTTTTGCCTGCTTCTCTTCTTTCTGATACATTGACTGTAGCCAGTCATCGTAAAACCTGAAATCAAAAGGTATTTCGGGTTCAACCTTTTTATACTCATTTCTGATGATTTCAATGTTCTCCAAAATATTCCCATTTATTTTAACATTTAATACAGAAGCATACTGTTTGGGAACCTGTCTCAACTCAAGATTTCCTATTTCATTATACAGGTTTTTAAAATGAAAATCTTTTACAACGCCTACAACTCTGTTTCCGTTTAATTCTTTCCCTGTAAGTTCATCCCATTCAAAATTTTTATATAAATGTTCATTTATCAGGCAAACATTGGAGTCGGCATCCTGAATATTTCTTCCTTTGACAAGGGTTAAACCAAAAGTTTCAACAAATTTTTCATCAATTGAAAAACTTTCGATTGAAATCTCTTTTTCTTCACTTCCCACATCATACTGGCCTTTTGTCCAACCTGTTATTTGTAACGGACTTCCTGACGAAGCTGACACCGAAATTATCCGGGGATTTTTAAGTATTTCATTTCTTAAAACTTCCCACTTTTGAGAGGCATTTCCCATGAGGTTGAACCTGACTAACATTTCTTTATCAAAACCAGGGTCCATATGTTTTACATAACCTAACTGTTTCTGAAAAATCAGCAGGGAAATAATAAGAACCGATGTTACAAAAAACTGAACCGCAATTATACCTGCCCGTTGCCCTTTCCTTTTAAATCCTTTGTTATGAGCCATCATTTGCAACGGCGAAACTCCTGAGAATGCCAAAGCCGGATATATACCTGATAAAATTCCGGTTGCAAAAAAAATAAGGATGGCAGCCACCATAATTAAGGGATGGGAAAAAAGAGAACTTAACTCAATTCTTTTCCCCAATATATCCGTAAAAAGAGGAGAAATAATTGATATAATCACAAGAGCAATAATCATTGCCAGTAGTGACACAAAATATGATTCGGTAAGCACCTGCCTGAATATATCTGTTTTACCAGCCCCGGCAGTTTTTTTAATGCCAATTTCGTTTAACCGTTCATACCCTCTGGAGACAGTCAGGTTGACATAATTGAAAACAGTCATTAAAAGGATAATTATAGCAATGCTTGATAACAGATAAATCAGGTTGATATTGGCATGTTGTATTTGGTCACTGCTTAAACCATTAAAATAAATATCTTTCAGAGGTTGTAAGGAAAGTTTCGCATCTTTATATGCTTCCCAATGGCTGATCATTCCTGATAACTGGATGTTTACTTCTACCGGGTTGGAATTGGGATTCAGCATAACAAAAGAATTTACCAACGTATGTTCTTCCTCCCCCATATGGTTATATTTATGAATGTATGCCAGGTCAACATTCATAAAGGCATCAAAACGAAATGATGAGTTTTCAGGTACATCATTTACCACCCCAACTACAGTGTATCTATTATTATTTATTTCCAGGTATTCGCCAACCGGATTCCTTTCACTAAACAGCCTTTCGCTGAATTCTTTGGTCAGGATAATATTCTCTTTAACGAATAGAGTGGGATCAGATGACTGAAATATAAAGTCAAAAGAAAACATATCGAGGAAATCATCGGTTGTTGCAATAAAACTTGCCCATTCCTGATGGTCTCCTTTTTTATACAATTGTTTTCTTATGGTATATAAACACATTTTGTCAACTCCGGGTAGTTTCTCTTTCACATCATTGTATAAGGTTTTCGGTACGGTTGATTCATTTTCGGAACGAACAATTCTGTATAGATTTTCCCTGTTTTTAAATCCCTTGTTAACATTCTTTTCGCCAATAATAAAGGTTATCAGAATGAGAAATACAGCCATACTGATAGCATAACCGCCAATGGTTATCATCGACATTGTTTTTTTTTGCCATAACGAACGGAAGAAAAACTTAAATGTGTACCACATAATTAATGCGTTAATTATTAATTCATTATTTTTTGACGGACTTTAATTATTTTCTGTTCTTAAAATCATGGTAATCATTTAATCAACTTAATCATAACTTGTCCCGATTTGTCAAGAGTTCAAGACTTATTCATACCTCAGCGCCTCCATCCCGATTGTTTTTTCTGTGGTTTTTCGTTCCTCAAATACTACGAAAAATACATCGGGATTTCGTCACTCATACCTGAGTGCCTCAACCGGATTCCTCGTTGCCGCCCGCCAACTCTGCCAACTCACAGTTAGCAGCGCAATGCCCAGTGCCAGCAAACCGGCCAAAGCAAATATCCACCAGCTCAATTCAGTTTTGTACGCAAAATTTTCGAGCCATTTGTTCATGGCGTAGTATGCAATGGGAGTCGCTATTGCAAAAGCAATCACGACCCATTTTACAAAATCTTTGTTGAGCATGGCCAGCACTTCCGGGATTTCTGCACCGTTTACTTTTCGGATGCCGATCTCTTTTATCCGGGCGGAGAATATTAGCATGGAAATAGAAAACAGGTTAATTACACTGATCAGAATGGCGACCATAATAAACATCCGGAATATTTTTATCAGTTGGGTTTCTGTTTCAAACTGTTTATTGTAATAATCTTCAGGAATGAGGTATTCAAAAGGATAATTCGGGAAAGTAGCCCTGAATTTTTCCCTGATAAAAGGAAGAACGGAGGCGTATTGGGAAGTTGTGGTTTTAATGGAATAATTTCCCCAAAGCATGTCCTTTGTCCAGTCAACGAAAACAATGGGTTCGTGTTTTTGTTTGGCATCGCTGAAGTCCACATTTTCGACGACTCCTGTTACCGGTGTATCAAAATTTTGCATCCCGCTCTCATCTTCCATTTTCAATACCCTTCCAATTGCTTCTTCCGGGGTATGAAATTCAAGAACCTGAAGGCATGCCCGGTTAATAATACATCCATTGTTTTCTTCGTTGGAACCAGGGGTATAAAAGTTATTCCCAGCCAGTAAATTAATTTTGTAATTGCTGATAAAGTTTTTATCGGCAACAATAACTGCTGCTTTCCCACCTGTTTCTGATTGAATCTCCCTGAAATTAAAATTGTAGGAGGGTACATCTCCGGGTATTATATTCGAACTGGAAATTCCAACGATGGAAGGATGGCTCAGTAAATTGTTTTCGAATGCCTGCAGGTTGTTCACCCGTTGTGAGGTTTTTCTGATATTTTGAGGAACTTTAACTACAAGGGTATTATTCACATCAAAGCCTTTGTCTTTCCGGATCAGGAAATGCACCTGTTTATTAATTCCTAAAATACCCGCAATAATGGCAATGACAATAACAAACTGAGCAACAACAACTACCTTCCGGAATGAGATATTGCCTGTAACAGGTTTGTACTTCAGTTTTAATAATTCGAGGCTGTTGAAACGGTTGATTAGCAGAGGAGGTAAAATCCCATTCAGGGTTATGCTGAGTAATACGATACTTAAAAGAATTACCATAAAAACCGGATTTGAAAAAACCGGATCCAGTAGGATGCCAAATTGGTTGTGCATGATGGGGAAAAGCGACCATGCAACAACCAATGAAATCAGAAGTGCCATTATGTGTATCACAAGCGATTCGGCCAGAGAGGATAAAACGATATTCGAACAAGAGGCACCACTAATTTTTTTGATTCCTGTTTTTTTAGCTGAATGGATTAACCTGGAAAATGAAAACTGGATGTAATTAAAACCTGATGCAGCCAGAATAAGAAGCCCTACAATGAGTATCAGATACACATATTCAGCACGCGAATTGGGTTGCAGTTCATCTTTTAAATTGGAATGAAGATGAATTTTGTTTAACGGTTGCAAACGATATTGATGGTGCACCTTGTTCATTTCGAAATAACTGCTTTTGTTTTCATTAACCATCGAGTTTATGCCTTCTTCAATTTGGTTGAGATCAGCATCCGGTGTGATTTTCAGGTAGGTATAAAAACCCGTTTCGCCCCACTGTGCTTTGGCCGGTGGCGGCAGGTTCATATCGTCGTGAAAGGAAAGCAGAATATCGGCATTGAAATGTGCCTGCCTGGGAATATCCTGAAAAACCCCTTCAATGGTATATTCGTAAGCCGGATATTTAAACAGGATTTGACCGACCGGGTCGGTTGAACCAAAATACTTTCCTGCTGTACTTTCTGAAATAATCGCGGTGTATGGTTTTTTTAGAATTCCTGCTCTGTTTCCCTGTAGGAACGGAATGGAAAACACATCAATAAACCCGGGAGAAGCATGATAAATCCGGTTGCCGGAAAAAATCTCTTCCCCAATTTTGTATTGCGGGTTATTGGTTCCTGCTAAAAAACCGGCAGCCAAAACCGATGGGAATTTTTCCGTTATGAAAGTGGATAGACCCCGTTCACATCCGGGGATGGAAAGACTCAGTTGGTTCCCGCTGTAAATATCGGTGGTTATACGGTAGATATTTTTGTTGTCCGGGAAAATACGATCAAATCCTTTTTCATAAAAAACATAGGCTGAAACCAGAATAAAAGTGATTAATCCAATACAAACCGATGAAAGGAGAAAAAAGGAATGTCTTTTGTCACGGGTTAAATTTCTAATGGCAATTTTAAAGTGATACCACATATTGGTTTGTTTCTATTTGATTCTTTTTTTAATGCCTATCCCGGATTACAAGGTTCAGTCTTCCCTGAAACATAAAAGCTACAGGAAACAACCCCTTTTTTTACTCTTATGGGCAATTAAAGTGCCTTTCTTTCAAACTACTGAAATACAGTAGATTAAATATATTGGAATGTTGATTAATGTCAAATTATTTGACACTTATTGTATGATTTTTTGAAGGGGCACCTGCCTGCATATCTGTCCTGGCAGCAAACGTTAGGTAATCAGCTTTTAAAAGCTGCCATCCTCCAGACAAACCTGTCTGCATCACTCATACCGGAGAGCCTCCATCCCGATTGTTTTTTCTGTGTATTTTCGTTCCTCAAATACTACGAAAAATACATCGGGATTTCGTCACTCATACCTGAGTGCCTCCACCGGATTCCGTGTTGCTGCCCGCCAGCTTTGCCAACTAACTGTTAGCAATGCAATTCCCAATGCAAGCAAACCTGCCAGGGCAAATATCCACCAGCTTAATGTAGTTTTGTAGGCAAAGTTCTCGAGCCATTTATGCATGGCATAGTATGCAATGGGAGTCGCTATTGCAAAAGCAATCACGACCCATTTTACAAAGTCTTTGTTAAGCAAAGCTAAAATTTCGGACACTTTAGCGCCGTTTACTTTACGGATACCGATTTCTTTGGTGTGTTGTTTGCTCATAAGCAGCGACAAGCCAAACAAGCCAAGACTGGCAATAATAATAGCAATTACAGCCAGCAAACCAATGGTTTTCGAAAAACGAATATCGGATTCATACAAATCATTCAAAATATCGTCAGTAAACTCAAACTTGAAAGCGGTTGTTCCCCCGGTATTTGCCCATGTTTTTTTCAGAAAGTCGATGGTTTCAGGCAGGCTTTCTGTCCGCAACCGGATGGCTATATCCTGGCTCATTCCCGGATTTAGCCCAATTATCATTGGTGTGATGGCTTCGTGAAGGGAGAACATGTTAAAGTCGCTGACCACTCCAACAACCGTTCCGAAAGCTGTTTTTTCTCCCAGAATATCGGTGAGTCCCAATGCCTGAATGGCCGATTCATTCACCAAAACGCCACTATTATTCTTCTCCCGGTTGAAGTCGTTGCCCATAATGATTTGCATTCCCATGGTTGTGGCAAAACCATAATCTACAAAAAGCCCGTTTACTTTAACCTGCTCGTCAGGGGTACTCACTTTCGGAATAGAAACGTACATTTTGTTATTGCTGGGGGGCATCCACAGAGTTCCGCTGGCGCTCAACACATTAGGGTTTTTGGTGATTTCCTGTTTAAAAAGTTCCAGATTGTGGTCGCCCAGAGGCACACGAATCAATCCCTCCCTGGCAAATCCCAAATCCTTGTTAAAAGCATAACGCACCTGCTTTTGCACAAGAAACATGGAAGCGATAAGCGAAATAAAAACCGCTATCTGAAACACAACCATTGCTTTGCGGGCGTATTGTTTCCGGATGCCATTTGTTTTATTTCCCTTTAACACATTCACCAGTCTAAAACGCGAGGAGCTGAAAGAAACGAGGCTTCCCGAAAAAATACCTGTAGCAACAGTAACCAATACCAGAATGGAAAGAGTCAATACCTTTTGATGAGTTATTTCGATGGAATAGGGTTTCCCAAGCATTTCGCTAAAGAATGGCAACGAAAACCAGGCAGCCATAACGGCAAAAGGCAGGGCCAGCAGGGAAATCAATGTAGATTCAAGAATCATTTGAGCCACAATACTCTTTTGTGGTGCACCGCAAATTTTTCTGACAGCGCAGGTTTTTATTTGCGACATAGCTCTTGCCGATGCCAGATTAAGATAATTAATGCAAGCGATAATCAAAATAAGAATTCCGATAAAACCCAATACCAGAAGCATCGCAAAATTTCCCTGCTCTTTCCGGTTATTATCCACAATTTTTTCAGAGCCGAAATAAATTCCGGACAGTGGTTGGAGTGAAAGAGCAAGTTTATTCAATTCAGAAGAATGCTCTTTCCCCAGTTGCTGCAGTTTTAATTCAAACGCCTTTTCATCCACCCCCTCCCTGAGCAACAGAAAATTAGTGAAGAAAACGCCTTGCCAGGCCTCCCTGAATTCGTGCTCACCAGGAATTTCTTCATTTGTTGCTATATTCTCAGCAAGGTGTTTCACTCCAAAACCGGTATTGGCAACAAGAGATGCTTTTATAGTGGTGTTGTGAGGGAAATCTTTGTAAATGGCAGCTACTTCCATCGGAAATTCATTGCCTTTAAACCGGAGGTGAAGTTGTTGCCCCACCGGATTTTCTGTTCCAAAATACTTTTCCGAGAGCTTTTTACTTAACAGAATCTTTCCTTGTGCTTTGTCAAAATCAACCAAACTTCCCTGAAGAATCTCAATACCAAACACGTTGAAGAAACTGCTCTCTGTGCAAATCATATCGGGTTCAAAAATGTATTCACTATTTTTTTTGATTTCTATGTTCCCAATGTTGTACTGGTGAACAAAATCCTCAACCTCTGTAAATTTATTTTTGGCCGTCTCTCCAATTACAAAAGGGGTATTTGCCCAGGTATTATTGTCGTTTTCATTGTAGTTTAACACGCGGTAAATCCGGTCTTTATTGGCAAACGAACTATCGTAACTCAGTTCATTCAACACAAAGGCCAAAACCACGGCAACAATTCCCAACCCAAGAATCAATCCGGTTAAGCTGATAAAAGTATTCGTTTTATCGGCTTTCAAATGGCGATAACTAATCAGCAGATAACTTTTCAAATTCATTCACACCATGTTACATTTTAGTACTCTTTCAATTGCTTATTCGTACCTGCGGGTTTTCATCCCGATTGTTTTTTCTGTGTATTTTCGTTTCTCAAATACTACGAAAAATACATCGGGATTTCGTCACTCATACCTGAGTGCCTCCACCGGGTTCCTCGTTGCTGCCCGCCAGGTATGGGCTATGGTTATTATTGTTTCTAAAACCAGTACAATAACAAGGGCTTCAACACAGAGCCACCACCCGATTGGAGCTTTAACAGCATAATTCTGCAGCCATTTGTAAAGCACAAAATAACTCAGGGGTGTAGCAACTGCGGCTGCAACAGCCGTCCATTTCAGTGCATTGGCATAGATGAGCGAAAGCATTTCAGAAGTGGAGCCTCCCAATACTTTGCGGATGCCAATTTCTTTGGTACGCCGGGCAATGCTTTGCGAAACCAGCATGAAAATGCCCATCATTACGATTACAATTGCCAGTATAGCTCCAAGTTGTGTGAGTTGTCTGAGCCGTTCCTCATCGGCATAATAATTCCTGTACATATCGAGGGTGTCCCGCGAACTCAGGATATACCCTTCGTCGAACGATTTTAACGTCTGCTCAATTTTTTTCATGGCTGCCTGCATTTCGGCATTTTGAGCAACTCTGACCATGATCGTCCACATATCGTTTGAATAGGCAGTCATCACAAGGGGCTGAATGATGTTGGCAGCCAATTCGTAGCGGAAATCTTTCACCACACCGATTACTTCCAACGGATCATCGAACATCACTACCTGGCGGCCAACTGCCGTGGAAAGCCCCAGCATTTTAACCGCTGCTTCATTTAAAATCACACCGTTTCGGTCGAGGGGCCGTTGGGGATCAAAAAAACGGCCTTCTTTCAGGTTCAGTTCAAGCAGACTGCACAAACCGGGCTGAACACGATATTCATTGATCGATTGAACTCTGTCTTCAGAAACTTCTGCCAACCGGATTCCCTGTCCGCTTGTCCCTCCTCCTACCGTATGTGATGAAGCTGCCACCCCCGCCACTTCCGGAATATTCAGCAACTGTTCACGAATGGCCGGGTAATGACTTTTTATATTGTCGTTGAGATTATAAATATTAACCAATCCATTCGGATTAAAACCGGGCGACAGGTTTTTTAAATAACGGGTTTGCTTGTTCACACCAAACAGGAATGTAAGCAAAAACAAGGTAACAACCAGCTGCAATCCTCCGGCAATGTTCATCATCCGTTTTTTTCTTCCTTTTTTACCCGATTGCGCATTCAATATGGCTGAAGGATGAAACCTGCTCAGGTAAAATGAAGGATAACTTCCTGACAGAAAAACAGTAAGAGCAAAGATCGCCAGCATTGAAAAGATCAGCAACGGTGATTTCAACAGAGCCAAAGAGAAGCTGCGTTGCATCAGATTCCCGAATTGGGGTAACAGAACGATAGCCAACATGATTCCGATTGCAAAAGCGATGGACACGATCAGCGAGGTTTCCGCAAAAAATTGTTTCACGATCCCGGTTTTCCCGGCGCCATTGACTTTGCGTACACCAATTTCTTTAGCCCGCAGTTCCCCTTCAATAATAAACAGATTGATAAAATTGGTGAGCGCCAGAAACATCACCAAAAAGGCAATCAACCCTACCAACAACACCGTTTTTATGCTTCCCTGCGGGCCCAGATCATAGGATGAGACAGAATGCAGATGAATCCTTTTCAGGGGTTCTGTTTCAGAAGAAAAACCAAAGCCAAAACTACTGAATCGTTCCTTCAGCATATTGGTATTTGCACTGCAGATGGCTTTGCTCACTTCATCGGTATGGGCTCCCAGGGTATATAAATAATAGGTAAAAAACTCGAGCCCCCCAAGTTGACCGAGGTAACTGAGTGATTCCATCGGCATCAGAAAATCAAAAGAGAAGTGGGTATTTACAGGCACATCCTCAATTACTGCCGCAATGGTATACGTTTCTCCATCCATTTGCAGGGATTGGCCTACAGCCTGCCGGTTACCAAAAATCTTCCCGGCAAGGTCGCGCGTCAGAACCATGGATTTCGGATTATTCAGCGAACGTTCGAGGATGCCTTCGACCGCGATGAAATCAAAAACCTGAAAGAAAGTGGAATCGACATAAAACAATTTATTGCCGGCAAAGCGATCATTCTGAAAGCTTAGTTCAACACTGCCCCCGCGGTAAATCTGGACTGCCTCATCAATTCCCGCTACATTTTGCGGAATTTCAGTAAATGCCTGCCGTAAATTGATAGGTTGCACTGAAGAATGCCCGTTTTCTTCCCATACAGAATGGAGCCGGTGAATGGAATCAGCTTTCGGAAAATGGCGATCATAACTCCACTCATGGAGCATAAAAACCACCAGCAGAATCGTGGTTGCCAATCCAATGGCTAATCCGGTAATATGAG
Source organism: uncultured Mariniphaga sp. (assembly GCA_964575025.1). Lineage (GTDB taxonomy): Bacteria > Bacteroidota > Bacteroidia > Bacteroidales > Prolixibacteraceae > JABMQB01. The sequence goes on from CAZNPV010000025.1 coordinate 10,039, forward strand.
TTGCCAATGCAGCCTTGTTTTTGCCAACAGCCCGGAAATGATGCTTAATTCTTTTTAGCATGATGAAAAAAATGATCTTGTTTCCTGACTTTGAATATTTTATTCAAAATGGAATTACAATATCTCCACCATCGGTTCATTCATGTTTTCGGTAATCACTTCGCCGTCGAACAGGTTGATAACGCGGTGTGCAAACCCGGCATCGTGCATCGAGTGGGTCACCATGATGATGGTCGTTCCTTCCTTGTTTAACTGGGTTAAAAGGTTCATGACTTCAAGGCCGTTTTTTGAATCAAGGTTTCCGGTAGGCTCATCAGCAAGGATCAGCTTCGGATTGGCAACCACGGCCCTTCCGATAGCCACCCGTTGCTGCTGCCCCCCCGAAAGTTGCTGAGGGAAGTGTTTGGCACGATGCCCGATCTTCATCCTTTCCAGGACGGAATTTACCATCTCTTTCCGTTCCCTGGCTTTTAATTTCAGGTAGATCAACGGCAACTCAACATTTTCATAAACCGTCAGCTCATCAATCAGGTTAAAACTCTGAAACACAAATCCAATGTTCCCTTTACGCAGCTGTGTGCGCTGGCGTTCTTTGAATTTCCCGACTTCCTGGCTGTCGAAAAAGTATTTCCCCTGGCTCGGATTATCCAGCAATCCAATGATGTTCAGCAAGGTTGATTTGCCACACCCCGAAGGGCCCATTACAGCTACAAACTCACCGGATTTTACCTCAATGTCGACTGCGTTTAACGCATAGGTTTCAATTTCCTCTGTGCGGAAAATTTTTGTTAGTTTTTCTGTTTTTATCATTATAATATAGCTTAGAGCAAAGAGCAGAGTGCATGGCGAAGCATGATCCTGCTCAATGAGTTAATAAATTTTTCAAAATTGACTTTCTGAAATTTGTAATTTTTCGGCTTAGATAATCCATATCATTTAAAATATGGTCGAGTCCTTGCTGGCCAATGAACTTTCTTCTGAAGGCGATGAAGGTAATATTTGCTGTTTCAAATACGGAGCGACGCGCAATATTCAGGAAATTAGCAAAATCTTTATCCGAAAAAGAACCCGAGCCTTCAGCGATGTTATTTGAGATACTCAAGGAGGCACTTCTCAATTGTTCGGCAACCCGAAAACTCCTGGCATCACTTAATTTATCTGCCAAATCAAACAATCGGTCGTCCATCTCAATTGATTCCTTCCAAATGTCTAAATCCATGAATCGAAAATGTGCCATAACTCTAATTTTTAGTACGGGCAAAGAGCAGAGCGCAAAGAGTAAAAGCGCTCTGCTCCATAATTGCCCCATTGATTATTAATTTTATTTTTTACACTTTCTAATCATTTTTGTTTCTGTCTCTCTGCTCTCCGCTCTCTGCTCTTTGCTCTCCGCCCTCTGCTCTCTGCCCTTACCTCAGTATCAGCTTATCGTTATCCCCAAACAGGTCATACCCTGAAGTAATCACCTGTTCTCCTGCTTCCAGTCCTTCGAGAACTTCGTAGTAACGTGGGTTTTTCCGTCCGATGCGAATATCCCGTTTGATAGCAAACTCGCCGGAAAGATCCAGGACATAGATCCACTGTCCACCGGTACTGTTAAAGAACCCTCCCAGGCTTACCAGGAGTGATTTCTCAGGCTGACCTAGCTGCAGGTTAATGTAATAGGTCTGCCCGGTTCGGATGTTATCGGGACGTTCATCGGTAAAGACCAGGTCGATCTGAAACTGTGAATTCCTGACATCCGGATACACTTTTTTCACTCTCAGGTTAAAAAGACTGTTCTGCCTTTCGAATGTTGCACTTAACCCGGGCCGGACCCGGTCGATATAATGTTCATCGATCAATGCTTCAATTTTATAATCTGTCAACACATTGATCTGTCCGATGCGTTGTCCTCTCCCGATGCTTTGGCCTATTTCAGCATCCAGCATTCCCAGTTGTCCATCCACCGGAGCTCTCACATTCAGGTTGTCGAGACGCTCATACACCAGGTCAAGGGTCTGTTGCATCTTTTCCAGGTCCTGTTCCAACTGGATCATTTCCGTAGCCATGATCATGGAATCATTCTCAGCTCTCATTTTATTGATCTCATGCATCTGAATCGCATATTCATAATCTTCTTTGGCCTGCAGGTAATTCTCTTTTGACACCAGCTCATCTTCATACAACGCTTTTTGCTGTTCGAAATTCCTTTTCTTCTTAATAATATCATACCGTGAATTCAGGAGCGAACGTTTCGATTCAATGCGTGCTGCTTCAAAACTGATCCGTGTCTGCCGCAGCATGTTCTGTTTTTGTGCAAGGTTTGATTCGCTGTTCATAATTTCCTGATACAGCTGTCGGTTCTCCAACACCAATATTACATCCTCTTCTTTCACATTGGACCCTTCTTCAATGATTAGTTTTTTTACCTGGCCGCCTTCTTCCGCATCGAGATAAATCGTGGTAATCGGTTCAACGGTTCCATTGGTGCGTATGTAATCATTAAACTCGCCAAATTGCACTTCCTCAATGGTGATCTTATCCCTTTCCACTTTAAATGTAGTAATATTGGAATCCTTAATGATCTTTACCAGCAAAAGAATAAACGCAACCCCAACTACTGCATAAACAATATGTTTCGGCCGTATGCCTTTCTTCTTCTCTATTTTTCTGTCCATTCCCATAATTCATCTTGTTAAAATTGCATCTGTATAAATGTATACGACTCTTTTGTGTGACTTATGCGTTGTATACTCGTTACATGATTCTGAATTCATTTATTCCTCCTTTTCCGAATATATCGGAATCCCGATAAAAAAATCGATGGTACGTTTTTTCAATTCATACTGAAGTTTTGTCCGCAATACATCGCTTTCAGCTTTGGCCATCAGATTTTTTGAGTCATAAAAATCGATGGGTCCAATCAGCCCCTGTTCCAGTTTTTTTTCTGCTGCCTGGTAGGCAAGTTTTGAAGCTTCCAGTTGTTTAACCATTTGTCCGTATTCAGCCGAGAGGGCTGAAAGTTCATTGTAATTCCTTTCTATTTCCTGATACAATTGCTGTTGGGCAAGGCTAACCTCTGTTTCTGCCTGTGATAATCTCAGTTTTGCCTTTTTCACCTGCGACCTTAAACTCCATTTGTAAAAAACAGGGACGGTGAGTGAAAGCGTGACATACTGTGAGGCATTATTGTTCATTTGATCCTTGAATGACTCCGCTTCATCGTTGCCCTTAAGTTTGGCATAATTGGACGAATACCCTCCCGACATGCTCAGGCTTGGATACAACTGCCCTTTTGCGATGGATAAATTTTTTTCAGCCGCTCTTTTCTGTAACTCAGCTGCTTTTAATCCGGGATTGGAAAGAAGAGCCAGGCTATACACAGAATCAGCATCGGATAACCAACTGCCAACCTCCTCAATTCCCGGGTTTTCAGTCAATACCAATTCTTCCCTGCCCGTATAGTTCATGTGCTGCTTAAGTTGCAAAAGCCCGGTGTTCAGGTAGTTTTGAGTCTGAACAACCGCTAATTCCTCGGTAGCCATACGGGATTCCATTTCGAGTAAATCACTCCTGGAGTTTAAGCCGGTTTCATACATTGCCCGGGCTTTTTTCAGGTTTAACTCCGATAACTCTTTTTGTTCCTTTGCAATTTCGAGCAATCCTTTGTAAAACAATACATCGAAATAATCGGAAAGCACCAGAAAAGCCACATCGTTTTTTTGCTGGTCGTATTCCTTCTGCCCTGCCAGATAATTCAGCTTATTGTAAGAAATTGTATTTAACTGAGAGAAACCGTCAAAAAGACCGACACTGGCTCCAACAGAATAACCGGATGAGAAAAATTGCTGATTGACAAAATCATACGTTGTAGGGTCTACCGTTTTTCCGAAACTTACCCCACTTCGTGCACTAAACTCAGCCCCGGGAAGCATATTCCGGATTGATTGGTGATAGGTTTCTTCGTGTAACGAATTCTGAAATTCTCTTTTTTCCACATTGAGATTATGCCTGACTGCATAATTCACACAATCTTCAATGGTCCATATCTTTTGTGCGCCGGCACTTAATCGCAATAGCGCAAATAATGCTCCCAGTATAAAAAAAAATTTTGCCATCCTTTTTTTAATCATAAGACTTATTCAGGGAGATTTTGTTACTAAAAAAATGCCATTAACATTAATATGCTTAAATACTGAACTTTAGAAACTATCTATGCCTTGATTAAAAATAAGATTGTATGTTTTCTTTACAGAAAGTGTAAATTTTTTTGACACTCCTTTTGATTAAGATGCAAGGTAGATTACCTTTGGTAGATATTGTATCTGAAAATGGAAAAAGGAAATCTTCTCATTGTTGATGATAACAAAAGCATTCTAAGTGCCCTGGAGATTCTTTTACAGGATGATTTTAAACAGATAAAAGCCCTCTCCAATCCCAATCTGATGCCTTCGTTGCTTGAGTCCGGAGACTATGGGATTGTATTATTGGACATGAACTTTTCGGCTGGTGTGAACACCGGCAATGAAGGGTTGTACTGGTTATCACGTATCAAAGAGATCAACAAAGACACTCAGGTAGTGATGCTTACAGCCTATGGGGATGTGGAGCTTGCAGTAAAAGCATTAAAACAGGGAGCCACCGATTTTATCACCAAGCCGTGGAACAATGAAAAATTAAAATCGACCTTGCTCAATGCGCACCGGATAAGGCAATCGAAACGCGAAATCAACCATTTAAAACAAAAAGAGGATGCGCTGAAACAGGAGATTAGCCGGCATAAACATGTAATCATAGCCAGATCGCCGCAGATGATGCAATTACTGAACCTTGCACACAAGGTAGCCCAAACCGATGCCAATGTACTGATAACCGGCGACAACGGAACCGGCAAAGAGCTTATTGCCAGAGAAATACACAAGCGATCCAAACGAGCCGAAGAATTAATGGTTTCCGTGGATATGGGTGCCATTAGCGAAACGCTTTTCGAAAGTGAACTGTTTGGCCATACCAAAGGGTCCTTTACCGATGCCCATGAGAACCGCATCGGGAAGATTGGGAACGCCAGTGGAGGAACCCTTTTTCTTGATGAAATCGGCAACCTGCCCATACACCTTCAGCCCAAGCTTATGTCGGTATTACAAAACCGGATGGTTACCCCCGTTGGGTCGAACAGACCGGTCCCGGTCGATATACGGCTGATCTGTGCCACCAACCGGAACCTGGGAAGCATGACAGCCAACGGAACTTTCCGTGAAGACCTGTTCTACCGCATCAACACCATAAATCTGGAAATCCCGCCCCTGCATGAGCGGAAGGAAGATATCCTCCCCATTGCCGAATATTTCCTCGGTATCTACAGCAACAAATACCGGAAACCCGGATTGTCGATCAGCATCCAGGCAAAGGCAAAGCTGACCGGATATAAATGGCCGGGGAATGTACGTGAATTGCAACATACCATTGAGAAAGCCGTAATCCTTTCAGATACAAAAACATTGACCCCTGATTCTTTCTTCCTGAATCCTGTACTGCCTGAAACAGATGAATCTTTTGAGGGAACCCTGGAAGAGATGGAACGGAAAATGATCACCAAAGTGTTGCAAAAAAACAGCACAAACCTTTCGTCAGCAGCCGAAAATCTGGGAATTACCCGTCAGACCCTCTATAACAAAATGAAAAAATACAACCTTTAAACAGTCCCATGGCAATCAGAAGTTACTATACCAATATGATCATCCGGGTGCTCCTGATGACCTTAACAGCCTTGTTTACGGGCTGGCTTTTTTTTGGCCGGCAATGGTATACCGGTAGTATCTTTTTTATGCTGGTCCTAATCATACAGATAGGGGAACTGATACATTACCTGAACCGGACCAACCGGAAGATTGCTTTCTTTTTTGATGCCATACGCAACGAGGATTCCACGCTCAATTTCCCTGAAAAAACAGGAAGCAGATCGCTGAACGAACTCAATAAAAGTCTGAATAATGTAAACGAACTGATAAAAGAGATCAAATTCGAACTACAGGCACAGGAACAATATTATAAAACCATCCTTGAACAGATATCCCTTGGGGTACTTACGTTTAATGAAAAAGGGATAATTTTCCTTGCAAACTCAGCTGCCAGAAGGCTTCTGAACTATGAACACCTTGCCCACATTGAGCAAATTAAAAGGATGAATCAGAAAGTCTATGTAACCCTGAAGGAATTAAAGCCGGGGGACCGGAAACTGGTAAGCTATCATAACGGGCATGAAACCATTCAGTTGTCGCTGAAATCCACCCTGTTTAAAACAGCCCAGGACAACCTTCAGCTGGTTACCATCCAGGATATCAAGAATGAACTGGAAGCCAAGGAGCTGGAATCGTGGATTAAGCTCATTCGTGTCATGACCCATGAAATCATGAACACGGTTGCACCCATTACCTCCCTGTCACAAACCCTCCTGGGGTATTTTAAAAACCTGAACGGCAAAAAGCCCGAAAAGAAAACCATTGCCAATACCATGAAAGGACTGGAGGTGATCAACGAACGGGGTGCCGGCCTGATGGGGTTTGTTGAAACATACCGCAAACTGACACACCTTCCCCAACCCGACAAAAAACCCATTGCCCTGAAGGAACTCTTTGATAAGATCATTACCCTTGTAACCCATGAATCCACCAATTCAGATATCACCTTCCGATGGGAAGTCAAGCCTCCTGAACTTGAGATCCTGGCAGATATAAAACAGATATCCCAGTTATTGATCAACGTAATTAAGAACTCCACGGAAGCCCTGAAAAATACTCCCGCAGGAGAGATCACCCTCGAGGCAAAAATCAGCGAAAGCGGACGACCAACGGTTTCTGTTACAGATAACGGACCAGGCATACCGCCCGATCTGATGGATAAAATTTTCATCCCTTTTTATACGACTAAACAATCGGGGACCGGGATCGGGCTGAGTTTATCGAGGCAGATCATGCAGTTGCATGGCGGAAGCCTGAAAATAGTTTCGGCTCCCGGTAAAAAAACTTCAGCAATACTGGTATTTTAATTCTACTTACAAATGAAACGAATACAAATGAACAAATTATCCAATCTGGCCCTGCTGATCAGCCTGTTATTATGCGGGTTATCATGCAATAACAGCAAACCGGGGCATCCCCGTATTTTGCTGCTCAAGGGAGAAGAAAAGGCGATTCACCAGTCCATCACAGCAAATGAAACCTGGAGGAAACTAAATCAGGCCATCATCGATGAGTGTGAAAACATCCTCCTGCAGGAACCCATGGACCGCATCCAGATCGGAAAGAGGTTGCTTCACACCTCACGGGAATATCTTCGCAGGATATTCTACCTTTCGTATGGCTACCGGATGACGGGTGATCAACGCTATGCCGAACATGCCGAAAAGGAGATGCTGAAAGCTGCCGGCTTTACCGACTGGAACCCGTCCCATTTTCTCGATGTAGGGGAAATGACCATGGCGCTGGCTATTGGGTACGACTGGTTATTTGACAGTCTGCCGGATGAGTCCAGAACCATTATTTGCCAAGCCATTGTAGAAAAAGGATTAAAACCCTCTTTCGAGGATGAATACAATTGGTTTCTGGAAGCAGAACACAACTGGAACCCGATATGCAATGCCGGGATGACTTTCGGAGCGATGGCTGTTATGGAAGATTACCCCGAACTGGCCGACTCAATCATCCAGAGAGCCTTCCGTTCCATTCCAAAAGCAATGGTTGACTATGGACCGGACGGGGCCTTTCCGGAAGGCTATTCGTACTGGGATTACGGCACAACGTTTAACGTATTATTTCTAAGCGCCGTGGAAACCTGTTTTAACACCGACCGGGGACTGTCAGAATCCCGGGGATTTATGCAAACAGGAGAGTTTATGAAACACATGCTCGCCCCGTCGGGAAAATGTTACAACTGGGGAGACTGTGGACCGGGAGGATCATTAAGCCCGGCTATGCTCTGGTTCGCCGACAAAAACAACGACCCTTCCTTGCTTTGGATGGAAAATACATATTTACAAATTACCGATTATTCTGCTTTTACCCAAAACCGTATTTTGCCCGCAGCTATGATATGGGGAAGAGATATCCCCCTGGACGATTTAAGTGAACCTGCTTCAGAATTTTATGTAGCTCAGGGGAAAAATCCGGTTTGTATCATGCGTACCTCATGGACCGATCCGAATGCCATGTACCTGGGTTTTAAAGCCGGATCGCCATCCGTTAATCACGGCCATATGGATATCGGCTCCTTCATAATGGAATCCGATGGCATCCGGTGGGTCTGTGACTTCGGCTCTCAGAATTATGAATCACTGGAATCAAAAGGAATGTCAATCTTCGGCCGCACACAGGATGCCCAACGCTGGTCTGTTTTCAGACTGAACAATTATGCACACTCCACATTAACGGTAAACAACGAACTTCAGCGTGTGGACGGATATGCAAAAATTGACCGGTATTCCGATTCAGAAGAATTCAGATATGCTGTATCTGAATTATCAACCCTTTACCGGAACCAACTTGAAAAAGCAGTACGGGGGGTGGCACTGGTAAAGGAAAGCTATGTTGTGATCCGCGATGAGATCGAAACACCCATGCAAAAAACCACCGTAAGGTGGAACCTGGTTACCCCGGCAGAAGTAATGCTGTCTGAAAAAGGCGCCCGATTGCTGAAAGACAATAAATCGCTATACCTGATAGTTAAAGGACCGGATCAACTCAAAATGAAGACATGGAGCACCGCACCTACGAATCATTACGATGCAGAAAATCCGGGAACCACCATGGTAGGTTTTGAGTGCATTCTGGATCCAGAGATCACAACGGCTTTCGAAGTATTGTTGATCCCGGAAGACAAACTGGATAGTGCTGAATTCACTGGATTGAAACTGGAAGACTGGTGACCCGTTAAGATAGAGATCACATGATTTTACGAAAATAATAACTCTTTTTTTCCTTTTTGTTATCGTAGGTATATACCTCGCCAGGATACCTGTTCATAAAAGAAAGCATGGCAATATCTCCCGCACAAAACAAGCTGTGCAAACACATCACAACCATGAAAAACCAGAGGGCCGGATGAGAAAAAAAACATGCCATACCGGCAAGTGAAACCAGTTTAATGATCCACAGAGGCGCAAGCGCCACGATCCTGAACTGCCTGCTGTTTAAAACAAACCGGTCCGCTTCGGCATAGAAGATAAACTTTTTGGGAAGGACACCATAAGTTACCCTCGGAACTCCCACGGCTTTAAATGCCAGTCCGTGAAGCAACTCGTGAAAAATAACAAGAAATGAAAAACTAAAAACCAGTGCAGCCAGCGAATAACAGAGCTCTTTCATCTCACCATGGAAGGCCTTCACAACACTCAGTACGGCAAAAAAGGTCCCCAGGCAAATCATCAGACACTGGTACCCCATATACATCCGGATAAGCCTGTTACCGGTCCGGACCTGATCCAGCACAAACTCCTTAATATGAAGGTGATCCAGTTCTGCAAGCAAAGTATATTTTTCCCGGTTCTGAAGTTCAGCTATGGAGGGATTTGTGTTCATCGGTTATACAAAACAATCTCAATTAAATCCCTGACATTAATTAATTTAATTAAAAAAGCAATCAAACCCCCGGTGGCGATCATAGCAGCAAATCCATACAACCAATTGCCTGTAAGACGGGAAATAAATCCTGCCAGAATTAACAGAACAGCGAACAACATCAGGCGTCCGATATATCTCCAGTCAACCTTCAGTCTGAAAATAGCCAGTGCAATGATGAGCTGGGCAATGGCCGTAGCAAATTGTGTGGATAAACTGGCCCAGGCCGCACCCAACGCCATAAATCGGGGAATAAGGATAATGTTCAAGATAATATTCAGAACCATACCGAGGGATGCCATAATGTTCAGTTGTTTTAAACTTCCGTTGGCCGTCAACAACGTTCCGAAAATGTAAGTAGTCATTATTCCAAGCATACCGAGCATGAGAATACCAAGGATCCTGGAAGACTCATCAGAATTTGATTTGTATAGGGCCTGCATAATCTCCTCATTGTAAAACAGGCAGGAAAAAGCGAGAATCACAGCCGGTGCAATAATCAGGGAATAGGATAACTGAACCATCGGTCCAATATGCTCCCGGTCTTTGATCATTTTTGCAAAAATCGGCAGCAACAAACCGGCAAACAAAACGCCAAAATTGGAAACGGCATCCAATAACCGGAAAGCCTGGGCATAAATCCCCGCCTGTTCTTTGCCGACCGGATCAGGCAATAGCCGTTCAATCAACACTGAATCAATCCGGTTATAAAAGGACATGAGCAATATAAGAAGCGCATACGGATACGATTTTTTTAAGAAAACCAGGCAAAATTTCGGATTCATACGAACAGATATCCTCCCCGATTTGGACAACACGACCAAAAAGGTAACAATGGATGTTAACACATAGGAAAAGGTCTGTGCATACACGAACCATTGGATCGTAAATTTACGGTTCAGAATATTCGTGTAAAGGAGGACTCCGCAGATCACAATCATTAAAGTCCGGTCCAGGACTGAGATCAGACTGTCGGTCCGGAAAAATTGCAGCGCACTTATATTTGAACGCAGATATAGAATGAAGGATAGCAAAAACTGATTGAAAATTAAAAAGAAAAGCAGGTGAAACTGAACCTTGTCATACCCAATGATCAAAGCCACCACAAGACAAACCACAGCATAAAATCCTGCAAGGACAAATTTTAATCCGATAATATTAGATAAATGCTTGGTAACAAGAAAATTATGTCGGGATATGTTTCGGTTGTTGAAATTGGTAATTCCTACATCAAGTAAAATATTCAGGAGCATGGAAAAATTGAGCAGGGCAAAATAGAGGCCGTAGCTCTGATCGCCTACGATATTCTGTACCGTCCGGTCAATACCAAAAATCCAAAATGGTTTTATCAGAAGGTTGAGGAAAAGCAGTAATATCAGATTGGTAACAAACTTCCTTTTCAAAATTCTTCCTTTACTATATTTGAATGAAATCCATGGTTAAAAGTAATAATTTTTTAGCCAGACTTTGTACATTTACTGAATAATTGCTTGAAACTGTTTTATGGTAATTGCTGTAAACACGCGTTTGCTGTTAAAAGGGAAACTGGAAGGGATCGGTTGGTTTTCATTGGAAACCCTGAAACGGATAACCCGGGATCATCCGGAACATCAGTTTATCTTCATTTTTGACCGGCCTTACCATCCCGGCTATATTTTTTCGGAAAATATCACACCGGTGGTAGTTCCTCCTCCTGCCAGGCATCCTTTCCTCTGGTATTTTTGGTTTGAATATCAAATCCCGCGCATTCTGAAAAAACAGAAAGCCGATGTTTTTGTTTCTCCGGATGGGTATCTCTCCTTGCGAACCGATGTTCCGCAGGTACCTGTGATCCATGATATCAACTTCGTCCACCGTCCTGGCGATCTGCCATGGCTTACCTCGGGTTATTATAACCGGTATTTTCCGAAATACGCTTTGAAAGCGCGACGGATAGCTACCGTTTCCTGTTACTCCAAAGAAGACATTGCCCGTTCCTTTCACGTGAACAGGGATAAAATTGATGTGGTATACGATGGCATCAACCCGATCTTTACCCCAACAACCCAGGAAAAGCAGCAAGCGACCCGGGAAAAGTACAGCCAGGGAAGGGAATACTTTCTGTTTGTCGGCGCCCTTCACCCGCGAAAAAACATCGGTGGATTGCTGAAGGCTTTTGATTCCTTTAAACGCAGGGATAAGAAAGGATGCAAACTGCTGATTGTCGGAGGGGAAATGTTTAAAACCGGAGAAATGTATCATACTTACAAAAACATGCATTACACACAAGAGGTAATCTTTACCGGCCGGGTATCTACTGAAGAATTGCACCAGATATTCGGAGCTGCTCTCAGCCTGGTTTTTGTACCCTTTTTTGAAGGCTTCGGTATTCCTGTGGTTGAATCCATGAGTTCCGGAACTCCGGTTATTTGTTCCAATACGACCTCTCTTCCCGAAGTAGGAGGCAACGCTGTTTTGTATGTGGACCCGAATAAAACAGACCAGATCACGGAAGCAATGATCGCTATGGCTGAAAACCAAAACCTGAGGGAAGATTTAGTAAACAAAGGATTTACCCAGAAAGAAAAATTCAGCTGGGAAGAAACAGCCCGGGAACTATGGATGTGCATGGAAAGAGCAATGAACTGAAGGACTGAAGGACTGAATTACTGAAGGACTGAAGGACTGAAGTACTGAAGTACTGAATTACTGAATTACTGAGGAACTGAATTACTGAATTACTGAATTACTGAATGAACTGAATTACTGAATGAATGAGTGGGTTACTGCCATATTTAGTGGGAGGCAGGATGGAAGCGGGGTGTGATGAAGCGGGCCGTGGGTGCCTGGCCGGACCGGTGGTTGCTGCGGCTGTGATTCTACCCCATGGATTTGATCATCCCCTGTTGAATGATTCAAAAAAGCTTTCACAGAAAAACCGGGAAATGCTGCGGAAGATCATTGAAGAAAAAGCGCAGGTATGGGCTGTTGCCATGGTCTCAAACCGGGAAATCGACCGTATGAATATTTTGAATGCATCCTTTCTGGCCATGAACAGGGCCATACAGAAACTACAGGTCAAACCGGATCATCTGCTGATCGACGGCAACCGGTTCCGGCCTCAGACCGACATTCCGTTCAGTTGCATTGTCAAAGGGGATGGAAAATACAGGTCCATAGCTGCTGCTTCTATTCTGGCAAAAACCTGGCGCGATGAATACATGCAAAAAATACATCGTGAGTTTCCGGAATTTAACTGGAAACAAAATAAAGGCTACCCCACCCTGGCACACAGGGAAGCCCTGCAGAAACAGGGAACCAGTCCATACCACCGGAAGTCCTTCCGGCTGCTGAAAGATCAACTTGAACTTTTCGCCTAACAGCCAAAGCAAACAGCCTGAAGAGGAACCTGCACCCACGAACCAACCCCACGTAGTTTTTCTCTAGGAAGGCTGGAATCCTTTATCCTCCAGTAGTTCCGGCTGCATGGACGCTTCAACAGCAAGCCGGTCGCACCGTTCATTGAGCGGATTCGCTGCATGTCCTTTGACCCATTCAAAACGGACATTGTGTTTTTTATATATTTCCAGAAAGCGCATCCAGAGATCCTGGTTCTTCTTCCCCTTAAAGCGTTTCTTCACCCAGTTCCAGATCCAGCCCTTTTCAACGGCATCCACAACATATTTTGAGTCAGTATAAACCACCACGTCACTGCCGGATATCTTTAATGCTTCCAGGGCCACAATAACAGCAAGCAACTCCATCCGGTTGTTCGTAGTAAGCTGGTAGCCCTGCGACAATTCCTTACGGTGCTGCCCCGAAAGTAGAACAATCCCGTACCCTCCGGGACCGGGATTTCCCCTCGCTGCCCCATCGGTGTAAATTGTTATTTTCGGTACAGCCATACGTATTTATTCTGGTAACGGGTACAAAATAGGTTGTTAATATCGAAAAAAACAAGCCTGGATGGATGGAAGTGAGAATATAAATTTTTTGCATCTTTCTTAAGCTATTTTTTTTTGAGTTCAATGAATTCCCTTAGAAAATAATTAATTTTAGACGCATGAAACGACCATGACGAATCAACACTCCATAAAACTACCTTATGACAGCTGAAACTGAAAATATACTTTTTGCATTGGGATTAACATTTTTTGCTGGTTTATCTACCGGGATTGGCAGTGTCATGTCGTTGCTGTCAAAAAAATTCAATCCGAAATTTCTTGCTGCTTCCCTTGGTTTTTCAGCAGGTGTCATGGTTTATGTGTCGTTGGTTGAAATTTTTGTGAAAGCAAAAGATTCACTAAGCAGTGTTTACGGTATGAAGGCAGGGAGCATTTATACCGTGATTGCTTTTTTTTCCGGTATTGCGGTAATTGCCGTTATTGACCGACTTATTCCCTCCTTTGAGAACCCCCACGAAATAAAAAATCTTGATGCAAAGAATTTAAATCCTGCCAACAATAAAAAACTGCTTCGGATGGGCTTGTTCTCTGCCCTTGCGATTGCGATCCACAACTTTCCTGAAGGACTGGCAACGTTTATGAGTGCCTTAACCGATCAGGCACTTGGTATAAGCATCGCTGTTGCCATTGCCATCCATAATATACCCGAAGGAATTGCCGTCTCAGTACCCATTTATTATGCGACCAAAAATCGAAAAAAGGCCTTCTGGTTATCCTTTTTATCCGGACTTGCCGAGCCTGTTGGAGCCATCATCGGGTACTTCATCTTACGAAGCATTTTTAATGATTCTACCTTTGGGGTAATCTTTGCAGGCGTTGCCGGAATTATGGTCTATATCTCCCTTGATGAATTGCTTCCTACGGCTGAAGAGTATGGAGAGCATCATATGGCGATCGGTGGACTGATAGCCGGAATGGGCGTAATGGCCATAAGCCTTTTGCTTTTTATTTAAAATTGCACAATGGTCATTTCATCAATCAGGTGTGAAGCCCCGGCATATTTGTCAATAATCCAGAGCACAAAACGAATATCCACACTTATACATCGCTGGAGTTCCGGTTCGAAAGCCAGGTCGCCACTCATAGCTTCCCAGTTTCCATCAAAGGCAATTCCAATTAATTCTCCGTTTGCATTCATAACCGGGCTTCCCGAATTGCCTCCGGTAATGTCGTTGTTGGAGAGGAAACAGGTGTGGAGGGTTCCGTCCTCATCTGCATACCGGCCAAATGCTTCATCCAGGATCAGTTCCTTCATTTTTGCCGGAACATGAAATTCATCGTCTCCGGGAATCTCTTTTTCCAGGTATCCCTGTGTGGTAGTATAATAGTTGTATAAAACGCCATCCCGTGGAACATAATCAAGCACCTGCCCATAGGTCAGACGCATAGTTGAATTGGCATCCGGATAGAAAATCCTGTCATCATACATGTCCATCAATCCGGCTACAAACAAACGCCTGCCCTCATCAAGGAGCGGCTGAGAAGCCATGGCCTGGCTTGCTATTTGTTCGTAGGTTGTAAAAATGGATTTTGCAGCCTGGAAGGCCTCATCTTTTTTAAGTGTTCTCAGTTTGGGATCGGAAAGAAATTCCTCCATCTCTGATCGATCATCAAGAATGGATTTTGAAAACATCTTTTCTGCAAATTTCTCAAAATCCCCCTTATACCGTTTTTCAATC
>CAZNPV010000025.1:25354-58393 GCA_964575025.1 uncultured Mariniphaga sp.
GCATTTTCATTTACCCAGTCTGTAAATTCTTTTTCCAGGGCTTTCTTTTTTTCTATTACACGCAGGTTTTTCAATCCTTTATTCTGACCGATGCTGTATTTATAATAATTGGAACTGCCGGCATATTTTGCTGAATACTGGATGCGGGCTGCCGGGCTTGTGCGCATATACTCATTGATAAGATCCAGTTTTTCCTTTCTTACTTCCACCCGGATGGGATTTGTGACCTTCATGGTATATTCCACTCCGGTTGAGGTTTTATACCGGTTCGTACTGCCGGGATATCCGAGGATCATCGCAAAATCCCCTTTATCGACGCCCTTGATTGAAACAGGCAGGGAGTGTCGTGGCCGAAGGGGGATATTCTCTTCGCTGTACTCAGCCGGTTTCCCATCGGGGCCACTGTAAACACGAAATAAACAGAAATCACCGGTGTGGCGGGGCCACATCCAGTTATCTGTATCACCGCCAAACTTCCCGATTGATTTCGGTGGACAACCTACCAACCGTACATCCTTATATGTTTCGTAGACAAAAAGGTAATATTTATTGTCGTTATATAATCCCTGAACACGTCCTTCGTAATGGGTATCTTTGGTAGCTTCATTCGAAACTTCAGTGGTCATTTTACTGATTTGCATAATCCTTTCCTGATAATCCATGCTATCATCCACTGTGGACAACACCCTGTCGGTTACATCCTCAACACGGATTAAAAAGGATACAGTTTTCCCGGGATTTGGCAATTCCTCATCACGGTTTTGTGCCCAGAATCCCTCTTTCAGATAGTCATTTTCCACCGTGGAGTGCTCCTGAATCTCACCAAATCCACAATGATGATTGGTTAAAAGCAATCCCTCTTCCGAAATAATCTCAGCTGTACAGGAACCATGATCCAAAGCCACCACTGCATCCTTTAAACTTGAATGGTTGATACTATAAATATCGTCCGCTGTCAACTCACATCCCATTTGTTGCATCTCTTTGATATTCAGCTTATGTATAAGTGAAGGCAACCACATTCCCTCGTCGGCTTGTGAGGTTCCGAACAGCATACATATCAGCACAGGAAATAAAATCAATCGTTTCATTAAATCAGATTTTTAAAATTTTCGAACTACAAATATATATTTTCCATGAAAAATTCCAGCATTATCTTCATTCAACTCCCGGATTAAACAGGAAACGGGCAGAGAATAATTATCACACCAGCGTTATAATTCCGGTAAGGATTCCATCTCCTTTAAAAAGATGGAATCCATGAAATCACTCTTTCCGGTTTCAGATATTTCCTGAAGAGATCCGGAATGTTGGTAAAACTTGCTAAATTTGTGGTTCTGAATATGGCTAAGAACGTGAGCAAAGAAAAGAAAAAGAAGTTTGTTGAAAAACTTCGAAACCGCTATCGTTTAATTATATATAACGATACTACCTTTCAGTCCGTCTGGAGCATTAAATTATCCAGGTTGAAAGTATTTACGATTACCAGCCTGTCAACTGCTTTTTTGGTAGCTGTGGTCATTATTCTCATTGTTGTAACGCCATTAAAGGAATACATTCCGGGTTATCCCAAAAAAGAATACCGGCAAATGCTGATCCGGAATCAAATCATGGTTGATTCCCTGGAAAATGAATTAAAAATCCGGGATCTCTTTTTTCAGAATATAAAAACCATTATTGAAGGAGGCACACCGGTCAGCAGCTTTCAGGAAGGGGATACTGGGGGTCACCCGGGGGAAATTGTTTTTCAGGAATACAACCATGACTCGGTCTTCCGGGATAAAATACTGGAGGAGCAATTAAGCCTATCGGTTCAACCTTCCGGACCCGGGAGCAGTGATCTCTCGAAGGTACACTTTTTTACTCCGGTACACGGTATGGTTTCCAACAAGTTCAAATCAACGGCTGATCACAATGGTGTTGATCTGGTGAGCAGCACCAATTCGCTGATCTTAAGCACTCTTGATGGAACCATTCTCTTTGCAGGATGGACCCTGGAAACGGGGTATGTAATGTATATCCAGCATGAAAACAACCTGATTTCGGTATATAAGCACAATGCAGAACTACTGAAAAAGGAAGGAGATAAAGTTAAAGCCGGCGAAGCCATAGCCATCATCGGAAATTCCGGGGAGTATTCCACCGGGCCTCATTTGCATTTTGAACTTTGGTACAACGGCGTGCCTCTCGATCCTGAACAGTATATCGATTTCTAATCCATGGACAGGAAAAAGATAAAAAGAAACATTGCCATCCTCGGGTCAACGGGATCAATCGGATCCCAGGCCTTACAGGTTATTGAAACACACCCCGAACGTTTTCAGGTTGAAGTGTTGACAGCCAACAACAATACGAAATTACTGGTTGCCCAGGCCAGAAAATTCAAACCCAATGTGGTCGTTATTGCAAACGAAGATAAATACCACGAAGTCAGCAAACTCCTGGAGGATGAGCCCATAAAGGTCTATGCCGGAACAGAAGCACTAAACCAGGTTGCCGGAATGGACACCATCGATATTGTTCTTACAGCATTGGTAGGTTACGCAGGGCTGGTGCCCACATACCATGCAATTAATGCCGGCAAAGATATTGCCCTGGCCAATAAGGAAACGTTGGTGGCTGCAGGCCATCTGATCACTGAACTGGCTGTTGAAAAGGGGGTCCATATCCTTCCGGTCGATTCAGAACATTCCGCGATCTTTCAGTGCCTGGTGGGAGAATCGATGAATCCACCGGAAAAAATTTACCTGACCTGCTCCGGAGGGCCTTTCCGTGGGAAAACATGGAAAGAGCTTAAAAAAGTCACATGGAAAGATGCACTGGACCATCCAAACTGGACTATGGGATCAAAAATCACGATCGACTCTGCATCCCTTATCAATAAAGGATTCGAAATGATTGAAGCCCACTGGTTGTTTGGATTGCCTTCCGGAAATATTGACATCATTGTACACCCCCAATCCATTATTCACTCCATCGTTCAGTTTACCGACGGATCCATGAAAGCCCAGATGGGCCTTCCCGATATGAAACTACCCATTCAGTATGCCCTGAGTTACCCGCAAAGGATTCCATCGGATTTTCCACGGTTTAATTTTGCCGAGTACCCGATTTTAAACTTTGAGCCTCCGGATACAAAAATTTTTCGTAACCTTGCACTTTCATTTGAGGCCCTTGACAGGGGAGGGAATATGCCATGCATTCTGAATGCTGCCAATGAAGTGGTGGTGAGTGCTTTTCTACAAGGAAAAATCGAATTTCTCGATATGCCCGGGCTTATTGAGGAAGCAATGCAAAAATCATCCTTTATAGAACATCCCGACCTGAAGGATATTATTTGGTCAAACAATGAAACAAGAAGGGTAACGAATTTGTTGGTAAAAAACAGAAAATAACGGGGAAAGAATTAATGGAAGCGATACTGGTCAAAACGGCACAACTCCTGCTGAGTTTATCCATACTGGTAATTCTGCATGAATTCGGGCATTTTCTCTTTGCCCGTCTCTTCAAAACACGTGTCGAAAAATTCTATCTGTTTTTTAATCCATGGTTTTCACTTTTTAAAGTGAAGAAAGGAGAAACCGAATACGGCATAGGCTGGCTTCCTTTGGGAGGATATGTAAAAATCGCAGGAATGATTGACGAATCGATGGATAAGGAAGCCATGAAACAACCTCCCAAACCGTATGAATTTCGTGCCAAGCCAGCCTGGAAACGATTGCTGATCATGTTGGGTGGCGTCCTTATGAATTTTATTTTTGCCCTCCTGATCTATATCGGGATCTCCTGGACATGGGGAGAAACCTATCTGCCAACCAGCGAAGTGAAATATGGAATCGTTGCGGAGGAAGCCGGTGAAAAAATCGGATTACAGACCGGAGATAAAATACTTTCAGTAGGAGGTGAATACATCGAGAATTTTGATAAAATCATTCCCACCCTTTTGCTGGAAGATCTTCAATCCATTCAGATTGAACGGAACGGAAAACAGATAGACCTGAAAATTACCGATTCCGATATTGCCGTACTTCTGAAAAGCAAAGCGGTCATGAGTCCCAGGTATCTGTTTGATATACAAATCAGCAGAATCGTAAAAGATTCCCCGGCCCAGAAAGCCGGATTGAGAAAAGGAGATAAAATCGTATCGGTCGATGACCGTGTTTTCACCTATTATGACCAGTTTTCTGAATACCTCGAAACCCGGAAAGGGCAAACAGCCCGGGTTGAGATCCTTCGGGAAGGAAATTCACTAACCCTTCCTGTCGATATAACCCCGGAAGGAAAAATTGGTTTTTATCAAACACTGAACGAAAGTGCCGGATTCAAATTAAGAACCATAAAATACGGTTTCCTGGAATCATTCCCGGCAGGGATCAGGCGGGGAGTCGAGATCACACAAAACTACCTGAAACAGTTTAAGCTCTTCTTCAAACCTGAAACCAAAGCGTATGAATCTTTGGGGGGGTTTATCACCATTGGAAGTATTTTCCCCGGATATTGGGACTGGCAATCATTCTGGACCATGACTGCTTTTATTTCTATTATCCTGGCAATTATGAACCTGCTTCCAATACCTGCCCTCGATGGAGGCCATGTACTGTTTACCCTCTATGAAATGATCTCCGGACGCAAACCCAATGAGAAATTCCTGGAATATGCCCAAATTGCGGGTATGATCCTTTTGCTCATCCTGGTGTTTTATGCAAATGCCAATGATATTATTAAACTATTCCGGTAAGGTTTTGTATCTAAAAAATGCTATTTTTGTATAAATCAACTTAAATTAAAAAATATGAATCTGTTTGTAATCGCTGGATTTATCGGACCTCATGAAATAATAATCATTCTTATCATTGTTTTATTGCTTTTTGGAGGCCGCAAAATTCCTGAATTAATGAAGGGCCTTGGAAAAGGGATGAAAGAATTTAAAAACGCAACCAAAGAAGATTCCAAGGACGACACCAAAGAGAAGAATCCGGAAAAAATTGAAAGTTAATTCCGGAATCAATTTTTTTTTACATATTGAGTCCCACATTCAAATTCTTAAAACCTGATGGTTCGTAGGTTTGAATGTGGGTTTCTTTTTGATTTATGGTAAGATTTTTGTGGTCCTTCCGGGGGAAAAGATTCATCGGTTCCATATCGAATAGAATGCGTTAACGAATAGATTCCCGATGCTGATGACTTTGGCGAGGGAACGAGGAATGGTTGGATTTACCCCTCTCCCGATCTACGGGATCTCCCCTGTTTCAGGGAAGAATATAAGAAAACCCCGGGGCTTTGCCCGGGGAATTGTTGGATTAAAAAATTTATACAAATGAAACGAACATTTCCAAACCTACTAATGGTTATTGTATCGGTTTCGTTGTTGTTTTCCTGCAGCAATAAAACCAACCAGGGCATTAAAAGAAGCATTACCGGCAATGCAGGAGAAATGGTCATTGTAATGGCCAATCATCTTTGGGATTCCACACCCGGCGAAGTATTGAAACAGAGCCTCGGGCAACCCCAGTTGTCTCTCCCCCAGGATGAACCGATTTTTAACCTGATACATATTCCGCACAACGCCTTTGAAAACCTGTTCAAAACAACCCGGAATATTGTCATAACCCAGCTTGGCAGTATCGTTGAAACTTCAGGCGTGTTTTTCAAAGACAATGCGTGGGCAAATCCTCAGGCTACCGTTGAGATCCGGGCAAAAAGCATAGATGAATTCAACAACCTGGTCCATACAAATTCCGGAAAGATCATCTCCTATTTTTTAAAAGCCGAAAAAGAGAGATTACAGGCCTCGTACCGGAAAATCCACGATAAGGAAGTGCTTAACAAGCTGAAGGAAAAATTTGATATTTCCATGTATTGTTCGCCCGGATTTAAACTGGCTGTTGAAAAAGATGATTTTCTCTGGTACCGGTATGACACCCCTGATATCACCCAGGGTATTTTTGTCTATTCCCTGAAGTACACCTCCGACAGCATCTTTACACCCGATTATCTTATTTACAAACGCAACCAGGTATTAAGAGAAAATGTTGCCGGTCCGACAGATGGATCCTATATGTCGACCGAAATGCGTCTTGACCCGGTCTTTAATATATTTGAACACAACGGCAATTATGCGGCTGAAGTGCGGGGTCTGTGGAATACCGAAAACGACTTTATGGGAGGCCCGTTTGTAATGATTGCCGAACTGGATGTTTCCAATCAGCGCGTAATCATTGCCGAAGGATTTGTGTATGCCCCCGGAGAAAATAAACGCAACTTCCTGCGCCAGGTGGAAGCTATGATCTATTCCATGAAATTCACTGACCAGGCGAAAAATGATAAAATCAACAGCCCGATAAAAATGGGAAACTAAACAAAGCATCGATCGTTTTAAAGAAAGCTTTTAATGGGAACCGCTGCATAAAAAAAGGGTTCACGGAAAAATTCCGGGTGTAGATAACAATCGACAACTGATAAACAATCCCGCTTCTTTGCATTCAGCGGGATTAGTTCCACCATCGGCATTTCATTCGCTACGCTTTGAAATACCGGGTGTCACTAACTTCCGTCTCCGGACTCCGGACTTCGGACTTCGGACTCCGGACTTCGTACTTCACCCTTCTTCCCTACCTGTCAAATTTCATCCGGCGGCCTCGCACCTTTTCATTGATTTTTCCATTCTCATACACCAGTTCCCCATTCACAAAAGTATGGGTTACGGTATGACTGAATCCTCCTCCCTCGAAAGGGGACCATCCACATTTATACCGGATATTTTCCGGTTTGACCACCCAGCTTTGACCGGGATCGACCAGAACCAGGTCGGCATAATAGTTTTCGCGGAGAAATCCACGCCGGTCAATCCGGAACAGGCGGGCCGGGGCATGACACATTTTCTCCACAACCTTTTCACGTGAGATAAACCCGCGGTTGCTCAATTCAAGCATGGCAACCAAAGAATGTTGTACCAGCGGTCCACCGGAAGGCGACTGAAAATAGGGCTTTTCTTTTTCTTCCAGGGTGTGGGGCGCATGGTCGGTCGCTATCACATCTATCTTATCGCTTAGCAAGGCTTCCCAAAGAGCAAGCCTGTCGTTCACGGTTTTAATCGAAGGATTCCATTTAATACGGGCTCCCTTTTCGTCATACGCCCTGTCGTCGAACCAAAGATGATGAACACATACTTCGGCAGTTATTCTTTTATCTTCCGGTCTTCCGGAGGTTAAAAGGCTCATTTCCTTTTCGGTCGACAGATGAAGAATGTGCAGGCGGGTTCCATATTTGGTTGCCAGTCTAACCGCTTTGGAAGAGGAAAGAAAACAGGCTTCCGCACTGCGAATCTGTGCATGCGCAGACACCGGAACGGCCTCTCCATATTTTTTTCTCATTTGTTCGGTATTCTTCCGGATAGTTGCTTCATCTTCGCAATGCACGGCAACCAGCCCGGGAGCATTTCTGAACAATGCCGACAGGGTCTCCTCATCATCGACCAGCATATTCCCGGTCGATGCACCCATGTAAATTTTCACTCCACATACCCTTTGGGGGTCCGTTTTCAGCACTTCCCGGAGGTTGTCATTGGTAGCGCCTATATAAAATGAATAATTGGCAACCGACACTTCGGCTGCTCTTTGATATTTCTCTTCAAGCAAATCCTGGGTCACCGTTTGGGGATTGGTATTCGGCATTTCCATATAAGAGGTTACCCCTCCGGCCACTGCAGCTCTGCTTTCAGTGGAAATATCCCCCTTGTGAGTCAACCCCGGCTCCCGGAAATGTACATGATCATCGATCACTCCGGGAAGCAGCAAAAGTCCCTGGGCATCAATAATGTGAACAGACTCAGGATCCAGGGTGCCCGGCAACCTGTAGGGATAGATCTTTTCAATGAATTCCCCGTTGATCAGAAGACTGCCTTTAAAAGTCAATCCTTCGTTGAATAGGGTGGCATTCTTTAGTAAGGTCTTCATAGGATACTCCAGTTAATGTTATCAGGGTATTTCCGATCGCTTAAAAGATCCCCCTTTATTCTCTGTTTCTCTACAAAGGTACATAAATTCAGTGGAAACAGAGAAAAAAAAGCTGCCAACCGGCAGCCTCCTATTTTTTCTATCTGTTCATTTACTATGGTTTTTTATAGTGCCTGAACCAACTTTCTATTTTCATTTTCAGGACTCCCCAGAGTGCTTCACTGAAAATGCCACCGCTCATTTTCGACGTTCCCTCCTTCCGGTCAATAAACACTATGGGTACTTCAACAATCTTAAATCCCAGTTTGTGGGCTGTAAATTTCATTTCCACCTGAAATCCGTATCCTTTCATTTTTATTTCACTGAAATCGATGGCTTCAAGCACTTCCCTGCGGTAACATTTAAAACCGGCGGTTGTATCTTTTATATTCATGCCGGTTACACACCGTACATACAAGGAAGCAAAATAGGACATCAGCACACGTCCCAACGGCCAGTTGACCACATTGATCCCTGAAACATACCGTGAACCAATTACCACGTCGGCCCCCTCTTTGCCGGCTTTATACAATCTCTCCAGATCATCGGGATTGTGGGAAAAATCACAGTCCATCTCACAAATCC
Source organism: uncultured Mariniphaga sp. (assembly GCA_964575025.1). GTDB lineage: Bacteria > Bacteroidota > Bacteroidia > Bacteroidales > Prolixibacteraceae > JABMQB01. The sequence goes on from CAZNPV010000025.1 coordinate 33,934, forward strand.
AATCGTATTCCTGACGAACAGCCCATTGAAAACCGGTTATGTAGGCCGTTCCCAACCCCAATTTACCCTCCCTCCGGATCATGTGCAACCGGTCGGGAAATTCAGAGGTAAGCTTTTCTACAATATTGCCTGTTCCGTCCGGAGAATTATCATCAATGATCAATAAATGAAAAGGGGTAGCCAACGAAAAAACTTTTCTTATCATCCGCTCTATATTCTCCTTTTCATTATAGGTAGGAATGATTACCAAACATTTATCCACCATAGTTATATTATTTCTGGTACTAAATTAAAATTTTAATTCTAATAACGGCATGTGTGGTTTAAATAAGAGAATCCCTGTTGAGGCAATCCGGACAGTTTATGCCTGTCTTTTTCAATAAATGGCCACGCTTCTTAGTGGGTAAAAACAAATTTTCTGTTAATTTTATCACCCGTAAATCAAATGCACAAGAGCCTGTTTATTTCTAAGGTTTTAGCGTTGAAAAGCAGGCAAAAAGGGGTATAGTACGATGACAGGAACAAAAGTCCTTCAAATTGACCTTACCAATGCTTCCCACTGCGACCATTTGGTTAAACTACTCAATGTATATATGGAAGATGAGATGGCTGTTGGCGAACCTATGCCGGGTCACCTGGCACCAACCCTTATTAAACGGTTAAAAAAACATTCGGGATACCGTGGTTTTTTTGCCCTGGTTGAGGATCAATATGTAGCGCTTGCAAATTGTATCCTGAACGTTGACACCTGTGATAAAAAGCCAGTCCTCAACATCCACGATTTTATTGTCTTACCGGAATTCAGAGAACGGGGCATCGGACTTCTCCTGATCGATAAAATCTCGGATTATGCAGCATCCCGGGAGTGTACAAAAATAACTCTGGATGTGAGGGGCGATAACATAAAAGCACAAAATCTGTATAAAAAAGCAGGATTTTCAAAAGTAGATTCTCCAGGTCTTTTTTGGGAAAAGAAACTGAGGAAATTGAATTACTGAAGGACTGAAGGACTGAAGGACTGAAGGGATTGTAGATATGAACTTTACTCTTGACTCGTAACTCGTAACTCGTAACTATCATAGACACAACTTCCATACTTTATATGTTATTCTGGCCTTTGTTGATTCTTGTACCGTACTTTTTGTAAAATTTCTTGTCAGAAAATACGAAGCACGGAATTGAAAGGAGGAAGAGGATTCCGGGGCTTAAATCCGGATTTTTCGTGTTTGTTCTGTAATTCCACGAAGGATCAATAATTTTTATTTTTCCTGAGGGCATGGCAAAACCCTGAATTCTTTCTATTTTAGCTTGCAAAAAGCAACTATGATCAAAGGCAAAAAAGTCATTGTGGTCTTACCTGCCTATAATGCCTCCAAAACGCTGGAGATCACCTACAATGAAATTGATTTTACCCTTGTTGATGAGGTGATTCTGGTAGATGATCTGAGCAATGATGATACGGTGGAGATTGCCAGGAAACTAGGCATCAGGCATATTGTTGAACACAAGGAGAACAAAGGCTACGGGGGCAACCAGAAATCGTGTTACAACAAGGCCCTCGAACTTGACGGGGACATCATTATCATGCTTCATCCCGATTACCAATACACTCCTTTGCTCATACCTTCGATGGTCCACCTGATTGCCAACGGGTTGTACCATGTGGTACTGGGATCCCGGATTCTCGGAAAAGGGGCTCTGAAAGGAGGCATGCCGCTAATCAAATACGTGGCCAACCGCGGGCTTACTTTTTTCCAGAATGTGATGATGAACGCCAAGCTATCGGAGTATCATACCGGTTACCGGGCCTTCAGCCGTGAAGTACTGGAAAAAATAAACTACAATGCCAACTCCGATAATTTTGTGTTCGACAACCAGATGCTGGCTCAGATATGGTATGCCGGGTATGAAATTGCCGAGATTACCTGCCCCACCAAATATTTCGCCGATGCCTCGAGCATCAGCCTGAAAAACAGCAGTACCTACGGATTTGGGGTAATCCGAACCTCGGTACAATACAGATTGCAAAAATGGGGTTTTGTAAAGAATAAAATTTTCTGCAACAATAAAATACATAGCTGAAGTGATGCAAGAAAAAGGTAAAAAAAGATTGCTGATCTTTATCGTTGCACAGAATGCTGAAGAAAAGATTGAATCGGTATTAAACCGAATTCCTGCAGATATTTTGGAAATTTATGATTATGAAATCCTGATTATCGATGATTCATCGAAAGATAAAACTTTTGAAAAAGCCCATGATTTCCAGAACCTCAATCAGGATATTAAGCTCAAAATTTTGTTTAATCCTTCGAGCCAGGGATATGGCGGGAACCAAAAACTGGGATACGAATATGCCATTCAAAATGGTTACGAGACAATTGTCGTTCTTCATGGCGACGGACAATATCCCCCTGAAATGCTTGGGAAAATTATATCATCGATCTTTAACAAAGAAGCCGATGCAGTTTTTGGTTCCCGGATGCTGGTAAAAGGTGATGCACGTAAAGGGGGGATGCCCATTTATCGTTATTACGGAAATAAGCTCCTTACATGGTTTCAGAATCGTTTGCTGGGAACAAGGCTTTCTGAATTTCATTCAGGGTACCGGGCTTATTCAGTAAAAACCCTGAAAGAAATTCCGTTTAAAAGAAATTCGAATGCCTTTCATTTCGATACTCAAATCACCATCCAGCTTTTTCTGGCACGAAAAAGAATAAAAGAGATCGCTATTCCCACCTATTACGGGGATGAGATATATCGTGTAAATGCAATAAATTACGCATGGAATGTTTTAAAGGCTTCAATTGGAGTACATCTTCATAAACTTTCTATTTTTTACAGAAGGGAGTTCGATGTTACACCCCCTTCGGAAGAGTACCCGTTAAAACTGGGCTACTTGTCATCACATACCATGGCCATTAAGAATACAAAAAGCAATTCAAATGTACTCGATATCGGAGGAGGCCAGGGAAGGCTTGCCCGTGAACTGAAAAAAAAATCCTGTTTTGTGGCGGGGATTGACCGTTGTAATCTTGAGAATCCTGATGATTACGATCTGTTTTATCAGGAAGATCTGGATTTGACAACCTTTAATTTTGACCTGTCGGGATTTGATACCATTTTAATGCTCGATATTATTGAACATCTTGCCAATCCGGAGGAATTCCTTGATAAACTCAGGGAAAAAGCAGGATTAAATCAACCTGTAATAATTGTAACTTCTCCGAATATTGCCTTTTTCATTTCACGTTTCCAGTTGCTTTTCGGTCAGTTCAACTACGGCAAACAGGGCATTCTGGACAAAACCCATAAGCGGCTTTTTACTTTCAGAACCATGAGAATTATTTTTCGTCAGTGTGGTTACACCGTAGAAAAAGTCAGAGGAATCCCTGCGCCGTTCCCTAAAGCTGTAGGTATCAACTGGCTTGGAAAATCGATGATTGCAATTAATCAGTTTTTTATTTTTTTTAGTAAGTCTTTGTTTTCTTACCAGATTTATATGGAGGTTAAACCCACTCCAATCGTAGAAGTTCTGCTTGAATATTCGCTATCTGAAAGCCAAAAAAGAGAAGAGAATCTTAGCCCGAAAAAACAATAGTATTTTTTGAGGAGGTATCGGTTAATAGAACGATTTTATTCTTTAGTAATCCTGATTTTCTGTTTATAAGATTTTTTTTGCTTTTCTATCATTGTACCATTCCAGGCAGCTTATTTTAAGCACAATATACTATTGGACTAATGCCCCATTCTTATACTGCTCAGTCTGTTAAGACCGGAACAGGGTGTGATAAACCGATTAAAAGCCCTACTGATGTTTCTTACTCCGGACAATAATGTTAATTTAGGATCACCTAATCAGAGAAGGAAATGAAATTGTTTTAGGTATACATATTCTTGTTATTTTTACGCAGCGATAAAAACTCACGATCATTAACAACAAAAAGGAATGAAGGGGCTAGGGGTCTTCGACACGATAAAACCGCTATAATTGCATCACCAACCTTTTCTTGTTAATAACATGAATAACCTGAGTTTCGCCGACAAAAAATGGATAAGAAACCGGACGATGAATTTTAAAAACTGGAAATACACTCCCTCCGGGAATTTTTTAATGTCTTTGGTATTGCCGCTATTCATGGTACTGTACCTTTTACACCTTGGAGCAGCCAATGTCCATGCTTCTTTAACCGGGATTGACGGAGAGTATGTTTACTTGCTGAACGGCTTAAATGTTTCAGTTCTTCGCTTTGACAACATTGGATTTACCGATCATCCGGGAACTCCCTTTTTAGTGATATTGGGAATATTTCTCAGGCTCGCTCATTTGCTGTTTGGGCATGGAAATATTATGGATGATGTAATTACCCGCCCCGATTTCTATCTCATGGTATCTTCAATGTTCATGTTGGGATTATCTACATTTGTTTTGATTTGGGGAGGTAAGAAGATACTGGATAAAACAGGAAATATTACAGCATTCGTCTTCATTCAGGGCACTTATTTTCTTTCAGAAATAGTGTTATCCATGCAACTAAGGCTTATTGTAGACAGGCTGCTGCCACTGGTAGCCTTTGTATTTTCGGTGTACACCATCTTGTTTCTCTACAACAAGATTTCTGATAGAAAATACGCCATATTTTCCGGTTTGATTTTGGGTTTTGGATTTATTGCCAAGTTTAGCTTTGTCGTTTTGGCTTTTATCCCACTGCTTATTATACACAGAAGAAACTGGCTCAGATACGGATTGAATTTTCTTATTGCGGCTTTTTTATCCTTCCTTCCTGTGATCGATAAATTTGAAAACGCCAAAAAATTCATTCTTCAGCTTATTCTCAATAAAGGAACATATGGCGTTGGTGAACGGGGAATACTTGATACGGATATGTTGTTTTCCACGTTAGGAAAACTTTACCATTCCGGAGAGAATTTCGTATGGTTTTTTGTATTGGCCTCTCTCTCAATTCTTATTTACTTGTTGTTTGCAAAAGGGAAAAAAGAGAACAGGAAAAAAACGACATTCCTGGTTGGATTCCTTGTTGCTTCCATTTTAATGGCATTATTGGTTTCCAAGAATTTCAAAGATTATTATTTAATTCCAACGCTTGGCGTGTCAGGAATTGTTACATTTCTGGCATTGCATTTTATTTCATACTACTTCAGATTAAACAAACTGATTCAGACATTTTTGGCAATCGCTGTTTTTGGATTTCTCTTCATCCCAACCTTAAGCGATTTGAGTGCCGTAAAAGAAATTAAAAAGCAAAAGAGGCAAGCGCGACTGGAAACCCGGGATTTTATTGATCAACATATTGGCCCGGACAATTATTGGTTTCTTGAACCGGGATGGATTTCAGGACCTTTTGAAGTCAATGGCCTGCTTTGGGGAATAAGCTATGTAGCCAATAAAAATGATTTCACTGAAAATTACATGAAGGCATATCCCAAAGTCCTGACTTATGAAGGAGATAACAAGCCGATTAAACATTTTCGTACAAAAGATGCAGAAATAGATAAAATATTTAACGAAAACACACCGGTTTACCTGTTTTCTACCCCGGGGCTAAGAACACATCTGTTACAGCAGGAATTAAAAAATCAATCCAAAGCCTTAAACCTGAATGTAACGTATGATACCATCTTTACAAATGTAAATAATAAAGATAGGGTGATAAAGGCTTCTTTTCATCAAACAAATGATTCAATAGCTTATACCACAATTACCTCTTTTAACGATATGGAAGATGAATATACAGGTTGGAAACAAAATGCATTAAGTAAAGAATTAGCCTTTTCAGGGGGAAATTCCTGTAAGATTAAAAAAGGGCAAAAATATAGCAGCACCTTTGAATTAAACACTATAGATACTATTCACGGAGCAATTAATTCCATAAAGGTTCAGGCAAAGGTTTTTCAGGAAAGAAGAAAAACTTCTTTTATCATGATACTTGAGATAACCAACAAAAAAGGAAACAAATTTGGCTATACGGTTTTTTGTTCCGATTATTTAAATACTCAAAACGAATGGGAGGATTTTGAATACAGGATGTTCATTCCCTTAAAATACAATGACACAAAAATTATCAAACTGTTATTTAAAAATGATAATAAAAAGGCTGCCTACATTGATAATATATCAGTCTCAATAAATGGATATTAGCAGGGAGCTATTGGTAAAAGAATCTATTTGAAGTATTTAGTTGCTAAAGTTTCGCAGTTAAATCATAATTTGATAAAATATTGAATTTGTGTTATTTATATTTTTAAATTTATCAATTTATAAATAATTCAAGATGTTTAATTAGCTCCTTCAGATGGCTGATCAGTTTTAATATTTCGTAAATCGTAAACATGAATTGACTTGTGATTACCAATTTTCCTCTGAATAAATGGGGCAATATAATCCTGTTCCAACATGGTTGAATCAGAAATAAAAAGATATTTTGCCCCGCGTGCTATTCGGTCGGTATAAAAACTTTCTTTTTCATGGTCGGCACCGTAACTTGTCCAACCTTTTCGATCCATTAAATAAAGGCTTCCATTAATTGTATAATCCGGCAAACTGATAATCCGGTCATCGCGTGAGATCCCATGTTCATTATTAAAATCTTTAATCGAGCTAAAATCTTTCATAAACTCATTGTAATAGTTCATATTAGATCCATGGTATCTTAAGTGAATTCTTTTATCGCAGTATAAAACATTAAAAACAAGAAGAACAATAAAAGCAATAGAAGCCCAGGGGAAAACTTTTGGCAGATTTTTCTTTATAAAATGCCCAAAGGAAACAATTGTTGTAAGTAATAGTATATAAAGATTGATCCAATAATAATCGTGTCCAACAACAACCTGAAAGAATAGTGAAAGATAAGAAATAACACCTATTGCCAGAACAAGGTTCAAATAGTACAGAAACCGGTTATTCCGCTTAGGCAGCACAATCATAAACAACCATAAAGCAACTACAATAATTTGGAAATAACCAGGGAAATTATGCAGTATCCAATACGTTCTGAGGTCAAAAAATTTCTTCGAAATGGTAGCATAATCCATTTCCCAGATAGGACGAATACCTACCAGAAAGAATCCACGATTGTTGGCATCGTTATATTTAACAGAAAATGTGATCCATGCAATAACAATTATAACAACTGCAATAAATGGGATTAACTCTTTTTTAAAGTTTCCAAAAACTCTCTTATCCTTTTTTAATTTGATTAACCTTAGATTTTCAAGAACAAAAACACCAAGTATTGCAAAAAAGCTTAAAAGGGCTGTTGTTTTGAGCAATCCTGCAAGTGCAAACAACATCATCGAAATCCATAGCCACTTAATTCCTGAAGTTTTATAAAAATTATAAAAGAAATACCAGCCGATCAGAACAATAGAAAACGCCGGGACGTTCATCAGGAAATTATTGCTGTAGTACACAAGTACAGGCGATGAAAACAATATAAGTGGCGGCAAAACAGCCCAGGTATGATTATTAAAAATCTTGACCAACGTTTTATAAAGAAAAAATAATCCTGTAAAAAATAACAATAATACCAAGCCCCTGAAAATATATTCATGTTGACCGGTTATCCTCCATATTTTACCTACCAAATAATAAATCAACGGAAAATCACTTACTGTTTTCCCATTGTCAGGGACACCAATCTGATGAACTTCCGGTTCAAAAAAACCATTATCTTCTTTATAATAATTTAATGCAAATGACAAACAATCACTCTGCCTCCACATATGAATGCTTTGAGGCTCTTTTACAATTATGTTATGAAAATCATATATGTAAGACAAGCTTAGTAATAGCAAAAGAAAAATAAGATTAAAAATTTGGTTGGTTATCTTCTTATTCATTTTTCGATTTTTAAAAAGAGAAAAATGTGGTTGCAAAATATAAAATATAATCATGTAAATAAAAATTATAATATCAAAATTCAGTTATCAATTCACAATATTAATTTTATTCAATGGTTTCGCTAAAAATATTTTAATATTGCATTCAGATAATATCTTACCATGAAAAAAAATCTGATCACTTTTATTATTATAATAATCGTTTCATCGGCTGCTTTCTTTTTTATTTTCAAACCGGTGTTACAGCACCCGAATGCGTATTTGTATTCAAAAGGAGGAGATGCTGTAAAAAGCTATTTCAATTTTTCCTATTATCTGAAATACGACGAAGGCATCAAACACGACGGGATCAATTACCCCTATGGCGACCATTTACAGTACATCAATTCTCACCCCCTTTATGTCCAGGTTATAAAATTTGTCGATAAGAATATTTACCCGGTTGCCAACAACGGCGTTGCCATCCTGAACCTGACCATGATATTATCCTTGTTGCTGGCCATTCCCTTTATATTTCTTATCCTTCGAAAATTCGGGCTTCCCCGGTGGTATGCCGGATTCCTGGCCATCATTTTACTCTTGCTCACTCCCCAGTTCGACCGTATCCTGGGGCATTTCGAAATGGTTTATGCTTTTTTTATCCCCCTGTTCTGGTACCTGCTCATCCGCTGGAAAGAAGGGAAAAAACCATGGCTCTGGGCTATCCTGCTCGTTACTGCCGGTTTGGTGGGAGGCTTTACCAGTGCTTACTATGCTTCCTTTTATGCCATCTTCCTGTTGGGTGTTCTGTTTGTCGAACTCTGGAAAAACAGAAAAAATTTAAAGGAATACTGGAAACCCGGATTGTACCTTTTTATTCTCGCCATTATCCCGCTTATAGTTGTAAAAGGACTTGTTTCCGTTACGGATTGGGTTTCCGACCGGCCTGACAATCCCTATGGTTTTTATGTCTATCATGCCAACTTCCTGAGCATTTTTCTGCCTTTCATATCCCCGTTAAAAACACTGGCAGGGAATGTGATTGATATGAATTTTCAGTGGGAAGGAAGGGCCTACGTGGGGTTGCCTGCCACTTTGCTTGCTGTTTCCATATTCCTCACCGGTTTTTATAACCTGTTCGCAAAACGAAAAGTAAGCTGGAGGATTTTCACCCCTGATAAAAAAATGAATTCCTTCTTTTTTGCGGCGATCCTGGTATTGCTGTTTTCCATGTGCATCCCTTTTAAATATGGATTCGGATTTTTGCTTGACCTGCTCCCTCCGGTTAGACAATTCCGTGCCCTGGGGAGATTTTCCTGGATCTTTTATTATATTTTTACAGTTTACGCAGCCCTGTTTTTTTACAAACTATTCCGGTTGTTAAAACGGAGAGGACTGCCTTTAATGGGCACACTGGTTTTGGTATTTGTTCTCTGCTACTGGACCATTGATGCAGGCATCAACATCCGGCGCAGTACCGAAAGGTTGCTGAATACCAACGACAAACTGGAATCATCGGATGAGGAATACCTGGCACGGTTTGAGGAAGCCGGCATACATCCGCAGGATTATCAGGCTGTCTTTTTCCTGCCTTTTGCCAGCACCTGCGGCGATAAGCTCCTGTTTGAAAGAGGCATGAATGCCTTTTCCGATGCCATGAAATGCTCGTACCATACCGGCGTTCCGTTGCTTCAGAGTTTTTCTCCCCGCTTATCGTTTACCCATGCTTTGAGCAGCATCCAGATGCTGGCCGACCCGGCCATCCGCAAAACACGGCTGGATGACATGAATGAAAAACCCCTGCTGTTGGTTTGTACCAAAGAAAAGATGAACGCGCACGAAGCATGGCTTCAATCGAAAGCCACCGTTTTCTGGGAGGATCAATACATTACCCTGTCAACACTGCCCCTTACTGTTTTTAGCGAAAGTTACCAGGATTGGCACAACAGGGTGGATTCGCTAAAAGCCACATTGACCGGCACGGGGAATATCCTGGCTGATTCTGCATCGACTCATTCAGTCATTTATAAAGATTTTGAAGATAACTATTCTGAGAATCCTTTTAGCGGGAAAGGAGCTTTTTACAAAAAACGAGGAGATGAAAGATTGTTGAACCGAACACTGCATAATACATTAAAACCCGGAAAATATGAGCTCTCTTTCTGGCTATATGTCGATACCCGAAAATACGATATGCCTAAAGCAACCGTAATTGTTACTGATGCAGAAGGAAATAAACGAAAGGAAGAACGATTGAACACCCGTGAAGTCCATGATGTGTATAATCACTGGATCAGGGTAAAGGGAATATATGACCTGAAACCGGGATACAATGTTCAGTTAATCGTTCAGGGTGATTATATCGGAGTAGATGACATTCTGGTGCGACCGGAAAATTCCAGGGTATGGATTAACGTGTCTGAGGATTTCTCATTGTTTAATAATTATCCGTATATAAAAAATTAACACAGAAAGTAAATTTTAGCGAGTAAAACTGACCCTCTTTTCGTGAAAAAAAAAAGGTTCCCGCTAAGGAACATAAGAAACCGCTAAGCCCGCAAAAAGTATTCTTAAAATTTAATCAGCTTTAAAAAATAGCTCCATTGCCAGTCGGTATTCCACCAAAGCCATGCAGAATATTTATACGAAAAAAGTATATTGTAAACAATAAAGAGTACAAAAACTGCAGTCAATCCGATTCTTAAAGCTCTCCCTTTTCTAGCATATACCCCTTCAAAAAACCACGCTAAGGGAATAGCCATAAAAGGCAGGTATTCGATCAGTGCCCGGTAACCGGCAGCCCCACTAAAGGTTGGTCTCCACCAGCTGCTGTTGATATAAATGATAAGCACCATAATCAAAGCGATCGCCCAGGAACTCATTTTTTTCTTTATGGTCAGATAGATCAAACTTCCGGCCGCAAAAATCATCAGGGGCGTATAAATAAACCATCCGTTCCTGGGTCCGATCAAAACAGTAAATACCTGCGGGTTTAGCAGGTATGGGAAGGTTCCCTCGTCCTGATAGGAATAAAAAATATATTTTCCGGTTACTGCATGCCAGTAAAGCATTTGCGGCACCCAGGCCAAAATTCCGATAACCAGCATAACGAAAAGAAAGTACCATCTTTTCAACCAAAAGATTATGCGGAATTTTAAATCGCGCCACCCGAATAGGTTATATAAAAACAGGAAGAACACTATCAACAGGTTTGTTGGCCTTATCAGGGTAGCAACTGCCAGGGGAACAGCCAGGCACAACAGATTCTTAAGATTCGGGTTCTCATAGAAAACCGGCACAAAATAAATAAAAAGGGCAAAAAGGCTGAAGGAATAGGCATGTGACATCCCCGGAGCAATGGTCGTATAATAAAACAGATTGGTAGCAAAAAACAACAATACAATCGTCCATAAAGCCGTTTGATGGGTAAAAAACCGCAACAGAAATTTATATATAAAAATCAACCCCAGCAGCACATAAAACAGCGAGGCAAAAAACACCGACAAAAAATAAAAGGGGGCATACCCGGAAGTATCCTGTTCAAAAAAGTAGCTTAACCCGTGTGCAACAAGGAAAAAGGGCATTTGCATGTAGGCCACTCCACAGGTATATATATTTAGTGTTTTATTCGGAGCATACTGCTTTGCCCAGTGCATCTTATCCATTCGGTCCCAATCCATGATAAAAAAATGGGGCAGATACTGGTAATACCCTTCCGAGTCGGTTCGCATAACGGTTTTTTCGGCCGTAACATGGTACGCCTTCCGATAGGCCATGTTGGCCAGCATCCCCAGGAGAGTGAACAGAATCACAAACCGGATCAGATGCTTTCTGGCTTTGCTGACTGTTTCTTTTCGTTTCATTGTTTTTTTGCCGTTGCTAGTACACTTAGTCCTGCCCAGGGGTGAGTAAAAAGATCAATTAGTTTAAATGCCCACACCAATGCATTATACAATTTCATTTGCCCGGAAGGTATGGTTTTCTTTTTCAACAGGCTTCCACTGAACCACCAGCCCAGCACTCCGGCAAAATTAAAATACCGGCTGCTTTTAATCACGATGCCGTTCTGCCGGAATAATTCTTCAAGGCTCTTCCGGGTATAACGCCGGTAATGACCCAGTTCCGTGTCGAAACGGTTGTACAGCCACATAAAAGCCGGAACAAGAACAACCAGTTGGCCTCCCTGTTTTAGAAGTTTAAGGCAGTTCCGGATGGCATACTCATCGTCTTCAACATGCTCCACAATATTCAAGGCAATTACGGAATCAAACTTCCCCATCAGATTTTTATGCTTTGTGTCAAAACCGGGATCAACGATATCGATCTGATGCACATCCCTGAAATTACGAACTCCTGAAAACTTATTCTTCAGAAATTCGCAATATTCGGGACGCATGTCGCTTACCGATATAGGCCGGTTATTTTTCACAAAATAAGCAGAAATATTGCCGATCCCGCTTCCAATCTCCAAAACTTCGCCCCGGGTATCGGCAGCAACCGTCTGAAACATCCATTGATTAAACCTGCCGGCCTGTGCGATACTGTCAAGGGTTTCGTAACCGGTCTGGTCCGTCAGGGTTCCTGAAGAATCTATTTTCGGCTCCATATATTGTACTTAAGGGTACACCAGATAGCCCTGAATCCATCTCTTGCACTTATTTTTTTCCCCTCGGCGTAGGTTCTTCCATAATACGATATTCCTATTTCATAGATCCGGATACCGGGCAGCCTGGAGATTTTTGCGGTCACTTCCGGCTCAAAGCCAAATCTTTTTTCTTTCAGATGCAGGCTTTTGATCCTATCTGCCCTGAAAAGCTTATAGCAGGTTTCCATATCGGAAAGATTCAGATTGGTGAACATATTGGAGAGGGTAGTAAGCATTTTATTCCCTATGGAGTGCCAGAAAAACAGGATTCTGTGGGGATTCCCTCCTTTAAAACGGGATCCGTAAACCACATCGGCAAAACCTTCGATTACGGGCTTCAGCAGGTTGTTGTATTCCCGGGGGTCGTATTCCAGATCCGCATCCTGGATCACCAGGTAATCACCGGAAGCTTCTTTAATCCCGCGATGCAGGGCAGCTCCTTTTCCCATGTTGACCGGCTGATGAAACAAACGGATGTCTGTTTCCGGATGTTCCGCAACGTACTGTTCGATCACTTCTGAAGAGCGGTCTTTGCTGCAATCGTTCACAATAATCAGCTCTTTGACAAAATTATCCACAAGATCAACCTCAACCACCTTGTCAAGAATACGGGTTATGGTTCTCTCTTCGTTGTAGACCGGGATGATTACCGAGAGTTTTTTATTTTCCATGTGAATCAGGTTCATATTTTTTTTGTGCAATCATTCAATAAAAAATGGCTTCCATTCTCTCTCTTGAAGCTTTTATGCTCCTTTAGTTAAAATCTTATCAAAATAGGCAATGGTTTTCAGTAATCCTTCTTCCAGGTGGATCAGGGGTTCCCAGCCCCCGAGTTTCTCTTTTGCCAGGGAGATATCGGGTTTGCGGCGTACCGGGTCGTCTTTGGGGAGCGGCTGATACACAATCTTTGACGAAGAGCCGGTCAGTTTCAGTATTGTTTCAGCCAACTCCAGCATGGAAAACTCACGGGGATTTCCCAGGTTCACAGGGCCGATAAAATCATCCCCGGTATGCATCATCCGGATCATTCCTTCCACCAGGTCGTCCACATACTGGAAACTTCGGGTTTGCGTGCCGTCCCCGTAAATAGTAATGTCTTCACCCCGCAACGCCTGAACAATGAAATTGGAAACAACCCGGCCGTCATTGAGGTTCATGCGCGGGCCATAGGTATTGAAGATCCGGATCATTTTTACCCGTACCTGGTTCTGATGAAAGTAATTAATACATAACGACTCGGCGCATCGTTTTCCTTCGTCGTAACAGGACCGGTCACCAATCGGATTTACATTGCCCCAGTAATCCTCGGGTTGGGGATGAATCTTCGGATCACCGTACACCTCACTGGTGGATGCCTGAAGGATCTTTGCCCGGGTCCGCTTGGCTATGCCCAACACATGAATTGCCCCCAACACCGATGTTTTGATTGTTTTGATGGCATTGTACCTGTAATGGATCGGTGAGGCCGGACAGGCCAAATTGTAAATCTCGTCTACTTCAATAAAATACGGCATCGTCACATCGTGCCTTACCACCTCAAAAAACGGATGAACCAGCAAATGGAGAATATTCTGCTTCGACCCGGTAAAAAAATTATCCAGACAGATCACTTCATTTCCGTTTTTTAACAGCCTTTCGCATAGGTGAGTACCTATAAAACCAGCCCCGCCGGTAACCAATATTCGTTTCATTCTTTTAAATTGTTCATTTTTATGGCAACTCATGGAACCCGTCTCATTACGGTGAATACCAGGACGAGGTTCGTTACAATTGTCCTTTATTTCTTTTTGGTACGAATTTTCATGCTTCTGCCAATATCAGGACTTATGGCGTGATTATATATAAAATCCATTGGCTTCAGCCCTTCATTCAGGAAATCCGGATACCCGCCCGCCATCTGTTTTCTCCTGATTTCCCAAAAATAACCATTCTTAACAAGATTCAGGGTGATATACAATATCAAATTAACTATTTTTATTTCTTAGTTGAAGCTTTACCTTTGGAAAAAACAGGGTATGACAAAATCGCTGGTTAATAAAAACGCACAGTTTGGCACCTTGCCGGTTTTTTTTTACTGCCTTGTCAACGATCCTGGGAGCCATTCTTTTTCTCCGGTTTGGCTGGGCGGAAGGCCAGGTAGGATTTTTAGGTACGATCGGCATCATCGTGCTGGGGCATCCCGACTGGGAAAAAGGACACCAACGAGTTTATCCCGGGCTATCAGGATCTGGGAAATATTTCGTTTGTAAACACGAATAAAGCAAAACCGATAAACTAATCCGGCCTTTTAACCGTTAAAAGGAGGGAAGGCCATACTAATAAAAAAGCCATGGAGAAAATTGCCATTTTCCCCGGATCTTTTGATCCGTTTACCATCGGGCATGAGTCCATTGTCAGAAGGTCCATGCTTCTCTTCGACAAAGTGGTTATAATGATTGGATACAACTCCGATAAAGAACCGTTTTTCCCTCTGGAAAAACGATTGAAATGGATCAATGAAATCTTCAGAAACGATGCCGGGATCAGTGTCCGGGTTCATGAAGGGCTGACGGTTGACTTCTGCAGGAAAGTGAATGCCCGCTTCATATTAAGGGGAATCCGCACCTCCGCGGATTTTGAATATGAACGAGCCATTGCCCAGGTTAACAAGCAAATGTATCCGGACTTGGAAACCGTATTCCTGCTGACCCTTCCTGAACATACACCGGTAAAATCCTCTATTGTAAGGGATATAATCCGTCACGGCGGAGATGCCGGCAGGTTTATCCCAGGCTGTTTAAATCCTGAAGAATTCAAAAACAACCATGATTAACGGCATCAAAGGACTTGTTTTTTTGCTTTTCATCATCGGATCCCTGGCTTCCTTTTCAGCAACCATTCAGGGATATGAACCCGCTTATGCAGGGAAAAAACTGGTTTTTAAAACCTACACCGATCCCGTTACAAAAAATGAAACGGAATTATTTACCCTCACCATTGACCCAACCGGTGCTTTTGCTGAAAAAATACAGCTTGAGGAACTGGCATGGTGTCATTCTGAATTTGGAATCTATAAAGGAATGCTGATACTTGAACCTCATTCAGACATTACCCTGAAACTGCCCCCCCTGCGTGAGAAAACGATCCCGGAATCCAAAAACCCCTATTTTGAGCCGGTTCTTTTATGGCTGCAGATTGCTTCGGCAAACAACAACGAAACACATCTACGGATATCCGCCCTTGAAGCCCGCTGTACGGAGCTTTCCGGTTCCTTTTTCAACCAGTTATACAGGCAACATTCCTCTGCTTACCTCGACTCGGTTACAACAAAACTTACCCGGGAATTCGGATCGTACCACCGACCCCCTTTGCCAATGTACCTGCAGTTTAAACAGAAATTCTTCAAGGCAAACGTAAAAATCCTGAACCAACAAACCGTGTTTAAAGGGGTAGATCCGGCTGATTTCTCCTATTCCAATCCTGCGTTTTCCGACCTGCTGGATCTGGTGTTTACCAATAAACTAAGTTTTGAAACAAATGATATCAAAGGGGATGATTTGAAAAAAGCGGTCCTCAGCGCTGATATCAACAACGTAAAAACCTACTTTCAGGAAAAATATCACCTGCATGCAGTGCTTGCGGACCTGGTGTTGTTAAAGCTGTTGCACGATGGCTTTTACTCCCGGCAATTCCCGGAAAAGCCCCTGATGACCATGCTTGAAAGCGCTCTGTTTAAAGAAAATCAAGACCCTGCTATCCGGGAAACAGCCATCCGGGTCAAAC
Organism: uncultured Mariniphaga sp.; assembly: GCA_964575025.1. Lineage (GTDB taxonomy): Bacteria > Bacteroidota > Bacteroidia > Bacteroidales > Prolixibacteraceae > JABMQB01. Next base: position 50,177 of record CAZNPV010000025.1, read on the forward strand.
AAAAGATTCTTTTCCTGGCACCTGGATCCCGGGCTCCGGTTATATGCCTTAAAAATCCTGAGGGTGAACCCCAGTGTTCCGATCAATTCAACGGATATACCTACCTTCTCTTTGCCGACACAGATATGCGTGTGTGCAGGGAACACCTGAAGTATCTGGTTGAAATTAACGAAAAATTCAGAAATGAACTGGATATTTACATCGTCGTAAAAAATTCGGATCTGCAAAAAATCAAACCGTTCTTTACCGAAAATGAGGTGCCGGGAACCGTTGTTTTTGAGGAACCGGACAACCGGTATGCTGAAATGTACAAAATAAGATCCTATCCATCGGCTTTTCTCCTGGACAGCGACCACAAGATTATAAAAGCATCCGCAAAAAATCCCCTGGATGGTTTTGAGTTTGAATTTGCCTCTTTGCTTCGTTCCCGGAAGATCAAAGAATTCCGGGATCAAAGATAACGCCGGATGACCGGTTGCAGATTGGGATAGGTATTTTCAACCATTTCTTTTATCCTTTCGGGAGAAATCCATTCGGCTTTGGTAATATCCTCATCGGCTTGAGGTTGTAAGGAAGCATTCCCCGAGTATTTCATTTCGAACCAGCAGGTTTCCTTTAAAATCCAATCCCCAGTGTTCGTGTGCCATGAGGATTTGTACATATGCCAGGTGGAAGGGAGAGGGGTGAGGAACTCCATGCCTGTAATACCACACTCCTCTTCTACTTCGCGAAGCGCAGCCTGTTCGGCTGTTTCACCCGCATCAATCTTTCCCTTGGGAAGGTCCCATTTTCCCCTTCTGAAGATAAAAAGAACCAAATCCCCCTTTCGGACAACCCCCCCTGCAGCTTTTACATTCAGGAATGATCCTTTAAATTTCCCCCATAACCAGTTAATATCCGGATTTACAAAGAGAATGCTTTTGTACGGACTCTCTAAAAAATTTTCTGTCAGGACATTAAGATCATCTCCTTCTTTTACGCTAACCCGAAGCCTGTCTGAAGACCCTGTTTTGTGGTTGCCTTCTGAATCCACCATCAGCATTCTGTCATTCAAAAAAACTTTATACATTTGTTTTTGTCTTTTACATCCCGTTACGATTCCTGAGATTCATCCCTGTATGGTATCGTAAACAGGGGATAAAAGTAGGTAAAATTTAGACGAATGAAACGAACCCCGATGGGTCGGGGTGAGTTACATCTTATACCTTAAAAAATAAACAGTTTTAATAAGATGAACAAAAACAAGATAGATCAGGAATTTGAGGATCCGGGGGAAATGGAAGTTGCACAGCAACTGATCCGGATCAACACCATAAAATTTCAGCCCTCCAATCCTTTTACCTGGGCTTCAGGATGGAAAGCTCCCATCTATTGTGACAACCGGAAAATTTTATCCTATCCGGAAACACGGGAATTTATCTGTTCCCGGTTTGTGAAGGTGATTAAGGAAAAATACCCTGATGTTGAAGTGATTGCGGGCGTAGCAACCGGTGCCATTGGGCATGGTGTTCTGGTTGCCGATAAATTGGAGCTTCCCTTTATTTATATTCGCTCCAGGCCCAAAGGACATGGTCTGGAGAACCTTATTGAAGGAGACCTTAAACCCGGACAGAAAGTGGTGGTGGTTGAAGACCTGGTTTCCACCGGTGTAAGCAGTTTAAAAGCGGCCGAAGCAGTATCAGACTTCGGAGGAAATGTACTTGGAATGGTCGCTATCTTTACCTATGACTTTCCCGTGGCAAATGAAAACTTTAAAAAATCAGGCCTTGAATTGACTCCTCTGAGCCGTTATCAGGTGTTAATCAAACTGTCGCTCAAAAATGGAGATATCAGTGAAAACGAGGTGAATGATCTTGTGGAATGGAGGGAAAATCCTTCTGTCTGGGGGAAATAATATCCCCGGAATCATGCCGGTGAATAAACAAGACTTTTTTTTTCTGTAACAAACAAAAGGTATGTCAATCCGTAAATATGTCAGCGATGTGAAACTGATCAACCACGATCAGGATGTAGTGTTTACTTACCTTTCTGATTTCAGGAACCTTTCCGGATACCTGAACCAAAACCTGTTTGAAAACATAACCCGTCAGGTCCCCCAGATTAAAATATCCCAATTTGAATCGGACAAAGATTCCTGTCAGTTTCAACTCTCAGGCATAGGATTAGCCGGAATTAAAATTGTAAAAAGGGATCCCTTTCAGACCATTAAGATGGAAAGCTCTGAAGGATTACCGCTTTCATTAACTTTCTGGATCCAGCTTCTGCCTGTAAAGAAAGGAGAGACAAAAATGAGGCTGACCCTTCATGCTGACATGAGCACGATGATCAGAATGATGGCTGATAAAAAACTGGAAGAAGGGATCAATCGTCTGGCAGAAACGATAGCCGGACTGCCTTATCCGGACCAATAAACAACCTCCTTAAACGGATAGGCTTTTATCGTTCCGTCTCTGGATTGAATACGCAGGCATCCGTAAGGATTCAGTCCAACGATCCTCCCCTGGAAAACTTTTCCGTAGCTACGGTAGTTTGCCCATTCCCTGTACTGAAAAAGATGGGACAAATATGCCTTGTATACTTTTTCTGCGTCTCCTCTCTTCAGACAATCATACCATCCGAAAATAGAGTCCAGGATCCTATCCAGGCACTCATCCGGGTCGTAATCTTTTCCTGTGATTGTTTTTAAAGACACCGGATTGGGAGCATCGCTTTTAAATACCTGCTGATTCAGGTTCAATCCTACGCCTGCAATTGTTTCTGTAATGGAATTCCCCTGAATAATATGCTCTATGAGAATCCCCCCGGCTTTTTTATTTTCAATATAAAGATCATTCGGCCACTTGATCTTTGCCCCCGTCGTTTCGGATGCTATAAACTCGAAGACTCCCAAAGAAACAACCATGGATAAATAAAACTGTCTGGAAGGATTCAGAAAAGTCGGAGCCAGTAAAACAGAGAACGTTAGGTTTTTTTTCCTTTCGCTTTCCCACAGATTTTGTCCGGCACCACGCCCCTGTGTCTGATAATATGCCAAAAAGACAGTCCCCTCTTCTGTCTGTTTATGCAATACCTGCCCTCTGGCATAGTTGTTGGTGGATGCTACTTCATTGAGCCTTATGATTTTTTTTGGTTTCATAGATCATTTAATCATCAGGATGTGGTACGAATTTTTCTGAACAGATACTGTTAATGTATAACCTGGCAGAGATTCCCTGCAAAAAAGAATAAAGATAAAGATATTAGGAAATAACAGGGCAAGGTGTGTAAGACAAAAATACCCCAAAAAGATTATCTTTGTAGATATAAAACAATTATATGGATGTAACACAGGAGGAGACAGAAAAAACAATTCAAACAATAACAGAAGGCATACGGAAGGTCAAGGGAAAAGAAATTGTTCACATTGACCTGACCACAATAAATCATACAGAATGTAACTATTTTATCGTTTGCCATGGTACGTCCAATACGCATACCGGGGCAATAGCCGAATCGATTGAGGAGAATGTGGAAAAAAACCTGGGGATCACTGTTTTTCACAAGGAAGGATATCAAAATGGCATATGGATTTTGCTCGATTACGGTGATATCATGGTTCATGTTTTTCAAAAATGGTCCAGGGATTTTTATGATCTGGAACAGTTGTGGGCCGATGCAAAAATTACGAACATTAAAGAGGAAGCATAAACCATCATGACAGATAATCCAACGAATAAAAAAAATCCATTACAAAACAAATCACCTTTTGGTGGCTCAGGAGGAAATAAGCCCAAGAAGCCCCGGTATAATCCCTATTGGATCTATGGAATTATTGCGGTTGTTTTTCTGATTGTGCAATTTTACCTCAGCAGCAGCCGGGGGCCGGTGGAAACCAACTGGAGTGAAGTTAAATCCACCATGCTTGCCAACAACGACATTGAAAGAATTGTTGTTGTTAATAATAAAGAAGCCAACATCTACCTGAAAAAAAATCGGATAGAGAACTATCAGAACCGCATCAGCGACAAGTTTACCAAACCTTCCGAAGAGGGTCCTCATTTTGTTTTTAACATCGGCTCTGTAGAAACTTTTGAACGCAACCTGAGAGAAGCCCAGGAAGGATCCCAGGAGAAGATTGATCCGGTGTATGAAGAAGAGCGCAACTGGGCAGGAGAGATCCTCTGGACGGTCGGGCCGTTTATTCTGATCATCCTGCTCTGGTGGTGGATCTTCCGCCGGATGAGCCGTGGTGCCGGAGGTGGAGGGGGCGCCGGAGGAATATTCAATGTCGGTAAATCGCAGGCTAAGATCTTCGATAAAGATTCAAAAGTATCCACGAATTTTAACGATGTTGCGGGTCTTGCTGAAGCCAAACAGGAAGTTGAAGAAATTGTTGAGTTTTTGAAAAATCCCGCTAAATTTACCAAGCTGGGGGGTAAGATTCCCAAAGGAGCCTTACTGATCGGTCCTCCGGGGACCGGCAAAACCTTACTGGCCAAAGCGGTTGCCGGAGAAGCAAATGTTCCCTTTTTCTCCATGTCAGGTTCCGATTTTGTGGAGATGTTTGTGGGTGTTGGAGCATCCAGGGTGCGCGACCTCTTTAAACAGGCCAAGGAAAAAGCTCCCTGCATTGTTTTTATCGATGAGGTGGATGCCATCGGGCGTGCCCGGGGTAGAAATCCCAATTTCGGGTCAAACGATGAACGGGAAAACACCCTGAACCAGCTGCTCACAGAAATGGACGGGTTTGATACCAACAGCGGAGTCATTATCCTGGCTGCCACAAACCGTGCCGATGTGCTTGATCGTGCCTTAATGCGTGCAGGAAGATTTGACAGGCAAATCCATGTAGAACTTCCGGACCTCAACGAACGGAAGGAAATTTTCCAGGTACACCTCCGCCCCCTGAAGATCAGCCCGGAAGTAGACGTTGTATTTCTGGCCAAACAAACCCCTGGTTTTTCAGGTGCCGATATTGCCAATGTATGCAATGAAGCAGCGCTGATTGCAGCCCGTAAAGACAGGGAAGCCGTGATCAAACAGGATTTCCTCGATGCTGTGGACCGGATCATCGGCGGACTTGAAAAGAAAAATAAAATCATCTCCAAAGAAGAGAAAAAAACCATTGCATACCACGAAGCAGGACATGCATCGATTAGCTGGCTGCTCGAACATGCACATCCCCTGGTGAAAGTGACCATTGTACCCAGGGGAAAAGCCCTGGGAGCAGCCTGGTACCTGCCCGAAGAACGAACGATTACAACCAAAGACCAGCTGCTCGATGAAATGTGCTCCGCCCTCGGAGGCCGGGCTGCTGAAGAACTTATTTTTAACCGGATCTCCTCAGGAGCTCAAAACGACCTGGAAAAAGTAACCAAGCAGGCCTATGCCATGGTTAGCATCTTTGGAATGAGTGACAAAGTGGGAAATGTGAGTTTTTATGACTCCACAGGCCAAAACGATTATACCTTCACAAAACCATACAGCGAAAAAACGGCTGAACTGATCGATGAAGAAGTTAAAATCCTCATCGATACCCAATATAAAAGAGCCAAAAAAATTCTGAAAGAACATGCCGAAGGCCATGAAAAACTGGCAAAACGGCTGCTTAAAAAAGAGGTGATCTTCAGTGAAGACCTTGAAGAAATCTTCGGAAAACGCCCGTGGGATGAAAAAAGAGACCTGACCATGGACAACGGAACCCCGGAAGAGGAAAATGCTCTTGCCCCGGAAACGGAAACCAACGAAAACAAAAAACAGGAAAAAACCCAATAAAAACAAAACCCTATGGAAAAAGGATGGAAAGAGGTCCTGGTAACCTCTCAAGAATACAAGGCTGAAATGGCAAAAAGTATACTGGAAAAAAACGGAATCAAAGGGGTAATCCTGAATCAGAAAGATTCCACATTGCTGTCATTCGGAGAACTTGCAGTTTATGTGGAAGAACACAATGAAAAAAAAGCACTGGAATTACTTAAAGAGTTGAAAAATTGACAAGCCTGATCAGACGTATTTATACCAGTATCGCATTGGTCATACTGATCGCTGCCGGAGTCCTTATTCATCCAACTATTTTTGCCGTTTTTTTTTCAGGTATTTTGTTTCTTATACAACGGGAATTTTACAGGATGGCTGAAACATCCGGTGCCCATCCGCAGCAAATAACCGGTATAGCTTTGGGAATCACACTGTTTATTCTAATGTTTCTGAATAGTTCACAGCTTGTGTCTGAAAAAATACTATGGCTCATGGTTCCCCTTCTGTTTACCCCTTTTATTTTTGAATTGTTCAGAAAAAAAGAAAAACCCGTTACCAATATCGCCTTAACTCTTACCGGAATCATAATCGCTGCATTGCCATTCAGCCTGATGAGTACATTTATTTTTACGAATAACCAGGGCAATACGCAATTCGATCCCTGGTTGCTCATGGGTATCTTTTTCATTTTATGGACCTATGATACCGGAGCCTATCTAATAGGAATAAAGTTCGGAAAATACAAACTATTCAAACGCATTTCTCCGAAAAAGTCCTGGGAAGGAGCCATTGGCGGAGGTATCATTGCTTTGATCGTAGGGATCCTGAATGCCGTAGTTTTTGACGCACCCGGCTTAACAGGCTGGCTGGGTATTGCAGGGATCCTTATCGTTTTCGGGACGTTGGGCGACCTGATTGAATCGATGTTCAAACGAAGCCTCGGCATCAAAGATTCCGGAAATATCCTCCCGGGACATGGAGGAATCTTAGACCGGTTTGACAGTCTTTTGTTTTCAATACCCTATATATTTGTATGGCTAATGCTTATCCGTTAAATTTTTTCCGTAATGAAAATTCATAAGGAAGGTACAAAAATAATCCCGCTGGCAGCCATATTTATCATCCTCTTCGTTGCGATACTGTATGTACTAACCGGCACCTGTACGATCTTCTGGGTTTTAACGGGGGGGCTGGCTTTATTGCTTGCACTGGTTACCTGTTTTTTCCGCGAACCATCTATCGATATCCAACAAAATAAAAACCATATCCTGTCTGCTGCAGATGGCAATGTAGTTGCTTTGGAATCCACCTTCGAACGGGAATATTTCCAGGAAGAACGCATCCAGGTATCCGTATTTATGTCCATACTGGATGTACATATCAACTACCTTCCCGTTAACGGGGAAATCATTTACTCGCAGTACCGGAAAGGACGATTCCTTCCAGCCTTTATAGCCAAATCCTCGGAAGAAAACGAACGATGTACCAGTGTCATCCGTATGGCTGATGGCACAGAAATTCTGATCCGGCAGATTGCGGGAACCCTGGCCCGGAGGGTGAAAACCTATTTTCATAAAGGAGACCTGGTAAAACAGGGAGAGCAGCTTGGGTTTATACGGTTTGGCTCCCGGGTAGACCTGTTCCTCCCAAAAACGGTCCATATAAAAGTGAATCTACATCAAAAGGTGTATGGCGGAAAATCGGTAATTGCAACTTTCGGATAAAAAATGGGAATCATCAGAAAAATAGGAAGCCTGATTCCGAACGGAATTACCCTGTTGGGATTGGTATGCGGGTCCCTGGCTATCTTTTTTGCTATCGACGGACACCTGAGTCTGGCGGGAATTTTTATTCTGGTTGCTGCTATCTTCGACTTCCTTGATGGTTTAACAGCCCGTCTGCTTCACAGCTATTCCGAAACCGGCAAAGAACTGGATTCCCTGGCTGATATAATTTCTTTTGGATTGGCCCCTGCAGCCATTCTTTTTACCTTGTATGAATTTGCCTTGTTCGGGAAAAATCAGCCCATTCAGGAAATCGAGGGGAGCTGGAGCGATTGGCTGATCCTGCTTTCAGCCCTGTTAATCCCCGTTTTCTCAGCAGTCCGGCTGGCAAAATTTAATGTTTCTGAAAGCCGGAATCCAAATTTTACCGGGCTGCCTACCCCCGCCAATGCCATTCTCTGGGCTTCCTTCGGCCTGATGCTCGCCTTTCCGGAACATACCGAAGCACTGAAAATACTCTATACAGCCAAAAATTTTCTTATCATTCTTCTGATCACTTCGCTCCTGCTGGTCTCAGGAATACCCATGTTTTCAATCAAATTTAAGGGATTATCCTGGAAAAAGAACCGATACCGTTATTCTTTCCTTATTGTATCAACTATCCTGCTTCTCATGATGCATGTTTATGCCCTCCCCCTGATTATTGCCATCTACATCCTGTCGAATATGGTGCTTTACCTTTTCAGGGTGGAATTAT
>CAZNPV010000026.1:0-26439 GCA_964575025.1 uncultured Mariniphaga sp.
AAAGAGTATTAAATCACGAATATCGTTGCCAGGATAAACCTTGAAAAAAGGAAAAGCTTTCGAATATTCCACGGGGTAAAGCCTATGGAATGAAACCTCAAATTCCACAGGGATTACCCTATGGAAATTTTTCATGCTACCCTTTATTGTTTAACCCGGAAAATTTGTATTTTCAACACTTTTTCAATAAAGAATCCACCATCAAAGAAGGTGGGTTTAAATTTAATCCATAGGATTATGAAACCTACTAAAATGAAAGCAAATAAAATGAAATTTCAAACATTGACCCTAACAGCAATTTGTATCACAATTTTTATTAGTTGCTCAAAAGAAAAAACCATTGAACTTCCATTAAGTCATCGGAACGGATATGGATATTTTAAATGTGCTCTTGGTGGAATTTCCCCATATTCTGAGGATGAAAATAATCCATGGAAAAAAACGTACTTATCAGTATCAGGAGCACCAAAAGATTGGACTGAGATTAAGTTTGGAGACATTGAGACAAATATATATCAATCTGTTTATCAAAATTATTTAATGGGAAACATTACTAAAGAAAGATATAAAGCATTGCAAAAATCATGGGATTGGGAACCTGACACTCTTGAATTATCAAAAGAACCATTAAAAACTAAAATAGCATTTGCTTTGGGTAAAGATTCAGCAGGCGTTACAAACATGATAGTTGATGCAAATAATAACCTTGATTTTAGCGATGATAAAAGCTTTATACCCTTTAATTTTTCTCCAAGTGAAAAAATAAACATAGATTCGGTTGCATTAATTAATGCGATCAATGTTTCATTTGAAAAATTGGTTAATAATAAAAAACAATTAGTTACAGCTCCGCTTTTCATAGCACATATGAGTCAATATAATATGTTCATGTGCAATTTCCCTCAATATTCAGTAGCAGATTTCGATGGAGAAAAAATTGCAGTTTGCTCTGATGGCTTTACAAATCTATCATACAAAAATCCCAGCATTGTTTTGATAACTGATAGCGTAAATGAAGGGGATAAAATAAGTGATGAAAAATTAACTGAAAAAAATGAATTCATTGAAATAAAAGGAGAGTTTTATAAAAATTTAGGTGTTAATATCAATAGCAATACGTTGGAATTAGAAAAAATGACCCTCCCAAAGAGTGAATTGTATTCTACTCAAATTGGATTCAAATCATTTCCTTTTGAGGGGAGTGATTTTATGACAGAATCTCAAATATCTTCACAAATATTAAAAGGGAAATATGTACTGCTTGATTTTTGGTCCATTGGGTGTGGCCCTTGTCGACAGGAAATCCCCAACTTGAAAGAACTTTATAAGAAAACTGATAGAGAGAAATTTGAAATAATTGGTATGGTTGGAGATAGCCCTTCAAATGCACTTAAAGAACTAATAGAAAAAGATTCAATAACCTGGACACAAATACTTTCGACTGATTCTAATAAGATAAATGAGACTTATGGAATCCATGCATACCCAACTAATTTCCTTGTAAATCCAAAGGGAATAATTGTTGCAAAAAATTTGAGAGGAAAAGAATTAGAAGAAAAAGTTCTTAGTTTATTAAATGAATAACCACCAGCAGGACTATGTGAAACACGCCCCATTCTTTAGACCCCATTTCCTTTTCCTTAATTGAATTATAAAGCAAATGATAATAATTATGCTGCTTTTTAATACAATTGAGCCGGGATTCTTCTCCCGATACCCTGATTGCCTGTACAACCGATATAAAAGGAATGGTCAGCGCATTTGGGGATGCAAACGAACCACATAATTCAGGGTTAAAAGGGGAACAATAATGTGGATGGACCGTGTCCACCGTAGCTAAGAGAAGCTGCGAAGAGAGCAAAGGTGGAGCTAACGGGAGTCGAACCCGTGACCTCTTGACTGCCAGTCAAGCACTCTAGCCAACTGAGCTATAGCCCCGGTTGTGGCTGCAAATATAAAATATTTTTTATTACTCCTGTAAAAAAACAGCCAGATTAACGAACCCTGAAGCAGCTATTCTTCCATCATTTTATTATTTTGCGATCAGAAACCAACAAAACAATGAAAGCACTGATCTTCGATGGCCGGCTGCACGTTAGCCGGAAGGAACCCATACCGGTACCCGGAAAAGGGGAAGCCCTGATAAAGATTTTGCTGGCCGGCATATGCAACACCGATATAGAGATCACCCGGGGGTACATGGGTTTTTCAGGAATCCCGGGGCATGAATTTGTCGGCCTGGTTGAAGAGATCAATGGGGATGATCAGCGTTTGATGGGCAAAAGGGTAGTAGGTGAGATCAACTGTGCCTGTGGCAGGAACGATTGTGCTTACTGTTGCCGGGGTCTGGGCAGGCACTGCCCTGAGCGGACTACCCTGGGCATATACCAACGGAATGGCTGTCTTGCTGAGTATACGACCCTCCCTGTGGAGAATCTCCTGGAGGTTCCTGAATCCATCCCGGACCCCATGGCTGCTTTAACCGAACCGCTTGCAGCGGCCTTTGAAATATTGGAACAGATCAGCCTGTCGCCTGACGATGAAGTGCTGATCGTTGGAGACGGAAAACTCGGGCTTCTGATCAACCACGCCTTGTCGACCACCGGCGCCCGGATAACGCATGTCGGCAAACATGCCGGCAAGCTGGCCATAGCCCGAACCACCGGAGCCCAAACATTCCTTTTAAACGATATGCCGGACAAACAGTACGATATCGTGGTGGAAGTGACAGGCAATGCCGACGGTTTCGGATTCTCAGTAGCCCATACAAAGCCCCGGGGTACGTTAATACTGAAAAGCACCATCGCAGCCAACCAGCCGGTCGACCTGAACCCGGTGGTAGTAAACGAACTGACCCTTATAGGATCGCGCTGCGGACTCTTTCAGCCAGCCCTCCGGTATTTGAATACCGGCGTGGATCTCTCACCCCTGATCGAAGCCGTATACCCCGCAGAGCATATACTGAAAGCATTTGACAGGGCTGAAACCAAAGGAGCAATGAAAGTTTTAGTCGACTTTCAGACAGATTCCTGACAGCCAGAGACTCCCGGGAAACTGTTTTTTCTTAAAAAAACCAACACCTTTGGTGCAATTTTTGTGTGTTCCTTTTGTGGAAATGAACCGGATAAATATAAATGCAGAAACCCTGTTCATCTGCACGATTGAATCCGGAATTGTATATTTGACAGAAATATAGCATTGCGTTTAAAGATTATTTTTTATATTTAAGCCCCGTTTTTAGGGGGAGCATTGAAAAAATAAACCAAATAAAAACATTTGATATGGAACCTAAAAAATCACCGAAAGCAGACCTCGAGAGCAAAAGGAGCCTCCTGCTTCTTATTGGCCTGGTGGTTTCCCTGGGTATTATACTTTTTGCTTTTGAATGGACCACAAAACCATCAGCTGCTGGTTCACTGGGAGAAATTCAGACTCAGGAAGTAGAAGAGGAAATTATTCCGATTACCCGTCAGGAAGAAATAAAACCCCCACCCCCACCGCCACCACAAAAGGTTGTGGAAGTTCTGAATATTGTGGATAATGAAGTTGAACTGGACGAAGAACTGGATATTGAATCAACAGAAGCGGATGATGAAACGATTATTGACGTAGCTCCGATCATTGAAACCGCAGCTGAAGAGGAAGAAGAAGAAACGAAAGTCTTCTTTATTGTGGAAGAGATGCCGGAATTCCCCGGCGGGGAACTGGCTTTGCGGAAATATATCGCCAACGCGATCAAATATCCGGTGATTGCCCAGGAAAACGGAATCCAGGGGAAAGTATATGTAACCTTTGTTGTAGACAGGGATGGAGGTATTTCCAATGCCCGTGTGGCCAGGGGTGTTGACCCGTCTCTGGATAAAGAGGCATTAAGGGTTGTCAGTACCCTGCCAAAATGGAAACCGGGAAAACAACGCGGGAAACCCGTAAGAGTTTCTTACACTGTTCCGATTAATTTTGTATTACAGTAAAATCTGAAAAATAGAAGAATACTCCTGGCCTGCTACGGGTCAGGAGTTTTTTTATGCGTATGGCTGAAATGATTGACACCACACCGGTAACTGAAAAGGCTGTTTTGGTCGGCCTGATTTATAAAGACCAGGATGAACACCAGGCCCTGGAATATCTTGAGGAGCTTGATTTTCTTGCAGATACAGCCGGAGCGGTTGTCTATAAAAAATTCACCCAGAAACTTGAGATCCCCAATGCAGCTACCTTTGTAGGCCCCGGGAAACTGGATGATATACGGGCATACGTAAACGCCATGGATGTCGACACCGTAATCTTTGATGACGAGCTGAGCCCCACGCAACTTCGTAACATTGAAAAGGAGCTCAGTTGTAAGATCCTGGACCGCACCAACCTGATTCTGGATATTTTTGCCAAACGGGCAAAAACAGCCCATGCAAAAACCCAGGTTGAACTGGCCCAGTATCAGTATCTGTTGCCGCGTCTGACCCGCATGTGGACCCACCTGGAACGCCAGCGCGGGGGAATCGGCTTGCGGGGCCCCGGAGAAACCCAGATCGAAACCGACCGAAGGATCATCCTGGATAAAATCGCTCACCTGAAAAAACAACTGAAAAAAATTGATAAACAAAAGGCGACCCAGCGTAAAAACCGCGGCAAAATGGTGCGGGTGGCCCTGGTGGGTTATACCAATGTCGGCAAATCTACCATCATGAATGTATTGAGCAAATCGGAGGTCTTTGCGGAAAACAAATTGTTTGCGACCCTGGACACCACCGTGCGTAAAGTGGTGATCGGGAATCTCCCCATGCTGCTGGCCGATACCGTGGGTTTTATCCGGAAACTACCCCACGGACTCGTCGAATCATTCAAATCAACCCTCGATGAAGTTCGTGAATCTGATATCCTGTTGCATGTTGTGGATATCTCCCATCCGGGATTCGAAGAACAGATCCGTATCGTAAACAATACCCTTAAGGAAATCGATGCCTCTGACAAGCCGGTTATCTATCTATTTAATAAAATCGATGCCTTTGCCTTTGTTGAAAAAGACCCGAATGACCTGACACCAAAAGGAAAGGAGAACATCAGCCTGGATGAATGGCAGAACTCATGGATGGCCAAACAAAGCAATCCCTCGTTGTTTATTTCGGCAACCCAAAAAACGAACATCGATGAATTAAAAAAAATCCTCTACAGAGAAGTGAAAAAGATCCATGTTCAACGGTTTCCCTACAACGATTTTTTGTATGATGAAGCCTGGATCTCCCCTGAAGAATCTTAAAAAAGCCCGGATGTCAGCAGGCTTTAGACCGTATTTTATACCTCCCCTTCCCGAACCAGGTATTCAGCAATCTGAACTGCATTCAGGGCGGCTCCTTTTTTAATCTGATCACCTACACACCAGAATGTGATTCCGCGTGGGTTTGCCAGGTCTTTTCTTACACGGCCTACATATACCTCATCCTTCCCGGACACAAACAACGGCATGGGGTACACATTTTCCGCAGGATTGTCCAGCAAGATCACTCCTTCGGCATTCCGGAAGGCATTTCTGACCTCTTCCATATCCAGGGGTTGTTCGGTTTCCACCCATACTGCTTCTGAATGCGAGCGGGCAACAGGTATTCTGACGCAGGTCGCACTCACCAGCATGTCACTGTGAAAGATCTTCTGCGTTTCCCATACCATTTTCATCTCTTCCCGGGTATAATCATTTTCCAGAAAAACATCAATGTGGGGGATAATATTCATTGCCAGTTGATAGGGAAATTTCCGGATGGTTGGTTCGTTGCCGGCGGCAACCTCACCAATCTGGTTTTCCAGTTCGGCCATTCCCGAAGCACCGGCTCCGCTTGCTGCCTGGTAGGTAGAAACATAGACTCTCCGTACCGGGGACAGATCGTGAACAGGCTTTAAGGCCACTACCATCTGAATGGTCGAACAATTCGGATTGGCAATAATATTCCAGGGACGGTTCCGGGCATCCCGGGCATTCACCTCAGGTACCACCAAAGGAACATCCTCCTCATAGCGAAAAGCACTGGAATTATCGATCATGACCGCACCGTGTTTGGTGATGTCAGGAGCAAATTCTTTTGATACACCCCCTCCGGCTGAAACAAGGGCTAGTTCCACTCCCTTAAAATCATCGTTGTGCCTTAATTCCTTTACCGTGATCTCTTCCCCTTTGAAAGAATACGTCTTCCCGGCACTCCTTGAAGATCCGAATAAAACAAGTTCATCAAGCGGAAAATTCCGTTCTTCCAGCACGCGCAGAAATTCTCTGCCTACTGCTCCGCTTGCACCTACAACTGCAACTTTCATAATTCAATATTTCTATGTAACTTGTACCACAATTCAAACCCCAAAGGTAGTGTTTTGTTGTTAATTGGAAGGATGTGATTAACAATATTCAATATACACTGGTTGTTATTTTTTTCTTCTCTGTATCCCAAACACATGCAGAACAAATATGGAATGAGAAATTTTCAGTGCCTGAAAAAGGGATCTGGGGCGATGACGATGGAGTGACGATCCACTCCGACTTTTCAGGAATTACCCAATGGTCTCTTCACTACGATTCCATTTTTTTAACGTCGCCAGACGATTATGCCAAAACCGTTTCAACAAAGGGCGGAAGATTTGAAGTACGGGATGCAGACAGCGAAGTAACATGGATTTCAGAATGGATTGATATCAGCGGATACAGCAATGTCAGCATCTCATTAACGGCGTATGAAACAGGAAGCGGAACCAATCGGGACCACAAATACCTGAACGTTTTTTACCGGTTGAACGGCACCGGAAAGATCCTGTTTGCCGAAAACGGCAGGAATGAAGGCAACTGGGGATCTTCAGAGGTCAGGCAAACCGGGCTTGGGGGCGACTCCCTGCAACTGATCGTTCAGATTGCCAACCATTATGCGGCCGATAAGGTAACCCTGGATGAGATTGCCGTCACCGGGGAATCCGTAGACCGGATGGTTCCCTTTGTAACCGCTGTAAATGTTCCAGGTGCTGATTCACTGATGGTCTGTTTTAACGAACCGGTGCGTCCGGTCAAACCTGAAAACTTCGCTCTTTTTTCTGAAAATACAGCCATTCCCATTCTTTCCTTATCTGAAACATACACCCATTTTCTTTACCTGATCGTTCCACCCGTGCCAGTCTGCACACTCTATGTTGTTTCCAGCGGAATTTCAGACCTGGCAGGGAATATTTCAACGGCTGACACCTTCTTTTTCACCTATTTCCCCCCGGTAAAGCCATTCGATGTGATCATTAACGAAATTCTGGCGGATCCCTTTCCGCCTCAGCAGTTGCCTGAATATGAATTTGTGGAACTGTTGAACCGGGCACCCTATCCGGTTCATACGGGGAAATGGAGATTCGCGGTGAACGAAACATACAAAGAGCTGGATGCATGTATTCTGGCTCCGGGAGATTTTGTGATCCTCACTTCCCCATCAGCGATGGATCTGTATTCGGAATCCGGCAGGACCCTTGGGGTAAAAGGATTTCCCTCTCTCCGGAACAGCGGAGCATCCCTGAGAATAATCTCCGCAGAAGGACGGGTTCTTGATGTAGTGGATTATTCCGCGGACTGGCCGGGGGCGCCTGAAAAAAAAGAGGGGGGCTGGTCACTCGAGAAGATAGACCCCAACCGGTCTTGCGGACCTTCGGGTAACTGGCGTTACGCAGAATCCCCTGCAGGGGGTACCCCGGGGTATGAAAACTCCGTATTAAAAAACAACCCGGACAACGATCTACCCCGGATCGTAAACATGGAAGCTGTTACAGACACCTGCCTCGCGATACGGTTCAGTGAACCCATGGATACGCTCCTGCTGAAGGATCCCCTCAATTATGGGATGGACGGATCCGGGGCGATGCCCGATTCGGTGGTCCTGGTTTCCGAAGAAGAACTGGTTCTCTTTTTCGCAAACCGGTTTACCGAAAACAAAACCTATACCCTGAGGTGGACCCTTCTGACGGACCAGTGTGGCAATCCTCCTGCGGTCTCATCCTGTCCCTTTACCTGGTCCGTCGCCCGGCCTCAGGATCTTGTGATCAATGAGGTCCTGTCGGATCCTTACCCTGAGGGAACTGATTTTATCGAATTGCTGAATGCCTCAGATAAAAATCTGCATCTGGACCACCTGCGGTTATCCAACGGGAAAGATACCGTTCCCCTGCTAAGTGCTTCCGCTCAGGAGATCATCCTTCCCCCGGGCAGTTATACCGTGTGCACCCGGGATTCGGCAAAAACGGTTCTTCCCTGTTATTCCGTGAATCCCCAGAATATTTTTGAAATAGTGGATTTCCCCGTTATTTATAACGGCGAAGGCATTCTTATTCTACTCAATGAATATGGCAGTGTCATCGACCGGTTCTACTACAACCGGCAGTTGCATTCTCCCTTACTGGCAGAGATTACAGGGATTTCGCTGGAGCGTATTTCTGCCCGGGTTTCGACCCATGATCCCGGCAACTGGCATTCAGCTGCTGAAGAGCGGGGATTTGCCACTCCGGGTCTTGAGAACTCCCAGGTACCAAAGGAACAGACCCTATCGGTCGCTTTTGAGCCCCCGGCCTTTTCACCGAATCTCGACGGATACCATGATGAATACAGGATCACCTATCAGTTAAACAAACCAGGATATGTAGCGAATTGCCGGATCTTCGATCCTTCGGGAAGGTTTTTGTTTCAACTCGCAGAAAATAAACTGCTCGCAACCAACGGATCGTTATCCTGGAACGGCCAGGATCCCTCCGGGAACAAACTGCCAACAGGAAGGTATGTGGTGGTTTTTGAGATTTTCAGCTTTGAAGGACGGGTATTCCGCTACAAGGATGCCGTTGTTTTAACCGATATCCTGAGTAAGTAAACCGCCTGCCGGAGTTCCGGAAAATATAGGCTCACGGGTTTTTTAATCCAGGTTGAAAATTATACCTTTATATGGATTTTAAACCATAAGAACCATTCGTCCATGAAACATCTGGTGTTTATCACAGCCATGGTTTTTTCAGGGCTGACCCTGTTGGTTCCGGTTGATGGTGAGCAAACAAAAAACCGCAGGCCGGCAGCTGCCGGCTCTTATTACCCTGCCGATAAAGAATCGTTGAATACTCAACTGGCTGCCTTCTTTCAGGCTGCCGGGGTACAGCGAACCCGGGAGCCTGTTGCTGCGGTCATCGCTCCCCATGCAGGGTATGTATTCTCAGGCCAGGTTGCGGCATCCGCCTATGCTTCCCTCGATCCGGAACATCCTTATACCCATATTTTTCTGATCGGTACAAGCCACCATGTCCACCTGAACGGAGCCTCGATCTACAACCAGGGAAATTATGTCACCCCCCTGGGGGAAGTGGAGGTAGATACCGGTATTGCCGACCGGCTGATCGCTGAATATCCCTTTTTCGGTTTTGCTGCCGGAGCCCATAACCGGGAACACAGCCTGGAAGTCCAGCTACCCTTTTTGCAGTACCACCTGAAGAATCCATTCAAAATTGTACCGGTAATCATCGGAACCCAATCAGAAGAAACCTGCAAAAAGATCGCTGAAGCCCTGAAACCTTATTATACTGAAAAGACCCTTTTTGTCATCAGTTCTGATTTTTCCCATTATCCGGATTATGACGGAGCGTTGCAGGCCGACAAGGCCACCGGTGAGGCGATCGTTGCCAATGCTCCCGATCAATTTCTGGAAGTCCTCAAAAAAAATGAATCGAAACATATTCCGGGATTGGTAACCAGTTGCTGTGCCTGGAGTTCTGTTCTTTCTCTTTTATACCTAACCTCAGAAATTCCGGGTACCCGGATCCGGAGTGTGGCATACACCAATTCGGGGGACTCCCCTTACGGGGATAAAGAAAGGGTTGTGGGATACCATGCCTTTGTTGTTACCAGCGATCAACCTACGGGGAATGCCTCAGGTTTTTCTCTTTCTCCCGGCGATAAAAATCAATTGCTGAAGATCACCAGGAACACCCTTGAAGCGTATCTTGAGAAAGGGGGAATTCCGTTTATTGACCCCTCCGGGTTCTCTGAAGCCTTAAGAACCCCATGCGGTGCGTTCGTAACGCTGTACAAAAACGGAAACCTGCGGGGATGCATCGGCCGGTTTACATCAACCGAACCACTCTGCAAAGTGGTTCAGGAAATGGCAGTTGCTGCCGCCGTGAAGGATACCCGCTTCAGACCCGTTGAACCCGAAGAATTAAAAGAACTCGAAATTGAAATTTCTGTACTTACCCCCCTGAAAAAGATCACCGACATCAACGAACTGGAACTGGGTAAACACGGAATCTATATGATTAAAGGCAACCGGAGTGGAACCTATCTGCCCCAGGTTGCCAGCGAAACTGGCTGGAACAAAGAAGAATTCCTGGGCCATTGTGCACGTGACAAAGCCGGTATCGGCTATGAAGGATGGAAAGAGGCCACCCTTTACACGTACGAAGCGCTGATCGTTCATGAACAGAAAATTAATTCTTCCGGGCAATGAATGTTCCTTATCCGCTTATACCGGTATCTGTAATTATCCTGACTATTTATTTCACCACATGGCTCTTTTCCCGATGGGGGCTGTTATCCAAAGGATTTCACCGGAAATGGTGGAATAGTTTATTGCTGGTAACTTTTCTGATTACCGGAATAACCGGACTGTTAAGCATCATCAAGATCAATTATAAAATTACCATTCCTTCCTACGATACGTGGTTACAATGGCATGTTACAATCGGGTTAGCCATGGTCATCATTGTCTTTATCCATCTGTCGTGGAACCTGAAATATTATACCCGGATTCTAAAAAAGACAAAGGGCACCCGGACAAAATCCCGGACACCCCAAACGGAACCCGCTGAGAACAGCCGGTTTGGAATTCTTTTGTTCCTGCTGGGTTTTGCCACCATGATAACGCAGATCCTTTTTATCCGGGAATTTATCAGTGTAATGGCCGGCAATGAACTGGTTGTAGGAATGGTTATGGCCTGTTGGATGTTGCTTACAGCCCTCGGGGCTCATACAGGCCGGAAAAGGCTCCCTGTGCGCTCTGATCAGGTGCAGGGAATAAAAATGCTGGGATTCCTTATCCTGACAGCTGCCGCCATGATCGTCCTGCTCTATTTCCTGAAGCACCTGCTTTTTCCTCCGGGAACTCTTATGGGCATCGGAACGGTTCTCGTTGCTTCCCTGTTTCTTTTGTTCCCGGTGTGTTTCCTTTCAGGTTTCCTGTTTACTTTTTTGTCGGCCCAATTATCCGAACTGAAAAATCAAAACCTCATTGGAAGATCCTATGCCCTGGAATCGTGGGGCAGCCTCACCGGCAGCCTGCTCTTCAGCATCATCCTTGGCAGATGGCTCAATTCCTTCCAGGTCCTGGGCCTCCTGGCAGGAATGGTCGTTCTGTGCGGTGTGCTGATCGTGAAACCGTCCGGAACCTTTAAAAAAACCATGTTGCTGGCCTTTGGGTTTCTGCTGCCTGTGGCTTTTATCTTACTAAAGCCGGACACAGAAATTAAAAAGATCCTCTTTCCCAACCAGCAAATTCAAATGAATCAAAGTACTCCGTATGGGAATTTGGTGGTTACCCGGCAGTCCGGACAATACAATTTTTACCTGGATCATACCCTTCAGTTTTATACGGAAAACACCATCAGCAACGAAGAGGCTGTTCACTTTGCCATGATCCGGCATCCCAAACCGGAAAATGTCCTTCTCTTATCAGGAGGCATTGCGGGGATGAACCATGAAATACTGAAATATCCAGTTCAGAATGTTGATTACCTGGAAACAAACCCCGCCATAGTTCAGTACTGGGAAAAAATTACCGGGACGGTCCGGTTTCCGGAGAAAATCCGTTTTATTCCTTCCGATATCAGGCGTTTTTTACGGCAAACCGACACCCTCTACGATGTGATACTGATCAACCTCCCTCCGCCCACTACGTTGGGATTTAACAGGTTTTACACCACAGAATTTTTTGCCTCTGTAAAAAAACATACCGACCGGGAAAGCATCATCTGTACTTCATTGCCTACCACAGCCAATTATGCCGAAGACAACGTACGGGATGTCAATGCCTCCTTATATAAAACCCTGAATGCTCATTTTCATGAAGTTAAGATCATCCAGGGGGAGAAAAATTACTTTCTGGCCTCCCAGCAGCCTCTCGGCTCAGAGCTCACAAAAATGATGGATCAGAAAAACATCAACAACGAATACGTAAATTCCTGGTATTTCGATGATTCCCTTCTGGAACAACGCAGCCGGTTGCTGGCCTCGGAATTTTCCTCAGGCGGAAAAATAAACCGCGATTTTTATCCTTACATCTTCCTGAAGGAGGTAAACCACTGGCTCAGTCATTTTGGGGTCAGTTACCTGTTGCTTGTTTTCATTCCGGCCGTGTTGTTTATCCTTCTGTTTTTCCGTTTCAATCCGGTTTCCACAGGACTGTACACCGGAGGGTTTACCGCTTCTTCCATGGAAATTGTGCTGATGCTCGCTTACCAGGTGTTCTTCGGAAGCCTCTACCTGGCAGTATCTTTCTTTTTTGCTGTTTTCATGGGAGGATTGGCAGCAGGAAGTTATAGCGGTCCGAGAATAGAATCCTCGCCGCGCATAAAAACCTATTATCTCCTTCAAACGGCTATTGCTTTGTTTGCTCTGGTCATTCCCCTGGGCATCCGTCTGATTGATCAATTCAGCCAAACCGGATTTCTTTTGCAGGCTTTTTTCTTTATTCTGACCTTTATTCTCTCCTTTTCCATTGGTTTTGAATTTTACCTGGCCTCGAAACTCCAGCCTCATTCTGTGAGGGAAACATCCGGAATCAATTACAGCACCGACCTCGCGGGTTCAGCCTTTGGTGCCTTCTTAACGGCCGTTGTATTGCTCCCCTGGGCAGGCATTGTGTATACCTGCCTTATCGTTGCGGGCCTTAATCTGCTCAGTGCCACTCTTGCTTTTTCAGCCCGCAGATCCTTCTGAATTTGTCAAATCCTGTTCGTTTCATTAATTTTGATCTCAAAACCGGGAACATGGATAAACGGCAATTTCTGAAAACGACGTTGTTTGGAGCAGGGGGCATTGCCTGTGCCGGATCTTCTCTGATGTCCCATGCCTCGGAACTTCTGATTCCTCAGGTCGGGGAAAAGTGGACCCGGGAAGCCAAGTTCTATCAAGTCACCCCGAAGGGTATCCGCTGCCAACTCTGTCCGAATGAGTGTGATTTAAAAGAAGGGGAAACCGGTGATTGCCGGAACCGCATCGTGAAGAACGGAAAACTGGTGACCATTGCATACGGCAATCCCTGTGCTGTTCATATCGATCCCGTAGAAAAAAAACCGTTGATGCATTTTCTTCCCGGAAGCAGAGCCCTTTCTGTGGGCACTGCGGGATGCAACCTGGCCTGCCTGAACTGCCAGAACTGGACCATCTCACAAAAAAGCCCTGCGGAAACCCGCAATTACGATCTCCTTCCCGAAAAACTGGTTCAAACCTGCCAGGAGAATCATTGTGAATCCGTCGCCTATACCTATTCTGAACCCACCGCTTTTTATGAATATACGTACGACTCCTCAGCCCTGGCCCGGCAGGCAGGAATTAAAAACATTATGGTTACGGCGGGCTATATAAACCGGGAGCCCCTGGAGAAACTCTGTAAAGTAATCGATGCAGCCAATGTAGACCTCAAATCGTTTAGTGATGACATTTACCTGCGACTCAATGCGGGCAAACTCCAGCCTGTACTCGACACCTTAAAAACCATAAAAAATGAGGGCGTCTGGCTCGAAATCACGAATCTTATTGTGCCCTCCTGGACCGATGACATGGATATGATCAAACAAATGAGCAGCTGGTTGGTAGCCAACGGATTTGAAAACAACCCATTGCATTTCAGCAGGTTTCATCCTACCTATAAACTTACGCAACTGCCTCCTACCCCGGTTGCTGTATTGCGATCAGCCCATCAGATTGCCAAAAGCGAAGGAATAAAACATGCCTATATAGGCAACATCCCCGGTACAGAAGCACAACATACATACTGCCCGGAATGCGGAAAATTGGTTGTTGAAAGAAGGGGGTATACCATTGTTAACAACCATATCGTCAACGGAAAATGTAAATTCTGCCAGGCACCCATCGCCGGTGTCTGGGAATAACAAAATTTTCAGGCTTTTCGAATACCCCGGAAGGATCCTCCCCGGATCAATTGCTGATTTTTTCAATAATCTCTTCGACTACCCGCAAGGCTGAATCCCCGATCTCCTTTGCTCCCTGCTTCAGTTTCTCAAGGTCTTCCTCCATGTTGTTCTCCATGTAGTATTCGATTTTCTCTTTCAGCTTATCCACATCCCCTTTCAGTTCTTCCTTATAGATATCCTGCACCTTATCTTTGCCCCGGTACAGATTGTACTGAATAATCAGGGAAGCAATTTTCAATTCTTCGGTAGCTGTCAGTTCCTCTTCAAAGCGGGCATGCCATTCTTCACTGAATTTTCTGAAGCGTTCATCCGCATACTCCCAGTCTTTTTTTGAGTAGGCTGAATGATCCTCCTTTACCCGATCCACAAACTGTGAAAAACGGGTAAGGTAGTCGTCCTTGTTCGCCGGAGCCATACAGGATATTGCCAGGGCCAACATCGCCAGGAGCATTGCATTAACCATCAGCCTGTTTCTTGTATGTTTCATAAGAAGTAGCATTAAATTATTCCGTTTATATTTCCAGAATCAGGGTTTCCAGGGCCAGTTCACACACTCCTTAATTTCAGGAAACAACACATAATCGGCTTTCCCTTTCATTGTCAGTGTTTTAACGTCTTCATGATTCAGATAGTGCAAGGCTGTTTCCAGGGTTTTCCCGGAAACCGACACATCATCTACCAGCAATACCTTTTTCCCCTTCAGGCTAAGATTCTCAGGTTTTGAAACCAGTACCGGTTCACTGTACCGGGGATTGTTCCGGATATCCCTGAAATTAACCGTAAGCATTTTCAGTTCACACCCCAGGTGAAAGGCCACCAGGCTGGCCGGGACGATCCCTCCGGTTCCGATGCCAATGACAAGATCGAATTCCGGAAGATCCACGCTCTTCACACGTTCTGTTATTTTCGTAAATGATAAGGGAACCATGAAACCAAAGTATTTATTATTCAATTTATCAGACAAATATAGGATCCGGACAGAAAACCCCAAAGCAGGTTTGGGATTTTATTTTTGAAAGATCCTGCCGGTTCATGTGCTTCCGTTTTCAGTGATCTGAATTTCCGGTTCTCCGTTTCCTTCATAAACAGGGATCTCCACAAAAAAAGTGGTTCCCATACCCTGTTTGGTCTTGAACCAGATCCTTCCTTTAAAATTCTCAACAATGTTCTTAACAATAGCGAGGCCCAGACCCATTCCGCTGGTTTTGGTTGTGAAACTGGGGCTGAATAATTTATCCTGCAGTTTTTCCTCAATGCCTGCTCCGTTATCGGTTACTTTTATCAATGCGTTGTGTCTGTTCCGGGAGAGGGAGATATCGATCTTCCCCTCCTGGTTGGGAGGTATTGCCTGAATGGCATTTTTTATCAGGTTAATAATCGCCCTGGAGAACTGTTCCCTGTCAGCATTCACATGAATGTTCTCCGATGTTTCGTCTTTGAGGCGGATGATTGCCTTATCGTGGGCTTCAAACAGATCGATCACTTTTTTCAGTTGGGTTGACAGGTCAAACACCTGGTTTCTGGCTACGGGCATCTTTGCAAAATTTGAAAACTCCGTAGCGATGGCCGAGAGGGTGTCAATCTGTTCAATCAGCATTTTTGATACCCGGTCAATGCCGGCTTCCAGGTCCTCCGGATTTCCCTGAAGGCGTTGCAGATACTGGATATTGAGCTTCATGGGTGTTAATGGGTTTTTAATCTCATGAGCGATCTGTCTGGCCATTTCTCTCCATGCCGATTCACGCTCCGAACGGGCCAGCAATTCCGCACTGACAGCCAGCTCATCCACTTTTCTGTTGTACTCTTTCACCAGGCTGCCAATTTCGTCATCGCGCAAATAATCAATGGGTTCACTTCGTTTGCCAAGTTCTATTTTGCGAAGGTTCTCCCGGATCAAGGTCAGGGGTTTGGTAATCTGGTTGGAAATAAAAACAGCCACAATAATGCTGGCCAGGAAAAAGATCACATAGAGGTTTATGAACGCTACAATGAAAGTAGTAATTTCCTGACGGTATTTATCCTGCCGGGTAAAATAGGGCAGATTAATAAAACCAAGATATTCCCCCACATCGTCAAAGATGGCCCGGTAGGCCGAAAGATAGGAAAGGGTGCCAATCTTTTCCGGATGGATATAACTGGGGTTGAATTCATGAAACAGATGATAATAGGCCTCCGGGTTCATTTTGGTGGTGATCAGTCCTTTTTCATACACCTCCGTACGCGAGGAACTGATCAGCTCCCCGTTGATTCCGTATAAATTCACATCCGTACGGAAAACATTGGCAAGCTTAGCCAGTTCATCATCCAACCAGGCCAGGTTCTCGTCGTTCAGGTTTTCAATCCGCTCTTTGCGCATCTCAAACTCCACAGCAATCGATTTCATTTTTTCATTCAGGTCTTCCCGGTGTTTGGTCCGATAGGTATCAACGTTGTACAGGACGGTCCCTACAGCGATGATTAATAAGGAAAGCAACACAATCTCAATGATCGCCGCCTGAATTTTGAATTTAAGGTCGAAGGTTATGCTTTTGCGACGAATCGATTGGTTCCCGATAAGGAGAAAAAGAATGGTGAGTACGAAATAAAAAACAAAAAGATACGGGAACGAGATCAGGTAGGCGATAAATCCGTAAGTTTCCCGGCTGACCACCACATAATTCTCGCCCCGGGTGCGATAAATGATATGTTCATGCCCTCCCCGTTCTTCATAAATAAATTCCTCTTCCGGGACATCATACTGCTCAATGTATTTATTATAGGAGAAATCGCCATACTGATCTACCAACATTCCCCCGTTGTATTTTGCATAATCAAAACGTCGATAATTAATGGGTTTTTCCATCGATCGTTCAATCAGTAATTCAGGGTATCCGATCCCCTCGGAAACAACTTTTGAATTCATTTCAATAAAAACACTCACCCCGAGCGAATCATAGGTCAACGGATTATTTAACTCCCCGAAATAGGTGATCCGCCCGTTCATATTGTCCATAAAATAAAACCGGGTCCCTTCCACCGGTAATCCTTCAATCTCTATTTTCTCTTTAAAAAACGGGAAACAGGGAACATTGATGTTATCGGGCTGAATATTCAGGCTGGTTACACCGGTACAGGGAATAATCTGAATGTCAAACTCCTCCCCCAGATAGCCATTAAAATAATGATTCATAAGATAATCCTCCAGAACGTAAAGTTCATCAAATTCCGGGATCAATAAGGTTGGAATGACTGTATCTACATTGATCCGTTCCTGAATATTCGTTAAGATCAGCTCGGCTGCAGGGTCATGCTCGGTCACCAGATTAAACGCATAGGTCCGCTGAAATCCGCGTTCCTTTATAGAAACAGTAGGATAAACGATAAAAAGGGAGTAGACTGAAAACAGGGAAACCAGGACAATGAAGGAACTCAATGTAAAACGCTTTAAATAATCCACTGAAAAGATCAACAGAACACCATTATAAACAAGGAACAACACAAGAGCAGG
Organism: uncultured Mariniphaga sp.; assembly: GCA_964575025.1. Taxonomy (GTDB): domain Bacteria; phylum Bacteroidota; class Bacteroidia; order Bacteroidales; family Prolixibacteraceae; genus JABMQB01. The sequence goes on from CAZNPV010000026.1 coordinate 17,672, forward strand.
GACAGACACAGAACCAACAGATATTTCCTGGATAAAAACCAGGAGAAGGGTCATCCCTGAAACAATCAGAAGGGTTGTTTTTACAGAAAGTTCTTCTTTTACCTCTCGTACAATTTTCAAAGTGACCAATGCCAGGCCGAACAATAACAGGGCCATTGAAAGATAGGCAATAACACTTTGCGCCGAAAGTTCGACGATATGGTTCAGCGCAAAAGAGAAACTCGAATTTTCGATCAGCAGCTTACAATAAAAATTGATGAGCAGGTAGAGACCACCCAGACTTAAGAAAATCAAACCGGTCAGGAATTTTGCCGGCAAGGGAGACATTTTTATCAGCTTCCGGATATCCGCATCGTAGCTGAAATTAACGGCCAGGAAGAAAAAAAACAGGGCGGTCAGGAAATAGTCACCCAGCGACGGCAACCATCCACTGAACCCAAAATGTTGCGGAGAGAAAAAACCGGTAATATAAAATACTTCGGGAAACTGAAACAGAATATGAAACCAGTAAAAAACAAACAGGGCGGCAGCCAGAACAAACAACCTGAACGATACCTGGCGTTTGCTCGTCTTAAACTCGCAGCGTACATACAGAAGAATGAATACCAGGGCCATCAGGTAAAGGGCCACCGGAATATAAAGCTGGTTTTCCGTACAAAGAACGGTTCCCTCAGGATGAACAGAAAAAAGATAAGAGCCTGAAACACTGTATACAGGATAACTGTTTGGGACCCTCTCTTCGCTTAGGATGTACCCCCCGGGAAGGTTAAAATCTGAAAAATACGTACTTTTAAGATACGCATTCTCATGAGGATAGGTCTTTTTTATCAGCAACATCCCGATCATGGAAATATCGTCTCTGGTTATCTGATGCCTCAGATAATAACCATTGGGTAAGTGAATCAGTTTTTTTGTGTCGGTCTCCCACGGTTCAATGGTATGGAATGAAGTAATCCGGTCAGACCAATACAACAGATCGTTGTTTTCAAAAACCAGAAAGCCCAGGCCTTCACTGTCTATCAGATGGTTAAAATCAGAAAGCTCTCCCAGGTAATCTCCCTGAAAATTTTCGTCCGTAACAATTTCTGCAATTTCTTCCAGGTATTGATCCAGGACTTTTTCCTTCTCATACAATTCGTTTTGAAATGTATTCAACAGCCTCTGTTCCGGATGTTTTTTCAGAAATCCGTATTCGATAAACCCGGCTGCCAGAAGAATAACCAATGCCAGAGCCAGAAAAGCATATTTTTTACATGTCATGTTCATCCCGTTATTCATGGTGATACGGTTCACCTTGCATAATCGTATATGCCCTGTATACCTGTTCCATAAAAATCAACCGCACCAGGTCATGGGGAAACGTCATCTTTGAAAGAGATATCCGCTCTTTTACGCTCTGATATACCTCATCGGAAAAACCATACGGTCCCCCAATCACAAAAACCAGCTCCTTCAAACCGGATGCCATCTTTTTCTGAAGGTATTCAGAAAACTCACCCGAAGTAAATGATTGACCGGTTTTATCCAGCAATACCATGGTTTTTGAGGCATGGAGGCAGGCCAGGATCTCTTCTCCTTCCTTCTTTTTCCGCACCTCTTCACCGGTACTTTTGCCTGTTTTGGGATCCGGAATAATGATCATCCCCACACGAACATACCGTTTCAGCCTTTTCAGGTATTCTTCGATTCCCTTCCTCACGATCGGTGAATTTGTATTTCCGACAACCAGCAAAGTAATCTTCATGGAACGCAATTAATTTGATAAATTTTATAAATTTACACTAAATAAAATGGTCTGTATTTATTTAGCACACTTTTTGTATACCAAACGGATACAAAAGAAGCAAACAAAAAATCTGTAATGAAGATACGAATAAATAAAACATTCCCATTTCTTCTTCTTTCGTTCTTGTTTTTAACCTCCTTTTCACAGGAAGCGATACCTGAAAAACTTATCTTAAGCTTTCAATCCGGGGATTCCAAAACCTTATCCGGATTTTTCAATGACAACATAGAGCTTGTGGTACTTGAAAACGATAATGTTTACAGCAAAGCACAAGCCCAACAGATTGTAAATAAGTTTTTTACAAACTACAAGCCTGAAAAATTCAGTATCATTCACCAGGGCGGCAAAGATGGATCTAAATATGTGATTGGAAGCCTGAAAACAAAAAAAGGAAGTTTCAGGGTCTATTTTTTATTAAAAGTTGACCAGGGAAATTCTTTCATTCATCAGCTGCGTATTGAAAAGCAGGTGTGATGGCCACAACCTTATTTAACGCGAGGAGATACAAATGGATTGGGCTCAGGATGCTGGTCCGTGCAAAAAGGATTACCTTGCCCTTTTTTGAGGGTGTTCCCCTGTATGATGTACTGCTTTTTTTCTGGAGGAGCATTAGCAAAGGAGCCATTACCACCCGGGCTTCGGGTATAGCCTTTAATTTTTTCCTTGCCCTGTTTCCTTCCCTGATCTTTCTTTTTACTTTAATCCCCTACATTCAGATTCCTAATTTTCAAAACGAAATGCTGGCTATTATTCAGGAGCTGGTTCCTGGAAGTACGTTTGAGACCATAGAAGCCACCATCACAGATATCTTCCAGAATCCCCGGGGCGATCTTTTATCCCTGGGTTTTCTGATGGCTCTTTTTTTTGCCACCAACGGACTGACTTCCATGATGAGTGCCTTTGATGCTACCGTACACAGTTACAAAAGCCGGAACTGGCTGGGCCAACGGATGATCTCTTTTTTGCTCCTGATAATCCTCTCCATACTGCTCGCGGCAGCAATCGCCCTGCTTACCGGAAGCCAGCTGCTTGTGAATATTCTTACACAAAATAATATCATCCGGGAGGGTTTTACGGTCATCCTGCTCATGGTGGGGAAATGGATCGTGATCATAGCACTGTTTTTCTTTGCCTACTCTTTCCTCTATTTTATGGCACCGGCAAAGAAATTCCAGTGGCGGTTTATTTCTGCCGGAGGAACCCTGGCAACCCTTTTAAGCATCCTTACCTTTGGAGCTTTCGGGTACTATATCAATAATTTTTCCCAGTACAATAAACTCTATGGATCCATCGGAGCTCTGCTGATCATCCTGCTCCTGATCTATTTCCTTTCCCTTATTCTGCTGATTGGTTTTGAACTGAACATCAGCATCCAGGAAGCCCAGAAAAAAAAGAACAATCCCTGAGCAGGGAGTCGAGAGCAGAGGGCAGAGGGCAGAGAGCAGAGAGCAGGGAGCGGAGAGCAAAGAGCGGAGGGCGGAGAGCAGAGAGCAAAGAGCGGAGGGCGGAGAGCAGGTATCACTTCCGGCCTTGTTTAAATAGCATCTCCTTTTCTTTTTTTGTAAGGCTGTCATAGCCTGATTTTGCTATTTTTTCCAGGATCTTATTGATCTCTTCCTGGTTTTGATTTTTTTGCCGGTTGTATTCATAATCATCCCGGGGGGGCTGCCGGTGTTCAATCCGCACTTTTTTCCCGGTTTTAAAAAGAGCAGCCAGCTTATTGATCCATTTTACCAGGCCGGAAGTCATGTCTTTTCCCTTTCTTAACTGAAGAATATACAGGTATCCGAACAAAGCACCTCCGAGATGGGCTATATTGCCGCCCGGATTGGATGTGCTGATCCCGATTACCGACAGCAGAATATAAAAAGCTGCCACATATTTTAATTTTACTCCTCCGAGAAAAACCAGATAGATCTCCTGATCCGGTTCATAAACGGAGATCGCTACCAGAATGGCTAAAAGGGATGCGGAAGCTCCCAGCAGAAGTCCGTTGACGGACTGAAAAACAGGAAACAGATTATAGGCCAGCATATAAAGCAGGCCTCCGGCTATGCCTCCCAGCACATATAATCCCAGCAGTTTATCTCCTTCAAACCGGTAAAGAAAAAGTTTCCCGAACCAGTACAATCCGATGAGGTTAAAAAGAATGTGCAGGAAATCGTAATGCAGGAACATATAAGTAACCAGGGTCCAGGGTCTTCTGATAAATTCAAAGGGGCTGTCGGGTAAAGCCAGCCAGTTGAGCAGGAAATATTCTCTTCCCCCGAGAAAGAAAAACAACTGAATGATCCGCACTAGCAGAAAGACGCCCAGGTTGATATAAATCAGGCGCGTCAGTACCGATCCCTTTTTAAAGGAATCCTTTATTTCATCCAACAGATTCATGTGTTAATAAAAATTTTTGGTGTTTTTATTCCAGTATCGGATCAGGAAAAATCCAAACAGCATGCCTCCGAGGTGTGCAAAATGTGCGATATTGCTTCCCGGTTGAGTAAGTCCCAGGTACAATTCCAGGACACCGTATCCGATGACAAAATATTTGGCTTTAATGGGAATCGGAGGAAAAATCAGCATCAGCCGGGTGTTGGGGAATAACATACCGAATGCCAGCAGGATTCCGAAGACGGCTCCTGAGGCACCCACGGTGGGAATATCCATCTTCATTTGCACGATCCGTTCCATCAGGTGCTGTCCTTCCGCAATATAAGATGAACGATCGGGATTGTTGTACCAGGAATTGATGAAATCGATCACCTGTGTGGAAGGCCGGGACAGGTGTTTTTGCACAAACTGATCCAGCAACTCCGGGGAAGGGGTGTTTGTAAAAACTTCCAGGGCATTCTGCATGGCCGATATGCTTAAAAAATTGACAAAGATATGCAAAGCAGCTGCTCCCAGACCGGTGACGAGGTAATAGAGCAGAAACCGCCGGGGGCCCCATACGCTTTCCAGCACACGTCCGAACATCCAGAGGGCAAACATATTGAAAAAGATATGGGTGAGGCCCCCGTGCATGAACATATGCGTAAAAAGCTGATGCATCCTGAATTTCTCCGATGCCGGGTAATACAATCCCAGGTACTCAACCAGGTCGATACCCATGCCCTGCAGCACCCACGTGGCAACCATCAACAAGACATTTATAATAATCAGGTTCTTAACAACCGGAGGTATATTTCCAAAAACAGGCCTGTATTGCGTCATGTTTTTAATTTTTTCGGGTTTTCCAACAAGAGTTGGTCCATACTCAGATTTTTCTATATTTTAAGACATTCTGTCATTTTTTCGAAAAACTTTTTTCAATATCCTCCAGGGTTACGATCGACAGCGCTGGTTTTCCTCCGGGGGAATAGTTGGGAGTTTCACAGGCAAACAAGTTATCGATCAAATGGTTCATTTCTTCAGGGCTCAGGTCGGTTCCGTAATTCACAGCAGCTGCCTTTGCCAGGGAAACAGCCACCTGTTCGCGCACCTTGTTTTTGGCATCCACCGGGGAATTTTTGTACTCTTCGAGAAGTTTTTCGATGACTGCCGCCGGAGACGGATTGTCAAGAATTCCCGGGGTACCGTTTATAATAAAGGTATTCCTGCCAAACTCCCTGATATCGAACCCCAGGTTCTGCAGGTCTTCAAGAATTTCCGCAAGCAAGGCTGCATCCACCGGATTTAATTCGATGGTTTGCGGGAACAGCTGTTGCTGACTGGCTACCGATTCTGATTTCAATACTTCCATAAATCGCTCAAAGAGAATCCTTTCCTGAGCTCTCTTCTGATCAATGATCATCAACCCCGATTTTACCGGAGTCAGAATATATTTCCCTTTCAGCTGCATCATCTTCCGGCCGGAAAATTTCTGCTCCTCCCCCGTAGAAGAATAGAGATCCCTATTCTTTCCGGGGAAAGGAGAAACCTCTCCTTCGCGTTCCGGAATCTTCCCGTCGTACAGTTTTTCCCAGTTTTTCAGATTCCCGCTCTCCTCCCCTGATCGCTTAAACGTTTCGTAAGCATCTTCACGGGAAGACTTTTTCTCAAAGGGATTGTATTCCGGATTAACCTCTATCTCCGGCACCGGGATGTAGGTTCCCCGTTTGGGAGCCACCGGTATTTCGATGCTTCCCTCCCGGTCAAAATCTATCGAAGGACCGATGTTGTATTTCCCCAATGATTCCCGCACAGAAGCATGAATAATCTGCCATATAGCCCGCTCGTCTTCAAATTTAATTTCCGTTTTTGTAGGATGTACATTGATATCGATCGCCTCAGGATCGATCTCAAAAAACAGAAAATAGGAAGGAATGGTATCGGGAGGCAGGAGTTTTTCATAAGCTGACATGATCGCCTTATGAAAATAGGGATGCCTGAAAAACCTCCTGTTCACAAAAAAGAACTGTTCGCCAAAGGTTTTTCTGGCATGCCGGGGTTGCCCTACGTACCCTGAAACAGCAACCATGCTGGTCTGGCTGTCAACCGGCACCAGGCTTTGCCCGCTGTTTTTCCCGAACAATCCGATAATCCGCCTCATCAGATTGCTGGCTGGAAGATCATACACCGCCACCTTGTTATGGAAAAGCCGGAATGAGATATCCGGATTGGGAAGGGCCGTTCGCTGGAATTCATGCAGAATATGTTTCAGCTCGGTATTGTTTGTTTTTAAAAACTTCCTGCGTGCAGGCACATTGAAAAACAGATTTTTTATCTGAATTGTGGTTCCGTCATTGCATCCTGCCGGTTCCTGGGTTTGCACCTCTGAGGCATTAATATGCAGAAAGGTTCCCACCTCGTCTTCCACTCTTTTGGTGCGTAGTTCCACATCGGAAACTGCGGCTATGGAAGCGAGTGCTTCGCCGCGGAATCCCATGGTCCGGATGGCAAACAGATCGTTGGCCTGGCTGATCTTTGAGGTCGCATGTCTTTCAAAAGCCATCCGGGCATCGGTGGGAGACATTCCGCACCCGTTATCCGTAATCTGAATTAATGTTCTTCCGGCATCCCTGGTGTGAATGGTTATTTCAGTAGCTCCTGAGTCAAGAGCATTTTCAACAAGCTCCTTAACCACCGATGCCGGGCGCTGAATTACTTCGCCTGCAGCAATCTGGTTGGCTACAGAATCAGGCAATAACTGAATTATATCACTCACTAAAAGAGATTAAAATGGGAAAAGAAAATCAAATACGCGATTAATGCAAGGATCAGTATCAGGATGATCAGCCTCGTGTTTGACGACCGCCGGGCCTCGGGTGAGGATTTGGCCTGCCATCCCCCGACCCTGCGAAACTGTCCCTTTATGCTGGGACGATAGGGCTTTCCGTCCTCGTTCTTCTCTTCCACAATCCCCAGTTCCTCCTTGATCCGGCGCTCCCGCTCTTCCCGTTCCTCCTGATCCGGATCATAATACCGGGGTGCAATTTTAAATTGCCTGGCCTTCGGAATATAAAAAAACTTACCAATCATGTTCTATTCCTGTTTTTATTTACAAAGATACGGTTTATTCATAAAAATTTCGAACCAATCCATACGGATGAGAAAAACACAAAAGAACCCCTTTCATTTCTTCTGCAAAGCCCTCTTCTGCCCTTTCCTGATCCCCGGTAATCCGGGGAGCCAACTACTTCTGCCTGAAGAACACCTGAACCGGAACCCCTGAAAAAGGAAATTTTTCCCGGATCTGGTTTTCGATATACCTCCGGTACGGTTCTTTGATGTATTGCGGAAGGTTGGCAAACAATGCAAAGGCTGGTGTTGGCGAAGGCAATTGGGTTACATATTTGATTTTAACAAACTTCCCTTTCACCGAAGGGGGTGGGTACGCTTCAACCGCTTTCAGGATCACCTCATTCAGGAGCGAGGTTTTGATGCGCTTTTTGCGGTTTTTATGCACTTCCATAGCAGCTTCCAACGCTTTGTATACCCGCTGTTTGGTCAGGGCTGAAACAAAGATCACCGGCACATCGGTGAAAGGAGCGGTTTTTTCCTGGATGCGCTCAATGAATTTTTTTGTGGTGTGGGTATCTTTTTCCACCAGGTCCCATTTGTTCACCAGGATCACCACGCCTTTTTTATTTTTAACGATCAGGTTAAAAATATTCACATCCTGGGCTTCCACGCCGCGGGTAGCATCCAGCATCAGCAGGCACACATCGGAACTTTCGATAGCACGGATCGACCGCAGCACGGAATAAAACTCCAGGTCTTCATGTACCTTTCCTTTTTTGCGCAATCCGGCTGTGTCGACGATTACAAAATCGTGACCAAACTTGTTGTAGCGGGAATGAATTGAATCGCGGGTGGTACCGGCTACTTCGGTCACAATATTGCGTTCCTCGCCGATCAGTGCGTTTATGAAGGATGATTTCCCGACGTTGGGGCGTCCCACAACCGAAAGATGCGGGAACACTTCATCCTCATCCGTTTCGTTCTCTTTGGAGAATACCCGGACCAGTTCGTCGAGCAGTTCACCCGTACCGCTTCCTGTCATGGAAGAGACACAGTAAATCTCTCCCAATCCGAATCTGTAGAACTCCTGGGCATCGGGGATCGCCTGGTTGCTGTCTACCTTGTTCACCACCAGAAACGTTTGCTTTTTTGCCTTCCTCAGCATCGCTGAAATGGCATCGTCCAGGTCGGTGATCCCCGACTTCACATCCACCATGAACAGGATCACATCTGCCTCATCGATGGCTAACTGTACCTGTTTATTAATCTGGGCTTCAAACACATCGTCGGAATGAACCACATAGCCTCCGGTGTCGATCACTGAAAAATTTATGCCGTTCCATTCTACTTTTCCGTAATTCCGGTCGCGGGTCACTCCCGCCACCTCGTCCACAATGGCCTGGCGCTTTTCGACCAGCCGGTTAAAAAATGTGGATTTACCCACATTGGGCCTCCCTACAATGGCTACTATTTTACTTCTCATTTTCTGTTTTTTTCTTTCTTTCTCCGGTCTCCGGACTTTCTTCTTCGGACTCCGGTCTTCGGA
>CAZNPV010000026.1:26539-58283 GCA_964575025.1 uncultured Mariniphaga sp.
CTCCGGTCTTCGGACTCCGGACTTTCTTCTTCCATCTCCGGTCTCCGGACTCCGGTCTTCGGACTCCGGACTTTCTTCTTCCATCTCCGGTCTCCGGACTCCGGACTTCCCTTAATACGCGTCATACCCGAATTTTTTCAGCTGTTCCTCTTTTTCACGCCAATCCCGGGCCACCTTCACATACAGTTCCAGGAAGATTTTTTTCCCGAAAAATTCCTCTGCATCTCTCCGGGCTTGCGAACCCACTTTTTTAATGGCTTTTCCCTGGTGTCCGATAATGATTCCTTTCTGGCTTTCGCGTGCCACATAAATAACTGCTCTGATTCGAATCAGTTTTTCTTCTTCCTTAAATTCCTCCACTTCAGTCTCGACGGCATAGGGAATTTCCTGCTGGTAATAAAGGAGGATTTTTTCGCGGATGATCTCCTGCATGAAGAACCGTTCGTTCCGGTCGGTCAGTTCGTCTTTGGGGAAATAAGCCGGTGCTTCAGGCAATAATTCCATGATCCGGTCGAATACCGGTGCGATATTAAATTTTTCTGTGGCTGAAACCGGCAATACGGAAGCTCCGGGAAAAGTCCGGGTCCAGAAGTCATACAACTTCAATACCTGTTCCTGGTTCGAGAGGTCAATTTTATTCAGCAACACAAGAACGGGCACTTTTGATTTCCGGATTTTGGCTATGTAATCCAGGTTTTTCTCCGGGTTCTCAATCACATCGGTAACATACAGGATCACATCGGCATCGACCAGCGCCGTATCCACAAATTTCATCATGGTTTTCTGCAGTTTGTAGTTGGGTTTTAAGATGCCCGGTGTATCGGAATAGACAATCTGAAAATCTTCGCCGCTCACGATTCCCTTGATCCGGTGGCGGGTGGTTTGCATTTTCGACGTAATGATCGAGATCTTCTCCCCGACCAACGCATTCATAATGGTCGACTTCCCCACATTGGGATTCCCAATAATGTTGACAAATCCTGCTTTATGTGCCATTTCTTCGATATCCTTCCATTGATCACCCCCAAAAAAAGTTTCCGATCCCGGTACGGATAAAATTCCCGGGGAGAACAAAAAGGGAAAATTACCAATTCATTAAAAATCAGCGCAAAGATAATTGAATGATTTTAAATTTGGCCGGGAATCCCCGTTTCATAACCAATTTATTCACATTATAAACAGAAGGGTTAACGTACAGAACATTGCATCCGGAAGAATGTGGCCAACCGGCTACTTCTTAACCAGTTTAAAAATCTCAGGTTTTTGATCCGTACGTACCTCAACGAGGTACAGTCCGGGATCCAGGAATGAGATATCCATGGAAACCTGATATTGCCCCGGATTGAACCATCCCTTGTCCACCGTCTTCAGGAGTTTCCCGGTTACAGAATAAAAGCTACTGCACTAACACCTTTCTTGTTTCAACTTTATTCCCAAATACTACACGTAAAACCATAGTGTCCCGGCGGACAATCCGAAACAATAACTGAAATACCGTTTTGCAGTTCTCTGTCTTCATACAGCTGCGAATGCTTAACCGAGCCGGTTGCACTTACCAGCTCAACCACGTACATACCACAAGGTGCATGGCTGAAGGTAACCCGCAGGTTGTCTTTTACCGGGTTGGGCCAAACTTTCAAGGTTTCTTTCATCCGTTCAAATTCTTCCACATCCACGGTCACGGTTGTTTGTGCATCGTAATCATTGGGTGCAGCTTCTATATGACTCACATTATCAGTAGCAATGCTGTAAAATTTGTAGGTAGAACCGACTTCTCCAATGAATTCTGCCGTAATTTCAGACGTGTTGGTCTGCCACGGGTATAACAATGTGTCGTTTTCCATCACATAAATGGTGTAATGGCTGATACCCGATCCTTCATCGGTTCCGGTCCAGTCAACCGGAAAACGATTTTCAATGTTGGCTTCCAACGGATAAACCTGGCTTTGGGGCTTATCCAGATCCAATGTATTGAGGTATTCGTTTGTGACGATGGGCTCGTTGGCATCGAATACAATAGTAGCCTGGTTCCGAATCTCATCGTTGGTACCCAGTTCTTCTTTCAACCCAACAGAGAAGCTTACAAAACCATCGCCCTCGGGCGGAGTTACGTTGGGTGGCAAAAAACCGATGAACGGATCTTCTTCCAAATTCATGGTTCCGGGATTCAAGGATAAGAACTCCCATTTAACCACGCCTGTAAGTGCATCCAGTTTCCCGGAAACGCGGGTGATAAGTTCCAGCTGGGGTCTGAGGTCAATGTCCATGGAAAATTCCTTCAGTTTATTCCCGGGGGGTGAAAAAATGGTGTCGCCCCAGCCAAAGGAACTGAAACCAAATTCCGAAATATCGAATACCGACAAATCCAGCGTATCGGTAACGGTTACAATGTGCGCAGGTGCAGTGGCTTCGCTTTTATTTTCAAACAAAATGGTATAGGGCATCATGTGGTATCCGGGAATAAAATTCTGTTCTCCGAAGCCCGATGGCCCCACCATTTCGTTGGGATCGAGGGAGGTAAGAGCCGATACTCCTTTCCTGCTTTTATAACGGGGATCGAAGTTGTTCAAACACTCCTGGTGAGCCAGATATCCCTGGTACATATTATTGACAATCGAAGTTATTTTAATTCCAATTTTGATGGCTTTAAAAGGACTCAAATCACCAATACAGCTAAAGGCAGCCGAGGCAAGTGAATAACCCCAGTTATTAAATACCGTAGGTTCACTCGTTTCCATATCAGGCTTTAATTTATCCCACGGATTGAAGGCAACGGTTGCAAAATCGTATACACAATCCACGGGGAGCACGATTCCGACTAAATCCATCAAAGAAGAAGAAGTAGCATGGGCTGCCGAAAGAGCTAAACATGCATTCAGCTTCATTTCCATATCCTTCTCGTCATCCTGACTCGCAGCGGCACTCTTTGTTTCGGTGTCAACAAATTCAAAAAACGGATCATTGGTCCACGCTTCCATATAATAGCGTTGAGAACTTTTACTTTTTACCCTGATGTGAACACTACGCGAACTGTTTGCTTCCAAAACAGGCACATAAAGGGGATAAAACCTGGCATTATGCCCGGGTCCAAAATAGTCTTCCACCACATCGTACAGTGTATCCATAAGTTCTACAATTTCGGGAGTATGCGTTTTCATATACTCGTTTGCCTCAACCTTGAAATCGAAAAAATTGACTTCCAGGTCTGGAAGGTCGCTGACTACAATGTTTAAAGGAACTCCCAGTGCATCGACATTGCCTTTGTTTCCATAATTAATGGTAAAGGTTTGCCACATATTCAATAAAGTAAACGATCGCCCGGCTATTGAAACCCATGGTTCCGGCATGGTAGCCTCGACAACTGAAAATGCATCTTCAAGGATAAGCTCTGCCCCATTTTTTTTAAAAACCACATCGTATTCTCCCAGTTCTGCTCCATTCATTAAAAACCGGCCGGCCAGTTGTCCGGGAGCAGGGGAATAGAGATCGTCTCCTGAAATTTCCGCACCATTTTTCCGAAGCAAAAAGGAGCTGCCTTCGGTAGTAAGCCCTCCACCAAAAACAGTCAGGGTTGCATAGCCGAAGTTTCCTGCTTCCCGGGGGTCTATATGTTCAAGCCCCTCAATGGTGGCATGGCCGACAGCTCCGTTTACACTGTTTGCGTTTTTAGCCAGCAGCGAAATGGAATATTCGCCCGGATTGGAATATCCATGCTTCGGATTTCCCTGTTCCGACGTATTGCCATCACCAAAATCCCACACCCAGGAAGTGGCATTTTTTGTTTTATTGTTAAAAGAAACCACATTGCCTTGCTGATACAATTCAAATGCAGGCACCGGCGGATCGAAATCAGATTCATTTAGTGTACCATTATACACAGGAATACCATCGTTGCCATTTCCTGAAATATCTTTAAATGTATCGTCAAAATTAATAAAGAGCGTCAGGCCTTCTTTTTCACCTGTTATTTTTTTTGTTTGGTTTTCCAGCAATTCTTCCTGGGTTAAAGCCCTGTTCCATAGTCTAACATCATCCATGTAATATTTGGCATCGTCATACCATCCTTCATTCTCCCCTCGTGCTCCCAGCATTAACATACCGTCTTCTGTAACGATAGTTCCGTTAACTGTTTGCTGTTGAAGCAGCAAACCATTAACATACAGTTTGAAATTGTTTAACCCTCCATTTACATCGTATGTAAACGCAATGTGATGCCACAGGTTATCGTTCAAATCAATATCGGCCAGGATTACAGGAGCTTCAATGTCTGTTTGTATCCCTGCATTCACCTGAATTGCACCATCATTTGCTATGGATCCCATTTGATATCCTTTTGGACGATTATACCCAGGATTATAACCGTCTACCTTTGCCAGAATGCCGAAATCTTCTGATTCCGGATCAAACTTCACCCATACTTCAGCAGTCATGGCCGAGTCGAACTGAATACTTTCGGAAGACGGAACAACTACCAAATCTGTTTTTTCACGACTTTTTGCTATATTTTCAACATAAAAGGCTTTGTTTTTTGTTCCGGGGCCGGGCTGCGTTCTCACATTCCGGTAAAATATATCCTGGTCTGAACCGTTGCTCCATTCAGCCCGTGTAATCCAGTGCAGTCCTCCCTCATTATCTATTTGCATGAAGGAATTCATACTACTGGAATACATATACAGGACATTGCCTTTCAGGGAAGGCGCAAGAGACATGCTGCCGGAAAAGGATTGGCCCCCATCGACTGATTTGGTGGAGAACAACATGTTTCCTGTTAAATAAAGTGTTTTTCCACTCTCATCCGTAGGGTCGATGACAATTGCCGGTAAAGAGGCCTTGCCCACTAATTCGACATCGGGATTCATGATTCTGCGGGGTTCGGAAAATGTGGTGCCGTTGTCATGCGAGTATGCAAAGTAGAACTCACTACCCGTGGCGCTGGAAGTAGTTGCTGCAAGCAAATATACATTGCCGTTTTTGGCAGCAACCGTTTCAAAACCTTCCTGTAATTTTTCAGCAATAACAGCACCTATATCCGTTGCAGGTTCAAAAGAATTTCCTCCATTGGTTGACCGGGCGTAAAATGTAGTCCACTCATCTTCTTCGGTAAGTCCGTTGAACACAACATGAATGTTATTCCCTGAACGGGCAATTTTTGAAGAGTAGTGCTCTTCCACATGTTCTACCCTACAGCGTTCTTCTTCTCCATCCTGGGTTTCATAAGATACCGATATTTTATTGGTGGTAAATGCGGTTCCATTATCAGAAGTGGAAACCCACACTTTACCTGAGGTTAGGAGGCCGTAAGAATAATGAATATAGCCATGAAGCACAATCATTTGCCCTCCATCAAAATATAAGTCGGTAACATAATTACTCTCATCAGATATTTTTGTGTCTGAAAAAGAGGTTCCGCCATTGGATGAGAACAGAGCCCAGGTTCCTTTTTTGTCTCCTTCTCCGTGGTAAGCCACGGCTACTTTTCCGTCGGAAGCCTTGATAAAGCAGTCGTCGATTGCGTTATAACCACCCGATGTGGCGGCAATAATCTGTTCGCTTTCAAATGATGTTCCACCGTTTTGTGAACGGAAATAATGAATCTTGCCGGTGCCATCATCATCATAGTCGTAATCGGCTGTACAGACATGCACTACATCACCGTCCACAGCAAGTCGTCTGCTGTTTACTTCTAATCCGTAACCGCTGTTTTTATACACCATTAATTTTTGGGGAGCCTCCCAGGTTTCTCCCAAATCGGTGGAACGGCGGTAGTAGAAATGAGCTTCACTACCGGACACTTTTTGTGTCCAAACTGCATGAATGGTATTCCCTGAAATGACTATTTCGGGGTATTTGTCATCGTATCCCGGCCCTTCTTCTCCTTCGGAAAGGTTTATCAGGTATTTCGATACTTCGGGATTAATAGAAAATCCGTTTGTTACAACCATTGCAAAAGAAAGCAGGATTATATATAACCTCAGTTTTGGTTTTGTTGTAATCATAATTTAAAATTTATGGTTTATGTACTGACTGATTCATAGCGTAATTGATAAGATTTTCCTGCAATACCAGCAATTAAAATATACTGCCGTACTTGCGCTTTGTACAAGACAATAGCCTTGCGTTTAACAATTTATCCCCCTTCTCATTCGCTTCGTCAAACGGGAGGCAGTAATTAAATTCCCCTGATTTTCCATAAATCAGGGCTGAATACAATACGAAAACAACATGTTGAACAGTAAAACTATTAATAATATTTGGAAATCCAAAACACGGTTTTCTATTGTCAGGGTTGGATTTCTCAACCAAAAATGATCCAATGGGGATGGCAAATTTATGAAGAAAACAAAAACTCTTTTATTGGCATCCGGAAGGCTATGTATTTTTCTTTTTAAAAATGTACTTTTGTACCCTTATTCTTTTTAATTCATTCAAAAAAACAAAACCTGCAGTATGGCACGAGCAAAGATCAAAGAGATTCTGGTTTCCGGAGAACGTGATAAAGAGACAACCGCCAGGGGCTGGGTGCGAACAAAACGGGGCAGTAAGAATGTTCATTTTATTGCGCTGAATGACGGATCGACTCTTCATAATCTGCAGGTTGTTGCCAATGTAGAGGATTTTGACGAATCGTTGCTGCGCGATATTACTACCGGCGCATCGCTGGCCGTAACCGGGAAACTTGCCGACTCGCAGGGCACCGGCCAACAGGTGGAGCTGCTGGCCCGGAAGATCACGTTGCTGGGGAAAGCCGATCCCGACAAATTTCCCATACAGCCCAAACGGCACACCCTTGAATTTTTGCGGGAGAATGCCCACCTGCGTTTCCGGACCCAGACCTTCGGGGCCATCTTCCGGGTACGGCATGCCATGGCGTTTGCCATTCATAAATATTTCAATGACAAGGGTTTTTACTATATGCACACCCCCATCATCACGGCTTCGGATGCCGAAGGGGCGGGCCAGATGTTCCGGGTTACAACCCTCGACCCGAAAAACCCGCCGCTGACCGACGACGGAGCCATCGATTACTCCCGGGATTTCTTCGGGCGGGCCACCAACCTGACCGTTTCAGGACAACTTGAAGGCGAACTGGGGGCCACCGCCCTGGGCGAAATCTATACCTTCGGGCCTACCTTCCGGGCTGAAAACTCAAACACCGCAAGACACCTCTCGGAATTCTGGATGATCGAACCCGAAATGGCATTCTACGACCTGAAAGATACCATGGACCTGGCCGAAGAATTCCTGAAATTCCTGATTCGCTATGCCCTCGAAAAATGCACCGACGACCTGCAGTTCCTGGCAAACCGCCTGTCTCAGGAGGAGAAAAACAAACCCCGGGAACAACGTTCCATGGAGCTCATGGAGAAACTGAATTTCGTGGTTGAAAGCGATTTTGTGCGCTGTACCTACACCGAAGCCATCGATATACTGAAAAACTCCAACCCTTACAAAAAGAAAAAATTTGAATTCCCGGTGGAATGGGGCGTTGACCTGCAGAGCGAACACGAGCGGTACCTGGTGGAGAAGCACTTCGAACGGCCGGTGATCCTTATTGATTACCCCAAAGAGATCAAAGCTTTCTACATGAAGATGAACGACGACAACAAAACAGTCGCAGCCGTGGATGTTCTGTTTCCCCAGATTGGTGAAATCATCGGGGGATCGCAACGGGAAGAAGACTACCGCAAATTGGTGAAACGCATGAACGAGATGAACATTCCGGCAAAGGAAATGTGGTGGTACCTCGACACCCGCAGGTTCGGCACCGTGCCACACAGCGGCTTCGGACTGGGCTTCGAACGGTTCATGCAGTTCGTAACCGGAATGGGCAATATCCGCGACGTGATCCCATTCCCAAGAGCGCCGAAAAATGCAGAGTTTTAAACCATCCCCGGTTGAAAATTTATTTGTTCCGGTTCTTGAAAAAGTACTAAATTTGAACGTAGCTTTTTACACATGGAACAAAGGTTAACATTACAGCAAAAATTATTACAAAAACTGTCTCCACAGCAGATTCAGGTAATAAAGCTGTTGGAAATACCTACCTTGCAACTGGAGCAACGCATAAAAAAAGAGCTGGAAGAAAATCCGGTTCTGGAGATGGCAGAAGATCAACCCCCGGACGATGAAAACGACGGAGCAAATGAACTCCGGTCCGATGAAGATAACGACAATGAGGAGTTTTCGATGGATGACTACCTCCCCGACGATGATGAGATTCCCACCTACAAGCTAAACACCAAAAACTATTCACCCGACGACAGACACGAGGACATTCCCTTTTCGGTGGGCACTACCTTCCATGAATTCCTGACTGAACAACTTGGGCTGACCTACCTTACCGAAGAACAGAAAACCCTGGCCGAGTTTATCATCGGCAACATTGATGATGATGGCTACCTGCGACGCGACCTGACTTCGATAAGCGATGACCTGGCTTTTACCCAGAATTTAGAGGTGGACCCAGAGGAACTCGAAACGATACTTACAGTGATCCAGGATTTTGATCCCCCCGGTGTGGCAGCCCGCGACCTGCAGGAGTGCCTCCTGCTGCAGACAAAACGCAAAAACGACCCGGCACTGAAACGGGCAGAACAGATCATACGCGACTTCTACCCCGAGTTTATAAAGAAACATTACGAAAAAATAAAACAGAAACTGGAATTAACGGATGACGACCTGAAACAAGCCATTGGTGAGATTCTGAAACTGAATCCCAAACCGGGCAGTTCCTACAGCAATCCGATGAACAAGTCTTTTCATCACATCGTTCCTGATTTTATTCTGGATCTGGTTGACAATGAGTTGCAGTTAACGCTCAACCAAAAAAATGTTCCTGACCTGCGGCTCAACGATACCTACCTCGACATGCTTAAAACGCTCCAGGAAAACAGAAAAGCCAATGCAAAAAACCAGAAGGAAGCCGCAACTTTTGTAAAACAAAAGGTCGATTCAGCCCGGTGGTTCATCGATGCCATCAGGCAACGACAGCAAACCCTGATACTGACCATGTCGGAGATCATCAACTTCCAGAAAGAATATTTCATTGAAGGCGATGAAACCAAACTTAAACCCATGATCCTGAAAGACATTGCTGAGCGTACCGGCCTGGATATCTCAACCATCTCAAGAGTATCCAACAGCAAATATATACAGACCCATTTCGGGATCTACCCGTTGAAATATTTCTTCTCGGAAGGATTGCATAAAGACGACGGAGAAGAAGTATCAACCCGGGAAATTAAAATGATTCTCAAAGAATGCATTGATAATGAAGACAAGCAAAAACCACTTACAGACGAAAAACTGACCCGGATCTTAAAGGAAAAATCGTATCCTATTGCCCGCCGGACCGTTGCCAAATACAGGGAACAGTTGGATATACCGGTAGCGAGGCTCCGGAAAAAACTGTAACCTGAAGAAAAAACCCGCACGGAACAGATGAAGATCCTGGCCAAAACCATATCGTACCTCTTTAACCCGTTCATCCTGCCCACGTGGGGATTTCTTGCTTTGTTCAATGCCGGGTACTATTTTTCGATGCTTTCATGGGAAATTAAACGGTTTGTTTTAATTGCGGTTTTTTTCTCCACCGGGCTGCTCCCTCTGCTGACGTTGTCGATTCTTGCCCTGAGTCCCCGGTTTAATATCCGGATGAACGACTCTTCACACCGGGTAAAACCCCTCTTTTTTTCAGCCCTCTATTATTATCTCGGATTCTACCTCTTACGAGACATTGCCCTTTATCCGGTTTTCAGGGTATTTCTAATCTCCTCGGTAGTGCTTATTGTGTTGTTACTAATTATTTCCTTCAAGTGGAAGATCAGCATCCATATGGCCGGCATGGGAGGAGTTACCGGTATGATCCTGGCTGTTTCCTATAAAATGGGGATCAATCCGGTGTTTCTGATTGCAGGTACGTTCCTGGCAGCAGGACTGGTGGGAACCGCGCGTATTTATCTGGGCAGGCACACCCCGGGACAGGTTCTGTGGGGTTATTTTACCGGGCTGGCAATTCTCTATCTGTCGGTTCTGTATAGTTGATTTATTCCACAAATTTGTAGCCGATTCCTTTTAAGGTTTTGATATGATCGCTTCCGATCTTTTCTCTGAGTTTACGGATATGGACATCAATGGTCCGGTCCCCTACGACCACATTCTCACCCCATACCGTCTGGTAAATCTCTTCCCGGGTAAAAACCTTTCCGGGTTTTGAAACCAGAAGAGAAAGCAATTCGAACTCTTTGCGGGGCAGGATCATCTCCTTGTCGTCCATTTTGATCAGGTATCGTTCCTTATCGATGACCAGGTTTCCAAGGGCCAGGGTATTTGTATCGATTTCCACCGGTGTCTGACCGGAAACCCCCGTTCGTTTCAGCAAAGCTTTCACGCGGCTCACCAATACCTTGGGCCGGATGGGTTTGGTGATATAATCGTCGGCACCCGCTTCAAAACCGGCAATTTGTGAATAATCTTCATTGCGGGCTGTCAGGAAAGCAATCACCGTATTCTGAAGAGAAGGGATCTTGCGCAACTCCTCGCAGGCCGCAATGCCATCCATCTCCGGCATCATCACATCCAGAATGATCAGATGGGGCTGTTTCTTTTCCGCCTTGCGGATAGCCTCTGTTCCGTTGGTGGCCGTAAACACTTCATATCCTTCCTTTTCCAGGTTATAGCTTATAAATTCCAGGATATCTACTTCATCATCGACCAACAAGATTTTGTATTTATCTTCATCCATGGCAGACCGTTTCAGTTTCGTGAAAAAAGGCCCTGCAGGTTATATGCAGGGTAAAAAATTCCCGATCGGAAGATATACAAAGGTAGGCTATTATTTGACTTTTTCAACGGTAAAGGAGAAAGTCGTTCCATGCCCCGGATTGCTTTTCACATGGATCTCCTGGCCATGCGCTTCAATGATGTGCTTGGCTATGGAAAGTCCGAGGCCTGTTCCTCCCTGTCCGCGTGACCTGGATTTATCAACCCTGTAGAACCTTTCAAAAATCCGGGGAAGGTCTTTTTTAGCGATTCCGATTCCATCGTCCCGGACTTCAACGACCAGGTTGTTTTCTTTGTCGTATAAAGAGACGCTTACCTTTCCTTTTTTCTTTCCGTATTTGATCCCGTTCACCATAAGGTTTGTCAACACCTCCATAATCCGTTTTTTATCGCCTCTGACATTTACCGGGCCAACCGGTTTTTTGCCAAACTCCAAAGTTATCCTGTTTTCTTCAGCCTGCCGGTTTTCCAGTTCGAAGACCTCTTCTACCAGTTCCACCAGATTAAAATCCTCGTAATTAAGGGTTAACTCCCCGGATTCCAGCTTATTTATCGATTCCAGATCCTGAACAATGGAAACCATCCGGTCGATGTTTTTTACCGTGCGTTCCAGGTAAAGCATGTTGATCTTCGGATCATCAATGCCTCCTTCCAGCAAGGTGAGAATATACCCCTGAATATTAAAAATCGGGGTTTTTAATTCATGGGATACATTCCCCACGAATTCCTTGCGGTATTTTTCAAGGTCCTTCAATCGTTCCAGTTCCCGGACCTGCTTTTTGGTCCATTTTTCACTCCTGTCATTCGTTTCAGATTCATGATCCTCTTCAGCATCTTCTCCGGAAAGCCATTCAGATTCCTCCGGATTTTCAGTCACAGACGGATTAAAAAGCTTATTCTGATAAGAATAAATCTTTAACCCATACCTGACACCAAGAAAAGAAAACAGAAACAAAAGCAACAGGGGAACCAATGCAAACCAGGTGAATCCTGCAGTGATACCATACAGAAAAAATACCAGACCAGCCAGAATGGTGATAAAAAGTGCAATAAAAAATGATAACCTGTTTGCAGAATAAGTTTTCATTTTATAATTTTCCTGAACAAAACGGTTTCAAAATTATAACATTTTTTAAATCAAAAAGTTATTAACAAATAAATGATGTTTAATTAATATTTTTTTAATGTATCGGATGCCATACTATATCAATTAGCATAATATATTTACCGCAGAATAAATCAACTTATTCACGATGGAGAATTTTTACCTGATTTTAGTTGTCATCCTCTTTGCGTTGGCAATTTCTGATCTTGTAGTTGGGGTCAGCAACGATGCGGTCAATTTTTTAAATTCTGCCATAGGCTCCAGGGCTGCCCCGAAGTGGGCTGTTTTTCTGATGGCGAGCCTGGGGGTTCTGATCGGAGCCACCTTTTCGGATGGCATGATGGAGGTGGCACGAAAAGGGATTTTCCACCCGGATATGTTTGTTTTTTCCGAGATCATGGTCATTTTTCTGGCAGTCATGATTACAGACATCATCCTTCTTGATACGTTCAACGCCTTTAGTTTGCCCACCTCGACCACGGTTTCCATTGTCTTTGAGTTGTTGGGTTCTGCGGTTGCTGTTTCCCTGGTAAAAATCTCGCGTATGGATCATGCCGCAGGGAGTCTGGCTGATTATATCAATTCAGAAAAAGCCCTGGCCATCATCACCGGCATCCTCCTGTCAGTATTCATAGCTTTCACAATTGGGGCCATAGTACAGTATATCACCCGGCTGATCTTTTCCTTCAATTACCGGGGGCCGATGAAATACCTGGGTTCCTCATTCGGAGGCCTGGCGATCACCGCCATAACCTATTTTATCCTTATTAAAGGCATCAAAGGTTCTGCCTTTGCCGAAGAGGAATTAACCGGAGGAGTCATGTTGCAGGATTGGGTAACCCAACATACCGTATGGATCCTTCTGTACAGTTTTTTCTTCTGGACAGCGCTCCTTCAGTTGCTGCAATGGATCTTTCGCATTAAAATTCTGAAGCTGGTTATTCTGGCCGGAACCTTTGCGCTGGCTATGGCCTTTGCCGGCAACGACCTGGTAAATTTTATCGGGGTTCCCATTGCCGGCTTCAACTCCTTCCGGGCATGGATGTTCGCCGGAGGAACCGTCCCTGAGGCTTTTACCATGGAAATGCTGGCTGGGAAAGTTCCCACTCCTTCCTATATGTTGTTTCTTGCAGGCCTGGTCATGATCATTACCCTGATCTTTTCAAAAAAAGCCCGGTCTGTTGTGGCCACGTCCGTAGATCTGTCAAGGCAAAACGAAGGACCGGAAAGGTTTGGCTCGTCGATGGTTGCGCGGGTTATCGTCCGAAGTTCCTCCAAGGTGAATAAATTCCTGGGGACTATCCTGCCCTCCGGATTCATTCAGGCCGTTCACTCGCGTTTTGCTCCTCCTACGCAGAAGCCCTCCTGCATGGATTCGGAACCGCCTGCTTTCGATAAGATCCGTGCAGCGGTCAACCTGGTCGTAGCCAGTATTCTGATTGCTTTCGGGACCTCTCTGAAACTGCCGCTGTCGACGACCTACGTAACCTTCATGGTAGCCATGGGAACTTCCCTCTCCGACCGGGCCTGGGACCGCGAAAGCGCTGTCTACAGGATCTCCGGGGTGTTTGCCGTAATCGGCGGATGGTTCCTCACCGCCCTCATAGCTTTCATCGTTTCGGCTTTGATCGCTTACCTGATATCTGTAGGCGGGAAATTTATCATCTTCATCTTTGTGGTCATTGCAGCAATTATGATAGCACGCACCCACATGTTGTTTAAAAAAAGAAATGCACAGAAAAAAGACCATGAAGACGATTCCATTGATGAAAATGATGCATCCGAAGAAATCCTGAAAAAAAGTTCAAAACAGGTGATCAAGGCACTGATTACCTGCAACCAGATCATTGCAATTGGCATGGAAAGCTTCTTAAAAGAAAAACGCAGTGGACTAAAAAACGCAGAACATCTATCCGAAGAATTCTCAAAAAAATCAAAAAAGAACAGGGATAAAGTATATTCCACCTTTGAAAAACTTACCGAAGGACCTACCGATACCAGCCACTTCTATGTCCAGATGATGGACTATAAGCGCGAAATGGCACATGCGATACATTATATGCTGGATCCCATGATCCGGCATATCAAAAACAACCATAAACCTTTTACAAAAGATCAATCCAAAGAATACATGAACCTCGCCTCCAGCCTGGATGTTTTTTTCAATCATGCCCTGAATACGGTTAAAAACAAAACCTTTGAAGACCTGGATGAACTGGCTTCAAAAAGAGAAAAACTGTTTGATCAGATCGACCAGATGGAAAAGAACCAGTTTAAACGCATCAAAAACAAAGAGGTTAATACACGAAACGCACAATTATATTTCAAAATAAATACCGAGATCCGGAATTTGCTGTTACAGACCATTAACCTCTTAAAGTCATACCGGGATTTCAGCATCCAGACAAGATCCAATTAGCGAAATTCCGGAAGGCTGCACAAACCGGTAAAAATTGCACCTGCCCGGCTTCCAGGTTGCCTGTGCAGGCATTTCTCATTCGGAAAGCAGGGTCCATCCCCCGATCCAGTCAGACTCCCCGAAAGCTCCTTTAAAGTCGACGATCTGAAACCAGGGTGATGGGGTGTCGTACTGTTCTCCCATGAGCTTATTCGTTGGAACGAAGTTGTTTCCGGATAAATCCATCTCAGGATTGGCCATTTCATTCTGTGCGGCCCCAAAATAGTGAATCCATTCGTTTTTCATGGCTTCCGTATAAACGCCTGTCAGACGAAAAACCGACTCCGGAGTTTCTGAAGCCACAGCATGAAAAAGGTTGTTTCGGATGGCCAGTTTACCTCTTTTCCATTGGCCGAAGCTGTCGTGCTGCTGATCGGTCACCTCAAGGATCACTCCTTTGGCTTTATGCATCAAAATGGAATTAGCCAGTATACCTCCGGCATTTCTCTCGAAGACAGCACAGGCTCCTGCGCTTGTTTCACCGTTCCCGATAAAAGTACTGTTAAGTATATTGGGTTGGGAATTAGGCATTCCGTCAACCGGATTAACACCGCCTCCGGCTTCCAGTAAATTATCGCCCAGGTAATTTGATTGCACCCCCAGCCAGAACTGCCCGTTACCGGTCCATCCCAGGTCGTAATCAAAGGCATCGTCGCCGCAACCTGAAACCACGATATGCTTCAGATGAACGGTTCCCCCAAAAATCTCAATCCCGTCGTCCTCATTGGAGATCACTTCCACATAATCAATGGTTGTATTCCTGCCGACACCACCCAGTGTCAGGCCGTTAATTTCGTTGCCATCGCCAATATTGGTTCCGCTATGGCGTATCGACACATATTTCAGGACTCCCGAATCATCGTTTTCGTCCATTCCACCGTATATTCCCCGGGGTTCAGCCAGGGGTATTCCTTCGATGGAAGCCTCGCCACCTTCTACATTGACCGGGGCATTACCCAGAATGATCAATCCACCCCAGAGTCCCCGGCTTTCTTTGGGTACAGATCCTTGCAGGTCGTCGCCCTCAGCAGTAAAGATGATGGGTTCATCCAGGGTCCCTTCGGCCATTATTTTTGCACCCCGTGAAATGATCAGGGCGCTGGCATTCTCGGCCTGTCCGTTCCGGAAACGAACCACCACACCGGGCTCAATGGTCAGCACCTGACCGTCGTTTACAAACACAAAACCCTCGATCAGGTACTCCTTGTCTTTCGTCCATGTTACCGTTCCGGTGCCGGTGCCATAATCCTCAACCGCCTCAGTAAAGCCTTCGATCCTGTAATCGCTCTTGCGGCACCCGAAAACCAGAACTCCCGTGAAGATGATCAATCGTATCAGGTTTCTTATGCGATCATAATGGTATCTTTTCAAACAATTCACAGGCCAAAGGTTTTTACATGGTTACTTCAAGATTTAAAAACAGATAGGCTTTGTTCTCCCGGTTTGCAGCCCCCGGATACCAGTCGTGGTAATTGAAGGCCATTTTGATATTTTTGACAGGATGAAACTGCACCCCGGCAATCAGGGCTGTTCCATCTTCGGCCAGATGCCACGGCGTTGTTTCACCGGAAAGGATGTTGGACGTTATTTTATCAAAACGGGCAAATAACTGAAACCGGCCGGTAATATTGTACTTCCCATATAGTGACATCCCGAAAATGTTGTGGTGTTCATTCCATCCATCGTTCCACCGGCAGAGAAACTCACCGGCCATATTCCATGTCCCTCTGAAATCGTAGGAGCTGAAAAACAACAGGGAAGATTCGGTTATTTCATTGACTGAGAAATCGTAATAGATCCTTGAAGTAAAATTTTCCGGAAACCGGACGGTCGAACCGATGCCGTATTTAAAAATATCATCGGTCTGGATATTGTTATACCCCTCACCATTCATCACCGTAAAATCAGCATCTATCCTTTTGTTGAATGCATAGTGAAAATTAGCCCCAAGGTCAGCAGATGAGCCCAGTTGATACTCATCGGCAAGGGTTTTCATGAGGTAACGGTGTTCCCAGATTTTTTCCTGAACAGCAAACTGCTTCAAACTGATCAGACCAAATTCAATCCGGAATTTATTTCGTGAGTACCGTAAAAACGCATTCTTGAAATAGGCATACCGCCTCAAACGCGCATAGGGAGAGAGGTCATCCGGACTTCCGATATCCAGGTTGATCTTTGCGTATAAAGACTCGCTGAACGTGTACTCATAGCCCAGATATCCTCTCACAAGTTCAAAAGCTGCCTCATCGGTTGCATCCCCTGTAATACCCATGTGAAAATTGGCAAACAGGGTGGCAAAAGGTTTGCCATGGGGTTGAAATGGCTCTTCCTGAGAAAACACCTGAACAGTGGCACAAAAAATCAGGAATAAAAAAATTAATACACGCTTTCTCATTCTTTTTTTTCCGATCTTACAGCATAGCAAATATAGTTTAATAAGTTTTAATAAATTCGTAATTGATTTGTAACATTTGTGTTGTATCATAGATAAGCCGTATTCAATAAATACACAATCAATGAAAAAAAACCACAGAATTTTAATTGTCGATGATGAGAAAGATCTCTGTGAGATTTTACAATTTAACCTGGAGAGTGAGGGGTTTATTATCGAAACAGCCCATTCGGGCGAAGAAGCCTTAAAAAAACCGCTTGAGAATTTTGACCTGATTCTGCTGGATGTGATGATGGGAGGTATCTCCGGCTTCAAAACAGCCCACATCATCCGGAAAGAAAAGAATCTTGCTATCCCGATTGTATTCCTTACGGCCAAAGGAGAAGAGAATGATATTCTGACAGGATTCAATGTAGGCGGTGATGATTATATTGCCAAACCGTTCTCCATCAAAGAAGCCATTGCCAGGATCAAAGCCATTTTAAAAAGAGGTATAAAAAGAGAGGAAGAGAATCATATTTTAACCTGTAGAGAACTAACTGTTGACCTCAGAAAGAAAGTAGCATCCATTGCGGGTCATACGGTTAACCTCACCCGGAAAGAGTTTGAAATTATGGCCTTATTGCTCAAAAACAGAGGGCATTATATCGGGCGGGAAGAGATCCTGCGGCGGGTGTGGCATGACGATGTCATTGTCACTGAAAGGAATGTAGATGTAAACATTGCCCGCTTAAGAAAAAAGATCGGCCAATACGGCTCCTCTATTAAAGGAAAATCAGGTTATGGGTATTGTTTTCAAAACAGTTAAGTTGACTGTACAAAATCTTTTAGTGTGTTAAAGAAATCATTCAGAGGGGAAATATTTTTTTATTTTATCATTGTCTTTATCCTGTTTACTGTTGCTGTTCTGGCATTTCAGTACCAGCGGGAGAAAAAATACCGTACCTCGCAACTGGATAATACCCTGGACAATATAACTGAATTAATCTACCGCTATATTGAACAAAACGACCTCATTGCTTCAGGTCAGATAGGACAGATCAAGGAAATTGAAGCCCTGATCCCGCAACCAAACACGCGGATAACAATAATTAGCAAAAAAGGTCTGGTGATTTACGACAGTTTTGTTGAGGACTACCAGACCATGGAAAACCATTCTAACCGACCTGAAATCCGGAAAGCACTCCATCACAAGACCGGATCCAATATACGCCGGTCGGAAACCACAAACCAGGAATATTATTATTATGCAAAAAATTACCCCGGTTATTTTATCCGGACCGCGGTGGTTTACAATATTCAGATAAAAAATTTCCTGGAAGCCGAAAAAATATACATCTTTTTTATTATTGCTGTTTTTGCAGTTATTGGAATTGTCCTTTACTTCGTTACCGGGAGGATGTCGGAGTCAATTACCCGCTTAAAAGATTTTTCCATACAGGCCGGAAAAAACGAATTGGCAGAGCTCAATGTTCCCTTCCCTGAAAATGAACTTGGAATCATCGGAAGCCAGATCGCCCGGATCTATAACAACCTTAAAAAAGCCACCGACAGCCTTACAAACGAAAAAGAGAAACTGCTAAACCACCTGAATGCCCTGAACGAAGGCATTGCCTTCTTTTCCCCGGAAAAAGAAATAACCCTTTCAAACAGCCATTTTGTACAGTATATCAACTATATATCAAAAAAATCCATACACTCGGACCAGCAGATTTTTGCATTCAAAGAATTCAGAAAACTCAGCAACTTTCTGAAGAAACACCTTGATCCAGACCAACCCATTAAGGTTAATGCACTGCCACAGCTGGAATTTATTGTTGCCAAAGGGGAAAAATTCTTTAAAATAAAAAGCATTGTTTTCCCGGATAAAAGTTTTGAAGTAATCGTTTCAGATATCACCAAACTTGAAAAACGGCGGCTTTTAAAACAACAGCTTACCTCAAATATTGCCCATGAATTAAAAACTCCGCTGGCTTCCATCAAAGGCTATCTGGAAACAATTCTTGGCAACTGGCCTGTGCCTGAAACAAGGTTGAAACATTTCCTGAGAAAAGCCTTTGGCCAGGCAGAACGTCTGACAGATCTGATTAACGATGTCTCGCTTTTAAACAACATTGAAGATGCAGGCGATTTATTTACTTTCAAACCAACCGATGTCAGAGAAATAATTGACGAAGTGCATGAAAATTTTGCCAACAGGATGGAGGTTAAAAAAATTCATTTTGTCAACGACGTGAAAAAAGGAACAGTCATTAACGGGAACGGTTCCCTGCTCTTTTCAATTTTCCAGAACCTGATTGAAAATTCGATAAATTACGGGGGAAAAGGGATCAAAATATCCGTTACCGTGTACCATGAAGATGAAAAATATTATTATTTCCTGCTCACCGATTCAGGGCCGGGAATCCCGGAAGAACACCTGGCCCGTGTTTTTGAACGCTTTTACAGAATCGATCATGGCCGTACGCGGAAAACAGGTGGCACAGGCCTGGGACTGGCCATTGTTAAAAATGCCGTTCAGCTTCATAAAGGGGAAATATCCGTAAAAAATAATGTGAAGGGAGGAACTGTTTTTCTCTTTTCCCTGGCTAAAAAATAATCCGGGTTCATCCGATCTTACCTCTTCCCCTTCCGTGTAAAGGGCTGTTTTCTTTCCCCAGCACTATAATCTTCTATATATCAGTTTTTTGGAGATTGTTGCATTTCTATTAACCAAATGTAACAATCGCTTAAAGAAACAGCAATCAGGGTGTAACATTAATGGTGTTGCTTTGCCTCAGCAATATTCATAAAAATAACCAAACCATGAAACATTTTACCTTTTTATCATTCTTCCTTTTTTGTGCTTTCTTAACCGGGGCACAGCATGTTGTAACCGTTACCGATGCGGACTTAAATGGAACAACCACCTGGACAAGTGACAACGAATACCTCCTTGACGGTTTTGTATTCCTTGAAGAAGGCACGTTAACGATCGAAGCAGGCACTGTTATAAAAGGGAAAGAGACGCCGACGACGGGGGACAATGCTTCTGCCCTTATCATTACTACCGGTGCGAAGATCCATGCTGTCGGGACGGCCGACCATCCCATTGTCTTCACGGCTGAAGACGACGATCTCTCCGACCCGGCTGACCTGGACGTAAAACTCGACCGTGGCCTCTGGGGGGGGGTACTGCTCCTCGGCAAAGCCGTCCTCGGATTCAACGACGAAGAAGCCCAGGTGGAAGGAATCGAATCTTCTGAAACCAGAGCCCGGTTCGGGGGTACAGACGACAGCCACAACTGCGGGACAGTCAAGTATGTCTCTATCCGGCACGGCGGTGCTGAACTCTCAGTAGACAACGAAATTAACGGACTAACCCTGGCTGGCGTTGGCTCCGAAACCGTCATTGAACACGTGGAAGTAATTGCCAATGAAGACGACGGCTTTGAATGGTTCGGCGGAACAGTCAGCTGTAAATGGCTCATTTCAGCTTTCAACAAAGACGATGCCTTCGACTACGACTATGGCTGGAGAGGCAAAGGGCAGTTCTGGTTCGCAATCCTGGCTGACGACCTGGCTGACAATGCCGGGGAACACGACGGGGCCAAAGACGACGACAAAACACCCTGGTCCAACCCGGTTATTTACAATGCAACCTATATCGGCTCAGGCGTTAACGCCGATGCTGCCGATCTGAAAAACTCTACAGCCCTGCACTTCAGAGACAACGCGGCAGGCACCTATGCCAACTCTGTTTTTACCGACTTCAAAAACCATGCGGTTGAAGTCGAAGACCTCGCTTCAGGGGTAGACAGCCGCCAGCATATCGAAAACGGCGAACTTGTACTGAAAAACAATATATGGTACGGATTTGGAGCCGGATCTGAATGGAAGACCGGAAGCAACGGGATGATCCGCGCTACCGGAGGTGCGGAAGATCCAACGGCCCAATTCCTGGTTACCCATTTAACGGCCAACAGCAATGCCGTCGAAGATCCCATGCTGCGCGGAATAAGCCGCGAAACCGACCAGGGACTCGACCCAAGGCCCGACAGCAATTCGCCGGCATGGACTTTAACAAGGGCACAACTCCCGGACAACTGGTTTAACCAGACTGATTACTTAGGTGCCTTCGGAACGGAACTCTGGATCACCGGTTGGACAGCACTCGATGAATACGGATACATCGGAGATCTATCCGTTGGATCAAAGGATGTACCGGGTTCAAAGGGATTTCATCTGGGACAGAATTACCCGAATCCGTTTAACGAAACAACAACCATTGAATATTCCGTTGATTCAAAAACGTTCGTCCATCTTTCTGTCTGCGATATTACCGGTAAAGTTGTAAAAACACTGGTCAATGAAACAAAACCCAAAGGAACCTATAAAGTCCGGTTGTCAAATCCTGAAAGAGGAATTTACTTGTATCAGATCGTGGCCGGACCCCATAAGGAAGTGAAAAAGATGATCGTAAAATAAACCTTTTTGTCAGAAGCCGGAAGCCGGAAGTCAGAAGACCGAATGTTCTTTGATTTCTGACTTCCGTCTTCGGTCTTCCGGCCAACGACTCTACTCATATTATACATACAAAGCAATACATACAATCCCACGCCCTGTGCCTCCGCTAAAGCTTTCTCCGGAGGCCGAAGCCTCTGGCGAAAGACTCAGTGACACGCGGAAAGGACGTGAATTTCCAGAATATAACAAACAATTAAAATCAGATGAAATATACGTTGGTAAAAATCCTCAGTCTTCTTTTTCTCATCTGTATGTCATCAACCTACGCTTTTACACAGGAAAAAGGAACAATACGGGGAACGGTAACCGATGAAGGAACCGGAGAATCCCTGATTGGAGTAAACATACTCATTGAAGGAACATTGACCGGCACCACCACTGATTTTGACGGGAATTTCAATCTGTATAACCTGGAACCGGGAAACTACACCCTGGTTTTCTGTTATATTTCTTACGCGAAAAAAACGGTCGAAAACATTGAATTGAAGGGGGGTGAAGTAGAAGTCCTGAACATCGCAATGGAAACAGCCAGCGAGGAAATCGGAGAAGTGGTCGTTAAGGCAACCCAGTTGAATAACACCGAAAATGCCATTCTCTCAATGCAAAAAAGGGCCGAAGGCATTCAGGATGGCATTTCATCGGTTGAGATGCGCAGATATGCCAGCAGCAATGCAGCCGAATCAATGACCAAAGTAACGGGTGTTTCCATTGTTGATGGGAAGAATGTCGTTATACGCGGCCTGGGTGACCGGTATGCTAATGTCCAGCTCGACGGGCAGAACCTTCCGGGGACCGATCCTTACAAAAACTCAGCAGATATCGACCTGATCCCCTCCAACCTCCTCGATAATATTATTACATCGAAAACGTTTACCCCCGATCAACCGGGTGATTTTACCGGGGGAAATGTAAACATCAGAACAAAAGCCTTTCCCGACAAATTCACCTTGCATTTTTCCGTTGGGGTGGCTTTCAACGATCTGTCCTCGCTAAACAATCAATTCCTTACCCACGATGGTGGCACTACCGACTGGCTGGGTTATGATGATGGCACCCGGGATATTCCGGAAGATCTTCTGCCCGGACTGTTCCGTGATTCGATCTTAATCAATATCAACGGAAGAAATGCGCGGCGTTATCCATACAAAACACTTGATGGTGATGAAGTAAGGTATCCTCATTCCCTTTACGGACCTACCGGCGAAATATTGGGCGAGAAGATCAGCAGTGTGGTTAAATCGCTGGGCAATTATCAGATGCATCCTGTAACAAAAAAATCGCCTTTTGATCAGAAGATTTCCTTTTCTATGGGTGACCAGAAACAGCTGTTCGGAAGACCCCTGGGATTCATGGTTGGCGTAAATTTTAAACGTTCGTTTACCTATTACGAAAGAGGCCTGAACAACTGGTATCTGCTCACGGTAGCTGAAACAGATAACGGGAAAGAATACACCATGGATCCCTACTTTGAATTTACCAATGATATACGCAGTGTGGAAAATCCTCAGGTTAGCGGGTTGGCATCCATCGCTTACAAATACAATAACAATGGATCTGCTGAATTTTCTGTTCACTATACACACGATGCGGATAAAGAAAGCCGGTATCAGTCGGGAGTAAAACAGGCTGTTGAGCGTAACAGGGAATATCACACCCGTTCATTGAACTTTACCGAAAGACAACTTGAAATGTATAAAACCACAATCCACCAGGTTTTCCCTGCACTCAGTAATACCCGGCTCGAACTTGGCGGAAGCATGATCCGGGCAAAACAGGAGGTCCCGGATCTCCGGTTTTTTGCCAATTTCTATGATCCGGTTTCTCAGGAATATCAGACGGAAGATGCGAGCCTCAGCAGCCCTTTTCATTTTTGGCGGAACCTTTATGATCAGCAGAAACAAGCCAAACTGGACATAACAATCCCTTTCCTTCAGGAGAAAAGTACTTCCAATAAAATTAAAATGGGACTGTTCTATTCAAACAAAGACCGGGAATATACGGAAGACCAGTATGCCATTGATCAAAATTATTCCAAAGATGATGCTTTTCAAACACTTACAGAACTGAATGGGGATGTAAACCAATACTTCGGAACGGATAATTTCGGAATTGTAAACACATCAGCCAATGTACGAAACTATTACCTCTTCGGACATCTTGTTGAATACAGCAGTGCCTCAGACTCCCGGTCAAACAATGACTATACCGGTTATGAAAGGATTAAGGCTGCTTATATCATGGGAACGTACAATTTTTTGCCTGAATTAAAGGTTATCGCAGGGTTCCGTTATGAGCAAACAAGGATGCGCGCCGAAAGTGAAAAATATTACACCCTCGGATTTACCGGACAGGGAATTGATACGCTCACAGGGAACATCCGTTCAAATAACTTTTTACCCTCTGTGAACCTGGTCTGGTCTGTGGCGGAAAATATGAATGTGCGGGCAAGCTTTTCACAAACCATAGCACGGCCGAATATGCGTGAAATGTCTCCGTTCTCAAGCTTTTCATTTATTGGCGGTCCGGTTGAAACAGGAAACCCCGGATTAAAACAAAGCGATATTAAAAACCTTGACGTGCGATGGGAATGGTTTATGAAACCCGGAGAGCTTCTTGCTGTGAGTACCTATTATAAAGATTTTACCCATCCGATCATTGTTAAAAATGTCCTTGTAACCGATAACAATGAAATCACTTATGACAATGTAGGATCCGGTTCCGTTTATGGTGTGGAATTTGAATTGCGGAAAAAACTCGATTTTATGGCTGCTTTACGAAATTTTGCCTTTAGCGGGAATGTGTCTTTTATTTACTCCGGGATGGAAATTCCCAAAGATGAATGGGAGCAGGTACAGGTTAATCCGGATTTTGATAAACCCATACGTCCCTTTAACGGACAATCGCCCTATTTGCTCAACCTGAACCTGTATTATGAGAAAGAAAAATTCGAAGCTTCCTTATCGTACAATAAGTTCGGGAACCGCTTAACAAAAGTGGGTGGAGGAAAAGCACCGGATATCTATGAAGTATCGGAAGGAATGCTCGATTGGGTTGCAAAACACAAATGGAAGCGGTTCGAACTACGTTTTTATGTGAAAAATATCCTCCGGTCACCCTACAGACAGGTTCAGCAATTGCAGGGACAAAATTACGATGTGGTTCACTATGACCTGGGAAGAACCTATACAATCACATTATCCTATAAAATTTAAGTACATTTACTAAAATAAAACATCAATGAACAGAATCATCTTACTCATAAATATACTAATCCTGGCTGTTTCAGTGGCCACAGCCCAGGATATAAAGGAAGTGGATGGGATCTATTATCTGGGAGGGCAACGTTTTACCGGTACCCATGTGAATTATTTTAATACGGGACGGATTAAACAGGAAATGAAAATCAGAAATGGCAAAAAGAACGGCCAGGTGAAAATATATTTCGAAGACGGGCAATTAAATGAAATCAGATCCTATAAAAACAATAAAATGCACGGGACCTGGGTCATGTACAACGAAGACCATATCAAAATATCCGTGGCGCATTACAAAAACGGACAAAAGCACGGCAAATGGATGATCCGGGACGACAAAGGAAACCTCCTCTATGAACTTCATTATCGAAACGGTAAAAAAACCGGTACCTGGAAAAAGTATAACGAGCAGGGAGACCTGGTAAACCAACGCAGGTATTGATTTCATTTGTAATAAAAATGTAATACTCCTGTAACCTGCATGTAACAGCCATGGTTTACTTTTACATTGAATAAATCAGATACTGCAGCAATGAAAAAAGCAATGTTCAGTTTAGTAGTCACCCTGCTGGTACTCACTGCCGGTGCAGAGGGAAAAAAGGGAAAAACCCCGGCCAATGCTGAAAATGAAACCGTTGTTGAACTCTCCGGTTCAATTGTCGATTTCCGTTCAGGGGAACTTTTAACCGGCGTGGAAGTCCGGATTGAAGGTACAAACCTTAAAACGTACACCGACTTTGACGGTAAGTTCAGTTTCCATGTTAAACCCGGAGAATACAAAATTGTTACCCATTACATCTCCTACGAGAAAAACGCCGAATCCCTGATTGTGGAGGGAAAAAAAGACAAGGTGAAAATTAAACTCCGCACACCCGACTGAAAAGTCCAGTATAGATTTCCATCCTGAACCCCCCACTGCTGGCGCAGATTTGTAATCTGTGCCATCGCTGTAAGCAATACTTTTCTATTAGGAAGGATTTAAGAAATATTTCGGTTAATTTTATACGGCAGAAATTCAACTTTTAACCGGTATGAAACGAATGAAAACGCATTTAATCCTGCTCCTGGCCTTTTTTGTTGTTTATTCATGCAAACAGAATGCTACGGATATCCCGTTGCCGGAGCATCCCCGTCCTGATTTTCAACGGTCCACATGGATGAACCTGAACGGTACCTGGAAGTTTGCCGGGGATTCTTTGAACAACGGGCTTTCCGAAGGCTGGCAACACAGAGGGGAGTTTTTTGACCGTGAAATAACGGTCCCTTTTTCGTGGGCAAGCCCGCTGAGCGGGATTCAGGAGCCCTCCATCCACATTGGCTGGTACTACCGGCAATTCACGGTGGATGCTTTCGAAACCCAGGAAGCTAAAAACATATGGCTGGTATTTGGAGCCAGTGACTTTCACACCTCTGTATGGATCAACGGAACCCTGGCCGGAGACCACACAGGAGGCTATGTGCCCTTCGAATTCAACATCTCGGAATGGCTGAACCCCGGCACCAACGAAATAACGGTCCGCGTGGAAGATGAAGAACTGGATAACCGTCCTTCCGGAAAACAGTATTACGGAAATGCCAAAGGCATATGGCAAACCGTTTACCTTGAAGCACGCGATGATAATTTCATCGCCGGAATACATTTTATCCCCGATATCGATCATCAGGAAGTGCAGGTTCACCTGGAGCTGGCAGAAGCAGCCTCCCCGGTGCTGGAATTTCATCTGAAAGGCAGTGGATTGGATTTCACAGGCCCCCTGGAATCAGGCAAAAAAACCGGCCTGTTTACGATCCCGGTACCCGACATGAAACTGTGGAGCCCCGACAAGCCTTTCCTCTATGAGGTTACGGCGGAAGTATCAGGCGGATCCATCCGGGATGTGGTATCCACCTATTTCGGAATGCGAAAAATATCGTCGATACCCATCCGGGGCAAAGATTTTCAGTATGTCGCCCTAAACAACAAACCCCTTTACCTGAAAATGGCCCTTGACCAGAGTTATCATCCGGAAGGCTTTTACACCTTCCCTTCAGACCGGTTCATGAAAGAGGAAATTCTGCGGGCCAAAGAGCTGGGGTTAAACGGACTACGAATACACATCAAGACAGAGATCCCAAGGAAGCTGTACTGGGCCGATAAACTGGGGCTTCTGATCATGGAAGACGTCCCCAATTTCTGGGGCGAACCTTCCGGTGAAGCCCGGGCCAACTGGGAATACATTGCGGAGAACGAAATAATACGCGATTTCAACCATCCCTCGATTTTCTCGTGGGTTCTTTTCAACGAAAACTGGGGTTTATTCAGCACCGATGAGAAAGGCTACCGGTCGTACACACCCGAGACCCGGGAATGGGTGCGTAGCTGGTACCATAAAGCCAAAGCACTGGATCCCATCCGGTTGGTTGAAGACAATTCCCCCTGCAATTGGGACCATGTGATTACCGACATCAACACCTGGCACCGCTACTCCCCGGCCCGCCACTGGGCCGGATTCCTCGATGAGATCGTGGCCAATACCTATCCGGGGTCCCCGTTTAATTACACCGGAGAAAACAAACAGGGCAACGAGCCCATGTTCAACTCCGAATGCGGAGCAGTCTGGGGTTACAGCGGCAGCACCGGCGATATCGACATAACCTGGGAATACCACATCATGATGAACGAATTCCGCAAACGCCCGAAAATTGCCGGATTCCTGTTTACCGAATTCCACGATGTGATCAATGAATGGAACGGCTATTACCGCTTCGACCGCACAAGGAAAATCTTCGGACTCGATGAACTGTGCCCGGGCATGACCATGGCTGATTTCCATAAAGACCTTTATCTGGTGGTTGGAGATACCTTTTACAGGGAGTACCCGGGAGGTTCCGAAACAGAAATCCCCCTGGGAATAAGTGCCATAACGTATGATATCCCGGAAAACCTCACAATCAACTATTCCGTGTACGGATGGGATGAACGGGGCGAAAAATTTGAGGTTGCCGCAGGCACGACCCAGGCAAAAGCAGCTCCCTTCTCCTATACCGAAACAACCCCTGTTCGCGTGAAGATCCCTGACCGGAATGCCGTAATGATTTGTGCTGCATCCCTTTCCGGGAAAAACGGGAAAATCATACAAAGAAACTTTGTGCCCTTCAGAGTTAAGTCGGAAAATAAACAGGAAACAATCCTTACCAAAAGACCGGATGAGTATACGGATGCCTCATGGAGCATCCGGCATTTATCCCCCCAGGGCGGCAAAAAAGTGTGGGGGATGGGTTCCGGATTATTTGAATACCAGTTTGAGATACCCCCCGGAATAGAGCCTGACGAGATTTCCGGACTGGAATTCCGGGCGGAGATGGCTTCCCGCTACCCGCAGGGCAAATACCTCGAAGAGGGTGAGGCTGAGCGCATTGGCATGACTATCGTTTCGGAGAAGGGTACCAATCCGGGATATGGGAAAAACAGCTATCCCCAGACCGATGAGAACCTACACGGTTCGCTGGTCAAAATAACAGCCAACGACCAGTTGATCAATGAAGTGGAACTGCCCGATGATCCGGCTGACCACCGGGGCATCCTCTCATGGATGAACCAGGAAGCCGGCTGGGAGTGGGGAAGCGACGACCGGTCAAAGGCCTGGCTCCTCGACGAAGCCGGTTCGTATGGTTACCTGGTGAAAGCCAGACTGGATGAAACATCAGAAAAATCAGCACTGGAAACCGGGAAAGTGACCGTCCGCCTGTACGTTGATGAAGCCACTGCCAACCGCGGCGGTCTATCCATCTATGGGAAAGATTCCGGAAGATACCCCATGGATGTTACCCTGGTGATCCATAAAAATTAATGGCTGTCCCCCTTTTTTATAGCAGGAACCAAAAGGGGATTTTCTCATGACAAGGGTAGTTTCCGCCCTTACTGGTGCGGCCCCGATAAACACATTTTTCCCCAAAAAACAGTCCGGGCAGCGTCAGGATCAAGCAGCACAAATTTTTTTTGGTTATAAAACACCTTGTTTCTATCCCCAAGAGTTGTTACTTTTAACCCTTACCAAATAAAACCAAAATGATTTAAAAATTATGAACAGAAAACTTCGAATGGGAATGGTTGGTGGAGGGACCCATGCATTCATTGGGGCAGTCCACCGCACTGCAGCCCTCATGGATAACCTGATTGAACTGGTGTGTGGTTGTTTCAGTTCACATCCTGAGATTTCCCGCGAATCGGGCCGGTCTCTTTTCCTGCCGGAAAACAGGGTATACGGCTCGTATCAGGAAATGTTTGAAAAAGAAGCGCATCTGCCCGAAGAGGAGCGCATGGATTTTGTATCCATCGTCACTCCGAACCATGTACATTTCGATCCGGCGATGCAGGCGCTGGACCACGGATTTCATGTGGTTCTCGACAAGCCGGTTACCTTTTCACTGGATGAAGCCCTGCAACTGAAGGAGAAGCTGGAATCCACCAGACGGGTCTTTGCCCTGACCCACACCTATGCAGGCTACCCGGCCGTCAAACATGCCCGCAGGATGGTAGCTGACGGCATCCTGGGGAAGATCCGGAAAATATACGTGGAGTATCCCCAGGGATGGCTTTCGGATAAACAGGAAGACCAGGGCAACATCCAGGCTTCCTGGCGTACCGATCCGGCCCGTTCAGGCAAAGCAGGCTGCATGGGCGACATAGGAACCCATGCCCACCACCTCGCAGAGTACATCTCGGGGTTGCATGTCACCGAACTCTGCGCCGACCTGCACACTTTTGTTCCGGGCCGGCAGCTCGATGACGACGGAGCCGCCCTCCTGCGGTTCGACAACGGCGCCAGAGGCGTGCTCTTCGCCTCCCAGGTGGCCAACGGCGAAGAGAACGCCCTCAACATCCGGGTGTATGGCGAAAAAGGCGGCCTGGAATGGCACCAGCAGGAACCCAACACCCTACTATTCAAACAACAGGGAAAGCCAACACAAATCTTGCGCACAGGAACCAGCCTCGACAGCAACGTCGCCGCACACAACACCCGCACCCCCGGCGGTCATCCCGAAGGATACCTCGAAGCATTTGCCAATATATACCGGAATTTCGCCCTCACCGTGATGGCTGAAATGGACGGCCAGAAACCAACACCCGAAATGCTCGACTTCCCCGGAATCGAAGACGGAATCCGCGGTATGCAGTTTATCAATACCGTAGTCAAAGCCGGAACCAACGATTCCGTGAAATGGGTGAAATTCGGAGAGTAAAAAATCAGCACCAGGGAAGTGTTTTTATCCATAGGATTATGAAACGAGCATGTAAAATATTAACACCCAAGATGATGATTAAAAAATGCGAGTTATCCCGATCCCGATATTTATCGGGACGGGAATACCTTATAAATTTAACACTTTAATCATATGAAAAACAATACATTAAATGATAAAGCTTATGGTCCGAAGTCCGAAATGTTTTTTCTTTTGTACTTTCGTCTCCGGACTCCGGTCTCCGGTCTCCGGACTCCATCCATATACGAGCAAAGAAATACATTACCACGCGGACATAACGTAGATTTCAATAACTTATTAAACTAATAAATATGTCAAGACCTGTAACCATTTACACCGCACAATGGGCTGACCTGCCCCTTGAAACCATGTGCAGGAAAGCTGTTGAGTTCGGCTACGACGGACTGGAGCTTTGCTGCTGGGGCGACCACATGGAGATCGACAAAGCCGACCAGGCCTATTGCGATGCCAAAAAGGCCCTTCTGAAAAAGTACAACCTCGATTTGTACACCATCTCAACCCACCTTGTGGGGCAGTGTGTTTGCGATCCGATCGATGAACGCCACAAAGGAGTTCTCCCGGCCTATCTCTGGGGCGATGGCGATCCCGAAGGGGTCCGCCAGCGGGCCGCCGAGGAAATCATAAAAACCGGCCAGGCAGCCCACAGACTGGGTATTGATACCGTGGTAGGCTTCACCGGAAGCCCCATATGGCATATGCTTTACTCCTTTCCGCCGGTAACTCCGGCAATGATCGATAAAGGGTATGCCGATTTTGCCCGGCGCTGGATCCCCATCCTGGATGAATACCAGAAAATGGGCGTTAAATATGCCCTGGAAGTGCACCCTACGGAAATAGCCTTTGACATCCATACGGCTCACCGGACCCTCAAAGCCCTCAACAACCACCCGGCCTTCGGATTCAATTACGACCCCAGTCACCTGGGTTACCAGGGAGTGGACTATGTCCGCTTCATTTATGAATTTGCCGACCGCATCTTCCACGTCCACATGAAAGATGTCTACTGGAGCGATACGCCCATGCCGATCGGTGTTTTCGGCGGTCATGCGGAATTTGGCGACAACCGGCGCTACTGGAACTTCCGCAGCCTGGGCCGGGGAAGAATCGATTTTGAAAACATCATCCGTGCCCTGAACGACATCGGCTACAACGGGCCCCTCTCGGTGGAATGGGAAGACAGCGGCATGGACCGCGAAGCAGGAGCAGCCGAAGCCTGTGACTTTGTGCACTATTCCGACTTTAAACCGTCTGACGTGGCCTTCGATGACGCCATGCATAAGGAGTAAGGAAAGTCCGAAGTCGGAAGTCCGGAGTCCGGAGAAAAAAGTCCGAAGTCCGGAGTCCGGAGAAAAAAGAACAGAGTCAGAAGTCGGAAGTCGGAAGTCGGAAGTTGAAAAAAGGAAAATATAAAAATTTATAAATTCAGTGGAGTTCAAATTTGAAAAATTGATAATCTGGCAGAAAGCTATGGTTTTTGGTGAGGATATTCATAATCTTGCTGATAAATTCCCGGAAAAAGAAAAATTTAATCTTTCAAGCCAACTCATGAGAGCCGCCGATTCCGTTGCTCTGAACATTGCAGAAGGATCTACAGGGCAAACAAATCCTGAATTTATCAAATTTCTGAACTATTCAATTCGTTCATTGGCAGAATCAGTTACATGTTTATACAAAGCCAAAAAAAGGAGTTATTTAACAGAGTATGAATTTGATACTCTTTATAACTTTGCATGGAACCTTATGAACATGCTTGTAGCATTCAAAAATCGTATAAAATGAATTCAGAATCTATCAATTCATACTTCGGACTTCGGACTTCCGTCTCCCGTCTCCGGACTTCCGACTTCGGACTCCGATCTTCCGTCTTCCATCTCCGGACTTCCATCTTCCGTCTCCGGACTTCCATCTTCCGTCTCCGGACTTCGGTCTCCGGACTCCGGTCTTTTTATACAACAACCATTAAATCAACTAAATCATGACCA
>CAZNPV010000027.1:0-56053 GCA_964575025.1 uncultured Mariniphaga sp.
CTGGTTGCTGGTTACTGGTTGCTGGTTACTGGTTGCTGGTTACTGGTTGCTGGTTACTGATTATAAGGATTCATTGAGATATTTCGAGTCCGGTCTCCGGTCTTCGGTCTTCGGTCTTCGGTCTTCGGACTTCGGACTTCCATCCAGCCAACCATGCAAAACAACAAAACCATTGCCATGTCCGAAAAATTTTAATTTAAAAAATATATTAAACAATTTTATTGACACGAAACCCGTACATGATGATAAATACAAACCAATGAACACGCTCATGAGATCCATTCATCCGATCCGGCAGCAAAATCGCAATAAATCAAACAGGCAATAAACGGTTAGAAAGGACAACGGATACCATCTTGATATGAAATAACTGAAAAATACTGCATGAAGATTACTGTTTTACAATCAATGATAAGATTCCGAAGGATTGAAGGAAACAATGCCCTGAAAGGGCAAATTAATTCAGCCCGGGGCAACGCCCCGGGAAAACAAAACAGTGAATAACCCCCGCCCTGAAAGGGCAGATTAAAAGAATAAACATGGCACAATCTTTATCAAAATTGTATGTACATATCATTTTTCACATTAAAAGAAATTCTTGCATGATCCGTAATCAGGAAAAACAAGAATTGTATGCTTACATGGGAAGCATAATAAAAGACAATGAATCAATACCTATCATAATAAACGGCGTTCAGGACCATGTTCATATTCTCTGCGTAATGTCGAAAAATATCGCCCTTTCAAAACTTGTTGAAGAAATGAAGCGACATAGCAGCCGGTGGATAAAAACAAAAGATACATATTACGCTTCATTTTCATGGCAGACAGGATATGGCGGATTTTCCGTGAGCCCTTCATTACAGAACAAAACCAGGCGATACATTGAAAACCAGGAAAACCATCATGAAAAGATGACATTTCATGAGGAATACGTATTATTTTTGAAGGAATATGGAATTAACTATGATGAATCATACTTGTGGTCTGATTAACCTGCCCTTTCAGGGCGAAGCTATAGGGTCGTCATTCAACCCGGGGCGTTGCCGCCGGGCTGAAGTAATCCGGGCTTTCAGCCCGAAAACAAAATGAAGTACCCGGAACCATTTTTGGACATAGACAACATTGAATTAAGAATCCACCATCAAAGAAGGGGAGAATAAATTTAATCCATAGGATTTTGAAAATCAATACAATAATTTACTAAAGTTTCGCAGTTCAATCGTATTTTGATAATGTATTGAATTTGTGTTGTTTAATTTTTTACCTTTTGTGGTATTTCGTGTTTTTGTGCTTTGTTGGCAAATATTTTAATGCCACAAAAACACGAATTCACAAAAATTCACAAAAAATTGAGTGGAAATGGATACTGTAGTTGTCAGATTTTGAACACCTTAAAAAAATATCAATCTCCGGTCTTCCGTCTTCGGTCTTCGGACTCCCGTCTTCGGTCTTCGGTCTCCCGTCTTCGGTCTTCCGTCTCCGGTCTTCGGTCTTCCGTCTCCGGTCTTCCGTCTCCGGTCTTCCGTCTCCGGTCTTCCGTCTCCGGTCTTCCGTCCCCATTCGGTTCAA
This sequence comes from uncultured Mariniphaga sp., assembly GCA_964575025.1. GTDB lineage: Bacteria > Bacteroidota > Bacteroidia > Bacteroidales > Prolixibacteraceae > JABMQB01. Next base: position 1,573 of record CAZNPV010000027.1, read on the forward strand.
ATATTTTACGATTTAATAAATCTATTCATTATCTTGGGGGTCCTATTTTAAAACAGATAAACTAAACCAATTCAGTATGTATTTTTCAATCCATCGCATTTTCAACAACCTCCGGAACAGGATCTTTTTCTTACTTCTATTATTCACCGCATTGGGTACCGGGGAAAAATCCCGGGCACAAGGAAATGAAACCAGTCTGCTTCCGGTATCCTATCTTACCGGTCAGCTTAATCCCGAAGACTTTGTGCTTTCATCGCTGGGCACATCTGCTCCTTTGGTTCTTGATGCACATGATTATCCGGGGGTTGTCCGTGTAGCGGGTTATCTGCAGGAAGATATGGACAAGGTTACCGGGGCGAAGCCGAGGATCATCATGGGAGAACTTCAACCCACTCCGGAAGCAGTGATCATCGGAACTCTGGGGAAAAGCAGGTTGATAGACCAGTTGGTTAAAGACGGCAAGATAAAGGTGGATGACCTGGAAGGGAAATGGGAAACTTCGTTGATTGAAGTGATTAACAATCCCCTGCAGGGAATAGATAAAGCCCTTGTAATCGTGGGAAGTGACAAACGGGGAACCCTCTACGGCATGATGGATCTGTCGAGGCAAATAGGCGTATCTCCCTGGCATTTCTGGTCAGACGTACCGCCAAAAAAGCAATCGGAACTGTATATAAAAGCCGGGCGGTATCATCTGGGAACTCCAAAAGTCAAATACCGGGGCATCTTCCTGAATGATGAGGAACCGGCACTGGGACGCTGGGCAGTTGAGAATTTCGGAGGATTCAATCACCTTTTTTATGAGCATGTTTTTGAGTTGATCCTCCGTCTGAAAGGCAACTATCTATGGCCGGCCATGTGGTGGGCGACTTTTAATACCGATGATCCGCAGAATCCGGAGCTTGCCCATGAAATGGGGATCGTCATGGGAAGTTCACACCATGAACCTCTGAACAGAGCCCATAAGGAGTGGGGCCCTTATGGGGGAGGTGAATGGAATTATGAAACCAATGCCGAACAGTTACGGAAATTCTGGACCGAAGGCATTGAACGGATGGGCGATAAAGAAACCATTATCAATCTTGCGATGCGGGGTGACGGAGATATGGCCATGAGCAGGGAGACCAATGTGGCTTTGCTGGAACAAATCGTTGCGGATCAACGGCAGATCATCACCGATGTGACCGGTAAGGATATAACCGAAACACCCCAGCTCTGGGCCTTATACAAAGAAGTACAGGATTATTACGACGCAGGAATGCGTGTCCCCGATGATGTAACCCTGCTGCTTTGCGATGACAACTGGGGGAATATCCGTAAGCTTCCAGAGCCTGATGCACCCCCACGCACCGGAGGATACGGCATTTATTATCATTTTGATTACGTCGGAGGACCCCGAAATTACAAATGGCTGAACACCAATCCACTACCCCGGGTCTGGGAACAGATGAACCTGGCTTACCGCCATGGTGTGGACCGCATATGGATCGTTAACGTGGGCGATTTAAAACCTATGGAATTGCCTATATCCTTCTTCCTCGATTTTGCTTTCGATCCGGATGCCTGGCCTGCCGAAAGACTGAATGACTACACCGAACTGTGGGCCAAAGAACAATTCGGTACAGAACATGCCGTTGAAATTGCAGAAATGCTTCGCAATTACACAAAATTCAACGGACGAAGAACACCGGAATTGTTAACCCCGGAAACATACAGCCTCGAAAATTTCCTGGAGGCAGAAACCATCCGGGATGATTACAACCAACTGGCCCAAAGGGCAATCCGCATATACGATCAGATACCGGATAACCAACGGGATGCGTATTATCAACTTGTGTTGCACCCGATCGTTGCCTGTGCCAACCTAAACGATCTGTATGTCACAACAGCCAAAAACCGGCTGTATGCAAGCCAGGGACGTGCATTGACCAATGACATGGCGGAACGTGTCAGGGAATTATATGAGAATGACGAAAAAATTACCCATTATTACCATAACGGCCTGGCAGATGGGAAATGGAACCATATGATGGCTCAGAATCACATAGGGTACCGGTGGTGGCAGGAACCACCGGTTCAAACCATGCCAAAAGTTGAAACCATTGAAATACCGGAAAAAGCGGAAATGGGAATTGCCATTCAGGGGTCGGATCAATTCTGGACCAACGGTAAAGCCGACATTAGGCTTCCTGAGATGAATACCCTCACATGTAATCCGGTCTATATTGAAATTTTTAACAGGGGAAAAGAATCCTTTGATTATAAGGTCACAACAGGCGAAAAATGGCTGTCTTTCAATCCCGGAACGGGAACAGTCACTGAAGAACAAAGGCTGTGGGCAGTGGTTAAATGGAAGGATGTACCGGAAGGATTGCATGCCATCCCGGTAACCATCACTGGCAACGGCCAGGAGGTGGTCGTTGAGGCAGTCATCCGGAATCCGGGTGTTCAAAAGAAATCCCTGGCAAATACCTTCATCGAAAATGACGGGTATGTCTCCATAGAAGCTGAACACTACCAGCGCAAAGTGGAATCCGGAGGGATCCAATGGCGCAGGATCCCCGGGCTGGGAAAAACGCTGGGAGCCATGACAGTTGCTCCCGTAACAGCGGATCCGGTTGTTCCGGAAGGCAACAATCCGAGACTCGAATACGATGTCTGGCTGTTTAAACCGGGAGAAGTTGAAATCAAGGTGTTGTTATCACCTACCCTGAATTATTACAACGACGAAGGCCGGGAACTGGCGGTTTCTGTAGACCATGCAGAACCCCAAATCTTGAACATCCATGAAGATTACAGCAACAGGCTATGGGAACGCTGGGTAAGCAACAGCATCATCGAAGCAGTGTCCAAACACAACCTGGAAGAACCGGGAAAACATACCGTAAAAATATGGATGGTCGATTCAGGATTGGTCATTCAAAAGGTAATTATCAGAGCTGGTGAAGAAAAAAGTTCCTACCTGGGGCCTCCGGAAAGTGTTTTAATGAAAGATGAATAAAACAGAAACAAATAACAAAAGATTAATTATGAAAGCCGTTTGTCCCCTTATGAGTTTTTTTCTGGTTTTTCTGGTGGCTTGTACACCTTCAGACCAGTCTACTGATTCGCGAATGATACACAATCCCGTCAATCCGGGATTTTATCCGGATCCGAGCATTTGTCGTGCAGGCGATGATTTTTATATGGTTCATTCTACCTTTTGCTGGTACCCCGGTATTCCGGTTTTTCACAGCCGTGACCTTGTTAACTGGAAACAAATCGGGCATGTGATTGACCGTCCGGAGATGTTGCCGGTTGAGGGGTTGCAGATCTCACGCGGAGTTTTTGCTCCTGTGATAGATTTCCATGAGGGGACCTTTTACGTCCTGAACACCCTGGTTGATGCCGGGGGCAATTTTATTGTTACTGCCACTGATCCGGCCGGGCCCTGGTCTGATCCGGTCTGGCTCAGAGAGATCGATGGCATCGACCCATCGATTTTTTTTGATGATACCGGCAAAACCTATATTGTCAATAACGGCCCTCCCCCTGACAATAAATCATTGTATAACGGCCACCGGTCCCTCTGGATTCAGGAATTTGACACAGAAAATCTGAAACTGACAGGTCCGCGGAAAATCATTGTGAACGGGGGTGTGGATATCACCCAGGAACCTTCCTGGATCGAAGGACCTCATTTGTACAAAATCGACGGAATGTATTACCTCATGGCTGCCGAAGGAGGTACGGCTGAAGGACATTCGGAAGTAATCTTCCGAGCTGCGGATGTCTGGGGTCCCTATATTCCCTGGGAGAAAAATCCGATTTTAGCCCAGGGGCCTGACCTTCCGGCCGACCGGCCCCATCCGGTTACCAGCACCGGGCATGCCGATATGGTGGAGACACCCCGTGGCGAATGGTGGGCCGTTTTCCTGGGGTGCCAGCCTTATGAACCCGTTACAGAAAACCACTACAATACAGGCCGTGAAACATTTATGGCACCGGTTACATGGGAAAACGGATGGCCCGTTATCGGCGAAAAGACCGGTATACTGAAACGGGAATACCCGGCTCCGGACCTCCCGGAATATAAACCGGAAGGATATGCCCCGCTGAATGACCTCTTTCCGGTGAAGGATGAGTTTGAATCTGAAAAGTTGGCACTCTGCTGGAATTTTATGCGGCCCCCACAGGACAAATGGTGGGAACTGGAAAACGGGAAACTGACAATTACAGGCCGGAATATTCCTTTGTATGGAAGAGGAAATCCATCGTTTATCGGCCGCAGACAACAGCATGCGTTTTGTGAAGTATCGGCTCAGGTAGCATTTAACCCGGAAAACAGCGCTGAGGAAGCAGGATTGGTAACCTGGCAAAATGAACGGCATTATTATGCATTGGTTAAAACGATCTCAGAGGGAAAACCGGTAGTACAACTCAAAAAAGTGGATGAAGTGCTTGTGGAGAGTACGCTGGAAGACGGCAATCCTCTGGAACTTAAAATTGTTGCCAAAGGGAAAGATTATGATTTTCTGTACCGCTTACCGGATAACAGCTGGAAGACGGTTGCTGAAAATGTGGATGGTACCTTTTTAAGTACCCGCACTGCCGGGGGATTCGTAGGGGCTTATTTCGGAATGTATGCCTTTGGGGAAAACGGCAATCAGGCTGTTTTTGACTGGTTTGATTACCACAGCAACCCGAAAAAGGAATTAAAATTATGAACCGAAGACATTTTAACAGGATAACTGCAGGCAGTACATTGGGATTGGCTATGCTACCGGGAATTTTAAAATCATCAGGAAGTATGAAAACCAAGAAAATACGATTTGGAGGGCCAGTATTTGAAAAATATAACGATCCGGAAGAGTGGATCCGGGCAGTAAAAAACAAAGGTTACAGGGCTGCCTACTGCCCTGTACAGCCCGGGGTACATTCCGACCGGGTGAAAGCTTACAGAGAAGCAGCCGAGAAGGCCGATATTAAAATTTCAGAAGTCGGGGCCTGGAGCAATCCCATTGATCCAAATAAAACCAAAGCAGAAGCTGCCGTTGAAAAATGCATCCGTTCCCTGGAACTGGCTGAAGAGATCGGGGCAGGATGTTGCGTTAATATCAGCGGTTCCAGAAATCCTGAACAGTGGGACGGTCCCCATAAAGATAACCTGACTCCGGCAACCTTCGGGCTGATTGTGGAAACCACCCGGAGAATTATTGATGCCGTAAAACCCAAACGGACCTTCTTCACCCTGGAAGCTATGCCATGGGCTTATCCCGATTCAGTGGATTCGTACCTGAATCTTTTAAGAGCTATTGACAGAAAAGAGTTTGCCGTTCACCTTGATCCGGTAAATCTGATAAACAGTCCTTCAAAATATTACGGCAACGGTGAAATGATCCGGGATGCTTTTAAAAGGCTGGGAAAATGGATTAAAAACTGCCATGCCAAAGATACGCTGATCAACGAGGAAGAGCTGACATTGCATATTTCGGAAGCCCGGCCCGGAATGGGCATTCTCGATTATCCTGTTTTTCTTAGGGAAGTTTCAAAACTGGACAACGTACCCCTGATGCTTGAGCACCTCAAAACAGAGAAAGAGTACGATTTAGCAGCAGAATACGTCCGGAGCACAGGGAAAAGAATGGGATGGCAATTCTGATTAAACATTTCCATAGATTTTCCCCCTGTTAAGGGGAGACATCAGCCGGATGGCTGTCAGAGGGGAGTACCATAGCCTGTCAGATGAGAGGCGGGGCAACGGGAAGATTTTTTTATTCAACGGTTCGTTTCATTAACACCGGCTTCTCCCTGCGCAGGGGTATAGCGTTACGGGGTCTGTTGTTATCAAATGACAATAAAGGTTGTCCGGAAAACCTTGCATCGGTGCTTTTAACGGCTACAGCCGACGGAACACCAGTAATGATTTCTATGGCACTGGCCAGTAACCCTTCATGGCGGTCCCCTAAGGGATGAAAAAGATCGTCCTCGCCGGAATAATCCGGAATCAACCCATCCGGGAAATCGGAAAATCCCACAGAGTTTGCATACTTAAATACAATAGGCTGCAAAGCCCAGTTATGTTTCTTCTCCCTGTCATAAATCACAAAGGCTCCGGTATATTTCCCGTGCGTCTGTTGGCCTATAGTGATTACATCCATATAAGGATCAAGACCGATAATCAATGCCTCACTGGCAGAGGCTGAATTCCTGCCGGTGAGAATATAAAGCCTGTTCAGATTCAGGTTGGGCGGAATATTTAAAAAACAGGTTTCCAGGGAAACACCCTGACTGGTATAATACTGAGTGAGTAGGGCATTGTATTCATCCGTTATAATAACATCGGCATTGTTAATTTGCTGAGCAGGGGCAAGGATGCTTGCAAGGTGCTGCATTGAGACGATGGCACCTCCATTGTTATACCTCAGGTCCAGTACCATTTCATCAATATCCGCTGCATCCAGCCACGCAAACGCTTCCGAGAGCAAATCGTTGTAATTGGACAGAAAATTTTTATACACAAGATATCCGATCACAGTACCATTGCAATCCAAGGTGTCGCAATGAAGAATCGGATTCTCCGTTATTTTTCTTGCTTTTAACTGAACCTCTCTGACAGGGACTACCGTATTACCCTGGATTTCTGCAACTGTAAGGATATAGGCATTGTTATTCAGTAACGTTTGGTAATTGTCGACCGTAAGATTTTCCCCGTTGATCGCAGTAAACAGGTCGCCCCTTTTCAATTCTGCTTCTGCAGCCGGAGACCCAGGATACACAAACTGAATAATGCCAAAAACGCCGTCATCCGAGTTGCTGTATAAATATAACCCAAAAGAATGGCCCATCGATTCTTCAATTCCCTGATAACTTTCCATCAGAGCCTGGTAATCATCCGTAAGAAAAGACCATCGGTCAACGGGCTTGTAAAGCAGGGTGTCAAAAAATTCAAAAGGATCGGGCTGTTTGGTATAATCAAGATCCGGCATGTATTCATTCCACAGGTAATAAATCTCCATCTCTTCTTTGATAAACTTATTGATATCTATGATGGAGTCGGGAACCTGGATTTTTTCCTCTGTATTTTCGTTAACAGGAGGATTGGGATTTTCTGTTGGATCATCCTTGTCACAACCGGCAACCAATGCCAGCAGGAACAACCACAAATAAGTCCATTCTGTATGTGTCCTGCGGAGTGTTTTCATTGTATTCCTTATCCAGGTTTTCGGCACAAAATTATTATTTTTTTTCTTCATCCGGATACGCAATGCGTACATGGTAAATATTTATTAATTTATTCAGGATTATTTCCTTAATCGTACTGATATCATGAAAAGTCAGATCCGAGTTATCCAGTTGATGTTCATATACTTTTGTATCAATCATATCGTAGACCAGCTTTTTCAGGTTTTCCTCGTTTTTATTGTTCATGCTTCTTGAAGCAGCCTCAATGCCATCAACCAGCATTACCACAGCGGCTTCTTTTGAATGAGGCAACGGTCCGGGGTAGCTATATTTTTCGATATCGACTTCATTATCAGGATTTTCATTCTTATATTTCACAAGAAAATACCTGGCTGCGGTGGTTCCGTGGTGCGTTGAAATAAATTCAATGAGGCTTTCGGGCAGGTTATGTTTTTTGGCCAGTTTGATTCCATTTTTTACATGATCGATAACGATTTGTGCACTTTTTTCATAACTCAATGTGTTATGTGGATTTTTAATTCCAAACTGGTTCTCTATAAAATAGTCGGCTTTGGCTATTTTTCCTATATCATGATACAAAGCACCGGCCCTCACCAAAAACGGATTGCCCCCGATTTTCAGGATAACCTCTTCGGCAAGGTTTGCGATCTGCATCGAATGCTGGAATGTACCCGGTGCCTCTTCGGCCAGTTTCCGAAGCAAGGGTTGGTTGGTATCTGAAATTTCAATAAGCGTTACATCGGAAACAAAACCAAAAAGTTTTTCAAAAATATAAATCAGGGGATAGGCCAGATTAAGCAGAAGACAACTACCGGCAAACCACTGAAACATTTTAATATTAATATTCAGAATGCTTCCTTCCTGAATGGTATTCAACGCCGAATAGGACGCAATGTAACTTATCAGTACCCAGAATGAGGCCATAACCAGATGTACCCGGCGATGCATGCGTGCAAGACTGAATACTGCCACGACTCCGCCAATAACCTGTATCAATATATATTCAAAAGGATTGGGGGCATACAATCCAACCAAAAGCGTTGTGATGATCAGAATAAAGATGGCTGTGCGTGAATCATAAAAAGTGCGGATAAAAATGGGAAGCATAGCCATGGGGACCAAATAGATGTGTATCGTTTCCCGGGAATTGGTAAACAAGGAGATAAATACCATGAGAACAATAAGGAAAAAGAGAAAGGTCAGGCGCCGTATGTGATCCAGAATGTCTTTCCTGTAAAGGTAAAGAAAGATGAATATCAGGAATAGCAAGATCACAATAAGCAACGATTTTCCGGCCGTGATCATGTATCGGTTAATCCCGTCGCCCCGTTTTTTTTCATAACTGGTTTTCAGGGATTCCAGAATTTTGAATTTTTCGGCATCTACGATTTCTCCTTTCAGAATAATCCTTTCACCTGCCTGAATCATTCCCTGGGTGGTTGAGATTCCCGATTCAGCTTCCTCGATTTGCTTCCGGGAGGTTTCCGGATCGTAGAAAAGATTGGCCCGGATATAATCTGAAATATCCATATTGCCAATCTTTTCTTCCAAATCAGGGTTCTCTTCCTGAATCAGGTCTTTCTTTTCTCTTACATAATGATACGCCGATTTCTCAGAATAAAGATGGGCTACCGGTACTTTTGTGGAAATATTCCCGGTAATGCGTGAAATTTCGTCTTTCTCTCCTATAACATCATAGTTCTCAGGTGAACGGGGTAGAATTCCTGTGTTATAGACATGATTCATGGCTGATAGCAGGGTATAATAAGTCTCCTTATCCGGGGCAAGAGATGTATCCAGCCTGGTTGAAAAGTCTTCTGCAAAAAGTGTGAGCTGTTTATTGGAAACCACTGTATCCAGTTGAAAGTAAGGTACTATGTCCTGGAGTAATTCCTGCTTTTCTTTTTCTAGTTCCGCGCTGGTCTTTAGAATGGAAAAATCAAATGGAGCCAACAGATTTTCATGTTTCCAGGTTGATCCCTTCTGGTATTCAAATTTAAAAATGGGCTCTCCCGGTATGATAAGCTGAAGTAAAAAAGCCGATAACAGAAAAATGAATACCTGAAAGATTATCCGGGAATATTTTTTTATTTTTTGTGTATAACTTTTCATAATTTATCCCTCAATTCAAACTCTTCCCAACCTTCTTTTTGAGATAAGTCTTATATTTGATAAATTAAAAATAATAAAATATTTTAATGAATTTTGGTATATCAACTTTAAGTCTTATACCAGTCAGAAAAGAACCCTCAGAAAAAAGCGAAATGGTGACGCAGGTTTTATTTGGTGAACATTGTGAAATTCTTGAACAAATGGTAGGTTGGAGCCATATAAGACTTGCCTGGGACCATTACGAAGGCTGGGTTGATCAGAAAATGATTACTCCCCTGACACAAAGGGCCTATTCAAAACTTATTCATTCCCCCACAGCCATTGCCACAGACATATTTACCATCATACCTGTCAACAATGAACAAAACCTGATGATCGTTGCAGGAAGCACTTTACCGGTCTGGAGGCCTTACAAGAAAGAATTCAGGGTAGATAAAGCGGTCTACCCGATGCCGGGGAATACAACCTATGGCCCGGCAAAAAATGTCAGAAACCTGATTATCAGACAGGCTCTGAAATATTTTAATGCCCCTTATCTTTGGGGAGGAAGGTCTCCTTTCGGAATTGATTGCAGCGGATTTACCCAGATCATCTATAAAACAGCTGGTATCTTCCTGCCTCGGAATACTTCAGAACAGGTGCATTGCGGTACGGCAATCAGTTTTGTAGAAGAAAGCCAGCCGGGGGATCTCGCTTTTTTTGATAACGACGAAGGAGAAATTGTGCACACCGGTATCTTATGGAAAAGAAACAAAATTATTCATGCCTCCGGAAAAGTCAGGATCGATAATATAGACCAGTTTGGAATTTTTAATGTGGATTTGAAACGGTATACGCATAAATTGCGTGTAATGAAAAAAATCATCGGATAATGGAAAGTACCGAAGTAGTTTTTTATTTTTTGATTTTTGTCATTCTGTTTATCATTGTGTTACGGTTTCGTAAATCGGGCAGGAAATAACATGATGTATACCTATAAATATCCAAGACCAGCACTTACAGTCGATGCCATTGTTTTAACAAAACAACCAGCCAAAATCCTGCTAATAAAAAGAAAGAAGGATCCCTTTGCGGGCATGTGGGCCCTTCCGGGAGGGTTTATTGAAATGGATGAAACCCTGGAACAGGCATGCCGGAGAGAATTAAAGGAGGAAACCGGATTAACAGCAGAAACACTGACCCAGTTTAAAGCATACGGGGAACCTGACCGGGACCCCAGGCACCGAACGATATCCATCGTGTTTTATACCTTCCTGAAAACACCTGAAAAACCAAAAGGCATGGATGATGCAGCCGACGCAAAATGGTTTTCAATCAACAATCTGCCTCCCCTGGCTTTTGACCATCAATTAATCCTGAAGGATTTTTTTTCGGAAAAAAGGTAAAACTTTTATGGACAAACCGTGTTTCCCTTTTTTATATTCTGGATCAAATTTCTATTTTTAAAAGAAAAATAACCTTACCGGGGTAATCAGGAAACGGATCATAAGGGATACAGTAATAGTAATATAGATCATTAATCGCTTTATATGTTTTCAGAAAAAGACAAAAAACAGATCAGACAAAGAGGGAGCAACCTGAAGAATGTTATATCCCAGTTGGAATGTTTCAGAAATGGGTTTCCCTTTCTGGAAGTGAAAGAAGCTGCTTCGGTGAATAACGGGATTATTCAGATGACGAAAACCAAAAAAGAGGAGGCAATCACAAAATACAACAATCGGCTGAAAGAAGGACTGATACCTGTAAAATTCGTACCTGCATCAGGCGCAGCCAGCCGGATGTTTAAAGCTATTTTTGAAGCCGGTAAAGAATTGGAAAAGGGAACACCGGAAACAGAGATCCTTGAAAAAAACAAACAGGCCCGGCATTTTTATGAAGGGTTAATAAAGTTTGCTTTTTTTAAAGACCTTTACAAAGCAAACAACAACCGGGATCTGTCCCTGAAAGAGGCAATCGACCAGCTCCTTTCAGAAAAGGGTCTGAACTATGGAAATCTTCCCAAAGGACTCCTTAAGTTCCACACCTATGGAGAAAATGCCAGGACGCCCTTTGAAGAACATCTCGTTGAAGGAACTCTCTACGGAAAAGACAATGATGGCATTGTCCGACTGCATTTTACCGTTTCACCGGAACATCAGGAAGGTTTCAAGAAGCATTTTGCTGACATCAGAGAAAAATATGAAAAGGCCTACTCGGTAACGTATAAGGTTCAATTCAGCCAACAGGAACCTTCAACAGATACGATTGCCGTAACCCCGGATAACCAACTATTCAGGGAGAAAGACGGCCGTCTTTTATTCCGACCGGGTGGACACGGAGCTTTATTGGAAAACCTCAATAAACTGGATGCCGATATCCTGTTTATAAAAAATATCGACAACGTGGTACCTGATACGATAAAAGATCTCATCGTGGAATTCAAAAAAGCCCTTGCCGGCATTTTGCTGGAATACCAGGAAAAAATCTTCATGTACCAGAGAGAACTGAATGAGAAGCATTACACAGCTCTCAGCAGTGCTTTTCTTGCTGAAGCAGCGAATTTTCTGGAATTTACGTTACATACCAAACCAGCTGAAAACCAGTATTATACCGAGAAAGAGACGCTATTCCGTTATCTACAGCAAAAATACAACCGCCCGGTCAGGGTATGCGGAATGGTATGGAATGAAGGAGAACCCGGAGGCGGTCCCTTCTGGGCCAGAAATCCCGACGATACTGTATCCTTACAGATAGTGGAAACTTCTCAAATCAACATGAAAAACCCCCGGCAGGCAAAAATTGTTCGCGAAGCCACCCATTTCAATCCGGTTGATCTGGTTTGTGCCGTTAAGAATTACAAAGGCGAAAAATACCACCTGCCGGATTTTACGGATCCTGCTACCGGTTTTATATCCAATAAATCAAAAGACGGAAAACCATTAAAAGCCCTTGAACTGCCAGGGTTGTGGAACGGCGCTATGAGCAACTGGAATACCCTCTTTGTGGAAGTACCTATTGAAACATTCAATCCGGTAAAAACGATAAATGATCTTTTGAGAATCCAACACCAATAAGATCCAGCAAGGATTATATTATATCAAAGTGTTTTTATACATTTGCTCCCTTATATTTGCGGTCCAATGGAAGAATATCCAGGTGAAAATCAGTATGAACCGGAATCCTCTGAAACGGTAAACAGGTTTAAAAAGTCTCTGCGTGCAGGAAAAGCAGAATATTTTGATGTCTCGGATTACGAAGACATTATCGAAATGCTTCTGGAGGAGGGAGACCTTGAACTTGCTGAACTTGCTGTCGGGCAGGGAATAAAAATTCATCCCAATGCAACTCCTTTGCAGGTAAAAAATGCCCAGATCCTCTTGAGTAAGGGTGAAATAAAAAAAGCACTCGAAAACCTGAATAAAGTGGAACAGGTGGAGTCGGAAAATCCGGATATACACCTTTTGAAAGGGACCGCATATACTATCAGCGGAGACGAAAAAAAGGCGGTGGAAGCCTTTAAACAGGCCATCCGGTATGCCCAGGATGAACTGGATGATATCCTTTACCATATCGGGGCTGCCTTTATCCATTCAGGCGATGTGCAGATGGCTATCAAATACATGGAAAAAGCCTACCATGTAAATCCTGAAAATGAAACCGTTCTCTATGAACTTGGCTTCTTCTATGATCAGGCAGATGATTCTAAAAAAAGCATTGATTTCTATAACCAATATCTGGATCTTAATCCGTTTGACACAACTGCCTGGTACAACCTGGGGATTGTCCATAATAAAAATCAGGACTTTGAGAAAGCACTGGAGGCATATGATTTTGCCCTGGCTCTGAATGAAAAATTTCACCAGGCAGTTTATAATAAGGCCGATACCCTGGCCAGTATGGAAAAATACCAGGAGGCTGTAAAACTGTATGAAGAGTATCTTGAAGGCGATCCCAATAACGATGAAGCATACTGTTACATTGGCGAATGTTACCTGAAAATGGAACAATTCAGAAAAGCCCTGCAAAGTTACCAGAAGGCCATCCGCCTGAATAAACTCAACGATAATGCCTGGTACGGTGCCGGATTGATAATGTTGGTAGAAAAACAACCCGAAGAGAGTATCCAGTTTATTAAAAAGGCGATCCAAATCGATAAGGATGTTCCGGACTACTGGTTCTCCCTGGGGAAGATTTTTTCTGAGGTCAGAAATGTCAAAGAAGCTATACGATCTTTCGAAAGAGCCGTAGCTCTCGAACCAGCCAATACCGAGATGTGGCTTACCTATACAGAATTCGTATTTAATACCGGTGAAACAGACAAGGCCCTGAAATTGCTGGAAAAAGCATGCAGGATCAGTAAAAAGAACGAATTGCTGAAATACCGCCTCTCAGCCTATTATTTTCTCTCGGGAAAGGAGATCCCGGCACTCCGGGAACTGGAAGAAGCGCTGGAGTTAAATTTTGAACAACACCTTTCACTCTTTGATGTGTACCCTGATGCTGCAGATAAAACAGCAATAAAAAAACTGATTGACACCTACCGCCCGAAGCAGTGATCTGCAGTTCCATCCTTTAAACAAAAACAGCCAAATCTCTGGGTAAGGGTTAAAATTATACGCTGATTTGTTGCGTCGGGACTGTTTTCTTCCTGTAATAAAATTCTTTTTCTTATTTTCGACCTTTATTGCCAAGCATTGAAACGAATGAAACGGACAATCAGGGATTATATAATTTTGATCCTTAAGGGGACAGGCATGGGAGCAGCCGATGTTGTACCCGGAGTATCCGGGGGGACCATTGCTTTTATATCGGGTATTTATGAAGAACTCATTGCTTCCATAAAATCCATCAATGGGCATGCTCTAAAGTTGCTTTTTCAGGGGAAAGTTTCCTCTTTCTGGGAATCCATTAACGGGAGTTTTCTGTTGTCCGTTGTGATTGGTATCGGGATCAGCATCTTATCTCTGGCCAGGCTTCTCCGCTTTTTACTCGACAATTATCCCGTTCTTGTCTGGTCTTTTTTCTTCGGATTGATCATTGCTTCGGCCCTGTTTGTGGGAAAGAACGTTAAACAGTGGAGTTCCGGAGTAATCCTTGCAGGAATAGCAGGGGCGATCATTGCATTTTTTGTCACAATCATCACACCTGCTGAAGCCAACACCACCTATTGGTTTATCTTTCTTTCCGGAGCGATTGCGATCTGCGCCATGATCCTTCCGGGTATTTCCGGAAGTTTCATCCTGGTTTTGCTGGGTATGTACCGTTTCATCCTTGATTCAGTAAGCAATTTTAACCTTCTGGTAATAGGAATTTTCCTGGCAGGAGCAATCATTGGGATTATCAGTTTCTCCAATATCCTTTCCTGGTTCCTGAAAAAATTCCATAATTACACCATCGCTGTGTTGGCCGGTTTTATGGTTGGATCCCTTAACAAAGTATGGCCCTGGAAAAGAGCGGTTGCGTTTTTTACCGACAGCCACGGGGATCTGAAACCACTGGTAGAGCAAAATGTCTGGCCCGGAACCTTTGAACAGCTATCCGGTCAGGATGCAATGCTCGGAGCGGCTATCCTGATGGCTGTACTCGGATCTGCCCTGATCTACTTTTTTGAAAAAGTTGTGTCAGACCCAAAAAAACAAATGCCAAATGAATAAAAAAAAATATGGATTAATAGGCTATCCGCTAACCCACTCCTTTTCAAAAAAATTCTGGGACGAAAAATTCAGAACCGAAAACCTCGATTGTGAATATGAAAATTTTGAAATTAACCCCATTGATAAATTTTCTGAGATAATCCGGAATAATCCGGATCTGGAAGGGCTGAACGTGACGATCCCCTATAAAGAGCAGGTAATTCCTTACCTTGACGGACTGGATGAAGCAGCCCGGGAAGTAGGTGCTGTCAATACCATAAAAATTGAAAGAAAAGGCAACAACACGTACCTGAAAGGATACAACTCCGATATCCATGGCTTCGAAATCACCCTGAAACCACTTCTGAAAGAACATCACACAAAAGCTTTGATACTGGGTACCGGGGGTGCCTCGAAAGCCGTAAAATACGTTCTAGGGAAGCTCAATATTGATTACATTTCTGCATCCATTGAAGAATTAAAAGAAAAAGAGATCCGGTATGAAGAGATCGATCGCGAAATGCTGGAAAGAAGACTTCTGATCATTAATTGTACACCGCTTGGCACCTGGCCCAAAGTAGACACCTACCCCAGAATACCCTACGAATTTCTTACCGGCAAACACCTGTTGTTCGACCTGGTCTATAATCCCGAAGTAACCCGCTTTATGGAATTTGGCAAAGAAAAAGGAGCTACGGTAAAAAACGGACAGGATATGCTCATCGGTCAGGCGTTGAAATCGTTTGAGATATGGAATGAAATGGTTAATGGGAAAGAAGGAGAACCATCAAATGCAGATAAAAATTGACATTTTTAATGAATAATTTTTTATAATTTTAGTCTCAGTCAACATTTAAAAAGTACAAAAAATGGAAATACGATATTTATTTTTGGTTACTGCAATGGCCTTTTCCATGAATCTTCAGTCGCAAACCACAATTTTAAAATGGCCTGAAGGAAAACAGGCTTGTGTTACCTTTACTTACGATGACGGAACTTTAAATCAATTCGAAATAGCCGTTCCGTTGATGGACAAACATAACTTCAAAGGAACTTTTTTTATCAATACCGAAGTTTTTGGCGGTTCAGAAAACTACGCCACATTTGTTGGCCGCCCGATTACGGATATCCTTAATGAAAGCAAAACCGTATCAACCAACAAAGAAAACGCAATATGGATAGCTTCTTTTCAGGATGCCTATAAATACATAAGAGAAAGAATGAACTGCAGGATCTCAGAGTCTGTTTCCAGGGAAGAAATAATGCTGACTCTGGAATGCCCGCTTGAACCTGAAACGGTATATAACATGCCCCTGACGCTAAAAACTCCCGTACCCGATGAATGGGAAATGGTGAAGATTGTGCAGAATAACAATATACAAAGAAAAAAACCGGTTGAGGAAGAAAATAAAAAATTTGTGATCTATAATGCCTGTCCCGGGGCTTACCATGTATCGTTAACAAATGCCAATGATTGATTTACAATGGTCGGATTCCCCCCCCCTGCCTTTGGGTAATGTATGATTATTTAAAACCATGTTATCATAAAAACACTATTGGTCGTTATCATTTTATTATCAGGATGTTCCGTCGTGAATTCCCAACCCCTTCCACCCCATCTCAATCCCGTCAACGGAGTAAATAAATTGAAAAGCCGCATTCAACGGCTCCGGTCAGATGGAAACGATGTTCTAATAAAGGATGCCCGTTTGTTTGCTGTAAGCGAAAATACGATCAAACAAAAACTCGATTCCGCAGTATGGGGTTTCAGAAATACCTCTACCGGCCAAATGGAATATTCCGATAAAATATATATTGAATACAATAGCAGGGGACAGATAACCGCTGTCGTGGAATTCGGAAAGGACGAATTCGGACCTTGGAATGAAGACAACAAAACAGAGTATAGCTACGACGCCAACGGTTATCTTTCCGATCAAAGGGAATTCGACTGGGATTACGACCTGAATAAATGGATAGGCTGGAACAGAATAGCCTATACATCGGATGCCTCTGGAAAAACAACTTGTCTGATACGATACGATTGGAACTATATTGCAAACGATTGGGAGATTGACTGGAAACAGGAAACGAATTACAACCAACAGGGGAACATCATCTCCGAAATCTATTACAAATGGGATCGCATCAACGAATTGTGGGAAAATTCGAGCAAAATCGAAACCATTGATGATACCAGCAACAGTCAGACAATCAATGTGTATAACTGGGACAATAATTCAAGTCAATGGAATCACGTACGGAAAACAGAGAATACCTATGATGCGGGGGAAAACCTGATCCGGAGCATCGTTTCGTATAATAACCTCGAAACCGGCACATGGAATGCCTACGAAAAACAGGAGTATGCATACAATACCGACGGACTTCAAACCCTGTACGCTGAATATTCATGGGATCCTGTTGCTTCACAATGGAAAGGTGAATCCAAACATGAAGCTTCCTACGATTCAAAAGGGCATATCATGGGATACACCTGGTACGAATGGAATATCCAAAAAGGAGATTGGATGCCATCAAACAAAATAACCTATGGGTACTCCCAGGAAACAATGACTTCCCTTGCTTTTTATTACTGGGTCGCAACGGCCAATCAATGGATAAATTCCACCAAGGTTGAACTGTGGGTTGATGCATCCGGGAATTATGGAAGCATGGAATTTTCCTCCTGGAACCTGATTGCTTTGGCTTGGGAGTACTCCTTTAAAGTAGAATTTACGTACAACAATGCGTACGGTAAAAGCGACCTGGTATTCCCTGAATTTATATACTCCATCGAAGAAATCACAGAAATCCCCGGACTGGACTTGCATCTTGCCAATCATATGCTGATCGAAGCCAAATTTTTGGCTTTCGAAAACGATGCCTGGGAATTTACAGAGAATGCCAAATACTATTATTCAGAAATAGAAATATCAGGACTTGAAGCAAACAAAGCGGGGATGTTAGCTGTTTATCCGAATCCGGCAGATGAAATCCTTCATATTCGCTGGTCAGGAAGCCTGAAAGAAATCAATGTAAAGCTGTTCAACCACCAGGGGACCCTGGTGGTTGATAAAACTTTTACCGATCACACAAACATTCCGGTTTCGGGCTTTGCTCCGGGCATCTATCTCTACAAAGTAACGCAGGAGGGTCAACCGGAAAAAACGGGAAAAATAATCCTTCAATAAAAAGGGTTCCTGTTTGGCTGACAGGGTCCGATCTTCTGGTGCAGCGAAAAGGTGCGCCGGAGCATGTCACATGCATCGACATTCCTTCCCGGGGAGAATCCCCATTCCGGCTTATTTTATTGCAAAACAAAGTGAATGGGAACGGTATACTTGACGTGCACCGGTTTACCCTGCTGATATCCCGGTTTCCACTGGGGCAGTGCATTGATTATCCGCAAAGCTTCTTTATCCAGTGAAGGATCCACTCCGCGGGCAATTTCTGCATTGGCAATGGCACCATCTTTTGTCACAACAAACGTTATGAACACTTTCCCCTGAATTCCACTGTCGCGGGCAATCGGTGGATAATTGACGTTGCGGTTAATCCATTCCCTTAAGGCCTTTTCGCCACCTGGAAACTCCGGCATCTTTTCTGTGATGAGAAAAATGGGCTCCCCTTCTATGGTTTGCGGAATACCTGCAGTTTTTTTCATTAACAACAGGTTGCCCAGACTGTCGGACTCCACGTTGAATCCGCTATTTCCTGAAAACATCGACTTGACTTTCTCCAGTTCTACAACGGAGCCTTCAATTTTAATCTTCCCATCCACCAGAGAAAGCTGCATGGGAATTTCGGTCTCTTCCGATTTTAGCTCCAATGTCTCTTTCTGTTCACAGGCAAACAATAGAATTAAAGCCAAAGCAACCACCATCCCCAATAGGAATTTTGCCTGGGCCATTTTCGATGATCGTATTTTTGTTATCATTTTTATTCGGTTTTTAATGAGTGATGAATTGAAGCTGTTGGCCATTTTCATCTGGATACCAACAACCTGATTAAGCAATAATTTTTTATAATAGGCCGGACTGACTCCAGCATTGAGAACAGCCTGGTCAGCCAGAAACTCATGGTTCTCACGAATGGACCTCCTGAGTAACCACATACAAGGATTCAACCACTGAAAAGCAGTAAGCAACTCCAAAATCAGAACATCCAGTGTATGCCCCTGTTTAACGTGTTCCACCTCGTGCGCGATCATTTTATCGAAACCCTCGGCCCTTTTCATTTCCGGATTAACAAAAATGTAATTCAGAAACGAGAAAGGACTGAAATCCTTACGGATAAAAACAAACCGGTACGCACCCGAACGCTGAACATCATTTCTTTGGATCAACATCCATACCTGGAATACACGAAATAGAAACCGGCCAAGAAAAAACAGCAGACCGGAGAGATACAAACCAATGATGACAGAACTGGAGCTGATGCTTCGTACGACGGCTCCGGATAAATCCCGGCCATACACATTCACTACTTCGATCAGGTTCCTGTAGGGTGTTACCGTAATCTCCGACAACATTACCGGTTGAGGAGACAATAACCGGAATTTAAGAAAGGGCAGAACAACCGAGAATACAACCGAGATCAGTAAAAACATCCGGTTCTTCCGGAAAAACGTTTCTTTCCGTAGCAGAAGAATATAAAATACGGAAAGCAGGGACAGGCTGATTCCTGATTCGATGACAAAATTAATTGCGTGATGCATTTCCTTCCTGTTTTTTTTGATTTTGCAGGTCCCTTTTGACCTCTTCCATCAACTCATCCAGTTCAGACATACTCATGTTGTCCTCTTTGGCGAAAAAAGAGACCATCTCCTGAAAAGAACCGCTGAAATAATTGCGCATAAACCGCTTCATGTAGGAACGGGTATATTCCTTTTTGGTAGTCAAAGGATAATATTCATAGGTCTTGCCATAGGCATTGTGCCCTACAAATCCTTTCCTCTCAAGAATCCGAATAATGGTGGAAACCGTATTATAGGCAGGCTTTGGTTCAGACATTTTTTCGATCAGATCTTTTACAAAAGCCTTTTCAAGCTTCCAGAGAAGCTGCATGACCTGTTCTTCCGCTTTGGTTAGTTCTTTCATGGGAATAAGATTAATGTAAGATTTTGTATATCTGGCAGATAACGCAATCAATGCATGTTCAATCTCCATCGCCTATGGAGCTTGTCTCGTTCCGATGTACCTCAGGACTCGTTTCATACCCTTGTTTTTTATCCCGGAATGTTCTTTTTAAAAAGACAAAAATCATGCCTAAACTAAACAATTAGTTGATAAATTCACTCTGTTTTTTACTGCAACTGAAAATTGATGGAAGCATTAAAAAAGACCCTGACCGGCCGGCCACGTTGTTTTCCGGGTTTGAACTTCGGCAAGCTTTTTATTACACGAAGGGCCTCCTTATCAAGGGAAGCATCCACTCCCCGGGTTACTTCCACATTGGAGACCGAACCATCGGTATCGACCACAAATTTAACAAATACACGGCCCTGAATCCCATTTTCCTGAGCCAACACCGGATACCTTACATTGCTGTGTATATAGGCATACAGGGCCCTGTTTCCTCCCGGAAATTCCGGCTGTTCCTCCACGATAGCAAAGATTTTATCTTCATCCACATCATCCTCCTCAGGCGTGCTCAGAATGGGAGCAATGTCGATAAAGGTCTCATCATCAGCCTCCGTATCGGCAATATCCAGCTCCTCATCAATTTCAACATCATCTTCCACAATGTTCAGCACCTCCACAACCTTGGGAGGAGGTGGCGGGGGTGGAGGTTTTACCTCTTCCCGGCGCGTAACCGGTATGATCTCTTCTTCCACTTCCTGGGTTTCAATCTGACCCAGCGTAGAAGCCTCAGACGGTTTTGTTTGCCATTCAAAAGCAAACAATACAATTCCCAACGAAATCACCAATCCCAACAATAAAAAGGTTCCCCTCTTATTCTCCAGATCGGCTTTTTTTGTTTTTTTCTGTTCCATAATCGTTTTGTTTTATGATTGAATTAAAATGAACTCCTGCCTTACCCCTTGAAAATCAAATCAATCAACTAACTAATTAGTTTCACAACTAACGTTATAGTTGTATCAAGCATAACAAACTTTATGCCAGATTTTTACATTTCAACAGAAAATAACGAAGGATTTAGTTATTCGGGAGAATAAACCGGTCCATGTCCGGCAGAAAGGGAAATTTATTTCGCAGATCATGCAGTTCTGACCAGGCTATTTCAAAGGTTTGTATACCTTCCCGTTGACCGAGAAACACGCCGTATCCCTGGGCATCGATAAAGGCAGAATCTCCCAGGTAGGATATTCCTTCTCCGTCGCTGCCTGTACGGTTTACCCCAAAACAATAGGTCTGATTTTCGATCGCCCGGGCTATCAGGAGTTTTTTCCAGGCATGATGCCTGGTGGAGGGCCAGTTGGCCATATAAATGAGGATGTTGTACTTTTCGATGTTCCGGCTCCACACGGGAAACCGAAGGTCATAGCAAATCAGCGGGCAGATACGCCACCCCTTATAATTCACAATCCGTTTAGAGGTCCCGGCCTTGTAATGCTTGTTTTCTTCTCCCAGGGTAAAAAGGTGATGTTTGTCGTAGGTCTCTATGTTTCCATCCGGGGTGACCCACAAACATCGGTTATAGATGACATTCTTTTCGTGTAAAATTATGCTTCCTGTGATGGCTGTTTTCAGTGTCCGGGCTTTGGTTTTCATCCACCGGACGGTTGATCCTTCCATGGATTCAGATACGTTTTCAGGATGCATGGTAAAGCCGGTAGTAAACATTTCGGGAAGGATTACCACATCGGCTTCTCCTTGTGCCGGTAGCCATTTTTCCAGCCGGTTCAGATTCTCCGCAGGGTTTTCCCATGCGATATCAAACTGAATCAAAGCAATTTTAAGGATCTCTTGCATATCAAAATTCAACGTATCGTACCTTTTCCAATGCGGACTATTCCTCAGCCGAAAACAAGTCCGGAAATTTTCCTTCAATGCCTTTTTCCCGGTAATAGGCTTTCATGCGTTTTATATCTTCCCGGGGATCGTTGGTTAAGGAAAGTTTTTCTTCCCAACCGATTCGTTTGGTCCCGTAATCAAAAAAACCCAGGTACACGGCAGCCCCTGTTGCCTGGGCTATGGTATGAAATCCTGCCTTCCAGTGTTTGTTCGTTTTCCGGGTTCCTTCCGGGGTAATGGCCAGGTGAAATGTTTCGTGTTTGTTCATCTCATCAATCACCTGTTTTACCAGGGTACTCCCCCGGGAACGGTCTACAGGGATCGCCCCCATTTTTCTGAGAAAGTAGCCCAGGGGCCAGAAAAAAAACTCTTTTTTGATGATGATGTGTACCCGCCCTCCCTGGGAGGTATAGTATAAATAAGATATCACAAAATCCCATGAGCTGGTATGCGGGACGCCGATGATGATAGCCTTCTGATCCGGCATGACTCCGTTTACACAAGTCCACCCCATATGATTCAATAAAAATGCACAAATCCTCTTCCACATGATGTTATGTAATGGACTGAATTTCAATATGGCTAGCCCCCGCAAAATCGGTCAGCAGTCTGACAGCCATCCCGGTTGCTTCTTTCAGGTGCTCATGGGCCCCGCATCCTACCAGGATCATCAGAAACCGTTTTGTTTCCGGTTGAACTGAAGTACGTTCCGAATCACGGGTTAGCGTCCCAAAAGCTCCCAGGGAATCCCTGAAAACCGGCATGTTTTCAATGTTCAGTTTTCGCCGGCCAATACCCTCATACGGTTCCTCTGCTCTCCCGATTCCCAATTCCACAGGTCCCTGAATTTTATCTGCATCATATCCCCCAATGGAAAAACCACTGGTCAGGGATACAAGATTTAACTGATCTACCACATTGTTAACCTGGCACAGACCATCTCCCCGCACAATCCTTCGTAAAAGTGCTTCCGCCGATGGACGATACCGGGCCGGATCCTTCCCGCATTTTTTATACACGTTTCTGGAATGGTGTATCGCAGGAATCCGGCTGATGTCTTCCATTTTTAATGCCCCTGCCCGTTCTGCTGCTTTTTTTTTCACCAGCTGCCATAGTTTTTCATTGATCGGTTGAAAAACCACATTGCACTTAATGGCAGAAAGTACCATTTCGGGAGCCCATTGTTTTAATGCGCATGAAACTGTAATGTGTTGCATAAATCGGAATGTTCTGTTTTCCCTCACCGGGAACACATAAACAAAAATATAAACTTACTGAGAATAACTTCAGAAAAAAAACAGGTAAAATGAAACATGCATCATCCGGTCTCCGGTCTCCGGTCTTCGGTCTTCCGTCTTCCGTCTTTTCACAGCCTTTAACCCTGTGCATTTTCAGGGCATAGGGGTTAAATCATCCGGTCCCTGGCGGTAATACGGGCGCTGCTTGAGCACATTAGGCTGCATTTCGATCTGCTCTTGCGGAACGGGCTGGAATTTATCGCCCTCATTAAAAATGGCGCCTTTCATAGGCCAGGACCTGGTTCTCAGATCGGCAAGAGCAAACTCATTCAATACGTCAGACATACTCTCTCCGCCGATTTGATTGGGCAGGTTATCCCATCTGCGGAGGTCGAAGAACCGTCTTCCTTCGGTAGCAAATTCCAAACGCTGTTCCCACTGAACAGCTTTCATGGCTTCATCTTTATCGCCAAAAGATGAATAGAGCCCGATTTTATAGTTGGCTGCCGGCTGTGACCAGTCCACGTCACCTCCGGTCAGGTAATCGTCATCGGTAGTCTCCTCCCCCCAGGGATAGACCGATTTTGGAAGCTTGTAGATCAGAACCCGGCCCATCACTACTTCATTAGCGGCTCGGGCACGGATCCTGTTAACGAGTTCCCGGGCCTTGTTCAGGTCTCCTTCGTAAGCTGCCACCTCAGCCCTCCATAGAAGTACATGGGCATACCGGATATACCGGTAATTGTTGGCATTCACCCCGGTCATCCATCCGCTTGCCGTGGATAATGTATACCGCTGGTATTTGTAAAAAAACGGCTTCAAAGCCGGCAGATAGGGACCCCCATGCTCCTGATTCCGTATCCAGTCGTAACCACGCATAATTCCCCAGTCAAGGTAAGGAATTCCCCGCCGTCCCATCGTCCAGTCAATACGCGGATCCAGCAGATGATCTGTAGGAATAAACTCCTCCTCCGATTTTATGCCCATATCATTTTTCAGATCGGTATCGTTAAATGTATCAAAAAGGGGAAATCCCTTTACATCCACCTTAAAGGCATTGGCCAGGTTTTGCGAAACCTGATGAAATCCGCAACACATCCCAATATCGCCCCCGTGCGGCCAGTTCAGGCCGATACCCATTTCAGCATTTAACGATTCGTTGATATCGTTGACATTTGCCTGTATTTCAAAAACCGACTCCGCATTGTTGTTTTTCTCAATCCTGAAATTGTCAAAAAAATGGGGCATTAACGAATAGTTACCGCTGTTGATAATGTTATCGAGCAGGGGTTTGGCTTCTGTGTATTTCAGTTCCTGGAGGTAAGCCCTTGCAGCCAGTGCCATGGCTGTATATTTTGTCGGGCGCCCGGGTTGCTCCTGAGATTCCGGGAGATGCTCCCAGGCATATTTCAAATCGTTCACAATAAATGCCAGTACACCTCCTTCCGGATTCTCATTGGATACCCTGGCCGGATCTTTGGTGTTTTCATCGATCAACGGTATATAATCGCCGAAGACAAGCCAGGCCTCAAAATAAAACAAAGCCCGGAGAAAAAGCGCCTCGGCTTTAAATTCTGCTGCTTTCTCTTCCGTAATATCTTCTGTCTTTCGGATTACCTTCAACACACTGTTGGCGCGGTGTACCCCCAGACCAAACGCCCACTTCCACTTCTCTGCAGGATACGGATTGGTTGGACTGACTTCCCATCGCTCAATGTCCACCACAGGTATAACATCATAGTATTCAGATCCCTTATAGGCATCGTCGGAAGCCATGGACCCGTAAGCCCAGTTCTGGATGGAAGCCCCCCAGGTAATATCCCATAAGGAACTTCCCCGAACCATGCTGTAGGTTCCCACAAGAAGGTTATCGATCCCCTTCTCATTATAAAAAATGTTCCCGGAAGGAACACCCATCGGTTCCCTGATCAGGAAATCTTCCGAACAGGAAACAGAAAGGAGAATACCTACAAATAAACCCCCAATGGTCTTCTTTTTATTCATTGCTGTTCAGAATTGTTATGATTCACATTTGCATTTCATCAAAGATATAAAAATGAGCATACAATGATACCTGAGCGCATAAAAAGAACTCTTCCTCTGAGAAACGAAGAATGCCCATTGTTACGATCTTTGTAGCTGAATTTAGGTTGCGCAGCTTGCCATGTTTATCCTTTTTTTCTTACCTTCACATCCATAATCTAAAAAAGACTAAACCATGAAAAAACAGTTATTAATCTTCCTTTTTGTTCTTTTTCTAACTCCCTTATTTGCTCAGGATTATCCTTTTCAGGATCCGCGTTTGGATGATGAAACCCGGCTGGATAATCTGATCTCGCTGATGACCCCGGATGAAAAAATACGGTGTTTATCGACGCGTCCTTCCATACCGCGATTGGGTGTTGAGGGCACCCATACGGTTGAGGGTTTGCACGGGCTGGCTTTAAGCGGGCCTGCCAACTGGGCGGTTAAAGGACCGGGAGCTTCTGCCACGACCACCTTTCCACAGTCCATAGGGCTGGCACAAACCTGGGATCCGGAGTTGCTGCAACAAATTGCTTCGCTTGAAGCGGAAGAAGCCCGCTACCTCACCCAAAGTCCGAAATACGGCAGTGCCGGACTCATTGTTTTTGCCCCCAATGCCGACATCGGGAGGGATATACGCTGGGGCCGTACCGAAGAATGTTACGGAGAAGATGCCTTCCTGGCAGCTGAAATGACCGTCGCCTATGTAAAAGGACTACAGGGAGGCCACCCGAAATACTGGAAAACCGCATCGCTGATGAAACATTTCCTGGCAAATAGCAACGAAAACGAACGCACCCGGAATTCATCCGATTTTGATGAGCGCCTGTTCCGGGAATATTATGGATATGCCTTTTATAAAGGAATCACCGAAGGAGGATCGAGGGCCTACATGGCAGCTTACAACAAATACAACGGAATCCCCTGTACCGTACATCCGGTACTGAAATCAGTGACTGTAGAAGAATGGGGTCAAAACGGAATCATTGCCACCGACGGAGGAGCTTACAGGCAATTGGTGACCGAGCACCGGTATTTTCCGGATCTTGAAACAGCGGCTGTCGGATGCATCCATGCAGGAATCACCATGTTCCTGGATAATTACCAACAGCCGCTCCAAAATGCGCTCTCCAAAGGGCTGGTCACTCAGGAGGAAATCGACAGGGCTGTGCGGGGAACCCTGAGGGTGTTATTGAAACTGGGAAAGCTCGATGATTCGGCAGAAAACCCCTATTCAAAGATCGGGATTACCGATACCATCGATATTTGGGATAAACCGGAAACCCATCAACTGGCCCGCAAAGCAACGGTTAAATCGGTGGTATTGATGAAAAATGAAAACCAGCTGCTTCCGTTGGATAAAAAGAAAATCAAAACCCTTGCGGTGATTGGTCCCAGTGCAAATATGGTTGTTTCCGACTGGTATGCCGGGACGCCTCCCTACCAGGTAACGGCTCTTGAGGGGATCAGAAATGCTGTAGGAGATGATGTGAAGGTTCTGTTTGCTCAAAGCAACAAAGCCGATTCAGCAGTCATCGCCGCCTCGCAAGCGGATGTAGCCATCGTGTGCGTAGGAAATCACCCGCTGTGCAATGGCCTGGGATGGGCTGAAAGTTATGTGTACAGCAACGGCAAGGAAGCCATAGACCGCGAAGCAATCTCACTGGAACAGGAAGACCTGGTGAAAGTGGTAAAAGCAGCCAATCCCAAAACCATCATGGTGGTAGTTTCCAGTTTCCCGTACTCGATCAACTGGTCGAAAGAACATGTCCTGGCAATCCTGCATATAGCCCAATCCAGCCAGGAACTGGGCAACGGCCTGGCCGATATTCTTTTTGGGAAAGAAAGCCCTGCCGGAAGGCTGGTGCAAACCTGGTCAGCTTCCATGGACCACCTGCCTCCGATCCTGGATTATAATATACACAACGGAAGAACCTATATGTATGATCCCCATGAAGCTCTCTTTCCCTTTGGACATGGCCTTACATACACCACATTTGACTATGCCGGCATGAAAATCGAAAAACCATTTGTCAGAGAGGGTGAAAAAATAGATATTACCGTTACACTGAAGAACACCGGCGGATATGACAGCGATGAAGTCGTACAACTGTACGTTTCATTTCCTGATTCGAAAGTGGAGCGCCCGGCAAAAGCCCTCAAAGGGTTTAAACGGGTGTTTGTTCCGGAAGGACAAACCATGGAAGTTACCATTCAGCTTGATTCAGAAGACCTTACATACTGGGATGTGGAAAAACAGGCCTTTGTACTGGAAAAAGGCAAAGTGAAATTCTTTGTGGGACCTTCTTCGATCCACTTCCCGCTTATGGCAGAGATGGAAGTGAAATAATCAACGATGGATTACAGACAAAGATTCCGGTTAAAGTATCCCGTGTTTTCGAGTGTGCAAGAATGTATTACGGAAAACCACCTGCGAATCAAATACACAAGGTTTTTGGGATAACCACATTTGAACTCGGATGATTCTTTGTAGGCCCGCCGCCGATTACCTGTCAGAAAAATAAACCGTTGGAATACAGAACAAGCCATACAGGGGATAAAGGATCCAAATATAAATTAAGTAAATACATACCAGAATAGCAATTACTGAAAATAAATAGTTATCTTTGCAAAAATTTCAGATTTAAGAGATTGTGCATTAATTTACTAATTCCCCCATCAGATTAGTTCATCGCTGCTCAGATTTTTAAAACCTGATATTAATTTTAAGAATATGCTGCGTGTTTAATAAACCAGTATATTTAAATAAGTAACATTTTAAAAAAAACAAACAATGAACATTTATGTAGGAAACCTTGATTTCAAGGTTGATGAAAACGACCTGAAAAAGGTCTTTGAAGAGTATGGATCGGTAGACTCTGTAAAAATAATAACTGACAAATACAGTGGAAGAAGCAAAGGTTTTGGATTTGTTGAGATGGAAGACAATACAGAAGCCGGAAAAGCTGTTAAAGAACTAAACGGGGCCACTCTTGAAAACCGCGAAATGGTTGTTAACGAAGCAAGGCCAAGGAAAAACAATTACTAATCAGTAACTACAACAAGATTATGGCAAAAGGAAAAGTTAAATGGTACGACAAAACCAAAGGATTTGGTTTTATTGAATCTGAAAACGGAGATGACATTTTTGTCCATCGTACAGGTCTGGTTAGTTCTTATGAAGGACTTCAGCCTGATCAGGAGGTTGATTTTGAAATCAAACAAGGGGATAAAGGGCTGATTGCTGTCAACGTTCAATAAGCAAACTCAGACAATTTCCTGAAATCATTCCATACAGAAACAACTGAAAAGGTTTCTATGCGACAACTGAAAATTACAAAACAAATTACACACCGTACCGATGAATCAATATCCAGGTATTTCCAGGAAATCAATAAATATCCCAGGGTTACTGCCGAAGAGGAAGTTGATTTAACGGTACGGATCAGAGACGGGGATCATGAAGCCCTTGAGAGGTTGGTTATGGCCAACCTCCGTTTTGTAATTTCAGTTGCAAAACAGTACCAGAATCAGGGATTGTCTTTCTCTGATTTAATCAATGAAGGAAACATAGGACTCGTAAAAGCAGCCAAAAAATTTGACGAAACACGGGGATTTAAATTTATTTCATATGCAGTCTGGTGGATACGCCAATCTATGGTACAGGCTATTTCCGAACAGACACGGATTGTGAGACTGCCTTTAAACAGGATCTCATCGATCAATAAAATTAAAAAAGCAATCCCTTCCCTCGAACAAAAACTCCATCGTGAACCAACCGATACTGAAATTGCAGAATACCTTGATATGGGCAGCGATGAAGTGGAATTTGCAAATCATATTAAAAAGCGGCAACTTTCCTTCGATGTACCCCTTTCAAAAAACGGAGAAAATGATTACAGCCTGTATGACTTCATTCAAAACGGAGATATTCCTCCTCCTGATAACGATGTTATGGAAGAATCGGTCTCAACAAACATTAAAAGAGCATTAAGCAAACTTTCAGACAGGGAGGCTACAGTTGTTAACCTATCCTTTGGATTAAACGGTTCACCAGCCTGTTCTCTTAGTGATATTGCACAAAAATTTAAGATGACATCCGAAAGGGTAAGGCAGATACGAAGCGAAGGATTGTTTAAATTAAGAAAACTTCTTGAAGGAAATTATACCCTTCTGGAATAGGAACTAAACCTTTGTAAAAATACATTAAATACTAATTTTAACTTATGGGAAGATCACAGGAATCATTTAACAAAAAAGAAGTTAGAAATAAGAAAGAAAAAAAAAGAAGAGAAAAAGAAAAAAAACGTCTGGCTAAAAGAGATAGTGAAAAAAGCAGCCTCGACAGCATGATTGCCTACGTTGATGAAAATGGCAGCATTACCGACACACCTCCCGACCCTTCCAAAAAGACAAAAATCAAAGCTGAAGATATTAGAATCAGTGTTCCCAAAGGCGAAAACATAAAATCAGCCCCGGAAAGGAAGGGGACTGTATCCTTTTTCAACGCATCAAAGGGATATGGTTTTATTCGTGATACAGAAACCAAAGAAAGCGTTTTTTTTCATGTCAATAACGTAGAGGGCGACATCAGTGAAGGCAACCTGGTCAGTTTTGAAGTTGAAAGAGGACAAAAAGGCCTGGCTGCCATCAATGTAAAACAAATCAAACAGGAAACAAATTCCTAAAAAGGAAGCATGCCGTATTCGGGATTAACTGACTTTATTCATGCCCTGGAAAGAGAAGGAGAGCTGATCAGGGTCAGGGAATATGTTGACCCGGTATTGGAGATTGCCGAGGTTGCCGATCGATTCAGCAAATCGAAAGATGGAGGGAAGGCTCTTCTTTTTGAAAATACAGGCACTTCTTTTCCGGTCCTGATCAACGCCATGGGATCTGAGAAAAGAATGGGACTGGCATTAAGCAGGGGTACTATTCACGATATAGAAAAAGAGACGGAGGAGCTATTCCGTACCTTTTCCGGTCCCAGGGAGAAGCTGAAGGATAAGATCAGAATGCTACCCCTGTTAAAAGAGGCCGCTTCACGGATGCCCCGGCGGATTGCAAAAAAAGGAAAATGCCAGGAGGTGGTTTATACAGATCCTGACCTTGGCATCCTGCCTGTTTTAAAATGCTGGCCTGCCGATGGGGGGCGTTTTATAACCCTCCCGGCCGTTCATACCCAGGATCCGGAATCTGGTATTCCAAATACCGGAATGTATCGGATGCAGGTTTTTGACCCCCAAAAAACCGGAATGCACTGGCACAAACACAAAACAGGCGCCCATCACTTCGAAAAATATAAAAAAGCAGGTAAAATAATGCCTGTAAGTGTAAGCCTGGGAGGGGATCCTGCTTACATTTATGCAGCCACAGCGCCCATGCCTGAAAATACAGATGAATACATGCTGGCCGGATTCCTGCGTAAGAAACAGGTCCGGCTGGTAAAATGCCTGACCAATAATTTGTATGTCCCGGAAGATGCCGACATTGTTATGGAAGGGTACATCGATCCGGCCGAAGATCTTCTTTGGGAAGGCCCTTTTGGGGACCACACCGGTTTTTATTCTCTTCCCGGCTATTTTCCTGCTTTTCATCTCTCCTGCATAACGCATCGCAAAGATGCCGTATATCCGGCAACCATTGTAGGCATCCCGCCCATGGAAGATGCCTGGATCGGTAAAGCTACCGAACGAATTTTCCTTGCTCCCATGCGAATTGCAATGATCCCTGAGTTGCTGGATATGGAACTGCCCTTTGCCGGAGTATCGCATAACCTGGCTGTAGTAAAAATAGCTAAATCGTATGCCGGGCAGGCGATGAAAGTGATGAACTCCCTGTGGGGTGCCGGGCAGATGATGTTTAACAAAATCCTCATCGTAGTAGATCAAAAAACCGATATCCATGATTACCCGGAATTACTGAATGTCGTCTTCAGTCACCTTGATCCGGATACCAGCCTTCTGTTTTCCAGGGGGCCACTGGACATCCTCGACCATGCATCTTCACAATATGCCTTTGGTTCAAAACTGGGCATCGATGCAACCCCCCCCTTTGAAGAAGAAAAAAGCGGTAACAGAAAAAACAGATGGAACAGGGATTTTTTTGATCCATCGGTTTTAAAGGAGATACCTGAAATCGAAGAATGCAATAATCTGAAAAACAACCTGAAGATTCCGGTCTGCATCATTGCTGTGCATAAGAACCCGCATTTCAGAAAAGAAAACCTGGAAGAGAAGATAAGAAACAAAAAAACATGGAGCTGTTTTAAAATCATCGTCATGGTCGATGCGGGAGTCAACATTCATGATCTTTTTGCCGTTGTTTGGCTGACTACAGGCAATCTGGATCCTCAACGCGATTGTTCAGTTCTGGCTTTTCCCTCCGGAAGTTCTGCACTTCTGGTGGATGCAACGGTAAAAACCAGTCATAGCGATAATTTTAAGCGTTCCTGGCCCAATGTGGTGGTTTCCGATGAGGCAACGATTCAAACAATCGACCGGAAATGGAAATCCCTGCAAATCGGGGAATTCCTGTCCAGCCCTTCGTTGCAATTCAGTTCGCTGTCAAAGGGTGACGGGGCTGTGAGAAATACATGAAGGAAGGAACCAGGAAGAAGGTTGTCCGCTCACTGCGTTCGCGTTATTAGTACAGAAGAAGATCAATATGGATCAATATGGATCAATATGGATCAATATGGATCAATAAAGATCAGAGAAATCAGCGGCATTCAGTTGTCATGGTTGTTCACTCGCTTCGCTCGCGTTGGATTCTGGATATTAGATATTAGGTACTGGAAAGGTTATCGGTTGTATGGATCAAATCAATGATTTTTTCCAGCCACAATGCATCGGTCTGATCAAAAGCTGCAGGCTGCCTGCTGTCGACATCCAGTACTCCGATGATCTCCCCGTTTTCATTTCTGAAAGGAACAGCGATTTCGGATCGGGAGCGTGCATCACAAGCTATATGGCCGGGAAACTGATTCACATCATCGACAACAAGGAAGTTCTTACGGTTAAAGGCAGCCCAGCAAACTCCTTTGTTTTTCTCAAGAACCTGGCATGCTACCGGACCCTGGTACATCCAGACTGTCATTGTACCATCCACGAGTAAATAAAAACCGGTCCAGAAGAAATATTCCATTTTATGAGACAAAACCGCCAGCACAGTGGCCATTCTGGCTTCACGGATGTCACTCCTTTTCATCAAATCTTCAAGCTGTGTGTAGATTCTGCTGTATCTTCCGGCCTTTTTTTTCGTATCCATTGTTTAAATTTATCAACCTGAAAACAAAATAAACCAAAAAAATATGTAAATTTAACTATCTGCAAAATAAATCATGGTATGGAAAAAATAGTTACAGATCCTACAGAAAAACAATGGGGAATGATTACGCACCTTGCTGCGTTGGCAGCCTTTATCATACCTCTGGGGAATGTTATTGGCCCACTGATCATTTACCTGATCAAAAAAGATGAATACGAATTTGTGGCGGATCAGGGTGTGGAGGTCCTGAATTTCCAGATTACCTGGTCCATTATCCTCATCGTATCAGGCATACTGGTTCTGGCTGTTGTGGGTATTTTTATGTTGATTGGATTTGGAATCGCGTGGCTTATCCTGGTCATTCTGGGAATTTCAAAAGCCAGCCGGGGGGAACATCATCGCTATCCAATGACCATCCGGTTCATCCATTGACATCCTCGGGGTATCCATGCATCGTAATGATGATAGGGAGCCAAACCAACGCCTTCATTGGCCAGTGTTCCGGTATAAATACCCCCGCCATTGAAATGGTTATCCACAAAGGATTTTATCACCGCATAGATCGCATTATTCAAGCATTTCCTGGTAGTCATGGGTGGTCGTGTCAATATTGTATTCACCCTGTATGCCAAAATCTGTTTTTGCCCTTTCGAGACCGGTTTTACAACTCTGGAGAAACGCCAGGTCATCGAAGGTTATCCCTTGTGCCAACATCGCTACCCTTATGGCAGGCCGGGAAACCGTATCTTCTCTGCAGGAAATGACAGTTATCAGAAGCGGAAACAGTATAAGCAATAATACACCCGATGTTTTCCTCACCTTATCCTTTATAAACTAAAATTCTTTTCTATTTAAAGATATGACAAGGAACTTTATTGTAAAAGCAAAAACAAATTAATACGTTGTTTCGTAATCTTTCCTTATTTTTGCCTACCTGAATTAAAGAAAAGGAATGGCACAAAAACCTTCGATTCCCAAAGGAACCCGTGATTTTTCACCGGTGGAGATGGCCCGCCGCAATTATATCTTTCATACCATTGAAGAAGTTTTCAGGTTATACGGGTACCAACCCATTGAAACCCCGGCTATGGAGAATCTTTCGTCGCTCATGGGAAAATACGGCGATGAAGGCGACAGGCTGTTGTTCAAGATCCTGAATTCCGGGGATTTTATGGCAAAGGTTCCGCCGGAATATCTGAACAAGGCAAATGCTTTCGATCTCACTCCGAAGATTTCCGAAAAAGGATTACGGTATGACCTGACCGTCCCTTTTGCCCGTTTTGTGGCCCAGAATCAACATAAAATCACCTTTCCGTTTAAACGATATCAGATTCAGCCGGTATGGCGGGCCGACCGGCCCCAGAAAGGACGCTACCGTGAGTTCTACCAATGCGATGTGGATGTGATCGGAAGCAACAGTCTTCTGAATGAAGCCGAACTGATCCAGATTATTGAAGATGTCTTCAACCGCTTACATATCGACACCCTCATAAAAATTAACAACCGTAAAATACTGGTTGGCATAGCTGAATTTCTTGGGATTGCAGAACGAATCAGCGATCTGACTGTGGCGATTGACAAACTGGAAAAAACCGGATTGGAAAAAGTAAACCTCGAATTGCAGGAGAAGGGAATTCCCAAAGAGGTTATAGAAAAATTACAGCCCATCCTTCACCTCCGGGGATCCTCTGCTGAAAAACTGAACACCCTGCGAGACATGCTATCTGATTCTGCAACAGGATTAAAAGGCATAGAAGAAACGGAGACACTGTTAACCTATATCAACGAATTGTCTGTTGAAGCAGGAACAGTATTTGATCTGACCCTGGCACGAGGCCTCGATTACTATACCGGAGCAATTATCGAGGTAACAACGGCCGATAAAGCCATGGGGAGCATATGTGGGGGCGGACGGTATGATGATCTGGCAGGAATTTTCGGTTTGCCGGGTGTTTCTGGTGTGGGTATTTCTTTTGGTGCCGAACGGATCTATGACCTCCTGGATCAGGCCAACGGGTTCCCTGCAGATGCCCTCGAAGATACCAGGTTGCTGTTTATCAATTTCGGAGAAATTGAGGAACGCTATTGCCTGGCTGCCTTAGCGGAAGTCCGTAAACACGGCATCAACGCAGAAATATATCCTGACCGGGTCAAAATTAAAAAGCAGATGAACTATGCCAACCGGAAAAATATTCCTTTTGTAGCACTGGCAGGAGAAACGGAGATACACAACCAAAAGGTTACATTAAAAAATATGACAACCGGGAAACAGCAACTTGTTTCGGTTCAGGAACTGATTAAAATCCTTTCGGAATAAAAAAAAATTCCCTTTCTTGCTTTAAAAGCAAAATATGGATAACCGGATTTTTTTGATATCCCCCGAGAACCTGACCTTCAGTGCAATTAAAGACATCCTGGAGAACAACAGAAAACTTGAACTCTCAGAGACCTCCGTTCAGTTGATTCAAAAAAGCAAGATCTATCTGGATAAAAAAATACAGGAAACCCAGGGTCCGCTCTATGGAATAAATACAGGGTTTGGAGCCTTATGCGACATTGAAATATCTACAGATGAGCTGAGCAAACTTCAGGAGAACCTGGTTCTTTCCCACACATGCAACATCGGACCGGAGATTCCTGCCGATATTGTCCGGCTGATGCTACTGCTCAAGGTCCATGCTTTGGCAAAGGGAAATTCAGCGGTTCAGTTGCAAACCGTACAGCGCATTATCGACCTTTTCAATTATTCGGTATTGCCGGTTGTATGTGAACAGGGATCCCTGGGAGCCAGTGGGGATCTGGCCCCCCTGGCTATGCTTTTCCTCCCGTTGCTGGGTTTGGGGGAAGTGTGGTTTGAAAGAAAAAAACGGCCCGCTGAGGAAGTCCTCACACATTTTGGATGGAAACCTGTAAAACTGGAAGCCAAGGAAGGACTGGCATTGCTCAACGGCACACAGTTTATGAGCGCCTATGGTGTATACACCCTCCTCAAAACATTCAGGATTGGGGATCAGGCCGATATAATAGGAGCCATTTCGCTGGATAGTTACGATGGGCTTATCGAACCCTTTCTGGATAATTTACAACGAATACGCCCGCACAAGGGACAGGCTGAAACAGCAAAAAATTTCAGGAAAATCCTTGAAGGAAGCGAAATGATTAACCGTTCAAAAAAACATATTCAGGATCCCTACTCGTTCCGGTGTATCCCGCAGGTCCACGGAGCAGTAAAAGATACCGTACGCTATGTTTCGGAAGTAATTGAAACAGAGATCAATTCAGTTACGGACAACCCCACCGTTTTCCCTGATGAAGATGTGATTGTTTCGGGAGGGAATTTTCATGGAGAACCGTTGGCACTGGTACTGGATTTCCTGGCCATTGCCGTTGCAGAACTGGGCAGTATTTCTGAACGCCGTATTTACCGGCTGATCTCAGGGGAAAGAGGATTACCTGAATTTCTGGTCGCCAATCCGGGGCTTAATTCAGGTTTCATGATCCCCCAGTATACAGCTGCTTCCATTGTAAGCCAGAACAAACAGTTGTGTACCCCGGCATCGGTCGACTCTATCCCTTCCTCAAACGAACAGGAAGACCACGTGAGCATGGGAGCAAATGCAGCTACCAAAGCATTAAAAGTGGTGCTGAATGTGCAGAAAATACTGGCTATTGAATTATACAACGCTGCCCAGGCATTTGATTTTAGAAAAAACGAAAAAACATCCCCCTTTCTTTTAGATTTTCTTATGGAATACCGGAAACATGTCGGTTTTGTGGAAGAAGATACCCTTATGTATAAGGGAATCAATAAAACAATCGATTTTCTGGATTCGTCAACAACGGAAATTCCCGGAAAAAAAACAGACGGAAGCCGATATTTTTAATCCCGGTCTAATATCTCCTGTTTCGGTAATCGTGTAACATCTGCCTTAAAAACTGGTGTTCAGCCTGATATAAAATCAGTACCTTCTGGGGCGGCAGTACCTCAAGAAATTTCTTATTGTATTTTTCCCGGACAAGAGCTTCTGCTTTATGGGTCTCAACCATCTCTTTGGTTAGTGCAATGATCTCTTTATCACTCAGGTTCCCGTTTTCCTTTTGTACACGGAATTCAATCTGCTGCCTTTTGAACTGTGCTTCCCAGTTCTCTTTTTCTGATTGATGATAAATAGGCCAGAATTTTTCCGCTTCTTTAGGTGTTAGCTGCAATTTATCGGTCAGAAAGGAAATCTTTTTGGCACGAAATCTTTCTATATCCGCTTCCGAAGGACTCCCGGGCTGAGCAAATGAGGGAAAAATAAATAAGGATGTAAATAACAATACGGTTGACCACTTTATTAATTTCATCTGATTATAATTGTTTATTCATTTTATCCAATTTTATTCTGTCGACTCCATGTAAATATCATAATCGCTTAAATTAGAACTCAGATAACTTATAAGCTCTTCATCACTAAACGTTTCTTCTGCTGGTTCCCCTTCAAAAGCAGTTAACAGTGAATTATCGTCCATCCTTTCCATAATTCCGATAAGGACATTCTCGATCGTATATTCAGAAAATTCATTTTCCATTTCAGCCGTCTGGAGATTCCTGGATCTGCTTAACGGCCAATAGACCAACATAAAAATAAGGGCAAAACTTGCTGCCAGACTGATAGCAGGTTTCAAGATACGAATAACAGGATTGGGTTTTTTAACCACGGGTTCCTCTTTTATTCTCAGCTGAAGCCTGGAGTAGAAATCATCAAAATATTCCGGAGGCACTCTGAAAGGATTCTCCTTCCTGATTTCTGATAATTCCGAAGTTTTATTTTTTAACTTATCCATTTTCTTATCTGGTTTTTATTTTGACTCTATGAGTGAAAAAAGGTTTAACGTTCAACCGCTTATTCCGTATTCGTTAATGCATCTTCAATTTTTTTAACGGCATGATGGTACGAAGCTTTCAGGGCCCCCACCGAAGTATTCAGTATTTCTGATATTTCATTGTATTTCAGATTATCGAAATATTTCATATTAAATACCAGTCGCTGCTTTTCCGGTAACGATAAAATGGCTTTCTGAAGTTTCTTCTGAATCGCATCTCCTTCGAAGTAGGGATCCGCTTCCAGGTTATCCATTAAAAAATCAGTTACCTCATTCAATGGGAGAAGCGAATGCCTCTTTTTTGAATTCAGAAAAGTCAGGGATTCATTGGTGGCAATCCGGTAAAGCCAGGTAAAAAGAGTGGATTCTTCCCGGAAATTTTTCAGGTTCTTCCAAACCTTAATAAAGGTATTTTGCAGTACATCGTCCGCATCATCATGGTCCATAACTATCTTTCGGATGTGCCAATACAAACGTTCCTGGTATTTTTCGACCAGCATCTGAAAGGCAAGATCCTGATTCCGGTTATCCCGCAGATCAGAAATAAGTTGCTGGTCGCTTTTTTGCATAGTAATCCGTTTTATGATAGACATCCAACCCCCTGGGTTGGTTTAACAGCAGGATATATTTAAAGACCACTCCCTGTATCCGGAACAGCATCCAAAAGACAGACATCCTGTTTAAGGGAACAAAAATATAAAACAAGTTCAAAAGTTGGCGCTTAATGCACTATTATTTATTTAATTACCTTTGCCCGGTTTTAAAGGCAAAAAGATGGGATTGAAATGTGGCATTGTCGGATTACCCAATGTAGGTAAATCAACGATTTTCAACTGTTTATCCAGTAAAAAGGCTCAGGCAGCAAATTTCCCTTTTTGTACCATTGATCCGAATGTAGGGATGTTTACAGTTCCTGACGAACGGTTGATTAAAATATCCGAAATTGACCACCCTAAAAAAGTGGTTCCTACAACGATAGAGATCCTTGATATTGCCGGCCTGGTCAAAGGAGCCAGTAAAGGAGAGGGATTGGGGAACCGGTTCCTGGCAAACATCAGGGAGACGGATGCAATCATCCATGTTCTCAGATGTTTTGAGAACGATAATATTACGCATGTCGACGGATCCATTGATCCGGTTCGGGATAAAGAGATCGTTGATGCCGAGTTGCAGCTAAAAGATCTCGAAACGTTGGAAAAACGCATTGAAAAGATGGGCAAACAGGCCCGGTTCGGGAATGACCCTAAAACAAAAAAAATGGTTGACCTGGCTGTCCGTTACAAAAACGTCCTGGAACAGGGCAGATCGGCCCGGACACTGCATCTTTCCGAGGAAGATACCAGGGTTGCCAGGGAATTCTACCTCCTCACAAACAAACCGGTTCTGTATGTATGCAATGTAGATGAAGCTTCTGCTCTGAAAGGAAATAAGTACACCAGGGACCTGGCTGAAGCCATAAAGGATGAAAATACAGGAATGCTGATCCTGGCAGGTGCCACTGAAGCGGATATCGCAGAACTCGAAACTTTTGAAGAAAAGAAGCTTTTCCTGGAAGAACTGGGCCTGGAAGAACCGGGAGTAAATAAACTCGTTTCAGCAGCTTATGAACTGCTTGACCTGCAAACATTCTTCACTACCGGCCCTGATGAAAGCCGGGCATGGACTTTTATCCGGGGCACCAAAGCCCCCCAGGCCGCCGGCCTGATACATTCTGATTTCGAAAAAGGATTTATCCGTGCCGAAGTAATAAAATATGAAAATTACATTGCCTATGGTTCAGAACATGCATGCAGGGATAAAGGGAAAATAGCCATTGAAGGAAAAGAATATATGGTCCAGGACGGAGATATTATGCATTTCAGATTCAATGTATGAAACGAGCATGATCTTATCAATCACAAAAGCTGATGACGAAAGCATGCGGGTTCCTATTTTTTTATATCTTGCGCCCTTTAAAAATGGATATATATCAAAAATAAAACAAATGAAACGAATCCTGTTTGTTGTTGTATTGTTTCTGGTTTTTGCCTGTAGCAAAGAAGCCGGGTACAAAATAAAGGTTGATCTTAAAGGCGCGCAGGGAATGGTTTTCCTGGAACAACGGGATACCGGAGAATGGATTCCTGTAGACTCTGCTGTTTTTTCCGAAGAAAAAGCAGTAATGAGAGGATCGGTTGACATCCCGGAAATGTATTACCTCTCCCTCAACGGCGACCGAAACAAACTGACACTGTTCATCGAGAATTCAGATATTACTGTAACCGGAACCGTAGATTCCATTGCCAATGCTACCATCAGTGGATCCTCTGTGCACGATGAATACCATACCGTAGTTGAGAAGATCCAACGGCTGAGCGATGAATATGTGGCATTATACCAGGAATCTCGACAGCTCCGGGCTGAAGGCAATACAAGGAAAGCCGATGAATTGATGGATCAGGTAAATCGTATGTATGAAAGTGTAGGGACCATACAGGAAGACTTTATTAAAAACAACCCCGCCTCTTATGCAACCCCGGCTTTTCTGGCCAACATCCAGTACGAAAAATCCCTGGAAGAGCTGGAAGCCATGTTAAACAACCTGGATCCCAGGCTGAATGAGACCTCCATCATCCAATTGCTTCGCGAAAGGGTTGCTAAGCTAAGAACCGTAGCGGTTGGTCAGAAAGCACCTGATTTCACCCTCAACGATCCGGAAGGAAATCCCATAACCTTGTCGGAAGTATACAAAAACAACGCCTATACCCTGCTGGATTTCTGGGCCGGATGGTGTGGCCCCTGCCGCGTTGAAAATCCAAATGTCGTCGCCGTTTACAACGACTATAAAAACAAAGGATTTGGTGTTTTGGGTATTTCCCTGGACCGTACTAAAGAAGAGTGGGTACAAGCCATTGCGGATGACGGATTAACATGGCAACAAGTCTCAGACCTTTCCTACTGGAATAGTGCAGCCGCGAATCTGTATGCAGTAAACTCTATTCCTTCCAACCTGATTCTGGACAGGGAAGGAATCATTATTGCCAAAAACCTCCGGGGTCAGGACCTGCGAAATAAAATCTCAGGGCTCCTGGATGAATGAAACGACCCTGACAAATCATGCCACAAAAACCAATGATTCGTCTTCATGAGTAGCGCTTTTGCAGTCTCTTCCCGGAAATTACAGCAACTGCTTACTAAGGAATGCAGCAACATTTTGGAGAAATAGCCGGTATTCTGACGGCCGTATTCTGGACGGTCACCAGTTTGGCCTTTGAATCGGCCGGGAAAAAGGTAGGTTCCCTGGCTGTGAACCTGATCAGGCTGGTTATGGCTTTCTTTTTTATTGGCATCTACAGTTTTCTTGTCAGGGGGCATTTCTTCCCTACCGATGCCACGCTCTATCAATGGGAATGGCTGGCCCTGTCCGGCCTGGTTGGTTTTGTTATCGGAGACCTTCTTTTATTCCAGGCCTTTGTGGTCATCGGGGCCAGGATTTCCATGCTGATAATGGCTCTGACGCCCCCTTTTACAGCTTTTATAAGCTGGCTGATGCTGGGCGAAGTATTAACGTTGATGAATTGGGTTGGCATGTTCATTACCCTCATTGGAATCGTTATGGTAATCCTTAAACGGGAAAAACGGGCCGAAAACGGACAGATCATCCGTAAATTGAAATCAGGCTATTCGGCAAGCGGCATTTTACTGGCCCTGGGAGGAGCCATCGGACAAGCAACCGGATTGGTATTAAGCAAAAAAGGAATGGGCACATACGATGCCTTTTCTGCCTCACAAATCAGAGTATTAACCGGAATCGCAGGATTTTCCCTTCTGTTTTTCCTTT
Organism: uncultured Mariniphaga sp.; assembly: GCA_964575025.1. GTDB lineage: Bacteria > Bacteroidota > Bacteroidia > Bacteroidales > Prolixibacteraceae > JABMQB01. The sequence continues at coordinate 42,680 of CAZNPV010000027.1, forward strand.
TAAACCGATGGCCCCGTGTCCATGCTGCACTAAAAAACCGATCCGCCATAAAACGCATCACCCTGGGCGCATTCTTCGGACCTTTCCTGGGAGTTTCCTTTTCCCTGCTGGCCGTGCAACATACCGAAGCAGGAATTGCTGCTACCCTGATGGCCATTGTTCCGGTATTGATCATACCCCCAGCCGTGATCTTATTTAAAGAAAAAATAAACTGGAAAGAGATGATCGGAGCGGTTATTACCGTTGGAGGCGTTGCCCTCTTTTTCCTTTAATCCTTTATTGATTCTTTCAGTTCTGTAAGTTTCATCCGTCGGTCCATGGAAAAAGAAAGGCTTTCCCGCTCTACTTTATCGAGAAGAAAATAGGCCTTGCTGAGAAAATCCCGCTGTGTGCAGGCATCCTGAGCCATTTCTCCCTGCTCCTTCAGTACATAAGCCACCAGTTCGATCTGTTCGTTTGTAAGTTTTTTTTCATTCTCAAGATAAGGGATCAACTCTTCAATAGACAATTCTGAGAACTTCCTGTCTATTTTCAGGCAGTGATAAAAGTATGAGATCTGCTCTTCCGCTTCCCCGATCTTCCCCTTTTTCCGAAGTCCTATTATTTTGTATATGACTTCAAAAAGCATCATCAACTGCCGCATCAAATAATCTTTTTCAATTCCCATACCCGTATATTTAAACAGACAGTCCTGAGCGGCTGCTGCATATTCCTGTAAAAATCCGTTTTTCAATAAAATATTTCCCAAAGATAAAAGTTTCTATCTTTGAAAAAGCTCTGATCCGGAAATTTGAGAAAAACAAAAACAAACAGGGTGATTGTTTCGGTAACCAACGATCTGGCAACCGACAACAGGGTGCATAAAATATGTTCATCCCTGGTAAAATTTGGCTTTGAGGTATTGCTTATCGGCAGGAAACTCCCAGGCAGCCCTGAAATCGGGGAACGTAGGTATAAAACCATACGTTTCAGGCTGTTGTTCACCAAAGGACCTTGCTTTTACGGCTGTTATAACCTGCGGTTATTCCTGTTTCTTTTGTTTCAAAGATCTCAGATTTTGCTTTCCAATGATCTGGATACCCTTCCTGCCAATTACCTGGCATCAAAGATCAGGCATAAAAAACTGGTATTCGACAGCCATGAATATTTTTCTGAAGTTCCCGAGTTGATCCACCGGCCCCGAACACAGAAAATCTGGAAAAGCATCGAAAAAAGGATCCTGCCCCATATCAAACATGCTTATACGGTATGTGATTCCATTGCAGACCTATACAAAATGGAGTACGAAGTGCCGTTCAGGGTAATCCGCAATGCTCCTGAACAAAAAGAATCCTTTTTGATACCGGAGGTAAAAATCATTAAAACAGACAAAAAGATTATCCTGTACCAGGGAGCTGTAAATATAGGCCGGGGCCTCCCTGAAGTAATTTCCGCGATGCAATATATGGATAAAGCCCTGCTTCTTATTGTTGGCAACGGAGATATCCTGGAAGATATCAAGGAACAGGTTCGGAACCTTGCCCTTGAAGAGAAAGTGATCTTCACCGGAAGATTGCCTGCCCGGGAAGTGAAATATTTTACAGCCCAGGCATCCCTGGGTCTATCCATAGAACAAGACCTGGGTCTGAATTACCGGTATGCCCTTCCCAATAAACTTTTTGACTATATCGGGGCTGAAGTTCCGGTTTTGATTTCGAACCTTCCGGAAATGGCCCGGCTGGTAAATAAATACCAGATCGGATTAATCATGAATTCCCATGAACCAAAAGCCATTGCAGAAAATATGACGGAAGCTCTTCAAAATAAAAGATTAAGGGAACTATGGAAAAAAAATTTACGGAAAGCATCTTCCGAACTCACCTGGGACAAGGAAGAAAAAGTACTGGCTGAAGTCTTTCTTCCTTTAAAAACGATCTGATAAAAAAGGGAATACCTGAGACCGGATCCCTTTCAGATCCTTACAATACATGAATCCTTCAACCATCCCAGGTTTCCGTCCAGCAGTTTAACCTCCTTCCAGACATCAAGGCTGTCGGTAATTTCCACTTTCACTCCTTCATAGATCAGGAAAAGGTCGGTACCGTTCTCCGAGGGGGAACTTTTAACGGTCACACGGGGACAAAAAACAATGGCATGATTACGGTTCCTGATCTTTGATTGTTGTTTTGATGCAAAGGAAAAAGCAAACAGGGAAATAACGATAGACAGAATCCCCAGGATAAATGAAAAGCGTTTTATTCCGGCCGATTTGGCAAACAAAAATAATCCCAGGAATACCAGAAAACAAAAAAAAGCAATCAGGCTGATCCTGCCCCAGGAGTCAGCAGAATTCAGGTTGATCACCGCATTGGACCAGCGTGCAAAGAAAGGTTGAGGCAGGGGTTCAACACTGGTAACCACATATTGATTGGCGACCTGCAGGTTAAAGGCAATATCTTCATCATTGGGATCCAGTAACCTGGCCCTTTCAAAATTCAGTATGGCATGGTTTATATCCCCGGTTTTAAAGTATGCATTGCCCAGGTTAAAATAGAGTTCTGCAGATTCTTTGCCTTCCTGCAGGACCTCTTCATACAGCGCAACAGCCTCCTGGTATTTCTCTGCTGTATAAAGGCTGTCTGCCGTTTTCATTTTGTCAATCTGACCGAAAACCGGCAAGATCAGTACGATTCCCAGTATGGTGTGGACTATCCTCATGGTTTTGTTATCGTTTTATCTGGCTTTCCATTTTACTCATTACCGATGCAGCCTGCTTATACAGGTCGTGCCGGGCTTTGCTTCCCCCCGATGGTGCATAACGGGCAAATTCACATTGTTCAATGACCTTTACAAAGTCATCAATTAATGCCCTGGTTACTTTTCTGTTGTTCAGTTCCTCCACTGCGCGTTCCCGGTTCAGGATGGCCACCTCAATCCCCAACTTATCGCTGAGGTATCCCCAGAAAGCTTTCAGGATCGATTCATAAAACTGTTCATCCTGATTATTTTTCATAAATCCGGCCGCTTCCTTCAGGCGTTTTTTTGCGATCCGGTTGGCTTTTTTATTTCGCATCAATACAAGATTGGCATTTTCACGGGCTTTTTTCCGGTAGACCATGAAAACAATCAAAAAAGCCAGGGCTCCTCCTCCATACATTGCATAAAAACCAGTCGTACCAAAAAAAGTATACCCTCTTTGCCGGAGCTTTGTATGGTTTTGTTTAATAAACCGGATATCCTGTCCGATCAACTGAACATCCTCCTTTCGGAGTGAACTGACAACTGTGGCCGACTGTTCTTCATCTCCTTTGGATACATGCAATTCAAATTCCGGAGTTGATTTGGTTACAAACTGTCCTGAGGCCGGATTAAAATAGGAAAAATGAATCTGCGGGATCGTATAATCCCCCTCAAACCGGGGCTGAAACAAATATTCAAAGGTTTTAGTTCCCGACATTCCGTTGTCTGTGGTCCGTATATTTTCTGTAGAACGGGGATCATAAACCTCAAAATCACTGGGTAATTCCAGCTCCGGATTGCGGATTAAACGGATATTTCCGGAACCATTTACCTTCACTTCCAGTGTTACAGCATCATTGGTTGAGACATGGGTATTTGACAGGGAAGCATTGACAGAAAAATTCCCGACCGCTCCTGTAAAACCTGCAGGTGCTGATGGCAGATCTCTTACCTGCAGGGATACCGGTTCACTGGTTATCCGTGCACGTGCGGTCCGGTAACTGCTGAAAAAATCATCAAAAAAACTTCGGGGTCCAACCTGCTGCCTTACCAGACAGGTCAAACTAAACGGATTAATGGTGATGGTCCCGTTTTGTTGTGGAAAAAGAATGGTTTTTTTCAGAACGCCCACTTTATAAATCCGATCGTTATACACTTCCCTGGTAAAACTGATCTGTTGCGGCATGTCGATATCCTGGGAATAGAATCCTTCATATTCCGGCAGGTTAACCTCTTCAAATCCCTGGATGGGAAGGTCGGGTTCGGCATACAGTTTTACGGTTGCCAGAAGCTGTTCCCCACGGTAAACGCTTGATTTACTTAACGCTACCCGGACAAACAAATCCTCTTTCCCTACATCGGCAGCTCCTCCTTCCGGAGGGTTATCCTGTTGTGGCTGTTGCGGAGTTCTCCCTTTCACAACCTGAATCTTTAGTGAATTCGATTCATACACAGCACCATCCACTTCAATTGTAGCCGGACGTATCTCAAATGTTCCCTCATTTTTCGCCCGTAAAATATAAATATACGAATAGGTGACAGAATGCGTAACCTGCCCGTTAATGATCTGCGTGCTGGATGACTCGGATTTGCTGGGGCCCATCAGGATCTCAAAATTGCTCAGATCGGGCAAACGCAGGTTGCCCCCTTCCTTATTCAATGAAAATGATAATCTGAACTGCTGACCGGTTTCAACAGCGTTGGGTGCGGACATCTCAAAAGTAACCCCGTCGGCAAAAATCACGGCCGGGTTCAGGATAAATAGTAATGCCAGCAATTGTTTTATCATCTTTATTAACGTTACAAAATTAGCCTTTCGTTTACCAATCTTTCTCAATGGTCACTTTTTTCGCTTTCGCAGCCTGGGCTTTTTTTACTTTTTCCTGAATCTTGCGTTCATCGTTTTGCAGAGCCTCTAAAAGCTGTTCAGCATTCTCTTTTGATATTTTGTTTTGTTGTTGCTGTTCTTTTTGCTGATCCTGCTCCTGTTTGTTTTGCTGCTGATCCTTATTTTGTTGGTCTTTATCCTGATCCTGATCCTGATCCTGATCCTGATTCTGATCCTGATTCTGGTTCTGGTTCTGATCCTGGTTCTGATCCTGGTTTTGTTGTTGTTGTTGCTGCTGTTGCTGCTGTTGCTGCTGTTGTTGCTTCAGGCTTTGTGCGTAGGCCAGGTTGTACTTTGTTTCTATATCGTCCGGATTAAGCCGTAACGCTTCTTTATATGCTTCGATGCTCTCCTCCAGTTTTTGGTTAAAAAGCAGGCTGTTTCCTTTATTATGCAGGGCTCGTGCTTTTTCTTCGGGATTTTCAAACTGGTCGGAAAGCTGGCCAAACTTTTCTGCAGATTCTTCAAACTTCATCTGTTTATATATGGCATCGGCCAGATTGAAATTCCATTGGAGATTATCCGGTTTTTTATCCAGGGCCTGTTTGTAGGCAATTTCAGCCTGTCTGAAATTTGTGGTATCCAGTTTTGTGGTATCCTTAATTGCATCCATAAATAAATCATTCCCCCTCCTGACAAACTTTCTTTCATTCTGTCCGTTTGCCAGTGTTACGGAACACAACAACAGAATAAAAATACCTGAACGTTTCATTCTTCTAAATTTATAATTATTTATGGTAACTCAAACCTGCTTCTCTGTTTGTCCGAATAAATGGATGTTTTTAAAATACCTGTTTTTTCTTTCAAGTATCAGGAACTCGATCAATAATAATGCCAGCCCTATGGCAAACAGATATTGGAACTGGTCTTCATATTCTGAATAGACGCTGGTTTCCATTTCTGTTTTTTCCATTTTACTGATCTCATTAAAAAGGGCATTTAACCCCACCTGGGCATTATTTGCTCTGACATAAATTCCCATTCCGGCGGCACTGATCTTTTCCAGCATCGGTTCGTTAAGTTTGGTAATGATCGTGTTTCCTTGTTCATCCTTTTTGTAATCTTTTTGTCCGTTTCGGTATACCGGTATGGGAGCTCCCTGGGGAAGTCCCATTCCTATCGTATGCACGATTATTCCACTTTCAGCAGCCTGACGGGCTATATCCACGGCATTGTCCTCATGATTTTCACCATCGGTAATAATGATGATTGCCTTGTTGGCTTCGCCTGAGGGTGAGAACGAACGGGATGCCAGTTCAATAGCAGCTCCTATTGCGGTCCCCTGAACGGGAACAATGTTCGTCTGAACAGATGTCAGAAACATTTTTGCAGCGTTGTAATCCGTTGTGACCGGCAACTGGGTGAACGCTTCACCGGCAAATACGATCAACCCGATTTTGTCGTCACTTAACCGGTCAATGAGCCTTGAGATTGCCCGTTTCGCCCGTTCGAGGCGGTTGGGTTCTATATCTTCGGCCAACATACTGTTGGAAACATCCAACGCAATAACCAGTTCAACGCCCTCGCGTTTTATTTTTTTAAGTTTTGAGCCAAACTGAGGCCGTGCCAGACCAAAAATAAAAAACACCAATGCAAGCAACACAACCATAGATTTAAACACTGGCCGTACTCCTGACGCATAGGGCATCAGAACCTTCAGAAGATTTTCCGATCCAAAACGCCTGAGCGCCCTTCGCCTTGCCACACGGGAAAGGGTAAATAGGACAATCAACAGGGGGAGGATCAGGAATCCCCACAAAAAATCCGGATTTGCAAATCGAAACATTTCCATACGCATTCTTCCTTTAAGGTATATTCCGGAACAGGGTTGACTGTAACAGCAAACTAACAATCAGCAAGAGAATACCAGCTACAGCAAAAGGAAGGAATTCTTCCGATTTACGGCTGAATTCACGGACTTCGATTTTTGATTTTTCAAGCTGGTCTATCTCTTTATAGATCTCTTCAAGGGCTGTATTATCCGTTGCCCTGAAATATTTTCCATCCGTAAGGGATGCAATTTCCTGCAGCGTTTCTTCATCAATCCTTACTTCCACATCACGGATCTGGGTTTGAATGCCAAACGCTGTCTGCACCTGTACCGGATAAGGAGCGGTTCCGCGGGAACCTACGCCTACCGTGTAGACTCTGATTCCGTACGTCCTGGCAATCTCAGCAGCAGTTACAGGAGCTACTTCACCCCGGTTGTTTTCACCATCGGTGAGTAAAATGACCACACGGCTTACTGCTTCGCTGTCTTTAAGCCGGGCCACTGCCGTTGCCAAACCGTTCCCAATCGCAGTCCCATCTTCGATCATCCCACTTTCAATATCTTTGAAAAGGTTCATTAATACAGCCCGGTCTGTGGTAAGCGGGCATTGGGTGAAGGCTTCCCCTGAAAAGACCACCAGTCCCATCCGGTCGTACTGCCTTCCTGAAATGAATTCCATTGCCACATCCTTAGCTGCCTCCAACCGGTCAGGCGTAAAATCCTGTGCCAGCATGCTGCTGGATATATCCAGCGCAATGATGATATCAATGCCTTCGGTAGTCACATTTTCCCAACTGCTGGAAGACTGGGGCCTTGTCAGAACAACAATGAACAAAGCCATAGCCAGAATCCTGAATACAAAAACCAGGTGACGCATGCAATGCCTAACCGTCTTAGGAGCTTGTGAAAAAGCTTTTATGCTGGATATATGAATGCTGGCCGTATTTTTTCTGTGCCTGAAGAGATACCATCCGATCATGGGTATCAAAACCAGCATCAGATAAAAAAATTCCGGATTTTTAAAGGTTATTCCTTCCAACATCTTCTTTTATTTTAATTCAACTTCTTCAACCCCTTCTTCCGTTTGGGGTTGTTCCGGTTTTTCAGCAGGATTCTCTGTTTCCTTCTTTGTGTCGTTTACAAAAAAGTAGGCATTCATCAAAACCATATTGTGTTCATCAGGTAAGGGAATAAATTTTGCAAATTTCACCATGTCGGCCAGGTTCAGTATCTGCTTCAGGCTGTTGTAATTCTTTTCATTCAAAAGGTCACGCCTGTATTTAAAAACAGCCAGGGTTTCTTCAGAGGTCTGTTCCATCGCCGGGGTCTCAAACCGTCTTTCGATATATTCCCTCAGAACTTCTGTCACTTCACTGTAATACTGTTTAATCTTATCTTTTTGCCACAATTTTTCTCCTTTTATGCGGTCCAGCTCCCTTAGAGCAATCACATGGGCCGGCTCTCTGGGCTTCTGTGGAATTGAAAATATCGGCTTGTTCTGTTTCTTTCGTTTGATGGAATACAAAATAAAAAACAGAATCGCTCCGATCAGGATCACTCCCAGAATATAGGGCATTACTTCTTTCAGCGTTACCGGGGCATCGTACGGTAATTTTATATCTGTCGGGCCTTTTGTTGTGTCGATAGCCAGGGTTTCCACATCCAGTATCAAGCTGTTTGATGGGGTTGAATCCACCAGTCCATTGTATTCAAAAGGAAACCAGTAATTGGGAATGTAATACCTTCCACTGTCAAAAGCAGTGATCGTATACGCCTGAATCAGGGTTTCCAGTTTTTCATTGTTTGTGCGGATTGTATCAATCCCGGAACGATCCAGTACTTCTATCTTCTCATCAATAAACTCGCCTATTTCAGGAAATTTCACATGCACATCCACCGGTTTATCCAACTGCAGGAACATTTTTATCTGGTCCCCGATAAGAATAGGAGTGGAATCGAGGCTTGCTGTTGCTTTAATCCGCTGTGCAGCAACCTCTCCGGACATTCCTGCCAGGAGCATCAACCCGCATAATATATAGAATAAACCCTTTTTCATGCGATTATAATTGTTTATTTTATCGGTATCGTATGCCTGTCTGTTCGCCTTTGCTCCGCTGACTGCGCCTTCGCGTAGCCGCTACGGCAGAGCAGGGAGCTATGCGAAAGCGATGCAGACAGGGAACCTCGCCCTGTCCCGATAGCCATCGGGATCGGGGCTCGTTTCATATTACCGAACGGCCCGTTTTTTAAATAACGACACAAGTGTTGTAATGTAATCTTCACTGGTATTTATTGAAGCATAATCAACTCCACATTTTTTTAAAAGCCTGTCCAGTTTTTCGTTTCGTTGTATCCAGTTTTGAACATACAGATCCCTGATTTTTCTGCTACCGGAGTCAATCCATATTGTTTGGTCTGTTTCAGCATCTTTGAACTTAATCATTCCGATTGGGGGGAGTTCCTTTTCCCGATGGTCGTAAATCCGCAGGGCAACCACATCGTGTTTATTATTGGCAATAGACAACGCCTGTTCCAATGCCGGATTATCATCCATAAAATCGGAAAGAATAAAAGCAGTACACCGTTTTTTTATGGCATTGGTCAGGTACCGTACAGCTTCTGCGATATCGGTTCCCTTCTTTTCAGGCTGAAAATTGATCAACTCACGGATGATCCTCAGAATATGGCTTCTGCCCTTCTTGGGAGGAATAAACTTTTCAATGGTTTCAGAAAAAAAGATCACTCCAATCTTATCGTTGTTCTGGATTGCCGAAAAAGAAAGGATAGCAGCAATCTCTGTAATGATATTTTTCTTGAATTTTTCGGTTGTTCCAAATTCACGGGAACCACTCACATCGATCACCAACATAACCGTCAGCTCCCTTTCCTCTTCATAGATTTTCACATACGGATGGTTGTAACGGGCTGTTACATTCCAGTCAATATTCCGGATATCATCTCCGAACTGGTATTCCCTCACCTCTGCAAATGCCATTCCCCGGCCTTTAAAAGCACTGTGATACTCTCCCGCAAAAATGTTGCGCGAAAGGCCACGGGTTTTAATTTCAATCCGTCGTACTTTTTTTAATAGCTCGCTGGTCTCCACTCTTTTTCCGTTTTGCTGTCTACAGGAGGTTTCCGGCATTTATCATTCTGCATACCGGTTAATTTTACGGTACTTCAACGGTATTCAGAATATCCGTAATAATATCTTCAGGAGTGATGTTGTTTGCTTCCGCTTCATAACTTAACCCTATCCGGTGGCGCATCACATCTGCACATACAGCCCGGATATCTTCCGGGATCACATATCCACGGCGCTTAATAAAGGCATATGCTTTGGATGCCTGAGCCAGATTGATACTGGCCCGTGGCGATGCCCCGTATGCGATCATATCGGTATATTTTTCCAGGTTGTACGCAGCAGGTTCCCGGGTTGCAAATACAATATCAATGATGTATTTATGAATCTTTTCATCCATATAGACATCCTTAACTACATCACGGGCTTTCAGAATATCGGCAGGCTGAAGAATCATCGATGTTACCGGAAATTGCTTCAGCAGATTTTCCTGAATGATTACTTTTTCTTCATCCTTTTTTGGATACGTGATCACTACTTTCAACATAAAACGGTCGACCTGAGCTTCCGGTAACGGATAGGTACCTTCCTGTTCAATCGGGTTTTGTGTAGCCATCACCAAAAAAGGTTCCTCCAGATAAAAGGTTTCCTCTCCCAGGGTAATCTGTCTCTCCTGCATCGCTTCCAACAGGGCTGACTGCACTTTGGCTGGTGCCCTGTTAATTTCGTCAGCCAGAATAAAATTGGCAAAGATCGGCCCTTTTTTAACGGTAAAAATTTCGTTCTTCTGACTGTATATCAAGGTTCCCAAAAGGTCAGCAGGTAAAAGGTCCGGAGTAAACTGTATCCGGGAAAACTTCGCATTGATAGTTTTAGCCAGTGATTTTATAGCCAGGGTTTTTGCCAAACCCGGAACCCCTTCCAGTAAAATGTGACCGTTTGACAAAAGCCCTATCATCAGGCTGTCTATCAGATGCTTCTGACCAATAATCACTTTTTTCATCTCCATGCTGATCATGTCAACAAAAGAGCTTTCTTTCTGAATTCGTTCGTTTAATTCTTTGATATCAACTGCCTGCTCCATATGGCTTATTTTAGTATGATTACTCGTTTTTTATGCCCCACAAAACTAAAACAATGGATAGATAAATTCTGTTTTTTTTTGTTAAATTTTATTAAGCTGTCCGAAGGAGATTCCCCGTCTTTTCCTTTTCTCTTATTTATACAAACAAAGGGCAGATTTTCTCTGCCCTTGCCGTTTTACGCAATCTTAATTTCTTTAGGTGGCCTGGGTTTGGCTTCTTCCTTTTTCGGTAAAAGAATCGATAGAATTCCGTCCGCATATTTTGCTTTGATGTCGTTTCCTTCCACCACATCAGACGGAACAGTGAACGAACGCTGGAATGACTGATAGCTAAACTCCTGACGGCTGTATTTGCCTTTTTTCTCTTTTTTCTCTTCTTTGCGTTCTGAAGAAATCGTCAGGAGGTCATTGTCCAGGTTAATTTTGAAATCTTTTTTCTCCATCCCCGGGGCAGCCACTTCAATTTCGTATGAATCATCGTTTTCTTTCACATTGACTGCCGGTAGGGTCGTGTTGGTATTCGAAAAATTCAAATTCGACCAATCCATCAAATCATTTCCGAAAAAATTGTCAAAAAAACTACCTAAAGATGGATACAAATTGTTGGTTTTCCTCATTAATGTCATGGCTTAGCCCTCCTTTTCTTTTAGTTAAACATTGTTGAACAAAACTTTGTTACAGGGTTGTTTTAATCAAAAAAAATACCATGATCCATGCGTTTTTTAAATGCTTTCAGCTATTTTCCTGATGTTCAATTTTTTAGATAAATCGGGATTACCAGGCATGAACAGAGGCATTGATTGCGGCTGTCATAACTTCATTTTATCCTGATAAATTTTCAGGGGTCAGAGAGTTAAGAATGTTATTTTGACAGATCTAAATGGGATCAACTTGTCATGATTTTGCCGTGATGATCGAATGGGTTCTGAGATTTTTTCAGCCAATTGTTTACTTTTGCAAAATGGAAATTCAACGCTACTTCATACAAATAAGGTACAAAGGGACCCGGTATCACGGCTGGCAGATCCAGCCCAATGCGATAACTGTTCAGGAAGTGGTTGAAAAGGCACTCACTACCCTTTTACGTGAAAGCATTGCTGTAACCGGTGCGGGACGGACCGACACAGGGGTGCATGCTTCTTTTTTTATGGCGCATTTTGATTCATCGAACAGGGAATTGGATAACAACGACTTTCTATACAAGCTCAACGGGATCCTCCCGGTCGACATAGCGGTTCACAGCATCCTGAATGTCCCGGATAATGCCCATGCCCGGTTCGATGCAGTTTCGAGAACCTATAAATATTACATTTCCAGAGAGAAAAATCCCTTCAGAGAAGACACCGCCTACCGGTACCTTCGTCCACTGGATGTTGAAAAAATGAACGAAGCAGCCCAGATCCTGTTTGATTACAATGACTTCAGCAGTTTCAGCAAACTACATACGCAGGTAAAAACTCACCGCTGTAAAATTCTGGAAGCTAAATGGGAAAAGGAAAATACCAAGCTGGTCTTTACCATTAAAGCCGATCGTTTTCTCAGAAATATGGTGCGGGCCATCGTAGGAACCCTCCTGGAGGTAGGAAAAGGAAAGATGGACGATAAAGATTTCAGAAAAATTATCGAAGCAAAAGACCGTGGAAAAGCAGGAACTTCGGTTCCCGCATACGGATTATTCCTGGTTGATATTGCCTATCCGGATGATGCAGTAAAAAAATGACATAAAAAATTCGCCTTTTCAAAAAATCTTATATAATATCGGGAAAAAGTACGCATATAAAAATTGAGAATCATGAGAGAAGTATTTACCGGTGATTTTTGGATTAGTATATATACCAACCTGGGAAGTTGGATTATCTCGGAGTTTCCCTCGTTGATCATATTTACGGTCATCATATTTATCGCTTTCAGGGTAGTGCGATTTATCTTAAACAGGTTAAAAAAACGGTTAATCAAACATGCGGAAAAAAGCGACAGCCCGGAAGAATCAGGAAAAAGGATCCATACCCTGATAAATATTCTACACAGTGTATTTAAAATAATACTCTGGCTGGTTTTCCTGATAACGGTACTTGGTAAGTTTGGGATTGATATCGCACCGATTCTTGCCAGTGCAGGTATTGTCGGGCTGGCTATAGGATTTGGCGCCCAGGAACTGGTCAGGGATTTTATTTCCGGATTTTTTATGCTCCTCGAGAATCAGATCAGGGAAGGAGATGTAGCCACTATCAATGGAACCGGAGGCCTCGTCGAAAAGATAGAGCTCAGAACAACCACACTCCGCGATTTCTCAGGCGTAGTGCACATATTCCAGAACGGAAAAATCAATACCCTTTCCAATATGACCAAGGAGTGGTCTGCTATGGTTTTCGATATCGGTGTTGCTTACAAGGAAAACACCGATCAGGTCATTGAGATCATGAAAAAAGTTGGGGAAGAGCTTCAGAACGACACAGAATTCGGCCCAAGCATCCTGGAACCCATCGAAGTATTTGGGCTCGATAAATTTGGCGACAGTGCCATTGTAATCAAAGCCAGGATAAAAACCAGGCCGGTCCAACAGTGGAATGTGGGCAGGGAATACCGCAAACGGTTGAAGTATGCCTTTGATAAACAGGGTATCGAAATCCCGTTCCCGCATACAACCATCTACTGGGGCGAAGAGATTAATCCACTGAATGTAACAACTATCGACAAAGTTCAGAAAGAATAAAGATGGTATTATTTAGTCCGAAGTCCGGAGACCGAAGACCGGAGTCAGAAGTCAGAAGTCAGAAGACCGAAGTGTTCTTTATTCCTGGCTTCTGACTCCGGTCTTCCGTCTCCGGTCT
>CAZNPV010000028.1:0-1523 GCA_964575025.1 uncultured Mariniphaga sp.
TTGCACACAACTCGTTTATATGTGGAACAAAGTTATCTTATAATTCTTTATCTGGTTGTTTATGTGTAAGTTTTTTATCTTATATATCCAGGTCATCAAACGGATTTTTAATGTTCTGTAGACTCTGATTGGAAACATGCGTATAAATTTCAGTTGTTTTTGATGATTTGTGTCCCAAAAATACCTGAATATAGCGCAAATCGGTACCATTCTCCAACAAATGGGTTGCTATGCTGTGACGCAAACAATGAATCGTATAAGGTTTATGGATTTGTGCTTTTATCATGGCTCTCTCAAATACTTTTTGTAAACTGGAAGCCGTTAAAGGTTTTCCCGGGTATTGCCCTTCAATGAAGAATTCTTTAGGGCGGTATTCCTCATAATAACTTTTCATCTTTTGTATGGTTTGTCTGCTTAAAGGGATCATCCGGTCTTTTTTCCCTTTTGAGTTTATTACGGAAAGCATCTTTCTTTTGGAGTCAATGTGTGCCAGTTTTAAGTTGATCAGTTCGCTTCTTCGAAGACCGCAAGAATAAATTAACATCATCGCCATTTTATGCTTGGAATTGTTAATGGCACGAAAAAAAAGAAGTAAATCGGACTTGCTGAATACCTTTGGTAAACTTTTTGCTTTTAGGGGACGCTCAATTTCTTCGGCTTTCAACGGGTAATTATAATTTTTTTCGTAAAACAATTTTACCGCGCTTAATACCTGGTTCTGAAAGGTAGCGCTTAATCCATGCTTTAGTACAAAATCATTGTTAAACCGGGTAATATCGTACAAGCTTATCATATCAGGTCGCGAAGAAGCAAAAAAGCCAAAAAAAATCTCTAAATTATGAATGTAGGTATTGATGGTGTTTTGTGCATAACGTTTTTGTTTTAGCCAGGCCCTGAAATAGGCAATTTCTGTTTTAACCTGCGGAGACAAACAAGATTTTATCCTTTTCAGGTTGTAAGTAGCTTTGGGGAATTCCGATGGTCCTTTGATGTCTTTTTTGTTTTTTTTCAGGGCCGAATAGTCTATCCATGCATTGCTATGGAATGCTTTAAAAAAAGAATGTAAATTGAAATGCTTTTCCGGTATGTACCAACACCTTTTGCTTGTGCTCCAGAAAGTATTACTTCGCTTTTTTAATGCGTTAATCAAATCATGGTCGTAATCAAACTTTACTAAAACAACCGGTTGATTTTTGTGATAATCGGACTGTAGTATTATGGTGGGCTTAGACATCTGTGTTTTTATTGGTTCTCAGCCTTCTAAACTATAAATTTTTATTGAAAATTCCAAAATAATGATCGGGATCTTGTTCCTAAGAGCTATTGCTGTAAAATTAAACAAGGTTGCCCTGTATTATCTTAACAGGACAATCTTATCTAAAGTGCCCAGAACAAGACTCCCCGATAGCCATCGGGGTAGACTTCTCGTCTTGTTCTTAAAAGCTATTGCTGTAAAATAAAATAAGGTTGCCCTGTATTATCTTAACAGAACAACCTTTACTAAAGTGCCCAGAACAAGACTC
>CAZNPV010000028.1:1623-52687 GCA_964575025.1 uncultured Mariniphaga sp.
TGCCCTGTATTATCTTAACAGAACAACCTTTACTAAAGTGCCCAGAACAAGACTCCCCGATAGCCATCGGGGTAGACTTCTCGTCTTGTTCTTAAAAGCTATTGCTGTAAAATAAAATAAGGTTGCCCTGTATTATCTTAACAGAACAACCTTTACTAAAGTGCCCAGAACAAGACTCGAACTTGCACAGCCAAAAACGGCCACCAGGCCCTCAACCTGGCGTGTCTACCAATTCCACCATCTGGGCATTTATCACAGAACAAACGTCAATCCGTGTCTCTTGAAACGCATCTTTGTGCGGTCTTTCCGGGAAACTGGCTGTTAACAGTCCCGACCCCGCTTTTGTTCCGCAAAACTAAAAAAAAAATGATTACCGCATGATGTTTTGGGAAAATTTACTTCCGTTCGTATTCCACCTCCCGGGTTACCTCAACGACAACTCCTTTGATCACTTTGAACAGTAGCTTTTCCTTTTTCAGAGCAGCTGGTGTTAGCATCGGGTCCAGGGTTCCCTGTCCCTTGCTGATCTCCATCCCCTGTAGTTCTTCTGTTTGATTATATACGTAAAGCTGCCCTTCCGATGTGGGAATAATCGTGGTTGGCTTTCCCAGGTTTTTCTCAAGGACCTCAACCGGCTGGCCTTCGTATTTCCTTAATTCGTATAGCTTTCCACAACTGACACATATTAAAATCAACAGGATGGAAAAAATACGGATACAGGTCTTGTTGTTTTTCGTTACAACCATTGTGGGTATTGTAAATTTTTTTTGATGCAATTATATCTCTTTTATTCGGGTCAATGTGTCATTTTTACACAAAAAATTTTCAGATCTGCTTTTCAATCTATATTTTTAGTGTTCGATCTGTATATAAACGTGAATTGTTTTACAAAGTAACGGATTTTATGTGAAAGCATTGCGATCGGGAGCGAGGTTCACCTCTCTCAGGAGGGGAGAGTATAAGGAATTGTTTATTTTAATGAGAAAATAACTTAAAAGATTAACAACAAAATATTTTACGTATGAAAAAACATTTTTTATTGGCCTGTTCTGTTTTGACTCTTTTGGGATTTTCAACTTTTGCCCAGCAGTCGTTATTCGGGGGTCAGCCGGTTGTTTCTCCTGAGATTCATGAGAACAACACCGTTACTTTTCGTGTGGAGGCTCCGGGAGCGGAGGAGGTAAAAATCAGTGGCGACTGGATGCCCGCCCAGGGGTGGGGCCCGGGAACAGCAGACATGACAAAAGGGGAAAAGGATATCTGGACCTATACTACGGAAGTGCTGGCTCCAGAATTGTATTCCTATACCGTAACGGTTGACGGATTTAAATCGGTCGATCCGAACCATCCGTTTATTGTTCGTGATGTGGCTTCGGTAATGAATATTTTCATCATCGGGGGCGGTCAGGCAGATTTGTATAAGGTGAATGATGTCCCCCATGGTACGGTTACCCACCGGTGGTATGATTCCCCGGGACTGGATATGGACCGCAGGATCACTGTTTACACCCCTCCGGGGTATGAAAACAACAGCGAAAAATATCCTGTTTTATATCTGTTACACGGCGCCGGGGGCGATGAAGAAGCCTGGATAACCCTGGGACGGACCGCTCAGATCATGGATAATCTCATAGCGCAGGGAAAGGCGAAACCCATGATCGTGGTAATGCCCAACGGCAACGTGATCCAGGATGCCGCACCCGGGGAAGGCCATGAAGGATTTTACAAACCCCAGTTTATGGTACCCAAAACCATGGACGGAACCTATGAAGCTACATTTCCTGATATCCTGAATTTTGTGGAAACCAATTACCGGGTGATAACCAATAAAAAAAACCGGGCAATCGCCGGACTTTCCATGGGCGGATTTCATTCCCTCCATATTTCACGCTACTATCCGGATACTTTCGATTATATCGGATTGTTTTCAGCTGCCATCCTCCCGAATCAGGAGGTGTCGCACGAGGTTTATAACGACATCGACGGTACCCTCAAAAAACAAATGGAGAACGCCTATGCACTTTACTGGATCGGCATAGGAAAAACCGATTTCCTGTATGATGCGGTAACCGAATACCGGGAAAAACTGGACCGCATGGGTATGGAATATACATACCGTGAAACCGATGGAGGGCATATATGGAAAAACTGGCGGATGTACCTTTCGGAATTCGTACCTTTATTGTTTCAATAAAAAATATCAGTTATGAACAAAAGAAAGTTCTTTACGATCAGCTGAGTTGCATATCTACAGAACAGGAGGACATGGATTCGGAATGCAGAAGAAAAACATACCTACCGATGACTGGATCCAGCGTTTTTACGAGTGGCTAATGAACTTATAAATGATCATAACAAGTAAAATAATTTAAATGATGAAAAAACAAATCCTTTTACGATTAAGTGCCTTCGCGGCCTTTTTTCTGTTTATTTTTCAGGTAAACGCTCAGTTTCAACGTGGGCCCCGTATTGTCTCGCCTGATGTGAATGAGAACTGCTCCGTCACGTTCCGGTTAATGGCTCCTGAGGCCGGAAAGGTAACTGTCAGCGGCAGCTGGATGTCCGGCTGGGGAACGCAGGTTGACATGGTTCCGGGAGATTCCGGTGTGTGGTCGGTAACCACGGCTGTCCTGGATCCGGATTTTTATACCTATTCCTTTTATGTGAACGGGGTGAAAACCCTGGATCCAGCAAATCCTCAGGTTGTACGCGATGGTTCCCGTTTTGACAATGCTGTAATCGTTCCGGGAGAAGCATCGAAAGTGTACACAGTGCAGGATGTGCCCCACGGAATCCTTTCGAAGGTGTGGTATCCTTCGCCGACACTGGATAAAAACCGCAGAATGTATGTATACACCCCACCCGGATATGAGGAGGGAAAGGCAAAATACCCGGTTTTTTACCTTTTGCACGGAGCTGGTGGCGATGAGGATGCCTGGACAACCCTGGGACGTACGCCCTGGATCATGGATAACCTGATCGCTGCAGGCAAAGCCAAACCCATGATCGTGGTGATGACCAATGGGAATGCCTGGGCAGCAGCAGCTCCCGGTGAAGAACCGGCAACCGGCGAAACAGAAACGACCGGTTTCTCACAAAGAACCCGGGGCGGATTCGAGAATAGCCTGGTAAACGATGTGATTCCCTATATCGAAGATCACTACCGGGTGCTCTCCAATCCGGAAAACCGCGCGATAGCCGGTTTATCCATGGGTGGAATGCATACCCAGAATATCACCAATGCCAATCCCGGGATGTTTGATTACATCGGCGTGATGAGCATGGGACTCATGAATGACCCGCGACGGGGAAATTACAGTGAAGAAGAACACAAAAAACAGATCCTGGTGCTGAAAGAAAACGGGGTGAAATTGTACTGGATAGGTTGTGGTAAAGAGGATTTCCTCTATGAAGGAGCCATCAACCTGTGCAAATTTTATGATGCACTGGATTTTGACTATGAATTTAGGGAAAGTTCGGGAGGACATACCTGGGCTAACTGGAGGCTTTATTTATCGGAACTGGCTCCCCGGCTGTTTCAATAGTGCCTTACAGGGAACGTTCAAAGGATAAAAAGATATGAATCCTTTTTCGAGAAGAGAATTTCTCAAAACCACATCCCTGGCTGTTGTGCCTGGTATCCTTCTTCCCCGCAGCGTTTACGGTATTTGTGGTCAGGAGGCAGAGTATAAGGTAGTGGAAACAGCGGCTGGCAGACTCAGAGGATACCGTGAAGAAGGCGTGAATATATTTAAAGGAGTGCCGTATGCCGGGCATGTATCCGGACAAAACCGTTTTTTGAAGGCAGGGCCTGTAAGTCCCTGGGCAGGGATAAAAGATGCCCTGCAGCTCGGATTCCCATCCATACAACCGCCTCACCAGACTTATGGCCTGAATGAACCGGATCCTGCTGAGGATTGCCTGGTGCTGAATATCTGGACTCCTGCCAACGACAACAAAAAACGGGCTGTCATGGTATACAACCATGGTGGAGGATTCCGGACCGGCTCGGGAGGAAGCGTCAGCCAGGACGGAGCCAACCTGGCCCGCATGTACGACGTGGTGGTTGTGGCTACCAACCACCGCCTCGGACTCCTCGGTTTTCTTTATCTGGATGAAATCGCCGGGGATGAATATAAAGGCTCCGGAAACCGCGGAGTCCAGGATATCGCAGTTGCCTTGGAGTGGATTCATGAAAACATCACTCAGTTCGGGGGCGATCCGGAAAATGTAATGATCTTCGGAGAGTCGGGTGGGGGAATGAAAACATCAAGCCTCTATGCTATGCCTGAGGCTGAACCCTATTTTAATAAAGCATCCATAGAAAGCGGCCCGGGAGTGGAGCTTATCCTGAAAGAAAATGCCAGGCAAACAACACTAAGGGTGCTCGAATACCTGAACATTTCACCTGGTAACTGGAGAAAACTGTTGGAAGTGCCGGCTGATAAATTGCTCGAGGCACAGGAAAAGATCCCTAAAACACCCAATCCCCTTTCCGGAGGATTCCGGGGTATTGGCAACTCAGGAGCCGGCAGTTTCGGAGCAGTGAAAGACGGATACCTAATTCCTGAGCACCCCTTTGAACCAACCGCTCCCGGAATATCAAAAAAGAAACCCCTGATGGTGGGCTGGAATGAAGATGAATACATCTTTTTTGCCATGACATCCGGTGATAAAGAAGTTTTTACGCTTTCTGAAAAACAATTGAAAGAACGACTTGAAAGGGATTATGGAGAAAATGCAGATCTCATCCGTAAAACGTATCATGAAGCAAATCCGGAAAAAACTCCCGGGGAAATTTATATTGCCATTCGGTCCATAATGATGATGGGTCTTGGTTCAATTACCATTGCAGAAAGAAAAGCCATGCAGGGAGGTGCTCCTGCGTACCTTTATAATTTTGGATATAAATCAAATGCTAGAATACCCGGAACTGAATTTGAATTCGGTACAATGCATGCCCTGGATATTCCTTTTAAATTTTACAATGTGGAAGAGGGCATGGCAGGTACGCGGCCCAATCGGTATGAAGCGTCAAAGAACATGACTGCTTTCTGGACGAATTTTGCCAAAATCGGAAAGCCGTTGGCACCGGGGCAGCCCTCATGGCCGGCATACAACCTCACATCACGCCCCACGATGCGGATTGATGTCCACTGCGAAGTAATCCGCGACCGGTTCAAAGCGGAACGGGAAATGTGGGGAAAGGTATTTGGATAATCCATTCAATAAAAAAAACAATAAAAGATGAAAACCAACAGAAGAGATTTTTTTCAGACTATGGGAGCCGGGGCTGCCGGACTGGGCCTGGCTTCGGCATTACCTTTAACCGCCTGTTCCGATACAGGCCGGAAAGGGACAGACAACGATGAACAGGTTCTGTTTATCGGCGATGACATTGCTATCGCCGAAACGGTATATGGAAAGGTCAAAGGATTTATCCTTCGCGGGATTTACCAGTTCCGGGGCATTCCCTATGGGGCCGACACAGGCGGCAAAAACCGTTTTATGCCTCCCCGGAAACCCGAACCCTGGGAAGATATATTCCCGGCCGTTTGGTGGGGTAATTCAGCCCCTCAGATCATGGATAACCGCTACGCCAATGCCTATTCCTCGTTCAGAGATCATTGGAATTATGACGATGTGAGCGAGGATTGCCTGCGGCTGAACGTATGGACACCTGCCATTGCTGACGGAAAAAAACGGCCGGTGATGGTCTGGTTCCACGGAGGGGGATATACCAACGGCAACGGAATTGAACAGGATGGATACAAAGGAGAAAACCTGAGCCGTAAGGGAGATGTGGTTTTTGTTTCTGTCAATCACCGGCTGGGACCCATCGGATTTACAGATCTATCCGGGGTAGGAGGAGAAAAATATGCCCACTCAGGGAATGTGGGAGCCCTGGATATGGTAGCTGCCCTCGAATGGGTTCATGAGAACATAGCACACTTTGGGGGTGATCCGGGCAATGTAACCATCATGGGACAGTCGGGTGGCGGTGCCAAGGTGTGTGTGCTCACAGCCATGCCGGCAGCCAAAGGACTGGTGCATAAAGTGGTCCCCTTAAGCGGTTCAACCACAGGGGCTACGGACCAGGAATACTCCCGGAAACTGGGAACGTATGTTCTGAAAGAAGCCGGACTAAAGCCCTCCGAAATAGATAAGCTTCAGGAGATAACCTGGAAAGAGTACATCCTCATTGCAAACGAAGCCAGCCGGAAATTAAGGGAAGAATCCGGAGGAAGTGGAATGATGCGGGGCGGCTTTTCACCTGTGGCTGATGGAATACACATCCCAAAGGGTACATTCTATTCCCCGGAGAATAGTGTGTCTGCCAATGTGCCTATGTTGATATGCAGTACCTTCCATGAATGGGGAATGGCCAGTACCAATCCTGAACTGGAAAATATTACCGCGGAAGAGGCAAAGGAAATGCTGAAAGAAAGATCCGGTTTCAGAGGCGGCCTGGGCGATAAGGCGCCGGAAGTGTACGATGCCTATGCCAGGGCTTTTCCCGATGCCAAACCCATTGAAGTGATGACCCTGGTAGCCAGCAACCGGCAGGGAGTGGTCGAAACAGCCAATGCCAAACTCAATGAACCGGCCCCGGTATATGTGGCTTGGTTTGGCTGGGAACCGCCATTGTTCGACAAAAGAATGCGGGCATTCCATTGTCTGGATATCTGCTTCTGGTATGATAATACCGACCTGATGCTAACCCATACCGGAGGCGGTGCACGACCCAGGAAACTTTCAGAAAAAATGTCGGATGCCCTCCTTCAGTTTATGAGAACCGGAGATCCAAACTGCACAAGCATGCCCGAATGGCCAAAATATACCAAAGAAAACGGCGAAACAATGATCCTGAACGATGTGTGCGAAGTGAAAAATGATCCCGACAGGGAAGGAAGAGAGATGCTTTGATTTCATATCGTCGGTTGTAACCTTCATGGATACCCGTTTTATACGTAACCGCAACGATTTAGTGGAATAGGGAAAGATCAGCTTGAACAAATAATCATAGCAGGCAGATCAGGCAGTACAGACCAGATCAGATGCCAAGGATGCAATCCGTCAGCGCCTGGTCGTGGGCCAGGTTGAGTTTTTTTCGAAGCCGGTAGCGATGGTTCTCCACACCCCTGACTGAAATACCCAGGAGCGGGGCAATCTCCTTCGAGGAGAGGTTCATCCGGAGAAAAGCACAAAGCCGTAAATCACTGGATGTAAGATCGGGATATTTATCTTTGATTTTTCGGAAGAACTGCTCATGGGCCTGTTCGAAATTTGTTTCAAAAAGCTGCCAGTCGTCCTGATTCGAAATATTCTCATCAATCTTTTCATTCAGGTAATTGAAATACTTATCCGGATAACGCGACCCCAGGTCTGTTTTATGTTTACTGATGATCTTTTTTAAATACATCAGGAATTCATTCTTTTTTATGAGTGCCATGGTTGAATTGGCCAGTTCTTTGCTTTTAAATTCGATTTCACTTCGTAGCTTTTCATTTCTGAGCCGGGTCAGCTCCTGCTCTTTCAGGTCATGCCGGAGCTTTTCTTTCCGTTTTGTTTGCCTGATCACGAGGTTCCGGAATCCGAGAAGCATCAACATTCCGGCAATAAGATAGAGTACCAGGGCTACTCCTGATGTGTACCAGGGCGGAAGGATCTCAAACTGTAGTTGGCTTACCTGGCTCTCATTGTCCCATAAATCAATGGCTTTCACCTTAAGGGTGTATTTTCCTTTGGGCAGCCGTTCAAACCGGAACTCAGGCGTTTGGGTTTGTTCAGACCAGTCTGCGTGCAACCCTTCAAGGTAGTACCGGTATGATATAGGCAGTTCGCTGATGTGGGGAAATGAAAAGCGGAAATGGAGGTTGTGATAGTTGTTTTTTATTTTTAAGCCGGATGCTTCAAGAGGCAGCAATTCCGATTTTCCCCGGGCCGTATACATGGAGAACTGGCGTATCTGTGGCTTGAAATTTTCGATCAGGACAAGCGAATCAGAAACCGTAGCATCCAGTGTGGCAATTCCGTTCTGAAGACCAAACAAGGCTTTCTTTTCCGATAAAGGAAGGATGTTCTCAAATTCAGAAACAGGTCCGAAGGCTGAAAACAGGGAGGAAGGATACTCCTTAATCCGTTTGATCTCGTCCTGGTTGATCTCAAATAGCCCGATTCCTTCGTTGCAAATAAACCAGTAATGGTGGTTTGGTGCTTCAATAATCCGATGGGATTTACTGTATTTTCCAAGTTTTTTATTTAACAGATCGTAAGGAATGATCAAGTCGTTCAGATCATCGTAAGTATATATTTTTTCTCCGGAAGTAAAAACAATCCGGTTTTCGATTCTGAAAACATGAATGGTATTTTCCGTTCCAAAGGACTCTTCTCCATAGTAGGTAACATCGGTAATGTTTTCCCTCCTGTCATCGGTTTTGATTTTATAGATACCCAGGTGCATGTGGCTGGCCCAGATATTTCCCAGGTGGTCTGTTTCGATGTATCGTATCAGGTCGTAAAAACCATTCATGCTTTCGGAAGTCAGGGTATTATCCTGTTTCTTATAGGTAACCAGGTTTGAGTAGGTACACTGGATCCAGAGGGTATCATTCAGGACATCTTTTTTTATGGCAAAGCCGCCTGACTGGCGGGAAACTGTTTCTATCCGGGTTCCATCCAGCAGAAAAGTGCCCTGGTTGTGTCCCACAAGGAGTTTATCCTCGATGATCGTGCAATCCCATATTTGTCCCTGCGTTCCGGGTATTAACGTAAACGTTTCGTTTCCGGGTGGGATGGGCCGGGAAAACAATCCCTGGTTGGTACCTGCGTACATACGGTTCTGAAAAAGGGCAATGGAATATACTGCCCCTACACCCGGTGCAGGCTCAATGGTGTAACTTTTCTTTACCTGTCCGGAGACAAAACCAATGCCGTTATCCAGGGCCAGCCAGGTATTCCCAAGATTATCACAATCAATACCAAGGACCGTATTGTTGGGAAGTCCATTATCGGTATTGATTTTTTTTATCAGGTGCCCTTCCCTGTTAAAAATAGTAATTCCATCGATAATGGAGCCAATGATAAAATGGCCGTTTTTGCTCCTGAAACCACGGTTTAATTCATGCCGGATAAAGTAATCTCTCCAGGAAGCGTTCCATACCGAAATGTCCTTTCCATCCCAAAGGTAGATTCCATTGGAAGCCGTACCGATGAGTATTTTCTGTTCATCGTATGGGATCAGAAACCGGATCAGTTTGTCAGTAAAAAAATCACTGACAAGATAAGGTTCTGCATGATCGCCGATAAGCTGATAAATACCGTTATTTCTGACAGCTATCAGAACCTTGTTGTTCACTTTGCTCATCACCGAGGTAAAATCAGGCAGGTCCACCAGCGCAAAAGCTCCTGAACGGTAAGCTAAAACACGACTGAAGGAATGAAAATAAACGGTTTCCCCTGAAAGGGCAATGTTCCAGAATTCAATATTCCGGGAAAAATATTCGCTTGCTTTCCCGGAAAGGGAATGGTAATGCAATGAACCATAACGGTCTGGCTTCCAATACCCCAATTCCATATATCCACTGGAATAGATGACCGTATCAGCACAGACGTTAACAGCCCGTAAGATGGTTTGCGAGGGTAAGGTATAGAGTTGCCAGGTCGTTCCGTCAAACTCGAGTAATCCCTGATGATTGGCAAAATAGATAAAGCCATCGGAAGCACAACTGACACTCCAGTTCTGACTCGCTGCCCGGTAAGTTTGTTTTTCAAAGGATTTGACTTCCTGCAAAGGAAGGGCTCCTGTGATACGAACCGCGAAAAATAAGGTAAACAGGGCAAGAAATACTATGTACCTGTGAAATATCCTCAATGCCAATTCCCCTTTCTGTTTTCATCGATTGAATTCATCGCTGTTTTGTAAATAAAAATAAGATTTTTTATTTGTTTCAGCACAATATATCCCTCATTATCCAATAATCTTCAATAGAAAAAATAAAATGGATGCTGTTGTATAGTGATGTTTAACAGTATATTATATTTCAGAATATCCTATGATGAGGTTTTGATGAGGTTCATTTATTGATTCACCAACAGAGGAGAATCAGAAGTGTAGGGATTCCATTCCTGTTTGAATTTGGAAAAACTACTTTTAAACTACTCAAAAGAAACAGAAACTAATTTAATTCAAATTTATTATGAAAAAACCTATTTTATTTTTTATGCTGTATTTCCTGGTTTTTTCTGTTATTGCGCAGGAACGCATTTCGGTAACAGGAAATATAACGGATCATACAGGCTTGGGATTACCGGGAGTATCCATTGTCGAAAAAGGAACCCTCAACGGTACCGTATCGGATGTTGACGGTAATTTCATGCTTTCCGTTTCACCTCGTTCCACGCTGGTATTCAGTTTCATTGGATTTATTACCCAGGAGATTCCATTAAGCGGTCAAACAACCGTGAACATCCAGATGCAGGAAGACGTAGTTGGCCTGGAGGAGGTGGTTGTTGTGGGGTATGGTGAGATAAAAGTCAAGGATCTGACCTCTTCTATTGCCACTGTTGAGTCGGAAGATATTGCCAGGTCCCCCTCTTCGAATGCCATGCAGGCTCTTCAGGGCAAAGTAGCCGGCATGCAGGTGGTAAGCAGTGGTGAACCGGGAAGTTCTCCTACCATACGCGTGAGAGGTATAGGCTCCTATCCGGGAATAGGCGATACCAACCCTTTATACGTGGTGGATGGAATGTTTGTGGATAATATCGGATTTTTAAATCCGGCAGATATTGAAACGATATCTGTATTGAAAGATGCTTCGGCAGCAGCAATTTATGGTGTTGAAGCAGCCAATGGGGTCATTCTTATTGAAACAACCTCGGGAAAGAAAAACCAAAAGGCCCGAATCACCTATGACGGATATTACGGCGTTCAGGTAGCGCAGAATATGGTGAAGATGGCCAATGCAGAGCAGTTCACGGCCATGGCACTTGAATCAGGCTCCGACCCGGATGTAAGCTATATCCTGAACGCTATGCAACGGTACGGACGAAGCCGCATCAACCCCAAAGTGCCGGATGTAAATACCGATTGGTACAATGAAATACTCAGGATGGGCAATAAACAAAATCACAGCCTGAGTGTTACCGGAGGCAGCGAAAGAGCTTCCTATTCCATTGGCGCCAATTATTTTTCAGAACAGGGAATCCTGGATATGAAGAATGAATACGAGCGGTTCAACCTTAGGTCTAAAATAGATTACGATGCTACCGATTGGTTAACAATTGGGGGAAATGTGTTATTCAGCAATGCGTTACAATATCAACCCGATAACAGTGCCTGGAGCCGCGCTTACTGGGCCGTGCCGGTATTCCCCGCGATTGATGAGTTGAATACCGATGCCTGGCCGGTACCCTATGGCGATGCCCAGGTATTGGGATACCGGGGGTCGCAGAACCCGTTTACAAGCATGGATTTTAGCAATGATCAGGCTAAAGAGAGAAGAACGCTTGCTAATTTTTATACACAATTGGAAATTATTCCCGAAAAATTGACTTTTAAAACTTCCTATAATTCAATTTTTATAAGCTCCCTGAATCGTAATGTTCGGTTACCTTATTATATTACCGAAAATTACAAACGGGATGTTGAAGATGCATCAATATCAAAATCTACCAACACCTGGTTTAAGCAAATATGGGATAATGTATTGACGTACAATGACAGTTTCGGAGACCACAATGTAACGGTTATGGTGGGAAGTGAATACAGGGATGATGCCTGGGATTATCTTACTGCCAGAGGCCTGGAATTTCCCTATGAAAACGAAGAATCCTGGTTCATAGATCAATCCCTGACCAAACCCGAAGAGAGTGTGCGGGACAGTGGAAGCAGATACTATGGCTTATCCTATTTCGGACGGATATCCTATAATTACATGAACCGTTACCTTCTTTACGGTACTTTCCGTGCAGACGGAACTTCCAAGTACCAGGAAAAATGGGGTTATTTCCCTACTGTTGGTGCCGGATGGGTTGTCTCGGAAGAGCGTTTCATGGAGAATGTGGATCTGATTGACTACCTGAAGGTACGCGCAAGCTGGGGTAAATTGGGGAACAACAGTGTTCCTGCCAGCGACGGAGCCAGCACAACATCGGTAGTTACAGTGGCATTGAATGATGTGCTCACATCGGGTACGTCAACAAGCAGCAATTTCTCATATCTGAAATGGGAAGTTACCGAAGAAATAAATGTTGGATTTACAACACATCTGTTCGATAGCAAACTTACCCTGGATGCCGATTATTATATACGCGATACGGAAAATGCCGTAATATCCATCCAGGTACCCCTGATCGGGCAAACCGTACGACGTAGTTTAGGCGTTATCCGGAACTCCGGATTTGAACTGGGCCTGAACTGGACCAATGAAATTTCCAACGACTTGAGTTATCAGGTTGGAGTGAATGTGTCGACCTTGAACAATGAAGTGCTGAATCTTTACGGTCAGGAATACATTGACGGCGGAAGTGCCGAATTCAGGCAGCGTACCATGATCGGAGAACCCTTGCTGGCTTTCTTCGGATGGGAAACAGATGGAATTTACCAGACCTGGAATGAAATAAGCAACGACCCGATCGCTGTGGAAAATAACCTGGAACCAGGTGATTTCAGATATAAGGACCAGCAAGCCGAAGGAGAAGAAGGGTATGGAGTCATCGACGGGGAAGACCGTGTGATACTGGGTTCATACCTGCCAACGTTAACCTATGGCGGGAACCTGGGAATCACCTATAAGGATATAGAACTCTCGGCAAGCATCTTTGGTCAGACGGGAAACAAAATCCTCAACCGGCGAAGAGGAGAAATCATATGGACTGCAGACCTGAATATGGATGCGGATCTGGCAATAAACCGAACCCAGATTGAGTTGGATGAATCGAACAATGTAGTGCGCGTTATTGAGTCAGGAAAATATCCTTCATCCAAAGGATTGCGCAAAGGATGGAACCAGAAAATGAGCGATTACCTGGTGGAAGACGGTTCGTTCTTCAGAATTCAAAACGTACAACTCGCATATAACCTTCATGATAAACAATGGTTTGGGGTAAATATGCCGGACTTTAAGGTAACACTTACAGCCGAGCGACCGCTAACGGTATTCAAATACAACGGATTCAATCCGGAAGTGTCCGATGGAATTGACAGGCAAACGTATCCAATACCGGCCGTTTATACAGTAGGATTAAATGTTACATTCTAACTTAAAAAGATCAGGACAATGAAAACGATAATAAATCTTCTAAAAATAGCAATCGTAGTTTTTGCATTTGCATGGATAACTTCCTGCGAAAGTGTACTGGATGAACCTCCTTTAAATACAGCATTCACGGAAGATGTCGATTACACCAATTCAGACAATATGATCCTGCCGGTGATTGGCGCCTATGAAGCATTTTATACCCGGGGCTGGGAAGAATTTCCCCTCATATCGGTTCGGGGTGATGATGTAAACCATGGGGGGTTGGGAGACCAACAGGACTTTGCTGAAACAGATAAGTTTAACTATAACAAAGATTTCTGGATGTACAATTCAGTATGGCAAAATGAGTACCGGGATATTTTCACCTTTCATTCGGCCATGGAAGAAGTCGAAAAATACAGAGAATATGCCAACAACGATGCGCTGGCTAACCAGTATATTGCTGAAGCACAAGTGCTGAGAGCATTTTTGATGTTTCAGTTATCCCGTGTTTGGGGAAGGATCTTCATTCCGACCAATTCAGTGCCAACCGATCTGCTGGTTGCTGAACCGGCTTCAAAGGATGAAGTGATGCAGCATATTTCAGAACAGATGGATGAGGCAGCAGCCAGCCTTCCCGGCGTGCATCCCGGGGAACGTACCGATATCCCCGGTGGGGTTACCAAATACACGGCACTGGCTATAAAAGCACTGGCAAACCTGGAGTTGAAAAATTATCAGGCCGTTGCGGATGCCACTTCAGCCATCATAAAATCCGGAAAATTCAGCCTTGAAGAAGATTTCTACAATCTTTTCAAAATACCCGGGAAACTGAGCAATGAGAACATCCTGGAGATGCAATATTCCGACTTTGGTCAGGGATCGGGTGACAGCAAATCCTATTTATTTGGATTTTTTGGTCCTCAGGGAGCTTTCTACAAACCCAAAGTAACCGGTGCCGGTGGCGGCTGGGGGTTTTATGAACCCAGCGTGAAATGGATTAAATTTATGCTGGACCGGGGTGAGGTGGTCCGTTTGCAGACCAGTGTATTATTCACTCCCCGGGGTATAGCTGAAATAAAATCCGACGCGGAGTATGCCACCCTTCCCGATTGGATCTCCAATGAAACCCCTTCCGGAGATGTCGTCCTGGATTATCCCCGGGCTATGTTTGCCAGCGGGAAACATTATCTGCCATCCGATCAGCTGATACCAGGCCGTACAGCCTACGGATCAAACAACAACTTCCGGTGCATACGGTATGCGGAGATTCTGTTAATGCATGCCGAAGCACTTACCCAGGGAGCCTCCGGTACGGGAATGACGGCCGACCAGGCAGTGAATGCTGTGAGAGAACGGGCTGGTTTAGATCCCCTCTCAGGCGTTACGCTCAATCAGGTTATGGATGAGAAATTCGCAGAACTGGCAATGGAGTGGGGGATACGTTATTACGATATGATCCGCCTGGGAAGAACGGATCAACTGAGCTACGACGGCAGAACATTTACCGACGACAAAACTTTCCTGCCTTATCCGCAAAACCAGGTGGATGTGTTACCCAATCTGGAAAAATGATAATAATGAGAGGAAACGAGCCATGAGAAAAAAAATCATACACAGCAGGATTTTTAGTATGGCACGTTCCATGTTTTCCATTAATAATTAACAATTATAAAAACATGAAAAAATATAACTATATAGCAATCGGATTTCTGGTACTTTTTGTTTTTGCCTGCAAAGATGGATTTATCGATGAAATCTCAAAAGTAGATCCGGGAGTGGATGCAAGTGATCCCCAGGTGACTGTTGCATTTCCTGCCGAGGGAACGCAAATCCAGTTGCCGGAAACCGTTTCATCCATCCATATACGGTTTGAAGCAACCGATGACATTGAACTGGGGAAAGTTGAAGTGCTCTACGATGGGGCCAATATTGCCACCTACACTGAATTTATAGATTACCGCAGACTGGTGGTTGATGATTTGGTATATGATCAGGTGGTGGACGGAACCCATACCATCGCTATTAAAGCCATTGACCTGGATAACAAAACAACAACGGTGGAAATTCATATCGAAAAGATACCCCCTTACATTCCCAAATATCCGGGTGAAGTATTGTACATGCCCTTCGAGGGAGATTTTATGAATATGGTTACTTTCGAAGTGCCAACGGTTATCGGCAACCCTGGGTTTGCCAATGATGCCATGGGGGGGCTTACATCTTACCAGGGAGCTCCTGAGTCGTATTTGACATTCCCGGCGGACGGGCTGCAAAGCAATGAGCTGACCGCCCTATTCTGGATGAAAATCAATGCCGTGCCGGATCGTGCGGGAATTCTCGTAATGGGACCGGAGGATGAGGCAAATCCGACAGCCCAGAATAACCGGAAAAGCGGATTCCGTTTCTTCAGGGAAAATGCCGGGGGAAAACAACGGTTTAAACTGAATGCCGGCAACGGAACCGCCGATACCTGGTTTGATGGGGGTGAAGCCGCTACTGTTGACCAATCGATTGATGAATGGCGCCATTTTGCTTTTACTATTTCAGGCACGGAGTGTGTGGTCTATATCGACGGAGAGGTAGTGAAAGAAGGTGCCTTCACAGGCATCGACTGGACCGGGTGTGATGTGCTGTCCATAATGTCCGGAGCGCCCCGGTTCTCCGGTTGGAACCACCTTTCGGATGAAAGCCTGATGGATGAACTCCGCATGTTTAATTATGCACTCTCTCAGGAAGAAATACAGAATATTATTACCGAAGAGTCAGGAAAGGATTTTACCTATACACCAAAATACGAGGGGGAAATTTTTTACATGCCCTTTGAAGATAATTTCCTGGAATATGTTTCACAAAGTGAAGCAACTCCTGTGGGTACACCCGGATTCAGCAACGACGGGAAAGCAGGGAAAGCTTATGCCGGAGCTCCGGAATCGTATGTAACCTTCCCGACCGGGGATTTGCAGGGAGATCAGTTCAGCGCGGTATTCTGGATGAATATAAATCCTGTGCCCGACCGGGCCGGAATTTTGGTTATGGGACCCGAAGATACCGAAAATGCCGAATATCCGGTGAAACAGAACAACCGGAAATCAGGATTCCGCTTTTTCCGTGAGAAGGCAGGGGATAATCAACGGGTTAAACTTAATGCCGGAACCGGGGCTGCAGACAACTGGTTTGACGGGGGGACTGCCGCTGAGGTGGATCCGGCAGCCAATGAATGGCATCACTTCGCTTTTTCCATCTCCGGAACGGAATGCGTAGTGTACATCGATGGTGCCGTAGTTAGCCAGGGAGCATTCGAAGGAATCAGTTGGGAGGGCTGCGATGTGCTTTCTATCATGTCAGGAGCTCCCCGGTTTACCGGATGGGACCATTGGTCCGATGAAAGCCTGATGGATGAATTGCGTCTCTTTAATAAGGCTCTTACCCAGGAAGAAGTACAAACCATCATGAATGATGAGATTTAATTCATTCCGAAAAGTTCAATAGGTTGTTTAGTTAGGTTATTCCAATAAGGGAAAGGCTGCCTGGGAGTATCCGGGCAGCCTTTTTACCAGATGAATATCGGTTCACCCCTCTCACGCTTTGCGGGATCTCCCCTCAGGAGGGAAGAATATAGGGATAGGGGTGTTGTTTGAAAGAATTTTTTAACCGCGGAGGATGCAACGGTTTCGCAAAGGAAGCAAAGAATTTCCCTGTTGATGGTAAATGCTCCGCGGACTTAGCGCATTCTTTGCAAGCATTGCGGGGAATAAAACCAATAAAATATAACAATTATATGCATATGAAGTATAGTATCTTTGGTCTGTTGCTTGCCGGTATTTTAATATGCTGTAGTCAGTCAAAACAAAAATCAGCCTCAGAGAATCCGACAGAAAAATCCGCTGAATTACTGAGTGATGAAGAATTGCTGGATTCGGTTCAATACCGTACGTTTCAATATTTCTGGGATGGGGCAGAACCCAATTCCGGACTGGCACGTGAACGGTTTCATGTGGATAGGGTTTATCCACATAACGATAAACACATTGTAACCACCGGAGGAGGGGGCTTTGGGCTGATGGCTCTCCTGGTAGGGATGGAACGAAATTTTATAACCCGGGAACAGGGATTCAAAAGGATCACAGGAATGGTTGATTTTCTAAAGGCTGCCGACCGGTTTCACGGTGTGTGGCCCCATTGGTTAAACGGAGAAACAGGAAAAGTCAAACCTTTCAGTACCTATGATGACGGCGGCGATATAGTGGAAACCGCTTTTCTTGTTCAGGGGTTGCTGACCGTCAAACAGTATTTCCTGAATGGCAATGCAGAAGAGAGAAAATTAGCCGCTGCCATTGATACCCTTTGGCGTGAGGTGGAATGGGACTGGCATCAGAAAGGAGAAAAGGTTCTCTACTGGCACTGGTCTCCAAATTATGGATGGCGAATGAACCATAAGATCACAGGGTATAACGAGTGCCTGATCGCTTATATCCTGGGTGCATCTTCCCCTACGCATCCGATTTCACCGGAAGCATATCATGATGGATGGGCTCAAAACGGAGACATAAAAGTGAATAATTCAACCTATGGCTATACCCTGACATTGAAACATCCTACCGATCCCGAAAAAGGAGGGCCCCTGTTCTGGGCCCATTATTCCTTTCTGGGACTGAATCCAACAAATCTTTCCGACCGGTATGCCAATTATTGGGACAACAATGTGGCCCACACAATGATTAACCGGGCCCACTGTATTGAAAATCCTTACAAACACAAAGGATATGGAGAGAATTGTTGGGGCCTTACTTCCTCTTATTCCGTTCCGGGGGCTGCCCAATATTTCAGAGGGAATACCGATATAAAACCGGAACCCGATTCGTTATCGGTTGAAAGCGGCTATGCCGGTCATAAACCCAGCCTCGATCCGGGGATTATAACGCCAACGGCTGCCGTTTCTTCCATTCCATATGCACCCGAAGAGGTCATGCCCGTGATTCGTCATTTCTACGAAGATCTGGGGGATAAACTCTGGGGACCCTACGGATTTTACGATGCCTTCAGTCAGGAATATAACTGGTGGCCGAAAAAATACCTTGCCATCGACCAGGGCCCCATGGTGGTAATGATTGAGAATTACCGAACAGGCTTGATTTGGGATCTTTTTATGAAAAATCCGGAAATTCAACAGGGATTGATTAAATTGGGATTTTCTTATCAGGATGCGCTGTAATAACGAAGAATAATACGTCAATTGAATAGTTCTCGATGAGTATATCGAAACATATAAATGAGTCTTAAGGAACTAGTTAAAAAGTGGTCAAGCTTATACTTACATTCAATCTTTTATTCATCCTGATTAACACGTGTTTTTCACAGGAAGTATATTTCTTTTCTGAAGGAACCGATGAAACATACTATAACCAGGGAATTGTTGATGTCAATAACCTGGGGGAAAGCACATTTATACATACTTATCCGCCGGGAGGAGCACAGTGGAACGATAAAATTCCCTGTTCCACTTTTGCTTACAAGGGAGCTACTTCCCTCAAGTTTTCCTATACTTCTTCCGAAAATGGAGACTGGAAAGCCAGTATTTACCGTAGTGACTGGAGTGCTGCGGATCTTACCCATACCGATTCCCTTTCTTTTTACCTCTATTCTGAAAATGAATTTCCTGTAACTGCTTTACCTCTTTTAGCCGTTAAAACAATCCACCCTTATGGTTCAGGGGAAATAACTTCAACCTTCTATCAGCTTTCTGATTATAACAACGACCTTAAAAAGGAAGAATGGAACCGGATTGTTATTCCTCTTGAGATTATTTTTGCCGAAAATGATCTGGACAGAGAGGCTGTTAAAGGAATCATATTTAATCAGTCAGAATTTAATAATACTTCCCGGGAGATACTTATCGATGAAATTGTTGCATTTAAAAGTGTTGATGTGATTCCCCCGGTTGAGAATTTTACAGCCAGCGGATACGACAGCCATGCGGAGTTGACCTGGGATCATCCTTTGCCCAACATGTCCTATCGGATATATGCTTCTTTTAACCAGGGATCGACCTTTGAAATACGGGAGGAAACATCTGAAAATTTCTACCTTGATTTTGTTCAGCCGGCCGAAAGAAATCGTTCTGTGATCTATAAGGTGGTTGCCGTTCATCAGGACAGTGAGTCGGAAAGCAGGGAACAGCCGGCTGAGATCAGGGATTTTACCGACGAAGAACTCCTGGACATGCTGCAACGATATACTTTCCGTTATTTCTGGGATGGTGCCCACCAGGCGACGGGATTGGCGTTGGAACGTTCAAATGGAAATGGGCGCACGGTTGCTTCCGGGGCCACCGGAATGGGGCTGATGGCTATGATTGCAGCCCATGAGCGGGAATATGAACCGTGTGAAGATATAAAAGACCGGATAGAAAGGATCCTGGGATTTCTCACAAACTGTGAACGACATCACGGAGCCTGGTCCCATTGGTATAATGCAGATACGTATCAAACCCAGCCTTTTTCGGAAATAGACGACGGGGGTGATATTGTTGAAACATCGTATGTAGCCCAGGGCTTGATCGCTCTGAAAAATTATTTCACCGGCGATGATTCAAAATCGGTTCAAATACGGCAAAAAGCCGATCAACTGTGGAAAGAAATCGATTGGGACTGGTACAGAAAGTACGGGGAATATGTATTGTACTGGCATTGGTCGCCGAATTACGAATTTCAGAAAAATATGAAAGTGAGGGGATGGAACGAATGCCTGATAACTTACATCATGGCAGCAGCATCCCCAACTTACGGAGTTCCCAAAGAGGTGTACGAACAAGGGTGGGCACGCAGCGGAAGCATGGTATACAAACGAACCTATTACAACCAGGAAATTACCCTTTCACCAAACTGGGGTGGCCCCCTGTTTTTTATTCATTATTCTCATTTGGGCATCAATCCGCACGGACTAAAAGATACCTATGCCGATTATTGGCAGGAGCATGTGAATACCGCAAAAATTCATTATGAGTACGCCAGAGCGAATCCTTTAAATCATACGAATTACAGCGATAAATGCTGGGGACTGACGGCCAGCGATGATCCCTATGGGTATACCGCTCACCAGCCGATGAACAACGATAACGGAACGATTAGCCCCACTGCGGCATTGTCAAGTTTTCCGTATACCCCCGAAGAATCATTGAAGGCTCTGAAATACTTCTACAGGGAACGGGGCGCAGACCTTTTCGGAAAATATGGATTCTTTGATGCCTTCAATGATAACCTCAATTGGGTGAAGGAATCGTATATAGGCATAGACCAGGGACCCATTGTCGTTATGATTGAGAATTACCGGACAGGGCTTTTATGGGACATGGTGATGAAGGATCCGGATGTTCAGACCGGCCTCGATAAGTTGGGGTTTCAGTATGAAACTTCAACGGGTTCAGAGGAACATCCAAACAAAAAGCAATTCAGCGTTTATCCAAATCCGGCTATTCATACGTTTTATATCGATCTGATTCCTTCTTTTCAAAATAAAAAAATCACAATCATACTATTCGGATTAGACGGAAAAACAGTTTTTCATAAAGAAACCAGATCTTCATCTTCCAGTGTAGAGGTAAATTGCGCTGAAATGGATAGCGGGTTTTATTTTATCCATCTGTCAGACGGAGAAAAGGTATTTAATTCAAAGCTGCTGATTCAAAACCGATAAAATATGAAACGAGTATATTATAGACTTGCCTTAGCTCCCTTATTCTTAAGCATCTCTATTCAGGGACAGGAATTGGTGCCCCAGACTTATTGCAATCCATTGGATATCGATTATACGTACATGGTTTATAATTCAGGCAGGAATATTTCATACCGTTCGGGAGCCGATCCGGCTGTTGTTGAATTCCGGGGTGAATATTATATGTTTGTTACGCGCTCTTTTGGATATTGGCATTCAACGGATCTGATGAGTTGGAATTTTATCAAACCGGAGCAATGGTTTTTTGAAGGGTGCAATGCTCCTACGGCATTTAACTACAAGGATTCGATTCTTTATTTTGCCGGCGATCCGGCAGGGTATGGGAGCATTCTGTACACCGATGATCCGGAGAGCGGGAGATGGACTCCTACAGCATCGATAACCAACAATATCCAGGACTCGGAGTTGTTTATTGATGATGATGGAAGAACCTATCTTTATTGGGGGTCTTCCAATGTTCATCCCATCCGGGTTAAAGAGCTGAACAAAAACGACCGCATGCTGGAAACCGGAGTCAGAAAGGAGCTGATCAACCTGGTTGAGGAGGAACATGGCTGGGAACGATTTGGAGAGAACAATTTTCATCCGACCCTTAAGGAAGGATATATGGAAGGGGCATCCATGACCAAACACAACGGGAAATACTATTTGCACTATGCAGCACCCGGAACACAGTTTAATGTGTATGGCGATGGCGTTTATATCGGGGAATCCCCGTTGGGGCCTTTTTCCTATATGAAAAACAACCCCATGAGTTTCAAACCAGGGGGGTTTACCAATGGGGCCGGACATGGGATTACCGTAAAACAAACCAATGGGCAGTATTGGCATTTTGCTACCATGGCATTGGCATCCAATTCCCATTGGGAGCGCCGTCTGTGCATGTTTCCGGTTTATTTTGATGCCGAAGGCCTGATGTATTCAGATACCCATTATGGCGATTATCCACGATTCGGAGCCAACCATCCAACCCGGGCAGGTCAGCACTGCGGATGGATGTTGCTGTCATACAAAGGAAAAACCACGGTCTCATCATCAAAAATGCAAATCAGAAAAAGCACTTCAACCGATGACGAATACGATATCACAGAAATGCCGACGGAGAAAAACAACCACGGAGAGATTCTTTCTGAGGTGTTGACAGACGAAAACCCGAAATCCTTTTGGGTGGCCGATGCTAACAACGATCAGCAATGGGTCAGGATCGAAATGCAGAACCCCGGGAAGATTTATGCCTTTCAAGTGAATTACCACGACCATGAGTCAGCTATTTATACCCGTACCGAAGGTCTGCGCCACCGGTTTATTATCGAAGTTTCAGCCGATGGCAAAAACTGGCAACCCGCGGTTGACAGGCATAACAGCTATAAAGATTCCCCCAATGCTTATATGGTCCTCAATCAGCCGGTTATTGCGAAGTTTGTCCGCTATAAAAATGTAGAAGTACCCGGGCCAAACCTGGCTATGTCCGAAATCAGGGTTTTTGGTAAAGGCCTGGGTAAAAAACCAGCCAGGGTTAAAGACTTTACCGTAAAAAGGGAAACCGACCGGAGGGATGCATCTTTTTCCTGGAGTCCTGTAAAAGGAGCCCAGGGGTATAATATCCGTTGGGGTATTGCACCGGATAAATTATACCACTCCTGGTTGCTTTATGATGCCAGTGAACATTTTATGCGCTGTCTGGACCGCGACACACCGTATTATTTTGCCATTGAGGCTTTCAGTGAAAACGGGATTTCTGAAAAATCAGATATTGTTCAAATCAGATAAAAAATAATTAGGTATGAGACTGAAAAAATTGCTTTTGATACCCATCATTGCTTTTGTTTCCTGCCAGGTCAACAACACCGGCACAGGCAATCCTGAAATGGATTCTTTAATTAACGATTTAATGGAGGAGATGGTTCTTCAGGAGAAGATCGGGCAGTTAAACCTGGTAACCCAGGGTGGGGGCGTTCCTACCGGATCAGCAGTGAGCACCGATGTGGAAGAGAAGATCAGGGCCGGCAAAGTAGGGGGTATTTTTGGGGTTTATGGTCCGGAAAAAGGGAAGCAAACCCAGCAGTTGGCTGTAGAAGAGAGTCGCCTGGGCATTCCCCTGCTTTTCGGATCGGATGTGATTCATGGCTATAAAACCACCTTTCCTTTGCCTCTGGCATTGTCGTGTAGCTGGGATATGGAACTGATTGAACAAGCAGCCAGGATGGCTGCCACGGAAGCTACAGCCGACGGGATATGCTGGAATTTCTCACCCATGGTGGATATATCGCGTGATCCGCGTTGGGGACGGATCTCTGAAAGCAGTGGCGAAGATCCCTGCCTCGGGGCCCAAATAGCCCGTGCGATGGTAAAAGGCTATCAAAACGGCGATGTAAGCCGCTGTAATACCATGATGGCAACCGTCAAACACTTTGCTTTGTATGGAGCTTCGGAGGCAGGCCGTGATTACAATAGCGTGGATATGAGCCGGCTCCGGATGTATAACGAATATCTGCCGCCTTACAAAGCAGCGGTAGAGGCCGGCGTGGGCTGTGTGATGTCTTCTTTTAACGATGTCGACGGAGTTCCGGCAACCGGGAATAAATGGCTGCTGACAACCCTCCTGAGAGACCGTTGGGGATTCGACGGATTCGTGGTCTCCGATTATACCTCAGTCAATGAAATGGTAGCCCATGGAATGGGTGATTTACAGGACGTCTCGGCTCTTGCTCTGAAAGCAGGACTGGATATGGATATGGTTGGGGAAGGATTTCTGACAACCCTTGAGAAATCATTAAACGAAGGAATCATAGCGGAAGAGGATATCAACAGGGCCTGTCGCCGGATCCTGGAGGCCAAATACAAACTGGGACTTTTTGAAGATCCCTACCGTTATTTTGATCCTTCCCGTCCGGAAAAAGATATTCTGACCCCTGAGAACAGGCAGTTTGCAAGGGATGCAGCTGCCCGCTCTTTTGTGCTTCTAAAGAATGAAAATCAGGTATTGCCCCTGAATAAAGGGGGTACCGTTGCACTGGTAGGGCCCCTTGCCAACAGCCGGAACAATATGCTGGGTACCTGGGCCCCTACAGGAAATCCGGAATGGTCCGTTACCGTAATGGAGGGATTTAAAAATGTTATTGGGGACCATGTAAACATCCGGTATGCCAAAGGAGCCAATATCTCTGATGATCCGGACCTGGCAGCGAAAGTAAATGTTTTTGGTCCCCGGATTGAAATCGATGACCGGCCTCCGGAGAGCCTTCTGGAGGAGGCACTCCATGTTTCCCGGGATGCAGATGTCCTTGTTGCGGTGGTGGGTGAAGCCTCCGAAATGAGCGGTGAGTCGGCGAGCCGTGCCAATATTTCGCTTCCCGAAAGCCAGAAGAAACTGATCAGGGCTTTGGCAGAAACAGGAAAGCCCCTGGTGCTGGTACTGATGACAGGGCGTCCCCTGGTACTGAATGAAGAAACAGAACAGGCATCTGCCATACTCTTAACCTGGCATCCGGGTGTGGAGGCAGGAAACGCTGTTGCCGATATCTTGTTCGGCGATAAAATACCATCCGGAAAGCTATCGGTGACATTCCCGAGAAGTGTGGGACAAATACCAGTCTATTACCGGATGAAAAACACCGGCCGACCACAGGACGGAGATGCCTTTGTAAAGTTCAAATCGAACTACCTCGATCTGCCTAATTCACCGCTTTTCCCTTTTGGCTACGGGTTGAGCTATACTTCTTTCAAATATAATAACATGGAATTGAGCAGTGAAACGATTGTACCGGGAGAGAATTTAAACGCATCCATAGAGATTACCAATACCGGCAACTTCGATGGAGAAGAAGTAGTTCAGCTTTATATCAGGGATATGGTTGCTTCGTTAACCCGGCCGCTGAAAGAACTCAAAGATTTCCGGAAAATTTTTATTCCCAAAGGAGAAACCAAAAAGGTTGTTTTTACCCTGACGGAACAGGATTTGGGTTTCTATAATTTTGAAGGAGATCTTGTGACAGAACCCGGTGATTTTGAGATATTTATTGGAACTGATGCTGATAATGTAATTGTAAAAACATTTAACTTAAAAGAATGAGGAAAATTGTCTTTTTATTTTTAATCTCCCTGGTTATTTTATCCTGCAGCAAGGAAGATAACCTAACCCGACCCAACATTGTGTTTATCATGAGCGATGACCATGCCTACCAGGCAATCAGCGCATACAGCGATAGGCTTATTCAGACACCCCATATTGACCGGTTGGCGCATGAGGGGATGCTGTTTACCAATGCCTGTGTGACCAACTCCATCTGTGCTCCTTCACGGGCGGTGATATTAACCGGGAAACATTCTCACCTGAACGGTAAAATCGATAATAATTTTCCATTTGATACAACCAATGTAACGTTTCCACAGCTTTTTCATGATGCCGGTTATCAGACCGCTATGTTTGGTAAGCTTCATTTCGGGAACAATCCAAAAGGGGTCGATGAGTTTAAGATCCTTCCCGGTCAGGGTGATTATTATAATCCGGAGTTTATCACCCATAATGGCGATACAACCGTGATGGGTTATGTCACCGATGTGATTACCGACCTTACGATCGACTGGTTTGAGAACAGCAGAGATAAGAGTAAACCTTTTATGCTTATGTACCTGCATAAGGCTCCTCACCGGGAATGGTTACCGGCTCCGGAGCATTACAGGGAATACACGAAAAAAACATTTCCGGAGCCTGCTACCCTGTTTGATGAGTATGAAGGCAGGGAAGCTGCAGCCCAGGCAGAAATGAACCTGCGCAAACATATGACCGTTTCTGCTGACAATAAAATATATCCGGAGGTTGCCGACCGGTTGGGTATTGAGGAACCCTCCGACTGGGGAAAACAGGTGTTTAACCAAAAGTATGCACGTTTTACGAAAGAACAGAAAAAACAATGGGATGAGGTTTACCGTCCCATCAGTGAAGCTTTTGAAAAAGCGTATCCGGAAATGAATGACCGCGATTATATGCGCTGGAAATACCAGCGGTATATGCAGGATTACCTGGGGTGTATCGCCTCGGTAGATGAAAATGTTGGGCGCCTTCTCGACTATCTCGATGACAAAGGGCTGGCAGAAAATACCATCGTGGTGTACACCTCTGACCAGGGATTCTACCTCGGGGAACATGGTTGGTTTGACAAACGATTTATTTACAATGAATCGTTTAAAACACCTTTATTGGTCCGCTGGCCCAAAAAAATTAAACCCGGTTCATCATCGGACGAAATGGTGCAAAACCTTGATTTTGCCCAAACCTTATTGGATGCAGCAGGACTCGAAATACCCGGTGATATGCAGGGCACAAGTCTGATGCCTCTCCTTGAAGGCAATGAGGAAGCCTGGAACCGCGATGCCGTTTATTATCATTATTATGAATACCCCGGCTTCCATATGGTTAAACGACATTATGGAATGGTAACAAAAGAGTATAAACTGGTCCATTTTTATGACGACATCGATACCTGGGAACTGTACGACCGGAAAAAAGATCCGCTGGAACTCCACAACGAATATGATAACCCGGAATACAGCGGGGTTGTTGAAGAGCTGACAGCTAACCTTCAGGAATTACGAAAAAATTACAAAGACTCGGAAGAGCTGGATCAGAAATTTATCGATAGGTATCAGAAGGCCGGTATACGGTAATTATCATGCTGATCTGTCTTCTTCAGAACGAAGCGTTTTCGGGAAATTACCAACTTCCGCTTAATCCTTCCTTCAGTGCTTTTTGGTAATTGCTAAGGTTGAATTCATATAGGAAAGTCGATTTATTGGGTCCTCCGGTTTTTCGTTCCCTGAGCTTGTTCAGGATTTTATAGGAAAGTATTTTCCGCTGGAAATTACGGCGGTCGAGTTCCTTGCCTAAAATAGTTTCATACAGTTTTTGGAATTCAGGCATGGTGAATTTATCAGGCAGCAGGTTATAGCCCACGGGTTGATACTGCAACTGATGCCTGAGGGCTTGCCTGGCTTTCTCCACCATATAGCTGTGATCCAGGATTAGCGACCCGGCTTCTGATAAGGATCTCCATTCGCATGCGACGGAAAATTCATCGGGGGCCGGAATTACTTTTGTATAATCGACCAGGGCATAAAAACCAATCGAGATGAAGCGGTTGTTGAACCACTTAACGTTTGATTCTCTGCCTGATCGTTTTAAATCTTTAACAATCGGATTGGCCCGGGAACGGTGGGGATCACTGAAAACATGAAACTGGTGCAGGAAAACATGATCAACACCCGTCCGGCTTTTCAACACTCTGTTGGCAGCTTCTTCGAGCGTTTCCTCCATTTCAACAAAACCTCCCGGTAAGGCCCACTCTTTGGTCATCCTGGTTTGAAGCAACAGAATCTTTAAACGATTTTCATGAAATCCAAAAACAACACAGTCAAGGGATATGTGATCCAGGTATTTCTCCGGGTTAAAAATCATGGGTCTTTTAAGGCGTTATGTCTCTATCTGCAAAAAAACAAAATAAACAAATTCTTTTGATATATAACGATAAAAACATAATATTGTGTACGTAAGACACATTGGATATAAAATTGGGCAATACATTAAAAATAATTACTTAAAAATACTACAATGAACCGATTGTACCAACGGGCTAAAATATCGTTAGCCGTCACCCTTTTCGTCCTGCTATTATCCGGTCCGGTCTGTCTTCAGGCAAAAGATCAAAAGGCCGAAGAAAAGGATATCAGCAGCATCATCTCTTCCCTGACCCTGGAAGAGAAAGCGCAGTTATTAATCGGAACCGGGATGTATTTCCCGATACCGGATTCTTTACGGCAGAACATTCCTCCCATTTTTGGTATGGGACAAAGCGAAGAATCTGATTATTCCAGGATGGTTGATAAGGTACGTTTGTATTTGCCGGGGGCCGCAGGTTTTACCGCTGAATTTCCTGAGAAGGGGATTACCAGCCAGGTACTGGCTGACGGGCCGGCAGGATTGCGTATTTCCCCTGTAAGAGCGGGTGATGACAATACCTATTATAGCACTGCTTTTCCGATAGCGACAGTTTTGGCCTCTTCCTGGGATACGGAATTGGTGGAGCAGGTTGGCCGGGCTATGGGCAAAGAAGTCCTGGAATACGGAGCCGATGTGATTCTGGGCCCGGGGATGAACCTCCAAAGGGATCCCTTGTGTGGAAGAAATTTCGAATACTATTCGGAAGATCCGCTGGTTACCGGTAAAATGGCAGCAGCCATGGTTCAGGGAATCCAATCCAATGGGGTAGGTACGTCGATCAAACATTTTGCCGTGAACAACCAGGAAACCATGCGCATGTCGGCCAATGTCATTGTCAGCGAGCGTGCATTGCGGGAACTCTATCTGAAAGGATTTGAAATTGCCGTTAAGGAAGGGAAGCCCTGGACGGTCATGTCTTCCTACAACAAAATAAACGGCCCGTATGCTTCTGAAAGCCACGATCTGTTGACGAAAATTTTGCGCAACGACTGGGGTTTTAAAGGGTATGTGATGACCGACTGGGGAGGCGGCAGCAATGTAGTGGCCCAGATGAAAGCCGGGAATGATGTAATCATGCCAGGCTCATCCAGTCAAATCAAAGAGCTGATAGCTGCTGTGGAAAATGGCGAACTGGAGGAGTCTGTCCTCGACCGCAACATTGAACGGGTGCTGAAAATCATGAAAAAAACACCGCGCTACAAAGGCTATACCTATGGAGATCCGGAACTGAAAGCCCATGCTGAAGTTACACGCCAGGCAGCTACCG
Organism: uncultured Mariniphaga sp.; assembly: GCA_964575025.1. Classification (GTDB taxonomy): domain Bacteria; phylum Bacteroidota; class Bacteroidia; order Bacteroidales; family Prolixibacteraceae; genus JABMQB01. The sequence goes on from CAZNPV010000028.1 coordinate 30,362, forward strand.
ACGGGATGGTGTTGCTGAAAAATGACCATAACGCCCTGCCATTCAGTTCCCCGGTTAAGAAAGTGGCTACTTTTGGCGCTACTTCACTTGATATTATCTCCGGAGGTACAGGAAGCGGTGATGTAAATGAAGCATACACTATTTCATTGTTTGACGGATTACTAAACAACGGGCTCACTCCCGACCCTGAGTTGGCAGGTGTGTATGAGGAATATATAAAAGCCGAACAAGCTAAGAACAAACAGCCTGCAAATCTGTTGGCGGCCTTCATGGGAGGCAAGGAACCGGTTGCTGAGATGGCCGTATCCGCAGAATTGGCAGAGAAAATGGCTGACAAGAACGATGTGGCACTGATCACTATTGGTCGGAATGCCGGCGAGGGCGGCGATCGAAAAGCCGTACCCGGCGACTTTTACCTTACCGATACCGAAAAAGAAATGATCCGCACTGTTTCAGCCGCTTTTCATGAAAAAGGAAAACATGCAGTGGTTATCCTTAACATAGCAGGAGTTATTGAAACAGCCAGCTGGCGTAATCTGCCTGATGCCATTCTTTGTGCATGGCAACCGGGCCAGGAAGCAGGGAATTCCATCGTGGATATCCTTACAGGAGTCGTCAATCCTTCGGGCAAACTGGCGGTTACTTTTCCGTTTTCCTATGACGATACGCCCACATCGGAATATTTTCCGGGAAGCCAAGTGAAACAGGAGGGCGAAGCAGATGATGCTCCTGACCTGTCGGGATTTTCCTTCATGAGCCGCGTACCGTGGGAGGTGGTCTACGGAGAGGATATCTACGTGGGATACCGTTATTACACAACCTATGAGATTCCGGTGGCCTATGAATTCGGCTATGGAAAATCGTACACTACTTTTGAATACAGCAACTTGAAATTAACCGGAAAAGAGTTTGACGGTAAACTGGAAGTATCTCTAAAAGTGATTAATACCGGGAAAGTGGCCGGACGGGAGGTGGTTCAGGTATATGTCAGCGCTCCTTCCGGAAAACTGAATAAGCCGGAGCAGGAACTGGTGGCTTTCGGAAAAACAAAACGGCTAAAACCCGGAGCCGGTGAAACACTGAAATTTCTGATTTCCACTGATGAACTTGCTTCCTTTGATGAAGCAACATCCTCATGGATCGCCGAAGCTGGAGAATATACCCTTAAAGTGGGGGCGTCTGTCCTGGATATCAGAGAAAAAGCTACCTTTACCATCAAGGATCCGATGACCGCCGGAAAGGTTACCAAAGCCCTGGCACCCACCCGGGAATTTGATAAACTGACCGGGAAATAAAATCCGGATCCTGGGGGAATGGTGCAATTTGTTAAACCACTAAATAAACGACGAATGAAACGATTTTATTTGGGCCTTTATGCAGCTTTTTCAGGTATTCTGATTTTAGGGTGCAGTCAGTCTGTTTCTGTAAAGGAGTATGTTCAGACTGAAAGCGGAAAGGTGCGGGGCGAGTTTATAGACTCGTCGGGAGTTACCGTTTTTAAAGGAATTCCTTTTGCGGCTCCTCCGGTGGGAGATCTGCGTTGGAAAGCGCCTCAGCCCGTAGAAAAATGGGACGGCGTGAAAGAGTGCACCCGGTTTTCTGCAAGCCCTGTGCAGTCCACTCCGGTGCCTTTTATGATGTGGACACAGGAATTTATAGCCCCCAAAGAACCGTTGAGTGAGGACTGTCTGTACCTGAACCTTTGGACAGGTGCCGAAAAAGCAGGAGAGAAACGCCCGGTGTTTGTTTACATCTACGGAGGAGGTTTTAACAGCGGATCAGGGGCTGTGCCCGTGTATGACGGGGAAGAAATGGCAAAAAAAGGTTTGGTATTTATAACTTTCAACTACCGGGTGGGAACCCTGGGATTCCTGGCCCATCCGGAATTGACGGCTGAGTCGGAATATCAGGCTTCGGGAAATTATGGACTGCTTGATCAGGTGGAAGTGCTGAGATGGGTGAATAAAAATTGTGAAGCTTTTGGTGGCGATCCCTCCAATGTGACCATTGCCGGCCAGTCGGCAGGAGCCTTCAGTGTGAATTACCTGGTTGCCTCACCCCTGACCAAAGGGTTGATACACCGGGCCATTGCCGAGAGCGGGGGAACCATACTCTCTACAGGCAACCCGTTGCGGGGTGGTGGATTGGCGCAGGCTGAAGAAGCAGGCAAAAAATGGGCTGAGTCTCTGGGAGCCACATCCATTGAGGAATTACGAGCCATGCCGGCGGAGAAAATTCTGGAAGCCCAGGGCCCCGGAACTCCCATAGTGGATGGGTATTTGATACCGGAACCTGTACAGGATATTTTCGAAAAAGGAAAGCAAAACGATATTCCTCTCATACTCGGATGGAATGAAGACGAAGGATTCGGCGGCCCACCCCGGCCGGCTGAAGCATTCAGGAAACAGGTAAAACAACAGTTCGGAGACAAAGCCGATGAATTTTTGTCACGCTTTCCCGTCGATTCAGATGAAGATGCCCTGGCCATCCAGAATGATCTGGGCGCTTTGCTAACTTTCGGAGTGCAATCGTATAAATGGATGTTGCTTCAAAATCAAACCGGGGAATCCGATGTTTTCATCTACCGGTTTGAACGGGATCTTCCCTATGCCGACGGCATGGTGGATCACGGCGCTTTCCACACCGGAGAAGTGCCCTACGCCTACAACAACTTAAAAATGAGTCCGCGGCCCTGGACGGAAATTGACTATAAACTGGCAGATGAAATGTCGGATTATTGGGTGAATTTTGCTGCTAAAGGCGATCCGAACGGGGAAGGATTGCCAACATGGGAACCCTGTTCTACCGAAAACCTTAAAGCTATGATTTTTGATGAAGTTGTTAAATATGAGAATTTACCTAATGCAGATTTATTGAAATTTTTGGAAGAATATTATAGTTCGCTGAATTCAAATTAAATTGATCGAAGAAAACCGATTTGCATTTAAAGATTTAAATAAAAACGGGGAATTGGAGAACTATGAGGATTGGCGTTTATCTGTTGATGAAAGGGCCAGGGACCTGGCATCAAAGATGTCGGTTGAGCAGATTGCCGGATTGATGCTTTACAGTGCACATCAGTCAATCCCGGCAGGAGGGAGAGGCCCTTTTGGCAGAGCTACTTACAATTCTGCCTCCGGAACCTATTCTTCCAGGAAATAGCGCAACTGATCGAGCATGATCGGGACATCTTCCTTTTCAATGCCCTGATTCACCAGATGGTGCAGGTCCTCATCAAATACTTCCAGGAATTCATCCTCTGAGAAACCACCCTCCGTAATGGATTTTTTATAACAGGTCAGGGCGGCCTTGCGGTTGCCCAGGCTCCACTCTATATGTCCCATATTCATAAAATCGTGTTTGGTGGGCGACTGATCCAGCAGTTTGGCAAAATATTTCTTTGCCTGTTCCTTTTTGCCTGTCAGGAACGAACACCACCCGATAGGCCTCCAGACCTTACTGTTTCCGGGGGAGAGATACTCCACCCTGAAGTAACACTTTAAGGCTTCCTCAAATTGTTCCAGTTCAAGAAGGCAATGCCCGATGGATAACTGAATTCCCAGATTCTCGGGGTCCAGAATCTCTGCCTGCCGGTAATACTCCAGGGCTTTGGCCGGATTCTTCAGATTCCGGTAACAAAGGGCTATTTTTCTGAGGTTCCACTTTTTGTTCAGTTCATAGAGGTCGGCTTTGAGGTAGTGCTCCAGGGCCTGCTGAAAATCGCCCTGCTTTTGGTGGCAGAAGGCAATTTTCTGATACAATTCGCCACTTTGTTCTTCGGCCAACAGGAAGGCATAAATTTCCGAAGCTTCGTGGAAATAGTTTTTGGCAAAATAAAATTCAGCCATATTCCGCAAAACTTTGGGATCTTCCTTCAGTATTTGTCCCAGGCCGGTGGTATTATGAAAATCGAAATGCCAGTTAAAAACATCCTCAAAATCAGATTTCCTGGGGTGCAGTTTATAGAACCGGTAGAGATCCTGAATAACCTGGTTTGAAATAAACTGTTCATTTTTCCCGGGTGAAGAGAGCTCTTCCTCTTTTTCCAGTTCGTTAAACTGATCCATTTCAGCTTTCATTCCCTGAACGATCATTTCCCTGTTTTCTGTGGGAATGTTGGTCAGGCTGAAGCAAAAGGAATATTTGTCGGAATTGCATAGAATAGGAGCGCTGGCAATGGTTTTCAGGAAGGTCTGGTTCACCGGATCGTTCAGATCCACCTGCGAGGAGATATCCGGATTTTCAATGAAAAACGGGATAAACCAGTTCGCTATTTCACTGAAGAAAGGGAACGATTTCAACATGGAAAAAGAACCCAGGAAAACATCCGCTCCTTCCATTTGTAGTTTGCTGAATTCTTCCATTTTATCCAGTAACCCCGGAGAATCCTTGAAGATCTCTTCCCATTCCGGGTTTTTATCGTCCGACAGGCTATCATCCATCAGGCTGTCGAGGTTGATTTTGTTTTTCAGGTTGGGGCTGATGCGTATCATCTCCGGAATGATCTCATCGCGGATCTTCTGCTGTATTTTTTCGGTCTCTTTGGTGCGGATAAACTGCAGGATCACCCATTCGAGGTTCTTCTTAAAATCCGGCCTTTCGTTGAGGATCTTAAGACGTCCCGTTAGGTCGGGGTAAAACGGCAACCGGTAGTCGTACCTGTAAAAATTGATCAGAATGCCGATCAGGGCACGTTGCCGGATTTCCGGGTCCGAATCTTCATAGCAATCGAAAAGCAAAGAGAATTTCCGGGGATCAAAATAACGGTTTAGGCTCAGGGTCAGTGCCGACAGGATCAGGGACCTGTAAGGAGAAAAAAGATCCTCAATAGCCAGGACAGCTGAAATGAAATCCACGTCTTCAGAATTCAGACTGTCCCGGAACCAGATGTGGTAAAAAAGAGTAACCAGTTTGTGCTTGTGTTCCATGTCGGTCCCCATCCGTTTTTTACTCCCGGCAAGGGTTTCATTTACCAGTGCTTCCAATTCTTTGTGGGCGTAGAACCCTTCTGTTTCCGTCAGGAACTCCCCGGTATTTTCAATAAAATGGCTATCGAAACCTCTCTTTTTCTGGTACTCAATGGAACTGGAATATTTTACTTTTAAAGCCTCATGTACCTGATCTGTCAGCTCAAAAGCCGAAAGGACCAGGTGTCTGTATATTTTTTTTCGTTCGGGATCTTTGATCCCTTCAACGGTATATTTCAGCATAAACCGGTAATTCTGTTCCAGGTTCCTGAACTCATCGGTTAAGGTCCCCAGTCCGGCTTGTGAAATAAGATCCGATAAAAGGGTAAAAGCAGGTTTCAGCTTTCTTTCCGAAAGGTTGTAGCAAATCTTCCTGTGAGAGCTATGTATTTCTTTTTCTGTCATGGATACCTTTCTTTCAAAAGTAAATTAAAATGAGCGGTGCGCCAAACCATTTTTTTTATTTCAGTAAGAATCAGATGCACCAAAAAGTTCACACGATCAGGGGGTGAAATTAGCAATAATCATTTTCTTTGAAATAAAAATTCGATAACAGGATGGTTCGGTACGGTAAATTCACGGAAATCCCGTAAAATTACAGAAAAGAATGTGGCATTAATCTGCAACGTATGAAATCGATGAAGCTTACCGGAATACGCCGGATGGAAATGGTTGAAACCGAAGAACCTCAGATCAGGGCATCCAATGAAGTAAAGATCAAAATGTCGGTAATGGGCATCTGTGGTTCCGATATTCATTATTTTACAACGGGAAAAATAGGGATCCAGGTCATTGAGTTTCCTTTCACGTTAGGTCATGAGGGGGCAGGGATTGTAGTAGAAACCGGTCCATCGGTAACGCGTGTTAAGGTGGGAGACCGGATTGCCATTGAACCGGCGATGCCGTGTTACCGGTGTGATCAGTGTTTGCAGGGAAGGCCTCACACCTGCCGCAACCTTCGTTTCCTGGGCAACCCGGGGCAGGCTGAAGGATTGCTCTCGGAGTATATGGTCATGCCTGAAACCAGTTGTTATCCCATTCCGGAAAGCCTTTCCATGGATGATGCAGCCATCACAGAGCCCCTGGCGATCGGCGTGTATGCCGTCCAACAAGCGGGGGATATCAAAGGAAAAAACCTGGCGGTTCTGGGTGCAGGTCCCATAGGGGAGAGTGTACTGCTGCCGGCCCTGACAGAAGGAGCCCGGGCGGTTTACGTAACCGATAAGATCGATGAACGGCTGAAGATGGCCCGACAAAACGGGGCTGTATGGACCGGCAATCCCGACCGGTCAGACGTGGTAGGCAGCATACTGGAGAAAGAGAGCGGGGGAGTGGATGTGGTTTTCGAATGCTGCGGTCAGCAGGAAGCCCTCGACCAGGCACTGCTGATGCTGAAACCCGGAGGCAGACTGATGTTCATAGGAATTCCCGAAACCAACCGGGTATCCTTCGACATCAATCACCTGCGGCATAAAGAAATTACCCTGATCAATGTGCGGCGACAGAATGGATGTGTCCGGAAGGCGATTGATCTGATCAATTCAGGTGAAATATCGGTGAAAAACTGGGTTACCCACAGGTTCCCGATGCACGAAGCACAGAACGCCTTTGAGCTGGTAGCCGGGTATAAGGACGGGGTTCTCAAAGCAATGATCGATTTTTAGTCCGATTCTTTGTTGATACAGAAAACAATTGGATTTGTTGATTGCATCGGCTCTGCTCTTTTCGGATTTGAAATGACATACGATAAAGGAATTTTTACACATTATTCCATTTCCATATTTAAAGCGAAAAGTTATATTTTTGCTTTATTGGGAAAGAAAAGAATTTTTACCTGCCGATGGAAGCAATTGAAAAATGCTACAGGAATTATGGGGCAATTGAAGTTTTTTAGTGTTAATTTTGAGCCCACTCCGAAAAATAAAAAATAAGAAAATGCCACATAATCACGAAATCACGAAGACTCACAAAACGCTGACAAGTAACCTTAATAAATAAAAAATTATACAAATGAAACGAGTACATTTTTTACAGGCCCTCATCGTGGTTTCAGGAATGATGGTTGCTTCTCCGGGGGCTGCTGATTCACGGCTGATGCATTATCCGGATATCAACGGAAGCCTGGTTGTTTTTGTGTATGCCGGGGATATCTGGTCTGTTGATGCCGATGGCGGAGATGCCCGGCGCCTCACGTCCCATGAAGGAATGGAACTGTTCCCGAAAATATCGCCCGATGGGCAATGGATTGCCTTCTCGGGCGCGTATGGCGGCAACCGCCAGGTGTTTGTCATGCCGTCTGAAGGAGGGGTGCCCAAACAGCTTACCTGGTACAATTCGGTGGGCGTCATGCCCCCCCGTGGAGGGTATGATAACGTGGTGCTTGACTGGACTCCCGACAGCCAAAACATCCTGTTTCGCTCCAACCGCACAGAATTTGGCGAACGCAATGGCAAATACTTTACCGTAAGCATAGACGGGGGCCCTGCAGAAATGCTCCCTATCGTAAACGGAGGCATAGCAACCTTCTCCCCCGATGCCGGAAAACTCTGTTTTACACCCGTCGACCGCGAATTCCGAACCTGGAAAAGATACAAGGGAGGAAGGGCTACCGACTTGTGGATCTATGACCTGAGTGAAAATTCTTCGGAACAGATCACCGGTTTTGCCGGCTCCGATCAGTGGCCCGTATGGGTTGGCGAGTACATCTTTTTTGTTTCCGACAGAGACCTGAAACTCAATATTTACAGGTACAATACCCAAACCAGGGAGGTTACCCAAATGACCCGTTTTACAGAGATGGATGTACTTTGGCCCTCTGGCCAAAACGGCCAACTGGTGTTTGAAAACGATGGATTCCTCTACAAAATGAACCTGGAAACCGGCACAACTGAAAAAATAACCGTTGATATTCACTTTGACAATCCCAACCTGGTTGCCACGATCAAAAATGTAAAAGACGACATTCATAGCGCTGCCATTTCCCCCACCGGGAAACGGGTCCTTTTTGATGCCCGTGGCGATATTTTTTCGGTACCCGCAGAACACGGATCGGTGGTCAATCTGACCCAAACGCAGGGCATCCGGGAAATATTTCCCGCCTGGTCACCCGACGCAAAATATGTGGTTTATTATTCCGATGCCACCGGTGAATACGAGATCTATCTGCTGGAAAACAAAAAAGGCGCTGAGCCTGTACAACTTACATCCGGTTCATCAGCCTGGAAATACAGCGGCGAATGGTCGCCCGACAGCAGGTACCTGGTCTATTCCGACCGGACCCTGAACCTGAAACTCCTGGATATAGAAACAAAAAAGGAAAGGGTGATTGATCGTGCTTCGGATTCCGAAATCAGGGATTATGCCTTCTCTCCGGACTCCAAATGGATCACCTATTCCAAAGAATCGCCAAACGGTCAGCCGGCAGTATGGGTATACAATCTTCCGGAGGAAACCACACACCAGCTGACCGGCAATACCTTCAGCGATTATTCACCGGTATTTTCTGATGACGGAAACTATATCTTTTTTCTCTCCAACCGCGACTTTAACCTCAGTTTTTCAAGTTTCGAATTTGACTACCTCTACAACGATGCCGTGCGTATCTATGCCATGATCCTTAAAGCAGACGGCCCGCAATTGTTCAAAGACAAAAACGACGTGGAGCCTATAAAGGAAGAGGAAAGCGATGAAGCGAAGAAGGAAAAAGGGAATGATGAAAACAAGAAGGATGAATCCGTATCGGTTCAGATAGATCCTGAAGGGATTACCAACCGCATTGAGGCCCTACCTCTTCCACCCGGAGGCTACCGGAACCCGGTTACAGTGGAAGGTGGACTGCTTTACATGAACGGAAGAAAACTTGAAATGTATGATATTGAGGAAGAAAAAAGCAAGAATATCATGGACGGGATCTCCGGAGTTCAGGTGTCGGCCGATAAAAAAATGATGTTTTACCGCTTTAACAGCGACTATGGCGTTCTGCCTGTAAAACCCGATTCGAAGCCGGAGGAAGGCAAACTGAAACTCGACGGTCTGGAGATGAAAATTGATCCGGCCAAAGAATGGGCTCAGATCTTTAACGACGGATGGCGTATTTTCCGGGACTACTTCTATGTGGATAACCTGCATGGTGTAGACTGGCAAGCGGTGAAGGAACGCTATGGCCAATGGGTGCCTTATGTGGGGCACCGTGCCGGCCTCGATTTTGTTTTAAGTGAAATGGTTTCTGAGTCGAATGTAGGCCATGCCTACGTGAACCGGGGCGATAGCAAACAGGTGAAGCGAATCGACGGGGGATTGCTGGGAGCCCGCCTGGAGGCCGATAACCAGGCCGGGCGGTTCCGGATTGCGGAAATCTACGACAGCGAAAACTGGAACAGCAGCCGTCGCTCCCCGTTAAAGGCTCCCGGAGTGGATGTCAACGAGGGCGATTACCTGGTGGCTGTCAATGGCAAAAACATTACAGCCGGGGAGAATCCCTACCGGTACCTCGAAAATCTGGCCGGGAAGCGAACCGAGATAACCGTTTCAGCTCATGCAGACGGAAGCAATCCCCGGACTTCCATCATCGAACCTGTGCAAAGTGAAGGGGAGCTGATGTACCTCACCTGGGTGAACCAACGCCGCAGGATGGTGGATGAACTTTCCGGCGGACGGATCGGTTATATCCATGTGCCCAACACATCGCAGGAGGGCAACCGCGAGTTGTTCCGGGGGATGTATGCCTACCATGACAAGGAAGCCCTCATCATTGATGACCGCTACAACGGCGGTGGCTTTATTCCCGATGTGATGGCAGACCTCCTCAACAGGAAAACACTCAGCTACTGGCAACGCAACGGGTTGAATCCCATGCAGACACCCGGCATAGCCCACGATGGCCCCAAAGCAATGCTCATTAACGGATACTCATCCTCGGGAGGCGATGCGTTTCCCTATTATTTCCGGAAAAAAGAACTGGGAACAATCATCGGAACCCGTACCTGGGGAGGACTGGTGGGAATCTCCGGAAATGCTTCCCTGGTGGACGGCGGAAGCATCTCGGTACCTCAGTTCGGCGTATACGATGAGAACGGTGAGTGGATCATCGAAGGAATCGGTATTTATCCCGATATCGAGGTGACAGACCGCCCTGAACAACTGGCCAAAGGAGAGGACCCCTGTATCGAAAAAGCCGTGGAAGTGTTGCTGAAACAACTGAACGAAAAACCGGTGAAAAAGGTGAAAACACCCGAGCCTCCCGACCGGTCCGGATGGATTGAGAATAATATCGACTGAAAATCAATTTAAGGTGAATTCTCCTTGTGATCCTGCATTGCTAATTTTTTGTTACACAGGGTATCACGGGGTTTTACAGTGTAATTATCAGGGAATTGTCTGTTTTTCGGGCTGAATTAATTGGTCCTTTCAGGACAGTTTTTTGCTGCCTCCTTATTCCATGAGATCGTTGCGGTTCCGTACTTAAAATTGGTATCCAGGAAGGAGATAAACGACGACATGGGTTCTGTTTCTGCTGTTCCTTCCCTGATTTTTTTTATCAGGATTTGCATATCATATATATACTGGGAAGTAAGTGTCCCAAAGGGTTTGCATTGCCAGAAATGTCCGCCGTAGATCCTCAATTTGTCCGGGTTGATATGGTTTTCGGGATCTTCGATATACTGTATTAAACGATCGACGGCCTCTTCATAGGCATAGAAACTTTCTTCATCGAAGAGCCATACTCCACTTCCTGATCCGATGGCATCACCGGCGAAAACGATGTTTTTGTCTTTCAGAAAAAAGAGGGTTGAATGGGCTGTATGCCCGGGTACTTCCATGGTATTCAGAATAACACCCCCTCCCAGACTGAAAGAGGCATTTTCAGGGAACCGTATGGTACGTGCTTCCGGAAAGATATCCATGCCCTGAAATTCTGCCTTTGGGATCCAGAAGCTTGCTTTGCTATCATCCGCAAAGGCGGGTAGCATCCCCAAATGATCGCCATGCCGGTGTGTTATTGTGATAAAGAAATCCTTCCCTTTCACCCGTTCATACACCAGCGAACGCAGGGATTCGGTTGCTGTAGCATTCCAGTCGATGGCATTTGACAGATCAATCAGCATGGCTTTTTCTGTTCCGACAATTAGATACATATCGGAGCAGTTGTTCATACCGGTCATCTGGTTGTTTTCATCCAGATGAACACCCGGTGGATTGCTGTCGTTTGAATCTTCGATACGGTAGACCCCTTCCTCAAGTGTATAAACCGTATACGGTCCCTGTTGAACAGGTTGTGATAAACCAGCCATACCGAGGGCTGTTAAAGTCATAATCAGGATTACAAGGTGTTTCATCGTTTATACTATTTATTTTGTCTTCAATATGAATGATTCATTTTTCTTTTCCATTAAAATCTGTTTCATAACAGGGTCATAAAAATGGTATTTCATCCATTGTTCGTGCAAATTACAACAATGCATTGAGATTTAAAATTCCAGGCAAAAAAATATTTACATTGAAAGCAAGGACTCTTCTTTCTGCCGTTCGTTTGGAACGAAGGTTTTATGGGTTGCCGTTTTTAACGACATTTTTAAAACAAACCAGTTAAAATTTGTTTAGCCTGGCAGGGATTATGCCGGGGAAATAGGATAGAGTGATGAAGAAACAGTGTTGTAAAATTGAGGTTCAAACTCATGACCATTACCCCCCCAAAAATGTCGTTGCAGACGAGGGGGAGTTGAGCAATAATTATTTTGATTTAATAATTTTATCTATCTTTTCTTCAACAAAATTTTTAATTTCAAATGCAAGGTTTTTGTATTCTAAGGTTTCATCTTCATTGGGGATATACATGTCTTCAGGATATCGGGCATCGACACTAAAATCACTCAATTCTTTTGGGTCGATATCTGCAAAATCTTTGTCAATGTCAGAACACTCAGAAAGTAAGTATTCAATGTTGTGTGTTTTTTTTATCTCAACTCCATTTGCGATTAAAAATGCTTTTAAAAATTTCTCAGCAGCTTGTTGACAATGAAAACATACAGAGGAAGTTGCTACAATTTCATGGTCTGTAAGCCTCTCCACAACGAACAAATCCTCATTCGCTTTTGCTAACCATTGTTTAATAAATTCTATGGTGGCATCATTCATAGAGCAACTCCTTCCTGAAGAACTTGTTTAAGAATGTGTCCGGGAATCTCTTTTTTCGAGTTTATCTCTTCCTCGCTTTGAATTAAAATGTCGGCCGGAATTTTAAACTTTGCCAACTCTTTTCTAATTTGCGATTTAAGAGTCCTCTTTTTGTGGATTTCAATTGTATCTCTGGTAATAATAAGAAAATCATAATCACTATCATTGCTATTGTCTCTTCTTGCCCGAGATCCGAAAAGAAGAATTTTACTGCCGGGAATAAACTTACTGGCAGTTTTCCTGATAATTGATAATGTATTTGAATTGTTATTAATCATTTTTCAATCTAATAACTAAATCAAAAATACTCAAAAATTTGGATAATTTCAGAATTGATGGTTTTATTGGGTGTATGTGTCCTTTATGAGCACACACACTGTAAGCTTTTGAGAAAGTCTAAAATATGCATGTTTTCCGGGTTAAAAAGTGTCCGCTACCTGCTCCTTGTTTGCACTCCTGCCACTCGTTTTTAATGGGGGGGGCTCCTGGGTTGCTGTTTTTAACGACATTTTTAAAACAAACCATTTAGAATTTGTTTAGCCCGGCAAGGGATTATGCCGGGGCAAACAAAGGGGAATTTAATCTTTTTCTGTTTCTTGTAAGAAATTCTTTTTATACCCTACTTTATAAGAAAGAACACCGGAATGAAAGCTGTAAAAGAGGAGTTTCTCAAAGTACTCTCTAACTATCAAGGGATATTGTACAAAGTCAGTTTAGTTTATTTTAAGAACAAAGCAGACAGAGAAGACAATCTTCAGGAAATTATTTATCAGCTCTGGAAGTCGTTTCCGGGAATCAGAAATAAAAAAAGCATCGGCTCATGGATTTATGCTGTGTCCATCAATACGTCAATTTCCAGGGTTAAAAAAGTGTCACGAATCGACTACAGAGAAACAGTTCCCGAAATACCCGACAGCTCAGATTTGATGGATGAAATCTCAATGAATGAATCCCTGCAATGGTTAGTTAAGGCAATCTATAATCTTGATGAAGTGGACAAATCAATCATGCTGCTTTATCTGGAAGAAAAGAGGTATAATGAAATTGCGGATATCATTGGTATTTCAAAGTCAAATGTTGGTGTGAGAATCAATCGGGCAAAAGAAAAATTAAAGCAAAACATAAAAAAACAAAGTCATGGAAGACAATGAATTACAAAAAATATGGAAAACGATGGATACGGAAACCCATCAGAAATCCAGGGAAGAGTTGAATCTCCTGCTGGTATCCAAAGCAAAACAAACGATAAGTAACCTCCTGATTATTACAGGTGTTTCGGTAATTGTATGCATAGGGTTGATTGTATTTTTGATTTTCACATCACTTAACCGGCCGGATGATTTCATCTATTTGATTAACAACACGATTCTTGGAATCATAACCCTACTATCTCTTGTCAGCGGATTATTTTCATGGTATACAATGCGAAGCAACCGGTATAATCAGCCTTTAAAGAACTGGTTAGATGAACGAATCCGTCTGTTATCCAGATGGGTGACCGGTAAGTTCAGTAAGCTGTATCTGTTTTTAATTCCTTTTCTTTATATCTTAACGGTTTTATCCATTCATGTCTACTTTGAGAATAAAGCATTCATGGATGTGCTGAAAACTGAGGAATCGGTTATCGGCCTGATTATTGCTACACCCATCGGTCTTTTCGTCTCGTATTATGTCATACGAAAAATCCGGAACTATCAATTGAAAAATCTTGCCTTTCTAAAAGATCTGCACCATCGTCTTTGCAATGTAGGCTAACGGTTACGTGAGTGAACCGTTAGCGATTGCGGCGTTGCCATCCAACTCTTTATTACAGAAGGCCAAAATAAAAATAGAGGGTTCGTTTAACCGGATGATCCATTCTGTTCAGCTTTCCTTCGGGTCCCAGGTTCCATGTGTCGTTGCTGATTCCCATGGCCAGCTTTGTACCTATGGGGGGAATTCCATCGAGAAAGGAGATATCTCCGACAGGCAATTCCGGATAATTCCGGGGTCCGGATAATCCATAGAAATCAAAGAGCCGCACAAAGAGATCTTCTTCCTGAGCCACAACGGTGAATTTTCCATCACCCGTATTGAATTCCATCCATGCCACATCGGCAAAATAGCCTTTAAACTGCGGATAATCCCACCTGTTGGTGCCTGGCAGCACATTGTTATACAGCCGATCAAAAACGTCCAGCCGGCCTCCTTTCATACGGTTTTTCCAAACATGCGACGGACCTTCTCCCAGCCATTTTGCACCGATCACATCTGATTCCGGGAAGTGGAAGCTAATGCCGGTGAACAGTTGTTCTCCTTCCACCTGGTATTCATAATCCAGCTGCAGCCAGCCACTTCTGTGCATTGTCCATTTAATAAATTTCAGATCCCCTTCAAATGAAAAATTCAGTTCATAACCGTCGTCTTTTTCACGCTTCGACAAATCAGTCATTTTGGTTTCCCCGCTTACCAGTACAGGCCCGTTGTTAAAGGGAACCGGTAACCCAAAATCGTTGAAAATGTTTATGATGGTTCCGTTTTCCTTGTTAAAAACGACCGATATTCCGGATGCTTTCAGCGAAATACTATTTTCATCCTCCCTCATTTCAACTTTTGAGCGAATGTTTTCGTTGCCGGTTTGGGTATGGATCGGTAGAAGGTCGTTTTCTTCAGCCCCCAGGGCTTTTAATTTAGTAAGCTGTTCCTGCTCTTCCTTTGAAAGACTCTTTTCTATCAGACCAAGCACCTGGTTCCTGTTTCCATAGGTTTTCCAACTCCAGCAGAAAATTTCCCTGTTCTCCGGGTCGATAGCCCGAAGGTAAAGGGCATCGTAGTTTTTGTAATTTTCAGGAAGTTCCAGGGTTAATTCTCCTTTGTGTCCCGGGGCCACATCCGGGCTTTGGATCATTCCTTTTTCCCGTACCTTGTGTCCGGCGCCCTTTTGTTGGGGCCAGCGAAACGAAACCAATTCCCATTTAAACAGCATCTCCTTCAGATTGGTAAAATGATAACGGTTTTCAAGTTCGATGATCCCGTTGAAATCATCCGGGAGCTTTTCCATGAAGATTTTCACCGGGGAATAGATCTCGCGCATCGCATAAAAACTACCTTCTTTCTCCCGGTGGGGACCGAGAATTCCATCGGGTGCATTTACACGGTTGACATCAATCACACCGTCCCTATCTGTTCGTACGATTCCTTCATCGGAGAATACCCATGTAAAACCGCCTGCCGATCTTTCCGAATTCCGGAAAAGCTCGTGGAAATCACTCAGTCCAGCTGCTCCGCCCCCATCATCCTGGGCATGCAAAAACTCTGTAGGCATGTAAATCAATCCCGCTTCCAGTATTTTCTTCGCGCTGTAATAGTTCTCATAATGGTTGCAATCAATGCCGTTATAGTCGTTCCCCGGGCGGTGATGGGCATGGATCACCGGGCGCTTTGAGGGATCGTAAAGGGCAAAATCGTCATCCAGGTTTTTGTTGGTTCCGCCTTCATTTCCGTTGCTCCAGAAGAGGATAGACGGATGGTTCACATCGCGTACCACCATTTCCCTCACCAGCTTTTCCCCCGATTCGGTATCGTAGGCATTTTGCCAGCCAGCCAGTTCATCGAGCACATACAGACCCAACGAATCACAGAAATCCAGGAAAGCCTGATCGGGCGGATAATGCGAACAACGAACCGCATTCATGTTCATCTCTTTCATCAGTTTTACATCCAGAAGATCGATCGAAGGATTGATACACCTGCCTGTTTCGGGCCAGAATACATGCCGGTTGATGCCTTTCATTTTTATTTTTACGCCATTCAGGTAAATGCCATCGCCCTCGCGGATTTCAATCGTCCGGAATCCAAATTTTTGGTTTAATTCATAACCCGGATCGCTGCCCTTTTTAAGCTGAACCTTTGCTGTGTACAGATCAGGTGTTTCGGCTGTCCATTGTTTCGGATCATTCACCGTGCATGATAAGCGGATTATGGAATCGCCTTTGTTTACCATTGTTTCGCAGGTTTGAACCACTTCCCCGGACGCATCCAGGATCTGAGCCGTTACCGTTTGTTTTTCGTTAATACCTGTGGGAAAAACATCCATTTCAAAGGTCCCGTCAGCCTGTGCATGAATAGCGACACGGTCGATGCTTGTTTGCGGAACTGCTTCGAGATAAACAGGGCGATAGATCCCCCCAAAGATCCAGTAATCAGCATAGCGTTCTGCACGGTTTACGGATTGATTGGATGAATGCTTGTGAACCGTTATTTCAAGGGAGTTTTCTGCATGGAAGGTAAGCTTGTCAGTAATGTCGTAGCGAAAACAGTAAAACGATCCCTGATGCACGGGTCCGGCCACTTGTCCGTTGATCTTTACCTCGGTATCGGTCATCGAACCTTCCAAAACGATCCATATTTTTTTATGTTGCCAGGTGGAAGGAAGAGCAAAACGGTACCGGTAAATTCCACTTTCGTCAGAGAACCGGAACTTCTTGCCGTAGGTGCGGTAATCGCGGCCATAATCGTATGCACCGAAACCCTGTTGTTCCCAGTGCGACGGAACTTCAATGGTTGTCCAATATCCACTCTTCCGGCCCGATGTACAGAAAAAATCCCAGGTAACCGTATGTTCATTGTCGGTTCCCGATAAATATTTTACCTGTTTCGTTTCCTGGGCCTGGCTGTTAAAGGCCAGAAAAAGAGAGAGCATGATCACAAAAACGGGCTGAATTCTATTCATGGTTTACGTTGGATCTGTTTTATTTCTTATTTCACAATAAATACGATCTGCGGTGTAAAAGGCAGAAAGTTAGGAATTATTCCTGAAAACAGAAGCGCCCGGTAAGGTGTCAAAACCAATTATTGATTTCATACTAAATAGTCCACATCGAATGGATTAAAAATAAAAAAGTTAAAATCCTTGAATCCATACTGTTGATTTAAATAGATTTCGTAGATTTAATAATTGAATAATTGCTGATTGTTTGTTTATGAAAGTCTATTTAGTTAAAATCACTTTTATTTTATTGGTGACAGGTATTGTTCATGTAAGCTGTAATAATCTTGAAGTTGAGAATCTGAATAAACCAGACCTGTTAAAAGCTTTATCCAACTCTGAGGATGTCTACAACTATGCAGGAAGTTTATTCAAGAATCTGCATAATGCCTTGCATGAATATGAAAGCCCCATGTTGGCCATGGGAGGGATGGCTGACCAAACAACATGTTCATGGGGAACAGCCTCTCTGTATGACCTTTCAAAAGAACCCAGGCGGGGGTTCAATAATAGTGTAAACTACCCTTACAGATATTTTATCGAGGGATTATGGGAAAACTGTTATGAAATTATTACCGATGCTAACATCATTTTAGAACTTTTGAATAATAGTGAAGTTCAGGAAAATAAAGGAATGAAACCGGTGGATTTAAAAGCCTGGTGTTATTTTATTACCGGAATTGCATACGGTTATTTGGGATTGGTTTTTGATCAGGCTCACATTGTACATTGGGATTCGGAAATAGATGAACTCGAATTAAGTCCCTGGCAGGATGTGGTAGATACAGGATTAGTTTATCTCGATGAATCGATCTTACTTTTACAAAATCAGTCATTTAATATCCCTCCTGAATGGATGGGAGGTGTACCTTTTACAAATGAGGAACTTTCTGAACTGGCTAACTCTTACGCAGCACGGATTCTGGTAAGCAGTTCCAGAAACAAAAAACATAACGAAGCAACAAACTGGAACCAGGTATTAAAATATGCTCGGAATGGAATACAAACAGATTTCTCACCCGTGATCGGAGATGCATTTGATTTTTATGTATATTCAACAATATATCAGATTTACCCTGGCTGGGGCAGGATCGACCATCGGATCATAAACCTGATGGACCCGGATTATCCGAGCCGTTGGCCCGATGATGGCCTTTCATGGAATACCCCGGATGGATCAGATCCGGGGCCTGCAAAGTCAAAGGATGCCAGGCTTGAAACAGATTTTGAATTCCTCACGGATAATAATTATCGTCCTGAAAGAGGTTATTATTTTTTCAGCCATTACCGGTATAAAAGATACGATGATTTAATAGGCAATGTTTGGTATGGTGATAAACCCCAGCCTGATTTTCTTGTATGGGAAAATGAAATACTCAAAGCTGAAGCTCTGCTTCGAACCGGGATTTTAAATGGTGCATTGGATATTATAAATAACCCTGAAGGAGCCAGGAAAATCAGGGGGCACTTGCCCGACCTGATAACATCAAATTATGATGAAGTATTATGGGCCATTTTTTATGAGAGAGACATTGAACTGATAAATACGGGACTGGGAATCGGTTATTTCGACATGCGCCGCAGAGACCAGTTGCAAAGAGGTACCATTCTGCATTTTCCTGTACCAGCAGCAGAACTGGCAAAAATGAACATAGAAAATTATACCATTGAAGGCAGTCCCGATGGTGAGAATATATCAAAAGGAAGCTGGACAGGTCTGGATGGCCTTACTTCGCCCCTATGGTGAAAATAATCAGATAAGCCGCTTTGGATCGTTTTTCTTATTGAATTAAAAGTAATCAAAATCCAAATAACACAGTAAAAAACAGCAACTATTCAGGTCTTTATTGAGAATAAGCTTAAAAAAAATAGAATCAAAATATTCATATCTCGTCAGAATACAACCATCAAAGTTGATTTGAAACGAGCATGTATAATACTCACGCCCAAGAGAATGATTAAAATAAATGCGAGTTATCCCGATCCCGATATTTATCGGGACGGGAATATCTTATAAATTTAACACTTTAATCATATGAAATAATTTATGGCACGGATCCAATTCTAAAACTTACTAAACGAAATACCAATGAAAAATTTGATTTTTTGCTATTTACTGCTCTGTTTTGCTATCATGCCGGGATGTACCAAAACCAATAATAAAACCGACAAGTTTGATTTTACGGGGGCAAGAGATGCCTCGTTGATCCGGGGGTTCAATTACACCCCGGCCAATGTCAAAGCCCCTCGTCATCATTTGGATAGTTGGATCCACTATGATTCCACAACCACTGAATTTGACATGGACCTGGCCAAAAGCCTGAACCTGAACCAAACCAGGGTATTCATCATGTACAATGTTTTTACGGAAGATGAAGAGGCTTTTCCCGGGAAATTAAGGCATTTTGTTCGTGAATGCCACGAGAGAGGTATTGGCGTGATGCCTGTGGTGGGATATGGACCCTGGATGCAGGATACAACACAATATCCGTTGGCCAGAGAATGGGCACAGTACCTGATCGATGCCATAGGAGACGAACCGGGGCTTGCTATGTGGGATGTGATGAATGAACCCGACTGGCCACCCAAGCCTAATCCCATGTATAACAGAAAATTCGAAGCGGCTAAACAACTTTCAGAAATTTTCCGTGAGCTCGACCCCAACACACCGGTTACCATTGGGGCCGCATTTGTCGATGGGATGATCGAACTGGCAGATTATGTGGATGTGCTTCAGTTCCATGATTATATGCAAACCCGGGAACAGATAAGGAAGAATATAGAGAGGGCGAAAGAATTTGCTGCGCAGGCCGGAAAACCTCTGATCAATGGGGAAATGGGCTGTATTGCACGCGCCAACCCGTATGATATTACCCTGGAAGAGCATATGAAGGCAAATGTGGGTTGGTATATCTGGGAATTGATGATTGTTAACGAAGGCTGGGGTAAGGTACACGGTGTATTTTATGAAGATGGCTCGGTACGTGATCCTTCCATTGTCGCTGCTCTGATGGGGTATTTCAGAAAAAGGACAGGGAATATCTTACCAGCAGAAGCAGACCTCGAAGGAAGAATAACCCGGGTGGTGGATGAAGGAACAACCTGGTTAAACCAGCCCGATGGGAACTGGGATGAGGGGTTAGACCTGGCAGAAACCGCCGCTCACCTTATGGAAGCAGGCGAATTGGTGGCCATGAGAATACCCCCTACATGGGAAGTGAACCAATTGCGGGAAGGTGAAGAAGACAGGTCTGCATTAAAAGAATTACTAATTAAATTTATTGAAACACTTCGCCCCTATAGGAAGAAAGAAGACCAGGAAAAAAAATAAAATTGTTTTGTCCTTTTTTCTTACTGTGACCAGGCGAGGAATTTCAGGGCCGGAAGTATTTAGCCGGAAGATTTATGAGCATCCGGAACAAAAGATTGAACAAATGAAACATACAGACTACTTAAAAAAAGCAATTGAAATAGCAGAAAATTTTTCAAAAAAAGGCAACAATGGTCCATTTGGGGCGATCGTTGTTTTAAAGAATAAAATTATTGGAGAAGGATGGAATCAGGTTGTTGAATTGAATGATCCTACAGCACATGCTGAGATTATGGCAATTCGTAAAGCATGTAAAACGCTGGGGACATATAATTTAAAGAATGCCATTCTATACACAAGTTGCGAACCTTGTCCGATGTGCTTATCCTCCATCTACTGGGCTCATATAGAAAAAGTGTATTATGCCGCTTCAGGATCCGATGCTTCAAAAATGGGTTTTGATGATGCCTTTATTTATAAGGAGGTGTGCAAATCAATGCACAGGAGAAAAATACCCTTCATACAAGAACTTCAGGATGAAGCGATCAAAGTTTTTGAGGAATGGAAAAATAATCCCCATAAAATAATGTATTGAAGCATAATGAATCCTACAAGAGCTTCTTAACCCCTACGGGCATAAAAATGGGGAGCGAAACGACTTAGTTATTTGGTTCTTATGCAATAGGTAAACCAACAGATGATAGTTATATTGTCATAGCACTCATTTGTTAATATTCTTATTTTCAGCCTTTAAGGCTGAGGCACGGATTGCAAATCCGCGCCAGCACAGGGGGATCTGCAAAAAGCATGACAAGGCTAATATTTATACCGCCTGGAGCACCCGTTGTAATCAGATATCCCAGTTCCATGCAACCAGGTTACTTCCATGTTCCGGTAATTAAGATGGGATTATCATTTTCAGAAATTTCACTATTGAGCTGCATAAGCCTTTCTTTTTTACGACCATTGACATCCTCTCTTTTTAACGCTTCGTTTATATTTTTTTTAAAATCCATCGCCTGGTATTTGATAAGAATCTGGTTCATTTTAGGGAAAGAAATATTTGAAACTTTTAATTCCATATCCATTATTTCAAGTGAAAATTGATCAATTTTGCTTGGTTTCATTGTCTTAAAGTCAATCCATATATATTCTGCTCCGGTCATCCGTATACTTGAGGAATTTGGAGTAATTTTGGATTCAAATACACCTTTAACAATTAATAATAGGTTCTTGTCTGAGTACAAGTAAGATGCAAAAGAACCGGTTGTTACGTTCCCATTCTTATGAGGTTTTTCAACTAACAAATAGTATACAGGAAGCATTTCTGTACCATCGATTCTGAATACTGTATCAGATTCAGAGGGTTGGAACATAATCGAATTGTCGAAGGTCTTTTTAAAAATTGCAGATCTTCCGGCCCAGGCCCCTGGGTGAGGTACATTCTCTTTAGTAATTCCACCCTTAATCTGTCCGGTAATTGTTTGATTAAAGAATAGGTATCCGTATTCTGAAAACAAGCTGGGTAATATTGAGAGTACGGTATCATTTATTAGTACCATTCGGCTTAATAATCCATGATCCTCAAAGGGGATATTTTCTTCTAATCGCTGATTGTTAAGATTAAAATTGAAGATATAATTTTTCCGTATATCGTGATATAAGAAGAAGTTTTCGTTTTCATCAACTGCCCATGCATCAATCTGTGTATACTCTCCAGGCCCCTTACCTCTCTTAGCTATAGCACGAGAAAACTCTCCATTAGAGTTAAACAACAACACTCTGTCTCTTTCTATTGAAATAATGTACTTCTCCCCAACATGACCTGAAAAGGAACTGATTAGAGAGCTCTCATTTGTTTCCAATCTTGTTACCTTTAGTTCAGAGATATATTCATTGAGATGGAGTTGTAGTAGGTCATTAGGTCTACTTGTCATATCTACAGATATTATCTGAGTATCTTCGACCTGATTCTTACAACCTTCTAGAGCTAGGAAAAATATCAGAATAGGAATCAAGGTATATTTCATATGATTAAAGTGTTAAATTTATAAGGTATTCCCGTCCCGATAAATATCAAAGATTTTTTTCAATTTAAATATATTACATTATTTGCTTAGAAAGCCCTG
>CAZNPV010000029.1:0-44519 GCA_964575025.1 uncultured Mariniphaga sp.
GATCATCGGGGAACTGGTTCAACGGATCCGAAACCTGAGAGCCACAAACTGCCTGATGGATTTTTGCTATATAGCAGACGGAAGAATCGGGGGGTGTATCAATCAATCCACACGCATATGGGATATTGCCGGGCCGGCCTTGATTGTGGAGGAAGCCGGAGGAGTGTTTACCGACATACAGGGAGAACCGGTACAGTATGCTATGAACGCGTCAGATTACGGCAAGAACTACCCTGTTGTGGGAACCACTAAAAAACTGCATGCATCAATCATTCAACTTATAAAAAATACTGAACGATGAAGATCTTATACATTGGAGGAACGGGGAACATCTCTTTTTCAAGTGTAGAACTAGCTCTGAAACAAGGGATCGAGGTGTACCTTGTGAACCGCGGGAAGAGCCGCAATAAAAAACCGGAAGGAGCTATTTCGTGGATTGCGGATATCAACAATCCGCAGCAGGTGAAGGAGCTCCTCAAGGGGCATGCCTTTGATGCGGTTGTCAACTGGATTGCTTTTACCCCTGCAGATATTCAGCGTGATTACGAACTTTTTAAAGACATCACCCAACAGTATATTTTCATCAGTTCGGCATCGGTCTATCAGAAGCCTCCTTCGCATCCGGTCATTACTGAGTCGACGCCTCTGGCGAATCCCTACTGGCAGTATTCGCGCGATAAGATTGCCTGTGAAGAGGTGTGCAACAAGTTGTACCGGGAGGAGGGATTTCCCATTACCATTGTCCGACCCTCCCATACCTACCGGACCGTTATCCCGGCAGCCCTGGGAAGCTGGACTGATTTTACCCTCATGGAAAGAATCCGGCAAGGGAAACCCATTGTAGCTCATGGCGACGGAACGTCGCTGTGGGTGATGACCCATGCCGATGATTTTGCCAAAGGCTTCAATGGCTTGCTGGGCCATCAACAGGCAATCGGACATAGTTTTCATATAACATCCGACGAGGTTTTAACATGGAACCAGATCTATGAAGCCATGGGGGAGGCGGCAGGGGCAGAACCCCGTATTATCCATATACCTTCTGATTTTATCTGCGAAGTGGGAGATCAATACGGTATGACACAAATAAGAGGTACTCTTCTGGGCGATAAATCTTACAGCGTGATTTTTGACAATACCAAAATCAAAACCTTTGTGCCGGATTTTAAGGCAACCATCCCTTTCAACAAAGGAATAAAAAAAACCATACAGTGGTTTGACGAAAGTCCTGAAAGAAAATTCATTTCAGAAGAAAACAACCGTTTCCTGGATGTGCTGACAGAATCATACCGGAGAAAAAAATGATCCTGGCTGGAGGTACACCTTTTCCCGGAGTTGGGATGATCGTCCGGTCCGGATGTTCATTCTGCAAACATGCGATGCCTCAGGGGTCCGTTGGTTTCTGAGAATTTTGTAATTTGCCGTTTCTGGTTTCTTAAAAGATATATGTATGCACTACGAGGGCAACATCCTGAAAATGCGGACAGAGCTGGCAACTCCGGTAACCTATTATTTGCCGGTAGGAGACAAGGAGATTCCTATGAACAATTTTCTTGGCAAGGAGATAAAAATGCATTTCATCGGACGCATAAACTGTATTTCATGTGGGAAGGAGATTAAAAGATCTTTCAACCAGGGATTCTGTTACCAGTGTCTTCAGACCGCTCCTGAAGCCAGTGAAACGGTGATCAGACCTGAACTTTCCAAGGCCCACCTGGGCATCGCCCGCGATATGGAATGGGCTCAAAAACATGACCTGATCGACCATTATGTCTATTTGGCTGTGGCCAGTGAAGTGAAAGTCGGGGTTACCCGGAATCATCAGATTCCAACACGGTGGATCGATCAGGGAGCCTCTCAGGCCATTGTGGTTGCAAAAACACCAAATCGCCATATCGCCGGCATTATTGAGGTTTTTCTGAAAAAGAAGTATACAGATAAAACCAACTGGAGGGCTATGCTCCGGAACAAAACAGCTCAACAGATCAACCTTCCGGAGGAAAAAGCAAAGGCCCTGGAAATGCTCTCTTCAGAACTCCGGAAATACAGCTCAGCAAACGATGAAGTTACCACGATCGAATATCCGGTTCTGCAATACCCCGGAAAGATCAAAAGCCTTTCTTTCGATAAGCAATCCCTCATACAGGAAACCTTACAAGGGATCAAGGGACAGTATCTGCTGTTTGAAGAAGACCAGGTGATGAACATCAGGAAACATAACGGGTATTGGATCGAAGTGGACGTATAACAAAAATCACAACGGTCTCCGGGGAAGGATTGGGTTCAACCCGGGGATAGGTTTTTCCGGAGGTTTTTGATACCTTTGTACGCAGTAAACAGAAGGAAATGAAGGGGAAAAAGCTACCATTTACAAAAGAAACGATCACGGATATAATAGAAAAATATCCAACTCCTTTCCATTTGTATGATGAAAAGGGGATCCTGGATTATGCACAGCGTTTTAACGACGTATTTTCCTGGAATGAAGGATTTAAAGAGTTTTATGCCATAAAAGCAGCTCCCAATCCATACCTGATGAAATTGTTGCGCAATCAGGGATTTGGTATCGATTGCAGTTCCTATGCGGAGCTGGAGTTGGCCAGGCGGGTTGGCATGAAAGGAGAAGAGATCATGTTTTCTTCGAATGATACTCCTGCTGAAGAGTTTATAAAAGCCGTGGAACTGGGGGCGATCATTAACCTGGATGATATAACCCACATCGAATATCTTGAAAAGCATGCAGGCATTCCTGAACTGGTGTGTTTCAGGTACAATCCGGGTCCCCTGAAAGATGGAAATACCATTATCGGGAATCCCGAGGATTCCAAGTATGGATTCACCCGGGAACAGCTTATCGAAGGATACCGGAAACTGAAGAAAAAAGGGATTCAACGGTTTGGCATTCACACCATGGTAGCTTCCAACGAACTGGATCCGGACTATTTTGTTGAAACAGCAGAGATTGTCTTTGATCTTATAGCAGAGCTTTCCCGGAACCTGGGGATCACCTTTGAATTTGCCAACCTCGGCGGAGGCATTGGTATTCCCTATAGAAACGACCATAAGCCTGTAGACCTTGAATACATGAGCCGGGGAATTAAAGAAGTGTACGATGCGTTGATCGTCAGGCAGGGGTTGAAACCCCTGAAGCTTTTCTTTGAGTCGGGAAGAGCGATCACCGGCCCTTTTGGGTACCTGATATCAACCGTGTTGCACATGAAGGAAACCTACAAAAAATATATCGGACTGGATGCCAGCATGCATAACCTCATGCGTCCTGCCATGTACGGGGCATACCACCATATCACCGTACTGGGGAAAGAGGGTCAGCCATGCAATACGTTGTATGATGTCACCGGGTCGCTATGTGAGAACAATGATAAGTTTGCCATTAACCGCTTGTTGCCTGAAACAAAAGCCGGTGATATCGTAGTTATCCACGATGCAGGAGCCCATGGCCATTCAATGGGATTCAACTACAATGGCAAACTGAGGTCGGCTGAATTGTTGCTCCGGAAAAACGGAGAAGTCGTTCAGATACGAAGGGCTGAAACGGTCGAAGACTATTTTGCAACCCTTGATTTTGAAGGATTGCCAGATTTTAAAGTCTGAGAATAAGGGAGTCCGGGGAAAAGCCATCTTCCCGGAATGGGTTGATTGATCAGAAGAAAGCAAATGATACGAGTCGGGTTTGACGCGAAAAGAGCATTCCTTAATCGGGCAGGGCTGGGAAATTACAGCCGGAATACATTGGTAGCCCTCCGGAGGTATTTCCCGGAGAATGCGTATGTATTGTTCACTCCTGAGCGAAAAAGCGCTTTGTTCTCTGATAAAGAACAGTTTGAGGTGGTTGCTCCTGCCTTTCCGGCTTCCCGGATCTACTCTTCCGTATGGCGTAGTTTTTTTCTCGCCGGCCTGTTGGAAAAAAAGAGACTTGACCTGTATCACGGACTGACCAATGAACTTCCGTCCGGGATCCATAAAACAGGAATGAAAAAAGTGGTAACCATTCATGACCTGATCTTTTTGCGGTATCCTCAGTATTATAAACCGGTTGACCGGAAGATCTATCTTCAAAAAGTAAAATATGCCTGTAAGGTTGCCGACCGCATTATTGCCGTGAGTACCCAGACCCGGAAGGATATCATCCGGTTTTTGAATGTGGATCCGGAAAAAATAAGTGTTGTTTTTCAGGGGATATCCCCGCTGTTTTTTGAAGATCCCAAAACCAAATCTGAAGAGCTGAGAAAAAAATATCATCTTCCGGAAAGGTATATTTTATCGGTGGGAACCCTTGAACAAAGGAAAAACCAGTTAAACCTCCTGAAAGCGGTTTATGTGGGTAATCTGGATATCTCAATTGTTCTGGTTGGCAAACACACCCGTTATGCAGGCGGGCTAAGGGAATTTGCTGTCCGGCATGGAATGGAGAAGAAAGTGATCATGGTAGGACAGGTTCCGGATGAGGACCTGCCAGGATTATACAGAAGTGCCCTGTTAATGGTTTATATTTCGGAGTTTGAAGGGTTTGGGTTGCCTGTGATTGAAGCCATGGCTTCAGGATGCCCGGTGGTTACTTCCAATAGCTCCTGTATGCCTGAAACTGCTGCCGGTGCTGCCTTACTTTGTGATCCCGGTAATATCCATGAAATTTTTCATGCCATACAATCCATACTGAAGAATCCGAAAGGAACAAGTCAGCTGATCGAAAAAGGAAAAAAACGGGCGCTGGAATTTTCCGGAGACAAGATTTCAGCAAACCTGGTTTCTCTCTATGAAAAAATTCTGGCCAATGGATAATGATCTGAAAAAAGCATTGGAAGTGCTGAGGGGAGGGGGTGTGATTCTCTATCCCACGGATACGATATGGGGTCTTGGATGCGATGCAACGAATACAGCAGCAGTGGCCCGGATTTATGCGATCAAGAAAAGGGAGGATACAAAGCAGATGTTGGTCTTAATGGAAAATCCGGCCTTGTTAACCCGTTATGTTGCAGATATACCGGACATAGCCTGGGATCTGATTGACCTATCGACTGCACCGCTCACAGTGATTTATCCGGGAGCCCGGAACCTGGCCGCAAATCTGATTGCTCCGGACGGAAGCATTGGAATCCGGTTTACCCGGGAGCAGTTTACTTCTGCCCTGCTGCAACGATTCCGAAAGCCGTTGGTATCTACTTCCGCGAATATAAGCGGACAACCTGCCCCGGCAAATTTCAGTTGTATCGACAAAGAAGTGAAAAACAAGGTGGATTATGTGGTGAAATACCGGCAGGATGACCTTACTCCGGCTGAACCCTCGCGGATCATTAAAATGGATGCCAAAGGAAGAATTGACATCATCAGAAACCAATAAGGCTGCCCCCATGGGAACAGCCGTATATCCTTTTCCGGTATTTTTTTTACCTCATTTTTTTTACCGAGCCGGAACCTGAAACAGAGGAGTTGATCGCAGGATTTCCCGTATAATACACATCACCTGATCCGGAAACTTTTATCTCCAGCTCTTCCGTTGCATATACGCTGCTATTTCCTGATCCGGAAACCCTGACCGAAACATTTTCTGCTTCAAATCCGGATGCATCTACATCTCCTGATCCCGATACGGAAATGGAAAGATTCCTGGCATTCCCACCATCCGCAATACGTATATCTCCTGATCCCGATATGGATGCATTCACTTTTTCCGCATTCAGTTCAGCCAGTGTAATATCACCACTGCCACTGATACGCATATCCATTTCTCCGGTATTTAATTTATTATGGGCACGAATGTCTCCGGAACCAGATATTGCCAATCCTTCGATTTCTTTTGCAGTTACGTGAATTTTAATATCTCCGGTATTAAAATTCTGCCAGAAGAAGCTCCTGTTTTCAAATCGAATGATCAGTTCATCTCCCCTTACTTCGGTAATAATTTTTTCCAATGTGGAAGATTTTGCTTCTATTTCAAGACTTTGAGGTTCTCCCTGTTCCACGTAAAGAACTCCCGGAATACGCAACGATATTTTAGAGAAAGCAGGGACATCTCGTTTTTCCTCTTCTGCAATTGCCTGATTGGCAACAACGAAGGAAAATAACACAAAAAGCATGACAAAGGGTTTTGTTCTCATGATGAATTGATTTTAATGATTTGTAGAAATAAGACGAATAAAAAGTACAGAAGTTGCACAGAATCATTAAAAAATCTTTCTTTGAGGGAGCATTCAGACGTTTCGGGAACCCGTGACGAGGATTTAAAGAAAGAACAGATAAAATACATTGAATGGATAGGATGGATTTTCACCACCGGATACCTGTTCAGATTCGTTTTAATGATATTGATATTGTGGGGCATGTCAATAACGCGGTTTATCAGGAGTATTTCGACCAGGCAAGGCTGGCATATTTTAAAAAGGTTTTCGGGAAGAAGATTGAATGGGTAAAAGCAGGTTTTGTCATTGCCGGTATACAGGTTGATTTTTCTGAACCGGTATATCTTGATGACACGATTTTTGTGGTTACCAGGGTGGAGCGTATCGGCGACAAAAGCCTGAATATGGTTCAGCAGGTCTTAAAGGAAGGATCAGGAGAGCTGGCGGCAACAGCACGGACTGTTATGGTTAGCTTTGATTATCAAAATAAAAAATCCATAGCATTTCCTGAAAAATGGAAAGAAAGGCTTGAAGAATTTGAAGGGAGGAAGTTGTCCTAAGGATCACTCCTCCGCAAGCAATCCATTGGGAAGGATCATCTGTATGGTCTTCCCGACGGGATCTGTATCTTCAACCAGGTCTTCATTGTAAGGGATCAGAATCTCCTTTCCCCGGTTTTTCACTGTTAAAACAATATTTCCGGAATAATTCACTACATGTGTAATTGTACCGACAGTTATTTTATTGGCATTCACCACCTGAAATCCGATCAGTTGTTCCTGCGTTGGATCCTGGTTGTTTGTCAGGTCTTCATTTTTCAGATACACCTCTAACCCGGTAAATTCACTGGCTTTTTCCTCAGAATCGATCCATCTGAATTTCACCAGTGCCTGGGTGGATGATTTGATCTGCAGTTGATCTCTTTCCACAAAAAACGGAACCAGCAGTCCGTCAATTTTTACAAACAAAATCCGGGCAGATGCAAACGGCTCCCGGTAGTCTTCTTCAAAAACCAGGTATAATTCTCCGTGGATGCCGTGTGTTTTTCGGAGAAATCCGATTTGCGTACACTCTTTTAGTGGAATGGTTTCCATAGTTCAAATATAGGAAAATCAGTTTCAGAAAAAGCCTCTTTGTGTATTGTTAGCTTGTTCTGAAACGCATTCGGGCTTCTGTTCGTGAAATGTACATTTCAAAAACAGAGGGGCTCAGAAAATGGACGATTGAAGCATCCTGCTGAAAGCGGATGGGATTAACTCTTAGATTCTTCAGGCGGGGTTTTATCGTCCTTTTAGGGTTTTTCCTCTTTTTTCTCAGAAGGAGGGGCTTCTATTTCCGGATTGCTGCTTTTTTCATCGGGGGCATCTGCTTTTATTGCCTTTTCCGTGTCTTTATCTGCAGACTTCTTTTTTTCAGCAACTTCGGTATTTTTCACCTCCGGAGCTTCTGTCTCGGGTTCTTCCGTTTTTTCCGGCTCTTCAGCAGCCGCTTCCGGCTCTTCAGCTTCGGTAGTTTCTTCCGGCACATTAACAGCCGCTTCCGGCTTTACAGCTTCAGTAGTTTTTTCCGGCTCTTTAGCCGCAGCTTCCGGCTGTTCAGCTGGAGTTTCGTGTTTTTCAGCTGTTTCAGCATCTGGTGTTTCTGTGTTTTCCCCTTCTGCTTCTGCTGTCAGTTTGCTGTTTCTGGCAGCGATGGCAGCTGCTCTTTCTTCTTTGATCTTTCTTTCTGCCTCGAGCTGTTTTTCTTGAGCTGTCTGGACTTCATTTTCCAGCTGGTCCTTTTTGGCCTGAATTTTTGCTTCTTTTTCAGTTACCCATTCATTGAAGCGATTTTCTGCTTCTTCTTCATCGAAAGCTCCTTTTTTAACTCCTCCTAAAAGGTGTTTTTTGTACAGTACTCCTTTGTAAGATAAAATTGCCCTGGCAGTATCGGTAGGTTGAGCGCCCTTTTGCAGCCAGTCGAGGGCTTTGTCAAAATCGAGATCGATAGTAGCAGGATTTGTGTTCGGATTGTATGAGCCAATCCTTTCAATATACCTGCCATCTCGTGGCGCCCTGCTATCTGCTACCACAATGTGGTAGTAGGCATAACGTTTGCGGCCATGCCGCGCTAATCTGATTTTTACTGGCATAAAATCTCCTTTTGTAATTTGAAAAATGTGGCGCAAATATAATATATTTATTTTGAACAAAAAGCTTTCATCTGCTTTAATTCTATAAATTAAGGGGTGTTTTGAAAATAGAACAAGCCCTTTTGAGTGGTCTGTGTCCGTACTATCATTTTTTATAAAAATTAATCTGAATAACCTATCTTTGCACCACATACCAAACGGATTCCATCTCTTTAAAAAAAATGGAACCCGAAGTCTTAAACAGAATGTGTAACATAAACCATAGACCTATGAATTACCCCTGTATGCTCCGAAGGTTTTATTTTTTGCTCGTTGCTCCGGTACTCTTCATTTATTCATGCGGCACGGGTGAATTTACACCTTATGCCCAGGTAGATGCCCGGATTCTTACCTTTGTCACTCCGGAGGATACCTTGTTTGGCATCGGGTTGTATGCCTATACCAACGGGAAGTTCGACCATGTTTCGGCATTCTATAATGATGAAGACGGAGCTTTTTACACCCTGGAACCGTTCAACGATTCGGAAAACGATTTCAGTTACGAAACCCCTTTGGAGGAAATGACACAGACTCCCCCTCCTGCCGGTGAATATGTTTTTGATGTGGATTTTGAAGACGGGAAATTTACCACTCTTTCTGATTGGTTACATTCTAATTATGCTTTGCCCCCGATTATTACCCGTTGTGAATTCAACACAACCATTGATCAGATTGTCATACAATGGGCTGAGATAATCGATGAGGGAATCCTCCGGTTTACGGTTTACAATACAGAACGGGAATTGTTGTATGCCAGTTCTTCCATAGATAAATCACTCGCAATCTATGCGCTTGGATACAACAGCCAGACCTGGTTCTCCGGGAGTTCCCCGGAACCTGGGGAACAGCTGATCATTGGAATAACGTTTTATTTGTTTGAGGTTTTCCAAAGCGATGCCCTGGAGACGCAATCATCGGGGCGGATCGAAAAAACGGTTACCTGGGGCGAATAACCCGATGTTGGGTTGAAGCCGGGAGAGCCACTTCCAGGGGGCTATCTTATTTTCCCGGGATTCTTTTTTGCAAATTCTTCCCAGTTTTTATACTCTTTTTTGTGACGGGGTTCATTCATATGAATATAATGGCATATAGCAACGGCAATGGCATCGGTTGTATCCAGGTTTTCGGGCATTTCCTTTAGTCCGTACACTTTTTGCAGAAAATAGGCAACCTGTTCTTTGGCTGCCCGGCCCATACCGGTAATAGCTTCTTTGACTTTCAGGGGGGCATATTCATACACAGGAAGTCCATAGGATAAAGCGGCTGCCATAATCACTCCCTGGGCCCGCCCCAGTTTTAACATCGATTGTACATTCTTCCCGTAGAAGGGAGCCTCAATGGCCAGTATATCCGGATGGTACGACTCAACCAGGTGAAGGGTTCTTTCATGCAGGATCTTTAACCGCTGATAATGATCTTTGTATTTTCCGGGAATGATTATTCCCATATGCAGGATCACCGGTTGTTTGTTCCTGATCTCAACCAATCCATAACCGGTTTTCTGTGTACCCGGGTCAATCCCCAGTATTCTGTCTTTTTTTTCAGCCATCGGTTATACCGGCTTTTTTTTTGCCTGCTGAAGAAATATCCCTCCAACAATGAAAACAAGTCCAATAAATGTAGTGATGAAAATAGTTTCTTTCAAGATTAAATGAATAAAAATGAGTGACAGGAAAGGAGCCAGAAAAACAAGATTTCCGATCCGAGCATTGTTAGAGCTGAGTTTCATGGCTTTCAACCACAGAACATAGGTTATTCCAACTTCGAAAAAACCGGTGTATACAGCTGCAATCAAAGGAATCCCCCCGGAAAACCTGAAGCTGGAAAAAAGAAATACGGTTCCGGTAAGGTAACAAAATCCGAAAATAAATCCGGTCAGTAATTTAACCACTTCATCCCGTTGATCTTTGACATTCATGATCCAGTAGAAGGACCACATAACCGAAGTCAACAGAGCCAGTGCAACTCCGAGTTTATTGATATGCCTGAACCCTTCAAAGCTCCCCTGTGAGGAAATTAAAAGGACTCCTGTGAAACTTATTCCCAGGGCAATAAAGTGAACTGGCCTGATTTTTTGTTTCAACATGGGCACCGAAAGGAGCGTGAGAACAATGGGCCAGACCATATTGAGCGGTTGGGCTACCTGAGCAGGAAGCAGTGAATAGGCCTTGAAAAGGATAAGGTAATACACAGCCGGATTTAAAGCTCCCATCCCTGCCGAGTAGAGAAGTTCTTTTTTTGTCTGGGAAAAAAACAGGGCAGTTTTTCTCTGGGCGATCAGGATCAGCAGCAAGACAAGTATGGATACTCCTGAGGCAATGAATATGAACTGAAAGACATCCAATTCCCGGAGGGCCAGTTTAAAGGCGGTAGCCACTGTGGACCAGAAAAAAACGGCCAGACCGGCAAACAGATATGAACGGGTTCCGGAGTTCATTGCGGCTAAATGCCAAATCCTTTAAAGAAAAATTCTTCTTTTTCTTCTTTTGGTAATTCGTCGTCAATAAAATCGCCACGTAATTCCCTGAATCGTTTTCGTGATTCCACCACATAAATACTTCCCGGATGGATCAGGAGCATCTGGTTGTAATATTCCCGGGCCTTATCCGGATCTTTAAGGTAAAAATGGTAGGTATCTGCCAGGAGAAAAAGGGCATCATCGGCCAGTGATTCGTACGAAAAATCGGTAATGATTTTTTCCAGGCTGGCAACGGCTTCTGTGTAATGGCCCCTGGTAATGTTTATTTTGGCTTTCCGAAAGAGAATATCGTCAACCAGGGTATGGTACGGATAGCTGTTTTCCAGGGAATCAAGAGTTAACAGGGCCAGTGAATCTTCATTCCTGAAGAACAGGAAGTCCGCTCGGGAAAACATTTGCAGTGGAACAGAAGTGGTATCAAGGTTCAGATTGTTCCCGATCAATAAAGATAACTCAAAGGCATCATTTGAGGTCAGTTTGGATGTTCCTGCTTTAATCACATCCAGTTGGGCCTGTGCATACTCAAAATTACCAAGATAATAACTCAGCTTTGCTTTCTTTAATTTTACTTCATCGGCCAGTTCATTGTTTTTATTTTCTTCGATCACCTGCGAGTAGACCAACATGGCTTCCCAGGGATCACCGGAATAAACGTAAATGTCTGCCATTTCCGTTTTTAATACCCCTTTTTCTCTGGTCTTCAGGCCCCGGATTTTTAATCCTCTTTCAAGTGCTTCTATGCCTTTTTCGGGCTGTTTCAGGTGAAAGGCAAGCAAATGGGCGTAGTCTTTAATCATCTGGTAGGTATCCGGTATATAGTGCAGATATTCCAGGCCGGACTTGAATTTTTGTGCCAGTTGGTATCCTTGCTCAGGGTCTGAAAAGTTGCTTTTCTTAAAGATTTCATAGGAAACCTGGATGTTCTGAATAAAACTCTGCAGAAAATACGGATTTTCCTCGCCTTTATCCAGCAGGTATTGGTATGCCCTTTGTGCTTCTTTGTACTCATGGTTATTGGCAGCGATACGTGCCAGTCTGGCTATATTGGCATCCTCATTGCCTGTACGCCTGTCCAGTGCAATGGTCTGGCGCAATGCTCCGGCGAAGTTTTTTTCCTGTAAAAGAAACCAGATATAGAGTCTGTTGTAGGCAAGCTGGTTGGGTTCAGCCTGGATCCTCTTCAGGACCATGCTCCGGAACAGGCTTCTTAGCTCATTGTCAACATCCAGGTTCAGGGCTGATCCAATGGTACTCTTGATTTGTGGCAACCTTCCCTCATCGGATCTCAGGACATGGAGGTATTCGTTCATCATATTCTCAAAATCCCTTGACAAATAATAAGCCCTGGCCAGTTCATAATGGAATGCTTCACCCTGCAACTTTCTTCTTCCCTGAAGAAAGGTTTCTTTGGCGTATTCATATTCATTCCAATGCATAAAAAGATTGGCAAGGCTTATATAGTTGTTTTTAGCGTTTGGTACTTTTTCAAGTGCCTGTTTGTATTTTTCGTCAGCCTCCTCCTGTTTCCCCTGGCACATGTAGATATATCCCCAGTTTACGTAGAGTTCCGCTTCCGGGTATCTTTTTCTTTTG
The DNA here is from genome assembly GCA_964575025.1 of uncultured Mariniphaga sp. GTDB lineage: Bacteria > Bacteroidota > Bacteroidia > Bacteroidales > Prolixibacteraceae > JABMQB01. Next base: position 12,380 of record CAZNPV010000029.1, read on the forward strand.
AGCTCATTTTTTATCTCCTTTTCAGCCTCCCCGAATTGTTGCAGTTCAAGAAGACTCGTTAAGTAAAGCCTGAAATAATAGGAGCTGCTGGCATTGGTTATCACTTCCTTTAAAAGAGGAGCTGCTTTTTCAAAATTCTTTTCATTGTAATATCTGACAGCCAGTTGTATGGTTAACTGCCTTTGTTGTGTTGTTTGAACCTGAGCCCAGGATCCGTGCGCAGCCGAAAGAAGGAATAGAATGAATAAGAATTTTCTCATGCCATTGTGTTCATCTATAAATTTAACGAAAACATGCTTGTTTTATGCGCTACAAAAATAGTACTCTTAATTTAAAAAGGGTGGAAACGGGCAATATCTTCATTAAATTTTTAGGAATCCCTTAAAAATGCGTTTCCTTAGGAAGGATATCTGTTGGAGTTCATTTTAAAGAGCTATTTTTACAGAAAATTTTCAGATGGAACACAAACAGCATGAAAGGCAACGGTTACCCCGATGGTTAAAGATGGAAATGCCCAAAGGGGGAAAGTATACCAAAGTTAAAAACCTGGTTAAAGCCTACGGACTGCATACCATCTGCACCAGTGGAAATTGTCCGAATATTGGTGAATGCTGGAACCGGGGTACGGCAACCTTTATGATCCTGGGAGATATCTGTACACGGAACTGTAAATTCTGTGGTGTAAAAACAGGAAGGCCTCTGCTTCCTGATCCGGAAGAACCTGCCCGGATCGCTGAATCGGTAAAGATTATGGGATTAAAACATTGTGTGATCACGTCGGTGGACCGGGATGATTTGCCAGACCTGGGATCTGCCCTGTGGGCTGAAACCATAAAAGCTGTGAAGGAGGTGAATCCCGGAACAACCCTTGAAGTATTGATCCCGGATTTTCAGGGCAGAGAAGAATGCATTCAGAAGGTCATGGATCAGAACCCTGAAGTGATTTCCCATAACCTGGAAACAGTGGAACGACTGACCCCTGAGATCCGAAGTGCCGCCAGTTACCGGCGTAGTCTTTCTGTATTGCAATACATCGCCGGTTCCGGGGAAACGGCTAAGTCAGGAATTATGCTGGGGCTGGGTGAAACGCGGGATGAAATCCTGAGGACCATGGATGACCTCCGGGAGGTTGGTTGTGTGGTGATGACCATAGGCCAGTACCTGGCTCCCTCAGAAAAACACCTGCCGGTAGCAGAATACATCCATCCCGATGTGTTTGAGGAATATAAACAGATCGGATTGCAGAAAGGTTTTGAATTTGTGGAAAGCCATCCCCTGGTCCGCTCTTCCTATCATGCTGAGAACCACGTGAACGCTAAAAGATTGTACCATCTGTAGTATATAAAAAAATGGCTGCATTTAATTATATCGACCTGGGGTTAAAAGATTATAAAGAGGTGTGGGATTACCAGGAAAAACTTTTATCCGAAGTGATCAACGATAAAAGAGCAGAAAAAGTTCCGTCCGGGAAAAACTATTTTTTATGGGTTGAACACCCTCATGTGTACACCCTGGGTAAAAGCGGAGATGAAAAGAACATGCTGATTCATAGTGAATTTCTGAAGAAAATCAATGCCACCTATTACAAGATTAACCGGGGAGGCGATATCACGTACCATGGGCCGGGTCAGATCGTGGGCTATCCGATCATCGACCTGGAGTATTATAAAATGGGGGTAAAGCAGTACATCCGGGAAATGGAAAATGCCATCATTGAAACAGTTGCTGAGTACGGACTGAAGGCCGAAAGGAAAGAGAATGCCACCGGTGTGTGGCTCGATGCCGGCCATCTAACTAACGCACGAAAAATTTGTGCCATCGGGGTGCGGGTCAGCCGGTATGTTACCATGCATGGATTTGCATTGAATGTGAACACCGACATGCGCTATTTTAGTTATATCAATCCCTGTGGTTTTGTCAATTACGGAGTTACCTCGCTTCAGCAGGAACTCAAACGTAAAATCAGTATACCTGAATGCAAGGAGATTTTGAAAGATAAGTTCAACCGGTTGTTTTAGCCGGTATGCCCTGTGTGATATAGGATGTTATTCTTTTTCTGACCGTTTCAGGATTTTCCGTGAAAAGCAGTTTTAATTTTCCGGTTAACACCGAAACCGCCAATTCATGCTGATGCGCGATCAGGTTATCCACAATGCTCTGTTCTTCCCTGCTAAGATCCGTTCTGTAATGTTCCCGCAGGTGCTGCAAAAGAATTATATTGTCATGGTCATTGCCCATGATTTCGGTCACTTCATGGAGTTGACGTGTTTTGGCGGTAAAATACCTGGCCTGTGCTGGCTTTACTGCTTCATACTGAAACCACAGTTGTTTCAGTTTAATCCGTAATTTATGCAGTTGCTCCGGGGAGAAGGGATCCTCCCCTTCAAAAAAGAAAGCCCAGGCCTGTGCATAGGTTTCGGATAGTTCGTTTTGCAGGGATGATGCAGGAACAACTCCTTTAAAATCCTCTGTTTTTTTTATCAGAGAACGGATCCTGTTTTTTATTAAGGAAAAATAATTTTCCTCTGTGAACAAATTGTGTATCTGGCTTTGGTTCTCTTTGTTCAGCTTGTCGTTGATCTGTTTTACTTTTTTTTCGGGAAGAAACTTCCTGTTGGAAAAATATTTGTCAAAAAGCGTAAGATTAACAAAGCTTTCGCGGGCATCGGTTAATTCCCGGACCAGTTCCTGGAGTGGCTGCTCCTCTTCTTCAAAAGGATTCGTTCCGCTTAGTTCCCTGAAGAATCTCAACCAGGATTTGATCCGTTTAACCGATTTTCTGATTTCATGAATCGACGTATTGGATGACAGATTTTCTGCATCACAGAAATAAATGACTTTATGCGATTGTTTAAGAAGCAAATGAATGATTCTGTCTTCTGAAAACGGGCTCATTGTGCATTGTTTTTACGGCAGCACAAAATTAGCAATTTTATTAAGATGAAAAACAGTTACCTGGGAACCGGGCGGTATTCCGAATGCTCTACCGGCCTTTTTAAGAGGAAAGAATGCTATCGTTTCATGATTCCGTAGCAGAGGATCTTCAGGATGATATCGACGCTTCGTTCCAGGTTAATAGAAGAGTAGACCCCTGCGGAAAGGGGCATCTCCAGTCCTTTAATTGCCATGGTAATCCCGATAGCTGTCAGGTTTAAATCATAGATCTCGAATTCATTTTTCCGTACGCCTTCGATGAGGATTCGTTTGATCATCCTGATTTCGTTCTGTTCGTAACGGTGTTTTACGTTTTCAATAAAACCAATGGCTGTGATATCGTTTTCCAGCGCGTTGTAGAAATTGGCAAGTCCCCTGAAGATCGTAAGTTTTGTGAGTACATAGTCGTGAAGCTTGTCAACCGGGTCGGTATTGCGGTTTATAACCTTATCGAGTTCTTTTCCCAGGATCCCAACCTCTTTCATGATCACTGCCTGGAAAAGATCTTCCTTGCTTTTAAAATAGTAATATAACGAACTTTTCCCTTTTCTGACCGCATTGGCAATGTCGTCGAGTGTTGTCTTTTTATAGCCGTATTTGCTGAATATTTCCTGGGCTGTTTTGAGGATGTTTTCCCTGTTCTGGTCTTTTTTAGAACCGTTTTCGTTATTATTCTGCATGGTCATGCTGTTTCAGCCAAACGAATAGCAAATATAAACTAAAAAATTAAAAAACCTCTTTATTGTGTGAAATCACCCTTTTCAGGAGCCAGTTTCAGGTCCAGTTGTTTGCGCTCAAGGTTTGTGCGCCAGATTTTTACGTTCAGATCGTTGCCAAGCTGGTATTTTTTTCTTGAATGTCTTCCTACCAGGGCATAATTCCTTTCATCGAACACGTAAAAATCATCATCCAGTTCCCTTATAGGGATCATTCCCTCGATTTTATTTTCCAGTTCCACATAAATACCCCATTCAGTGATTCCAGAGATGACGCCTTTGTATATTTCCCCGATATGATCCTGCATAAATTCCACCTGTTTGTATTTTACCGATGTTCTTTCAGCTTTGACGGCCCTGGTTTCCATATCGGATGCATGGCGGCAATTCTCTTCATATTTTTGTGCATTTACGGAGCGTCCCCCGTTCAGGTATCTTTCCAGCAGCCGATGGACCATTATGTCAGGATACCTGCGAATGGGAGAGGTAAAGTGGGTATAGAAGTCGAAAGAGAGTCCATAGTGTCCGATATTTCTGGTTGAGTACTCTGCCTTGGCCATGGACCTTACAGCCAGGTTTTCGATTACATCCTGTTCTTTTTTGCCCTTCACATTTGTCAGGAGTTTATTCAGTGAATCCGAGATCATCCGGGGTGTTGTCAGGTGAATGCTGTATCCGAATTTACGGATGAAATAATTAAACGATTCCAGTTTTTCGATGTCGGGTTTATCGTGAATGCGGTATACAAAGGTTTTGGGTGATTTTTTCCCTGTTGGTTTCCCGATAAATTCTGCCACTTTTTTATTGGCCAGCAACATAAATTCTTCAATCAGGTTATTTGCTTCTTTGGTCTCTTTAAAATAGACGGAAAGAGGTTTCCCCTGATCATCCAGTTCAAACTTGATTTCTGCCCGGTCGAAAGCTATGGATCCCTCTTTGAATCTTTTAGTGCGCAGTTTTAAGGCCAGTTGATTCAATTCCAGGATCTCTTCTTTCAGTTCTCCTTCCCCTGTGTCAATTATTTTCTGGGCTTCTTCGTAAGAAAACCGCCGGTCAGAGCGAATCACGGTTTTTCCGAACCACTGGTGTTTGATCTCCCCGTTTGCATCGGTCTTTAAGAGCACAGAAAAGCATAGTTTATCTTCGTTAGGGCGCAGGGAACAGACTCCGTTGGAAAGCCGTTCCGGAAGCATGGGTACCACGCGGTCTACAAGATAGACCGATGTTGCCCGTTCAAATGCTTCCTCATCGAGGAGTGTGTTTTGTCTCACATAGTACGAGACATCGGCTATGTGGACTCCGATTTCGTATAATCCTGCTTCCAGTTTCCGGAAGGAGAGGGCATCATCGAAATCTTTTGCATCAGCCGGATCAATCGTAAAGGTGGGTATATTCCTTACATCCCGGCGGTTCTTATACTCTTCCGGAGGAATTTCCATGGGGATTCTCTCAGCTGCTTTCCCCACAGAATCAGGAAATTTGTAAGGCAGGTCAAATTCAGCCAGGATGGCGTGCATTTCAGCATCGTTATCTCCTGTATCTCCAAGTATATCTATTATTTCCCCGAAAGGGCTTTTGGCCCGCGGAGGCCAGTCCAGAATGCGTGCAATGGCTTTTTGTCCGTTTTTAGCTCCTTTACGGTTTTCCCAGGCAATAAAAATATCGAAGCCCACTTGTCCGGAGGGAATCAGAAAACAGTAATTCCCCGATATGGATACCGTACCCACAAAAACCGATTTTGCCCTTTCTACGATCTCAACCACTTCACCTTCCGGTTCGTGTTTTTTACGCTTTGCATATAACAGGATTCTTACCTTGTCATCCTGCATGGCATGGTTCAGGTTACGCGATGAAACAAGCACGGGGCGATCGCTTTCACTGCTGTTGATATAAGCAAATCCCTGGGGTTGCAGATCCACGGTCCCGACAATGTATCCTCCCCTGGATCGTAACCGGTATTTGCCCCTTGCCACCTGGTCGAGGTAATTGTCATCGTAAAGATCCTCCAGTACAACATGAACCAGTTTGCGGATTTCCGGATCCCTGATTCCAAGAGAGGAAGAGATCTGTTTGTAATTTGCTGCTCTTGAAGGCTCTTCGTATAATAAGCTGAGAACTGCTTTTTTCAGATTCCGTTTGTTATAGGTGCTTGGCAACCAATTTTTTTTCCTTTTTTTCTTTTTTTTCATTGCAGGGATTTTCGTTGAAGGTAAAAAAGATTTTGTGATTTTAATATTTTGTGTCTTCTTTTTTCGGAACCCGTATTCCGGTTACTTCTTTTATTTCAGGGGTTCAGGGGATCTGAACAAAGCTCATAAACCTGCAATAAATTGCAGATGCTTTAGTTAATTTAACAGACAGGAACAAGCTTTGTTTACGGGAATTTGTATGTTTGTACTCCAGTTTTTTCGTATGAAGATAGTTGAAAAAATACCCTTTTTAATACTGGCCGGTTTTATATACCTGTTGTTTTATGCTTCCTGTGCGAACCGGGGTACTCCTTCCGGAGGTCCCAGAGATTCCATCCCTCCGGGAGTAGTGAAAACTGAGCCGGCATACCGGGCCTTGAATTTTACCGGCGATGAAATACGGTTAACGTTTAACGAGTATGTTGTGTATGAAAGGGTTGTGGAGATGTTGGTGGTCTCGCCTCCGTTGGAGAAAAGACCTATTATTAAAATGAAATCCAAAACCATGATCCTGGAGTTTCCTGAACCATTGCGCGACAGTGTGACCTATTCCCTGGATTTTAAAAATTCTATTGAGGACAACAACGAAGGGAATCCCATGGAGAGTTTACGGTTTGTTTTCAGCACGTGGGATACTTTGGATACGTTGCGGGTAGCAGGTATGGTTAAATATGCCCGCACGCTGGATCCGGATATGAATACCCTGGTGATGCTTTATAAAAACCTCCACGACTCAGCAGTATATACCTGTATTCCCGATTATGTTGCCAAAACCGATGAAAGGGGATTGTTTCTATTCGACAACCTTGCCCCGGATACCTACCGTATTTTTGCGGTAAATGATCTGAATGCGGATAAAAAGTACAATGAAGGGGTCGAAGAAATTGCTTTTCATGAACCCCTGATTGTTCCGGATGTATTCTTTGTGGAAGATCCCGACACCCTTATTTCCGGTGCGGATTCCCTCCTGATCAGCGGGCATTATCATTTTACACCGGAACCGGTCTGTTTAAGACTTTTTATGGAAGATTTTTTTAGTCAGTTTCTCATTGCATCGGAAAGGGATACCCGGAACCGGTGCCGGTTTGTTTTTGAAGAGTCAGTTCGTGATACATTTGCCGTAACCCTTTTGAATTTCAATGCGGATGACTGGTATTTGCAGGAATCCAATCCCGGGATGGATACCATTACGCTCTGGATTACAGATACATTGGTTGCCCGGATCGACACCTTACAACTGGAACTGATGTATAACAAGCTGGATTCAACAGGATTGGTCTATGTGGCAAAGGATACAGCGGAAATGATTTTTTTTGAGGAGGAGGTGACTCCCCGGAGAAGCAGGAGGGACCGGGATGAAGAGGTGGAAAAAATACCGCCGGTACCCCAGTTTACCATCACCGATAACCTTGAAAGCAGTGGTTTTGACCTGTATAAGCCGGTTTATCTGAAGATGTCACAACCCCTGAAACATTTTCATTTCGACCAGGTGCATCTCTATTATCAGGAGGATACCACCGGAACCCCTTTGTCCTTTGCTATTGAAAAAGATACATCCGCATGGAGAAGGTATGTGCTTAGCTATGAGTGGGATGCCGGAACTGAATACCGGCTAGAGGTCGATTCTGCAGCCTGTGAAAATATCTTTGGAACTACCAACAGGAGACTGATGAAAAAATTCAAAACTCAAAAAGAGGATTACTACGGTGCCCTGCGGATAACCACACAGAATGTAAAGGGTTCTGTAATTGTGCAACTCCTGAAAAATGAAGGGGAGGAGTTTGTCAGGCAACAAACCATCGATTCGGACGAATTGGTCGTTTTTGATTTCCTGGCTCCGGATAAATATATCCTTAAAGCGATTTATGATTCCAATAATAACGGGAAATGGGATCCCGGATATTTGAAAGATGCTTCCCAGCCTGAAGAAGTGGCTTATTTTCAGAAAGTGTTTGAGGTTCGGTCAAACTGGGAACAGGAAGAGATTTGGGATCTGACTGTTGATCCTTTCTATCCGAAGGATATCTTTGACCCGGACCTCGAAGAACAAAAAAAGAACAAAGTGCAGGAAACCCCGAATCAGAATGCCGGTTCCTCATCGGGCTTTGGTTTTGGTCAGAACTCCCGGAGTTCAGGAATCAGGGGGCAAAGATAACAATAACAGGTTTTATCACCGTGATTCTTTGCCGGCTGCTCAAAAAGAATGTTAATTTTGCAGGTGTTATTTTTTCAAAACCGGAAGAATGGAGCAGGTTAATACGGAAAAAAAGCATTGGTTGGGCCAGACCGCCAAAGACCGCAGGAATAACATGATAGTAATCAGCCTGGCTATTCTGTTGGTGGCTGTTGTGGTTCTTTTTATTCTTCAGAACAGGGAACACCGGCAGATTGTCCGGGAGATAAACCAGGAAAAAGATTCGATCCAGCTGGAACTGAACGGAATGATCACCGGCTACGATTCCCTGAAAACAGAGAATGATACCCTGAACCAGGAACTTTTTGTAGCCCGGACCAGGGTAAAGGATCTCCTGCTGGAAGTGGAACAAACCAAAAAAGTCAGTATTCAAAAGATTACCCGGTACCAGGATGAAATAACTTCATTAAAACAGATCATGCGCAGCTATATTGTGCAGGTGGACTCACTCAACCGGCGCAACCGGGAACTGATGGCTGAAAATCTTGAGGTGAAGGAGCAATACAAACAGGTGGAAGCAGAGAATGTAAAACTTTCGGAGGAGACAGTGCGGTTGCAAAGAAACCTGGAAAGGGCGGCTCAACTTGAACCCGTCCGGTTAATGGCAGAGGCTATTAACAGCCGGAGCAAACCGACCCGGTTTACCCGTCGTGCTGAGAAAATCAGAGTTTCTGTGACCCTGGGCAGCAATGTGACAGCCAGGCGGGGAGCAAAAAATCTTTATGTGCGCATAAGGCGCCCTGACCACCTGCTCTTAAGCAAATCGTCTGATAACCTTTTCCCCTTTGAAGACCTCAGAATCCAATATTCAGCCGTAAGGGAAGTAATTTATGAAGGCAAAGAACTGCCGGTAAACATTTACTGGGATAACACCAACGAACCGGAGCTGATGCCAGGTGAGTATACTGTGGACATTTTTGTCGATGGAAACAATATTGGTACTACAACCTTCGAACTGCAGTAAATTTTGTTACGGGTGGCAGAAAATAATTGGGAATAATCACAAAACAGTGTAATTAAAAAGCCCCCAAAGATTACTAATACTTCATGGTTGAGGAAGGGACCCTTTTATAGATACGAGGGGAGTCGGAATCCCTGGGGAATGAATGGAAACAACAAACCATAGAAATTGGTTGTAAAAAAGAAGAGTAAAACGCGATGTGCAACAATCCCCCCTCGCGATGTATATCGGGAGGGGGTGAGAAACATAAGAGACCTTAATGAATAAAAAATACTAAACGCATGAAACGAGGTATCAAACTATTGCCGGGATTAATCTTTATCCTTGCATGCCTGTCAGCAAGTGCCCAGAAAACATGGTCTTTACAACAATGCATTCAGTATGCACTGGACAACAATATTCAGATTAAACAGCAGGAACTGAATGCTGAATACCAACAAAGGCAGGTTAGCCAGGCCCGGGTGGACCGCTTTCCTACGCTGAATGCCAGCCTGTCCAATAATATGAATTTCGGACGGTCGTTAACGTACGAGAATACCTACCAGAATGTGAACTCGACACAGGTTAACGGATATCTTTCAGCCGATGTAACCCTTTGGAATGGTTTTGTTCTTCAGAACACCATCAAACAAAGGGAACTGGATCTGGAGGCAAGTCTTCAGGAACTGGAAAAGGCCAGAGACGATGTGATTCTGAATATTGCGGCTTCCTACCTTGAGATTCTTTTTGCGGAGGAGATGTTGCTGGTTTCCGAAGCCCAGACAGAAGTTACCGAACAACAGATTGAACGGACTCAGAAACTGGTTGATGCAGGAAGCCTGGCGCAAGGGGCATTGCTCGAAATCGAAGCCCAGATGGCCGGCGAAGAATTGCAGCTGGTAAACAACCAAAACAGGGTTGACCTGGCATACCTTAATCTCTATCAATTTCTGGAGTTGCCTATCTCAGAAAGTTTTAAAATTGAAAAACCGGAATTCCCGGAGATAAAAGCAACCAATACAGTGATCAATTCTATCGATGTCTTTAACAATGCCCTGATGTTACGCCCTGAAATCAAAGGAGCCCGGATGCGTATGGAGAGCGCTAAAAAACAACTGGCTGTTGCAAAAGGGAGTTATTGGCCCAGCCTGTCTTTCGGAGCCAATTATTACAATCTTTACAACAATAAATACACCAATCCGCTGGATCAGTCCGGTATGACCCTATCGGACCAGTTGAAAAATAACCAAAGGATGGGATTGGGATTCACCCTGAATATTCCGTTGTACAACAATTTCCGGGTGAGAAACAGCATCTCAAATGCGACCCTGCAGGTGCGGGATTTCGAATACCAGTTGCAAACAACAAAAAATATGCTGCGGAAGGAGATTGAACAGGCCTATCAGAATGCCCTGGCTGCCTTAAAACGGTTTACCTCAAGCGAGAAAGCAGTACGATCCATGGAAGAAGCATTCCGCTATACCGAAGAAAAATTTAACGTGGGGATGGTGAATTCGGTGGAATACAATCAAAGCAAGAATAACCTTACAAGAGCCCAGTCAGATTTGGTGCAGGCCAAGTACGAATACATTTTCCGCTCCAAAATCCTTGATTTTTACAACGGGGTGCCGATTGAATTATAATACAGGGGCGTCTCTGTCACAGGTTATCATTTCATGTCTGAACATTTCTGAAGTCTGTACCATTTGGTACGGACTTTTTTCGTATGGCAGTAGTGAATCAATTTGATATATTTATATTTTTAAAACAAAATTTCACAAAAGAATCGTTAGATGAAGAAGATATCTTCGGTCTGTATTCTTGTGTTGGTTTTTCATGCGGTGACTGCTCAGAATATTCGTAATAAACAAGATACAGTTCATGAACCCTATAATTCGGATTATATATTGCATGTCAGGAAAGCGGAGTCAGAAATTATACTGGATGGTGTATTGAGTGAATCGGACTGGGAAGCTGCTGAAAAGGCGGATTGTTTCCGCCGGGTTTTACCGGTTGATACCGGTTTTGCCCTTCAGCAGTCAGAGATTCTGATGACCTACGATGAGAAAGCTTTGTACCTGGCAATGATTTTTTATGATACCATTCCGGGCAAACGGATTATGGAGTCCTACCGGAGAGATTTCAGCTTTAATAACAACGACAACCTGCTGGTTTTTTTTGATACCTTCCTGGATCAGACCAATGGTTTTTCTTTTGGGTTGTCGGCATCGGGAGCCAAATGGGATGGACTGATGTCGGATGGTTATGCCATGAGTCTTGACTGGGACTGTAAATGGGAATCGGAAACCAAGCACTACCCTGACCGGTGGATTGCTGAAATGCGGATACCCTTTAAATCAATGCGTTATCCTGCAGGCAGTCAGAAATGGTATGCCAATTTCAGCCGGCTCGACCTGAAGTCGAATGAAAAGTCGGCATGGGCGCCCGTGCCGAGGCAATTCCCTACTGCCTCTCTGGCATATACCGGGATTGTGGAATTTGAAGATCCGTTGCCAAAACCAACGATGATGTTTTCGCTGATTCCCTATATTTTCGGGAGCTATGCCAATGACTACGAAGCAGGCAGCGGGTCTGAATGGGATAAAGATTTTGGCTTCGATGCCAAAATTGGCATCTCTTCATCGATGAACCTTGATCTTACCTGTAATCCGGATTTTGCCCAGGTAGAGGTTGACCAGCAGATTACCAATATCGAACGTTTTGAACTGTTTTTTCCCGAAAAAAGGCAGTTTTTCCTTGAAAACAGCGACCTGTTTTCAGGATTCGGGACTCAAACAGCCACTCCTTTTTTTTCCAGGAGGATAGGCCTTGATGCACCCGTTCTTGCCGGAGCCCGTTTAAGCGGGAAAATAGGGAATAACTGGCGCATTGGTTTTATGAATATGACGACCCGTAAAACAGGAAAGGATCCGACCCGGAACTATACCGTGGCATCTGTGCAAAAAAAAGTATTCGCCCGTTCGAATATCGGGTTTATCCTGGTAAATAAAGAATATCTGAACCACTCCGGGGAGAACAAACTTTTTAACCGGGTGGCAGGATTTGATTATAACCTTGCCAGTAAAGACAATATCTGGTCAGGTAAATATTATTACCATCGATCCTTCCAGCCAGGTATTCACGATAAACAATATTCCCTGGGGGCATCGCTCAGGTACAACACTACTCATGTGCAGGCAAGTGTCTATCAACGGTCGGTGGGGGATCATTTTCAGGCCGAAACCGGATATGTGCCGCGTACCGGATACCATTTTATCAGCCCGGACATTACCTATCTTTTTGTTCCGAATAAAAAGGTGGTCAGTCATGGACTCACCCTGGAAAGCGATCTGTATTACAACATGGATCTTCAGAAAATTGAACACGAGCATACCATTGCTTATATGTTTAGCTTTCCGGACCGCTCATCTCTTGTCGTGGGGTATAAAGATTTTTTTGTGAAACTGGAGGAAGATTTTGATCCTACCCATATCAGTCCTGCTTTTTTACCCGCCGGCAGCAGGTATAATTTCGGAGGTGTTTTTATGAATTATCAGTCTACCCGGAGGACCCTGTTTAACTGGCAGGCAGAAGCGATCACAGGGAATTTTTATAACGGAAAAATGAGTGCTGTCGAAGGTCAGATAGGATACCGCTACCAGCCCTATCTGAACCTGGCAGTCCATTTTACCTATACCGATATGAATCTTCCATCGCCTTTTACCCATACTAAATTCTGGCTGATTAGCCCCAGGTTTGATCTGACCTTTACCGATAAGATATTCCTCTCCTCGTTTGTCCAGTACAACGAACAAATGGACAATATGAATATCAATATACGGTTTCAGTGGCGGTACCAGCCTGTTTCCGATATTTTTGTGGTCTATACCGATAATTATTTTCCCGGCAGCTGGACTTCCAAAAACCGGGCGGTCGTAGTTAAACTGACCTACTGGCTGAATTAAAGCAAAAGCAGTTCGTTAATCTCCCTCAACCAGCCGCATTCAGGGATCTCTTTAAAATTATTTGTCTGCCTCAGGCTGAATTTCTGTAGCTGATGAAATTTATCGTTGCATCTTTGCAAACCTGAAATGTTTCGGTATATTTGCTCCACTTTGAAAGGAAGGCAATGACACCCGGAATTAACATATCGAAAAAGATCGTTGTACGGCTTGTTTTACTGACTGTATTGATTGGGGCTGCCTTTGTCCTGGATGCCTATCTTGATAAAAATCAGGGAGCTGTTGAGCAGGCCCAAACCGGGAAGAACCCCTCTTCAGGGTCACAGGCTGCTTTTATTTTATACACTTCCGGGAATACCGTAATCCTTAAACCGAATTTTCAGAAAACACCCTCCCGGATGATACAAGCCCGGCTACACGATAAATTTCTACAGAAACACCACCAGATGAGGAATTACCATACCTTAAAAGAGGAACTGTTTATCGAAAAAGTTCCCCTGGTGGTTGCCTGTTTTTATCAGATTTACCGGGATTATTTTTCAGATCGGCCGGACGATGAGCCATTTAGGGCATAACCTTTCCGTTGAACGGGGATTTCACCCGTTTTTTATTTCTACGATTAAATCCTACGCATTTATTTAAAAACTATTTAAACCATAAATCCAATGCAAAACAAAGGTGCAATTTTAACATTTGCCATTCTGCTTGCTGCTGTATGTTTATACCAGTTGACCTTTACCTTTAAGGCACGGCAGGTGGAAGCGGATGCTGCCGAATATGCCGGTGGCGACCCGATGAAAGAGAACGTTTATCTGGATTCGATATCCAGTGAGGTGGTTTATAATTTCCTGGGGTTAAAAAAGTATACGTACAAGGATGTGAAAGAGCTGGAAATGAACCTGGGGCTTGACCTGAAAGGAGGGATGAACGCAACCCTTGAAGTTTCGGTCATTGATCTGATCCGGTCTTTATCGAACAACAGTACCGATTCCACATTTACAGCAGCGTTATCCAGAGCCCGGGAGCTACAACAGGACAGCCAGGAGGATTTTGTAACCCTCTTTGCCCGGGCTTTTGAGGAGATTGATCCCAACGCCAGGCTGGCAGCAATTTTCAATACCCTTGAACTGAAAGAACGGGTACAGTACAATTCAACCAATGAGCAAGTGATCCGGGTGATCCGGGAAGAAACAGATGCAGCCATCGATAATGCATTTAAAATTATCAGTACCCGTATCGACCGGTTTGGTGTAGCACAGCCGAATATCCAGCAATTGCAGACCAAAGGGCGGATCCTGGTGGAACTCCCCGGAGTAAAAAATCCTGAAAGAGTGCGTAATCTCCTACAGGGAACGGCAATGCTCGAATTCTGGGAAACCTATGATAACCAGGAAGTATATTCATATATGCTGGAAGCCAATGAGAAAATAAAAGAGATACAGCCCGCTGAAGAGAAAACAGAAGCTGCAGATACCCAGATCGATGCTGAAACCGGGGAAGAAGAGGAGGCTGTTGACGAAGAAGACACTACGGAAACTCCTTCCCTGCTGGAAGAACTGGAAGCTGAATCGGAGGCGGATTCAACAGGAGCAGCACTGGATAACCTGGAAAACTTCCGAAAAGAATATCCGCTGTTTGCTTTGCTGACTCCCAGTACCGACCAGAATGGAAATCTGTATCCGGGCCCGATCGTGGGTACCGCTCATTTTAAAGATACGGCAAAGATCAATGAGTATCTTAAGGCACCTCAGGTAAGGAATCTGTTCCCGAGAAATCTGGTTCTCCGCTGGGGGGCAAAAGCGGTGGATGAAGGAGATAATTATTTCCGCTTGTTTGCCCTGAAAGTGACAACAAGAGACGGGAAACCCCCTCTTACAGGGGATGTTATTACCGATGCCCGTCAGGATTTTGACCAGTTAGGGTCCAATCCGGAAGTCGTCTTCAGCATGAATTCCGAAGGTTCCAAGATCTGGCAACGCATGACCAAAGAAAATATTAACAAGTCAATAGCTATCGTCCTGGACGGATATGTGCGTTCCTTTCCGAATGTGGAGGTGGAAATTACCGGAGGACGTTCGAGCATTACAGGATTGGAATCAATCGAGGAGGCGAAAGACCTTGCCAATATACTGAAATCAGGAAAAATGCCGGCTCCCGCCAACATTATCCAGGAAGACATTGTCGGCCCTTCGTTGGGACAGAAAGCCATTAACAACGGGATGTATTCATTCCTGATCGCATTTGTCCTGGTTCTGGCCTATATGTTTTTCTTCTACAGCAGGAAAGCAGGTTTTTCTGCTAACATTGCCTTGCTTACCAACATGTTCTTTATCCTGGGGATCCTGGCTTCCCTCGGGGCCGTATTAACCCTGCCCGGAATAGCCGGTATTGTCCTTACCATTGGTATGTCGGTTGATGCAAACGTACTGATCTATGAAAGGGTCCAGGAGGAATTACTGGCCGGGAAAGGAATGAAACTGGCCATCTCGGATGGGTACAAAAATGCCTATTCTGCAATTATTGATGGCCAGGTTACTACCCTTCTTACGGGTATCGTCCTTTATTTATTTGGTTCAGGGCCGATCAAAGGATTTGCTACCACCCTGATTATTGGTATCCTGACATCCCTTTTCAGTGCCATCTTCATCACACGCCTGATTTTTGAATGGCAGTTATCCCGGAACCGGAAAATTACCTTTACTTCCAAAATGACCGCATCGTGGTTTCGCAATACGGCTGTTCGTTTTCTTGAAAAAAGGAAGATTTTCTATGTCCTTTCCGCAATCATTCTTGTTTTGTCTGTAGGCTCTATTTTTGTGAGGGGTTTCAATTACGGCATCGATTTCAAAGGAGGCCGGACCTATGTGGTCCGGTTCGATCAGGATGTGGCTGTTGAGGATGTCAGAAATGCCCTGCAGGCTGTGTATGGTGAATCTCCCGAGGTAAAAACGTTTGGTTCGGCCGATCAGGTAAGGATCACTACGGAATATAAAATTGAAGAATTGAGCGAGGATGTGGATAATGAGGTGGAAGCACTGCTCCTCCAGGGGTTGCAGGATGCCGACCTGATACCGGACGGTGTGGATATTACAGAATTTGAAGAATCGTACCGTCAGAGTTCTCAGAAAGTAGGACCTTCCATTTCGGATGATATACGAAGGGATGCGATGATCTCCATCACCCTGGCTTTGATCATTATATTCATCTACATCCTGATCCGGTTCCGGAACTGGCAATATGGTCTGGGGGCTGTAGCCGCTCTTGCCCATGATTCCCTGATTATACTGGGTATCTTTTCACTTGCCCATGGGTTGTTGCCTTTCTCCCTTGAAATTGACCAGGCTTTTATTGCGGCTATCCTTACGGTTCTTGGGTATTCCATTAACGATACCGTGGTGGTCTTTGACCGTATCAGGGAATACTTCAAATTGTACCCGAAACGTGAGCGGGCAGTCAATATCAATAATGCCCTGAACAGTACACTGCGCCGTACCTTCAGTACCTCGTTGTCAACCTTCGTTGTGTTGCTTGCTATTTTTCTGTTCGGAGGCGAAACCATACGGGGCTTTACATTTGCCTTGCTGGTCGGGGTCATTGTGGGAACATACTCCTCATTGTTTATCGCAACCCCTATTACTTTTGATACACAGAAAAGTAAGGTTGTTAAGAAAATTGTGAGAAGGAAAAAATAGGATCCTGGATCCGAAGGGAAAAATCCGGTGGTCAGACACCGGATTTTTTATGCCCTTTGGATGGTTTTTATGATTCAGGCAACAGTTATTAACCGTATAACGGGATTATCAAAAGACAGATTTGTATATTTGTTTTAAATTCAAAAAGCAATGAATGGTATGGTTTTATTTATTAGTGGCGGAGAGATTGTCCTTGTGATGTTGCTTGCTTTGTTGTTTTTTGGTTCCAAAGCAATTCCTGATATAGCCAAAACCCTGGGGAAAGGGTTGAGGGAGTTTAAGAAGGCTACCAATGAAATAAAAAGGGAAATTAACGAAAGTACATCCGATCTGAAAAAAGATCTGAATGATGTATCATCCCAAATAAAAAAGGACACGGACGATATCAAAAAAGAGGTCGACAATCAATTGAAAGATACAAACAAATAGCTTTTCTGAGCATGCTCATTTTATATCTACTAGCCTTATTGGCGTGTTTTATTTTGCTGGCCAGGATTGTAGACCGTTTTTTCATCTCTTCTCTTGATCAAATTTCACACGATCTTCGATTATCGCATGAAGCTGCAGGTGCAACGTTAATGGCTGCCGGGTCGAGTGCCCCGGAACTTTTCGTGGCCCTGTTTGCTGTTTTAAAACCCGGTGAACACCAGGTGATTGGTGTGGGTAGTATCGTTGGAAGTGCTCTTTTTAATATCCTGGTGATCGTGGGTGTGTCTGCCCTGTTCCGAAATTCAAAATTAACCTGGCAACCCGTAATCCGTGACCTCTCTTTTTACTTTATAGCGGTCGGTTTGTTGGTATGGTTTTTATTGGACAGTCAGTTTACATGGTATGAAGCCCTGATTCTGCTGGGTTTGTACTTCGTATACATCCTTGCGGTTGTATTCTGGCGGAGAATATTTACCTATAAAGATGCGTTTTTTATTGATCAAAGGAAAGATACCCCGGACAGGAAAGGGCTTATTTCCTGTTTTGATCGTTTTTTAGCCTTTTTTTTCCCGCCGGCGAACCGTTATTATCTTGTGTTTTTTATTTCTATCGGGATCATTGCGGGATTAAGTTGGATTCTGGTAGAACTGGCTGTGCTGATATCTGTTCGTTTGAATATTCCCGAGGCGATCATTGCCTTAACCGTTATTGCGATCGGAACCTCAGTTCCTGATCTGATTTCTTCGGTGATTGTAGCCAAACAGGGCAGGGGTGATATGGCAGTAAGCAACGCCATCGGGTCCAATATTTTTGATGTTCTTGTCGGACTGGGTCTGCCTTTCATTGTGTCAATCATAGTTTACGGTATTTCGATTGATGTGTCAGCCAATAATTTATTATCTTCAACCGTGATACTTTTCTCATCTGTTGTTGTTTTGTTTGTCATGCTGATCGTCAGCAAATGGCGGATGGGAAAAATTTCAGGTCTGTTGTTGCTGGCCTTGTATTTGTTTTATATAATTCGCGAAATAATTCTGGTATAACGGGTGTGATAAAAGCTGAAAACATAGAAAAGTCATTCGGAAGTTTACAGGTACTGAAAGGGATTAGCCTGGAAGTTCCTGATAAAAGGATTTATTCTGTTGTCGGGGCCAGTGGAGCAGGGAAGACGACCTTCCTGCAGATATTGGGGACCCTGAGTACGCCGGATAAGGGATGGATTGAAATCAACGGGCAACGGATCGACAGGCTGTCCGGAAGGCAATTGTCGAAATTCAGAAACCGGGAGATAGGGTTTGTTTTCCAGTTTCACCATCTTTTGCCTGAATTTACGGCCCTGGAGAATGTATGTATGCCCGCCTATATTGCGAATATAGCCCGTGCAAAAGCCGAAAAAAAGGGGAAAGAACTGCTCGGTTACCTCGGTTTAGGGAAACGCCTGGATCACAAACCGGCAGAACTCTCAGGAGGGGAAAAACAAAGGGTCGCAGTAGCCCGGGCGCTGATCAACCATCCTTCAGTGATCCTTGCCGATGAACCTTCCGGTAATCTGGACTCAGCAAACCGGGATGAACTGCATGAATTGCTGTTTAACCTGCGGGATGATTTCGGACAAACCCTTGTTATCGTTACCCATGATACCCATTTCGCAGAACGTTCCGATAAAATTATCCATATGAAAGATGGAAGGATTGACGGTTTCTGATTATGAGACAGAATACCTGGTTTCAGTTTAAAAAATTCAGGATTACCCAGGAATATTCCGCAATGAAAGTGGGTACCGACGGTGTACTCCTTGGAGCCTGGGCCAATGTTCCTGAAACCGGAAAGATCCTGGATGTGGGTACAGGAACCGGCGTGATCGCCCTCATGATGGCTCAACGCTCAGAGGCTGATGTTTATGCGGTGGAAATGGATGATGAATCCTTTAAAGAGGCCTGTTGTAATATGGAACAGTCACCCTGGAAAGAGCGGTTCCATCCGGTGCATCGTACCTTTCAGGAATTTTGTGCTTCCACAAACGGGAAATTTGACCTGGTCATCTCAAATCCTCCGTTCTTTGAGAATGTCTCAAAAGCTGCTGATCCCCGTCGTTCCAATGCCCGCCATACCGACCTTCTGTCTTATGAAGAGCTGATTGACGGATGTCATCGCATTCTGACTGACACCGGAAGAATAGCCGTAATTATCCCGGCCCCCCAGGCTGAGCAGTTTATTTCCCTGGCAAAACGATACAACCTCTGTAATTTGCGAAAAACCTGTGTAAAACCAAAGGTGTCCAAACCGGTTAATCGATACCTTCTGGAATTCTCAAGGAAACAAGCCGGGCCCGTAACGGATGAACTTGTTATTGAAACAGAGGCGTTCCATTCTTTCACTCAGGAATATAAAAACCTGACCCGGGATTTTTATCTGAATTTCTGATCCGGACTGAATCATCTGAATAAACCTGTTAATGAGTCGCATTTTATGGCGATCCGATGAAGAACATTTTGCAGGCCCGCAAAATATCAGGTAAAAATCACATCGCCGTCACCATCCTGGATAACCGGTTTTTCTTTTAAAAAAGGGGTTAATTTTTTTGTGGTCCCTGAAAATTTAATTTCCTTCTTCCTGTAGAGAAAGGCTGCTCTGTTCTTTTTAAGGTAGGATACGATGCCGGGATGATAGACCACCAGGGAATCATATTTTCTGTTCAGGAGAATAAACCAAATGGAACGGATTACCTCCAGGGTAGATTGTTTATCCAGATAGAGATAAGGAATTCTGGCCAGGTTATCCCGGTATGAAATGGTTGCAAAAGCTTTAATTTCTTTGTTTTTGCGAAAAACAAAACAGGCCAGTTCGTATCTTTTCACATGATGGGTAAACGGGTAAGCCCAGGATTCTTTTTTTGTAGATTCAACTACCCAGGGATCGTTTTGAAACCATTCAAAATGCTCAGGCGTTTTAGAAATGAAATCGGAGGCTCCATATTTTCGGATGAACTCCTTCAGCGGTGCATCCATTTTTTTTACTTCCTCGATGTTCAGGATTTTTTTATGGAAGGAAGTCCGGAAATACCACCGGAAGGGAGCTGTTATCCCATTCAGGACTGCATCGGCAAGGGTCAGCAGCGGGATTGCACCGGGGAATTCCGGTTTTCGTTTTTTTGCCCATTCGGCGAAATAAAACCGGAAAAATCCCCTGACTCCTTCGATCGGTTCTGAGAAATCGAAGAACCCGGTTTTTTCAAGCCGGGCTTTTATTTCCGGGGTGCTCTCGGAGAGAAACATGGAAGCGTTGCTTTTTTCGATGGCCTTCATCAGCAAAGGCATAGCCAGTCCCCGGCCTTTTTCGGGATCGACCCACCAGCAGGAGTTGGCAAAAACCGGAATCCCGGAAGGATTGATTTTCCAGGGAAGTAAGCCAACAAAACCCAGAACTTCGTTGTCCCGGGTTACGTAGATCAGTGCCGTATGCTCCGGATTGGCACCGGGATTGTTGGTTTGAGAGACCGCACGCAATTCGGTGATCGGTTTTGGATGAAGACGTCTGAATGTTTCGCTTCCGGTAAAAGAAACCAACTCTCCGATTTTAACTTCCCTGATCTCCATGGTTTACTTTTTGCCCGATGTAGTGGATAAAGTCATCAATACTGCGTAATTCCATGAGCCTGAACAGGTCAAAATGAATAGAAAACTTTTTTTCGAGGCTATGGATCAGAACCATATGATTTAAAGAATCCCATTCCCGGATATCGTCGGCTGTAGTCGATCCGGTAAAAGTGTGGGTCTCTTTGAAAACCTCCCTGAAGACGGATATGGTATCTTTTCTGACTGTTTCAGGATTCATTGTATCCTATTGTTTATTTGTTGCAAAGATAATCATAACATAGCTTTTGCCGGTCGACTTTTCCGCTGGAAGTAAAAGGGATCTCAGCAACGGAAAACAGTGCTTCGGGAATCATGTAGGGAGGGAGTTGACGGGCAAGTTTCTGTTTTATTTTTTCCTCGTCATCCCGGAAATGTTCTATAAACAGATAAAGCCTGTTCAGTCCGGGTAATTTCTCATAAGCAACTGCTGCCATAAAAAATCCGGGCAGAAGTTTTCGCATGGTGTTTTCCACTTCTGTCAGATTGACTCTGAACCCTTCAATTTTTACCTGGTCATCCTTTCTGCCGGCAAAATAACAATATCCTTCATCATCCATTACCGCTCTGTCGCCGGTCCGGTAGAATCTTTTTTTTGTTTTGTGGAAAGGCAACCCTATAAAAGGGATGGATTTTTCCTCTTTCAGGTATCCTTCCATGACTTGACGTCCTGCGAGGCACAGTTCTCCTTCTGTTCCCGGGGGGCAGATTTTATGGTGTTTGTCGATGATGGCACATGTCATTCCGTCGAAAGGTTTCCCGATTGCCACGATTCCGTTTTTTTCTCTGATGGGTTCTGTTTTGCTTATCCGGTAGAATGTAGCATTCATGGTTCCTTCGGTAGGGCCGTAAAAATTAACAACTTCAGCACCGGGGAATTTTTTCCGCCATTTCCTGAGCATTTCCACGGGCAGGGCTTCACCCCCAAATCCGAAAAAATGAAGGTGATTCAGGTCCAGGTCATTGATATAGCGGTCAAGATACGCCAATACCGAGGGGGTGAGTTTAACCCAGGTAATTGTTTTTTCTGTCATCATCCGGGCAATAGCCAGAAATTTAAAGGATCCTTCCGGCAGGGTATAGACACATCCTCCAGCCAGCAAGGGGAGCAGATAGCTGGTAAACGATGCATCGGTTGTGTGATCGTGGACCTGGAGTACACAGGCACTGCTATTCAGTTCGGGAAATTCCCTGAGAAAGGCCTCACAATAAGCCTCCACATTTTTTTCCCGGATGGGAACGTATTTGGGCGCTCCGGTACTACCCGATGTAGGCATGATATAGAGCAGCTGACTGGCTTCCGGTTCGGCGGGTATTTCAGAATTCCATGATTGGACTCCTCCATTGATGAGCAGACGGACCTCTCCGGCAGGGATGACCGGTTCGGTTTCCTTCCGGCAGGAGAGTACATGCCGGATCCCTGTTTTTTCGATCACTTGCCTGTTCCTTTCCACCGGGTGTTTCGGATTTAACGGTATAAAATAATTCCCTGTAAACCAGCACGCAAAAAAGGCAGCGTAGGTTTCAATGGTTTCAAAGGTTACAATTCCTACAGCCGTATTCTTTTCAGAAATATTATCCTGAATTAACTTCCTGGTTCCCTCAATGTAGGAGATGAATTCCCGGTAGGAGATGTCCTGCTTGTTGATACAGAAGGCCCGTGCTGAGCCTGAATGTACAAACGATTGATATAAAGTGTGGATCAGTTTCATGAATGGTTCAAGGTGTTTTTACCAACTAATTTTTTAACGGCAAAATACGCATATTCTTCCCTCACGGTCCTTTCAGCCGGTTTGGAACAGGTATCCATGGGAATCCGCTGAAGGTGGTTCGGAACCGTATCTCTTTTTATACCGGCTGTGCCAAACGAAATATCCAGATGTAGGGTATCCGTTAAAAAACGGAAAAAAGAGGCCGGCATATGAATGTCTGAAAAA
The DNA here is from genome assembly GCA_964575025.1 of uncultured Mariniphaga sp. Classification (GTDB taxonomy): domain Bacteria; phylum Bacteroidota; class Bacteroidia; order Bacteroidales; family Prolixibacteraceae; genus JABMQB01. The sequence goes on from CAZNPV010000029.1 coordinate 35,005, forward strand.
GGAAAAGCAAAAGCGCGGATCCCGGGATGTAAATTTTCGTCCAGGAATTGAAAACTTTTGATCAGTTGTTGCTCTCTCTCCTGTTCGGAAATTTTCCAGAACCGGGGATGATCGTAACTGTGGGATCCGATATGAAAGCCTTCATTCTGCAGTTCCCTGATTTGTTCAAGTGTCATAAAAGGTTTTTTTTCTCTGAGGTATTCCTGAAAATTCACACCGCACATCGCACCGGTCTGATCAATGTGTTCCTTATCTGCGTAATCCAGGTGGCTGATCTTCCGGATTATCCTGTGTTTCGAAGCTTCCTGCGATCCGGTTCCTTCAGCCAGTTGAGGGGGGACGCCTGATCGTCTGATCTTGTCAATGATCAGGCTGATCTTTTGTTGAAAGAACAGTTCTTTGTTGTCTGTGAAGGCCGGATTGATAAAGAAGGCTGCTTCCACTCCTTTTTTTTGCAAAACAGGGTAAACAATTTCATAACATTCACGCAATCCATCATCAAAAGATAGGAAAAAACGGGGTTTGGATGTTTTCCTGTCTGTATGGATAAATTCCAGTACATCATCCAGGGAGGCAGGCTGAAAATTTTTAAGCAGAAAATCCAGGTCACGCAAAAATTGCTGAACCGGAACCGGGGAATAGAGGTTCCTGGCATGGATGGGCTGATCGTCTGAGATCAGGTGGTAAAACGGAAAAATAAACGATTCTCCCGATCGCTTTCTTAAAAAGGAAAGGGGGAAGGGTTTTGATAGAAAATACGCTCCGTTTTTAACAACCTGTCGCATGGAGTTATTGCATTACCTTCCGCACAAAGGGAAGCCTGTTGGAATAAATATAGTAATATTTTTCGGCGAGGGGGCCGAAACCCCGGAAAAACCAGGCAACGGTTGGAAGTACGGACCCTTCGAAATCCAGGGTTTTTCCGGTATGGGCATATTCCTGGATTACGGCATCGATGATGGGGTACATGGCCATATTTTTGCGTCCCTGGGGATCGGAGAAGGAATTGAGGTAGTAGATCCTCTGTCCATCAAAAACAAAGAATGCGGCTGCACAAAGGATGTTTTCCCTTGTGTAAGCGGCATAAAAGGTTCCTTTTTCCGACGTGAGACATTGTTCCATGAGCCGGTGTAATACCCGGTAATCGGTTTGGCTGAAGAACGAACCGGCAACCTGTTGTTTGGCTTCCAGGTATTCCGGGATCTGAAGTCCTTTCCTGGTGGAAACATGAAATTTTGATGCAGTCCTTAAGTTGCGGTGCGTATGGCGGGCATAGCCGGAAGCGATCGTTTTATAATCCCTGTCCAGGGGTAAGATAAAATTTGTTTTTTCTTTTGTGGAGAATGCCTCAAAAGCCTTTGCATCATTCCGGGCATTGATCTGGTAGCGGATGAACCGGAAGGTATGGTGTAATTCCCGGGCAAACTGTTTCTGGATTTCCAATTCCGGGGAAGGGAAGATTCCTGCCTGTTGAAAATAGGCAGGATGGCTGATATATTTTATTCCCCATCTGGATTTTACAGGCAGGGGCATGACAAAATCGTAATCTCCCCAGATGAATGCGTCCCATCCTTCGGCCACAAGATCGAGATACCACGAGCGGGCATATAATTTTGGGGATGCAGAACGCTCCACACAGGCATCCCATTTTTTATAATCAATGTTTTGGTTGCTTACCAACCTGATATGATTCTTTTTACTCATGAGCCATACGGAATCCTTGCGTATTCATATATTCAAAAACCTCCCGGTACCCCTTCCACCGGCCCTGGTTGTTCAGCGATTCATTGTGCCAGATCCCAATAAAGGTACCTCCTGCCTGTTTCACCTCCTGCATCAGGCTATTGATCTCCTTTTTTGCTTCTTCAGCATCCATTCCCAGGTAGTCTCGCAGCGTTACATCCATTACCTGAAACGGGAAAATAACAAGATTCGTCTCTTTGTTCTCATACAGGTCAAAAAAAGGATAGGGAGTACAGATGCCGGCCCTGAACCCGGTAACAGCCGAATACCCCATGGAATAATCTTCGGTAATCCCATTTGTTAAAAGCCTGCGATAGGTTTCCGGAAAGAAAAGCCGCAAGAAATGTTGCCTGCTTTTTACTGTTTTCCTGCCGGTAATTTCATTGAGCCTTTCAATTTCTGTAGCCAGGATTTTTTCTTTTCTTTTTTCAGAGGAGAAATAGGAGGGGTGGATCCCCACTTCATATTCCCCGGAAATTTGGCGGATCAGGTTCCGGAAATTTTTATTGGTATAGGAAATATTTTTATCGTATCTCCTGTAATCTCCCAGGAGGAAGAAGAAAATTACCTGGTCTTTGTACTGCTGAAAAACACGGTTGATCGTATCGTAGGTATCGTAGGGATCCTTCTGTTTTTTACGCCATGTACGAATCCGGGCTGTATTGTTTTTATGATTTCCGGTAATAAAATCTTTAATCAGGGCTCCTGTATTTCGGATCCATCCTTTGTTCGAAAAGGCCCAGGCATTATCAATATCAATGGTTGAAATAAAGCGGAACCGGGGTTCCGGAACCTTGAATCCGGGGTAACGATCCCTGATTTTTTCCACCAGGAGGTTTGCCCAAAGGTTAACCACTGGTTTTTTCAGGAGACTGTATCTTGCCAGTATGCTCTTTTCATGTGAATAACAGTTGTATCTTCCCCGCTCTTTCTCCAGGTATTCTTCAACCCGGGTAACCAGAAAAAAGGAAGCAGCCAGGGGATCAAAAGGCAGAAATGAATCCGCTGAGGTTTTGAAAAAGTATTTTTTCCCATGATACCATACCGGATCGGGAGTGTGATTCGTTACCGTTTTCTCAAAAAGCAGGCAATGGGGTTTAAGGTAAAGTTCATCATCCACTCTGGAGGGGGAGTAGTTGATTTTTGGCTGATCCGATTTTCGAAATTCCGAAAGGTCGGAAGTAAGAACGGCTTTGGTTCCTGACAGCTCCCCGAAAAGAAGCCTGCAGATAAACTCCAGCCGGGGAGTTATTTCTTCAACGTAGATCAGTATCATCATAACATTTGTTACAGGATTCCTTCATCCGCAAAGCTAGTATATTTCCCGGAACCAATAATGATATGGTCCAGAACCTGAATATCCATAATCTCTCCGGCTTTTTTCAGTTTCCGGGTAATTTTCAGATCGGCTTCAGATGCTTCCAGCGTCCCGGAAGGATGGTTATGGCACAGAATAAGGGAGCAGGCTCTTTTTTCCAGTGTTTTTTGCAGGATTAGGCGTGTATCAATCACGGTTCCGGACATTCCTCCCTGGCTGACCCGGTGTTTTCCGAGTACTTTATTTCCCCTGTTGAGGAAAAGGATCCAGAACTCCTCGTGGGGCAGGTCTTCCAGCAACGGAAAAAAGATAGCGGCAGCATCCCTGCTGGAGGTAATCTTCGGGCGGTGTGCAACTCCTGTTTCTCTTCTGCGTTTTCCCAGTTCGAGGGCTGCCAGGACGGTTATGGCTTTGGCATCCCCTATTCCCTTGAATTCTTTCAGGAAATCCAGGCTTTTTAGCCCCAGTTCGTTGAGGTCATTTTTTACAGCTGAAAGAATCCTGCGGGATAACTCTACAGCCGTTTCTTTTTGATTTCCTGAACCGATAAGAATGGCTATCAATTCGGCATCGGTAAGCGAACGGGGGCCGTTTGACATTAATTTTTCCCGGGGACGGTCTTCAGCAGCCCAATCTTTAATGTTGAGTTTTTTAGTTGTTGCCACTTGAAAATTAATTTGAAACGAATTTACGCAATTTCCCCCTTCAGAAAAAATAAAAAGTAAAAATTTAGCGCATTAAAAAGCCTCTCCGGGAATACCGGAGAGGCCTGAGAATATCTTGGTGTTGAGCTTACAGTTTGCTGATATGCAGGGCAAGCCCTGATTTCAGGTTCGCTGCTTTATTTTTGTGAATAATATGACGTTTTGCTAATACATCAATCATTGAAGCAACCTGAGGAAAGCTTTTTTCCGCTTCTTCCTTGTTGGTTTCTTTGCGTAAATTGCTAACTGCATTGCGTGTTGTACGGGAGTAATAACGGTTGCGCAAACGTTTTCCTTCTGTTTGCCTGATTCTTTTTAATGCCGATTTGTGATGTGCCATTTTTTTTAATTCAAATTATATGTAGCCCGTAGGGGATTCGAACCCCTGCTACCAGGATGAAAACCTGGCGTCCTAACCCCTAGACGAACGGGCCTTTTCTTTAATCCCCTGAATTGGGAATGCAAAAATAAATCATTTTTTAATGTCACCAAATTTTTCTCTACAATTTTTCTGATAAACTGCGTTTGCTGTATTCTGCCAAGTTCCTAATTTTTAGGCCCTGGGGAAAAGCGGATTGTCTGTTTGTTTTGTAGGCAGGCAGGATTTTTCCGGTTACCTCCATTCCACGATTTTTCCCCGGTCCTGATCCAGCAATCCGTGCGGGATGGTTTCTCGTATATCCCTCCATAACAGGTTGATCAGCTTGTGTTTGGCAAAGTGCCTGGAGTAAACAAGGCTTACTTCACGCAAAGGCTTACTATTCGTGAAGGCAACGACATTTTTCAGCCGTTTTTCGGACATGCTCTCTTTGGCCAGTTCGGGGATCAGGGTAATTCCTCCTTCCCGGTCAATAATGTTCATTAATGTTTCCAGGGAACCGGCTTCCAGATGGAAAGGGAGCTCACTGTCAGGATTCCCCATAAAGGTACACAGGTTAATCACCTGGTCGCGGAAACAATGCCCGTCGCTCAGAAGCCATATCTCGGGAGTGGCTATATCTTTTATGGTGATCGTTTTTTGTTGATGCAACCGGTGCCCTTCATTGGCGTAAATCAGCATCTCCTCATAAAAGATAGGTTTTTCATTGATCTTTTTATCGTGCAGGGGAGTAACCAGGATCCCCACATCCATCAGATCTTTCTGGAGAAGCCGGATGATCTTATCGGTGGTTTGTTCTTCCACTTTGATGAGGATATTCGGGTATTTTCTTTTGTAGTCTCCAATAAAGATCGGAAGAAGATAGGGTGCCAGGGTAGGAATAATGCCAATGCGGATCATTCCTGAAACCTGGTTTTTATAGTCTTTGACGATGTTTTGGATTCCTTCTGCCTGCGCCAGGATGATGCGTGCCTGGTCAATGATCTGCTGCCCGATATCCGTGGGAATCAACGGTTGCTTGCTGCGGTCAAAAATAATGATCTCCAGGTCTTCTTCCATTTTTTTGATCTGCATCGAAAGGGTGGGCTGGGTAATGAAGCATTGTTCAGCAGCTTTCCCGAAATGACGGTAGGTATCTACTGCGACGATATATTCAAGTTGGGTTAAGGTGACCATGAGATATTTTTTGATAAATATAAAAAAAATTATCCTTTCTTGTGTTTGCCGGATGTCAGGCAACCGGAATATTCCGGAGAGTAAATACCGGGCATTTGAGATTTTATTCGAAACAATTTTTCGTACTTTTGCGTGAAAGGAACTTTTATGAGATCTTTTGCTGGTGCCATACTGGTTTTTCTGATTCTGATTTTTGTTTCCTGTGGTCCGTCCCAGGAGGATCAGGCCCGGGTGAAGCTGAACAGGGCAAGGGTCTATCTGCAAAATCAGGATACAACGAATGCGTTGCTGGAGCTGGACTCCATACCTGTTCTGTATCCCAAAGCGCCCTATGCCACAGATGCGGCAAAGAATCTCAAACACGATATTCAATGGGATATCCTGCGGCGCTATGAATCGGAGCTGGATTCAGTAAAGACTGTTATCGAAGATCTTGAGAAAAACTTCGTTCGCGAGGAAACCGAATATGACCGGTATGCTCAGTATATCCATAAACGACAGCAATTCGACAGGCGATGGGATAAATCCTACCTCAGGATATTGCTGGATGAACAGGGAGCAATTTGGTTTTCCAGCAATTATTACGGCGATCAGTTTATCAACCATACCGGTGTCAGGGTTTATGACGGCCCGGATCAGGCAAAAACAGAAACCGTGGAAGCCGATGATATAAACAACCACCGGAGTGATTTTATGGATGGTAAATGGGAGAAGGTTACCTACAGGGATGGCAAAGAAAACAACGTGATTGAATTTATTGCCCGCAATACAGAACGAAGGTTAAAAGCGGTTTTCCTGGGAGACCGGTATTATTATATTATTTTGGAAGCATACGATAAAAGGGCATTTAAGGAAGCCCTCATGCTTTCAGAGGCCCTGAAAAAACAACACCGGCTTCAGGACGCGATCAGCCGGTTGCAGGGAAAACTGAATGCTCCGGATTAATAGAGGCGGTCTGTTTCTTCGGGAGGATTCCCCACAACCGCTTTATCCCCATTCATTGCAACAGGCTGTTGCAACAATCCCGGATGGGTTTTCTCTAAGATCGTTCCATTCTGCATGGCTTTTGGCACACTGTGGACTATGATAAATTCGGATAGGCATGTTTTGTGATTTCTTTGATGTATTTATAATAATCTTCCTGCGCGCGATAGGTATTGTTTGAATCTCCCCTGTTATAATGGTTTTTCATTTTTGGGTCCAGTATGCGGGCTTTGGAGTTGTCGTTGAGTTGAATTTCCAACATGGTTTTCAGTTCAGCCTGAATCTCCGGGTCATAAACCGGGCATGCCACTTCAATTCTCCGGTTCAGGTTCCTTGGCATCCAGTCGGCCGATGAAATGTAATATTTTTCGTCTCCGTCGTTGCCGAAGAGGAAAATCCTCGAATGTTCCAGGTATTTATCCACAATGCTTATGGCATGAATACGCTTGCCCAATCCATCCGGTCCGGTTTTCATTCCGTAGATTCCTCTGACGATCAGCTCTGTTTTTACACCGGCTTTTCCGGCTTTGTAGAGGATGTTCATCATCCCGGGATCGATCAGGCTGTTCATTTTTAGGATCATCCATGCTTCTTTGCCTTCTTTTGCCAGTCTGATCTCATTCTGAATCCCTTCCGTAAAGGCATCTCTCATCTGAAACGGACTTGTTATCAAGTGTTTATAGTTGAAGCTCTTGTAGTTATGTTTAAAGAAGTCAAACATATCGGCTACTTCATCGGCAATTCTGGGGTCTGAAGTCAGCAATCCGTCATCGGCATACACCCGGGCGGTATCTTCGTGGAAATTGCCGGTGCCTACATAGGCGTAGTTTTTTAATCCGTCTTCCTCCAGGCGCTGTATCCAGGTTAATTTACAGTGTACTTTAAGGCCGGCTATTCCGTTGATTACCTGGGCTCCTTCCTCCTGTAGTTTGTTTGACCATTCAATGTTGGCTTCTTCATCAAAGCGGGCCTGCAATTCGATCATCACAATCACATTTTTCCCGTTCCGTATGGCATTCAGCAGGGTATTCACTACTTTGGAATACCGGGCCACCCGGTAGATGGTTATCCCGATCTGTTTAACCTGTGGATCAATGGCTGCCTCCCGGAGCAGGTCGATAAAATGAGCAAAGGTCTGATACGGGTAATGCAGCATTACATCTTTTTTTCGTATGACTTTGAGGATACTGGTGTTTGGACGCAGGTCCCAATGCCGCAGGCCGGGCTGTTTGGCATAGTAATGATGGGGTTTGCCAATCTCCGGAAAATCCATAAAATCTTTATGGTTGTGGTATCTTCCGCCGGGAATCCCGTTTTCATTTTTATCGAGCTTCATTTTCTTCATCAGGAATTTCAACAGATCCCTCGGAATATCACGGTCGTAGAGCAGTCGTACCGGCCGTCCTTTTTTTCTTTTTTTAAGGCTGGCTTCCATCTTCTCCATGAAACTTTTGGATATATCGTCATCAATATCCAGTTCAGCGTCCCGGGTAAGCTTTATAGTATAGGCTTCATACATATTGTAATCAAAGATGCAATAGAGTTCATCCAGACAGTACCGGATTACATCGTCCAGCATTATCACAAATTGTTTATCTCCTTCCGGAGGAAGGACCAGGAACCGTTTTACCGATCTGCTGGGTATTCTGATCAGTGAATAGGCAAATTCTGGGCTGTCGGACATTGATAATTTGACGGCCAGGTATACCGACCGGTCACGCAGATAGGGGAACTTCATGTCTTCTGAAAGCATGATCGGGACCAGGTTCGGAAAGACGATCTCGTGAAAGTAACGGCGTACTGCTTTGCCCTGGGATGTAGTCAGATCTTTTTCATTGATCAGGAATATATGGTCTTTCCGCAATTCATCCAGAATATTTTTGAAGATCTCCTGTACTTTTGTTTGCTGGGCCATCACAATGTCGAGGATGTTATCATACAGTTCCGAAGGAGTGATCTCCCCCAGGAGGTTTTCTTCATCTTCACCATAGCTTACCATTCTACGGACATTGGCCACCCGAACCCTGAAAAATTCATCCAGGTTATTGGAAAAAATACCGATAAACCGTATTCTTTCAAACAAAGGGGTATTTGGATCCTGGGCTTCCTGAAGGACCCGTTCATTAAACGAAAGCCAACTTATTTCCCTGTTATTGAATTTTTTCTTCAGATCCATGGTCGTTGTTTGTGATTATACATCAAAAGTCCGTAGTGTGTTTGATACCCGGTTTACTCTCCCCCGAATTCCATCAGGTACGCTTTGATGAACCCATTCAGGTCGCCATCAAGAACGGCCTGTACATTTCCGGTTTCATAGCCTGTACGGTGGTCTTTCACCATTTTATAGGGTTGCAGTACGTAGGAACGTATTTGCGAACCCCACTCAATTTTTTTCTTTTGTGATTCGATCTCCATTGTTTTTTCCCGGCGTTTCCGGAGTTCTCTTTCATAGAGCTGGGATTTCAGTATGCGGAGGGCATTTTCCTTGTTCATGTGCTGTGAACGGCTTTCGGTATTTTCGATAATGATCCCGGAAGGGGCATGCCTCAAACGGACCCCGGTTTCCACTTTATTGACGTTTTGCCCGCCGGCTCCGCCGCTGCGGAAGGTATCCCAGGTAATATCGCCAGGATTCACTTCGATCTGAATGGTATCGTCAATAAGGGGTGCTACATAGACCGATGTGAAGGAGGTCATCCGTTTGTTCTGGGCATTGAAGGGGGAAAGCCTGACCAGCCGGTGTACTCCGTTTTCACTTTTTAAATTCCCATAGGCATACGTACCCTCAATTTCAACGGTGCAGCTTTTCACGCCTGTTTCGTCTCCCGGCTGGGAATCCATGATCTTTAGCTTGTAGTTGTTTTTTTCGGCCCACCGGGAGTAGATACGCAACAGCATTTCGGCCCAGTCGTTGCTTTCGGTGCCCCCGGCACCGGCATTGATCTTCAGTATGGCACCCAACCGGTCCTCCTCATTGCGCAGCATGTTTTTGGCTTCCAGCTCTTCCACCTTGCTGAGGGTTTCAGCAAAGGCCTGATCCACTTCCTCTTCGGTGGCTTCGCCCTCTTCGTAAAACTCGTACAAAACCAGAAAATCCTCAATCAACCGGTCTACCTCCTCAAAACCATCGGTCCACACTTTGATCGACTGGATGGTTTTCATCTGTTTCTCTGCTTCTTTGGGATCGTCCCAGAATGCCGGATCCCGGGTT
>CAZNPV010000030.1:0-16644 GCA_964575025.1 uncultured Mariniphaga sp.
ATCCCCTGAGGAGCCAATCTTTGATGCACCGGCACCGTAACAAAGGGATTTCACAGGAAAGCCTGGGCAACCCAGGGGGTGTAAAGCATCTGGAACATGAGCTCTGCTTCCTGTTTATTACAGTTTCCTGCAAAAGATATGTAATTATATTCAGTTTGATTTTTGTAGTTCAGATCTTTTTATAAATTTGTATTTGTTAAAATTTTTTAACAAACATTAAAGAATATAAACACTTTTTGTGTTGCCTATAGAAAACACGGGAAGTGGGGCAGAAAGTATAAGTTTAAATTTTGCTGTTTAATTAATAATTTAAAACTATTTCTATGAAAAAGATTATGTTATTCTTATCGCTTTTTCTATTCATGGGGATTTTTGTTGCGCCGGGTCAGACGAGGCAGATTACCGGAACGGTTGCTTCGTCGGAAGATAGTGCACCAATTCCTGGTGTTTCGGTGGCTGTCAAAGGGACAACCCTTGGAACCGTTACCAACATGAATGGAAAATTTGCTTTGCAGGTTCCGGAGGATGCCGGAACCCTGGTTGTTAGCTTTGTGGGTATGAAAACCCTGGAAATTACCTTGGGGTCACCAACAATCTACAATGTGAAAATGGAACCCGATGTGTTGGGTATTGATGAAGTAGTAGTAACAGCCCTGGGCATCAGCCGTGAGAAAAAATCGCTGGGGTATGCCGTGCAGGATGTAAAAGGTGATGAACTGGTGAAAGCGGCTTCACCGAATGTAATTTCTTCTTTAGCCGGTAAAGTGGCTGGTGTACAGATTAACCAGATTGGAGGCCAGATTGGCGCTTCCTCACGGATTGTCATCCGGGGGAACAGCTCGTTTGGTGACAACCAGCCGCTGATCGTAGTAGATGGTATCCCGGTTTCGAATGATACCAAAAATCAAAACGATGTAGACTATGGGAGCGGGTTGTACGATATCAACCCGCAGGATATTGAGTCCATTTCAGTTCTGAAAGGGGGAGCTGCAGCTGCTTTGTATGGTATGCGGGCCGGCCATGGTGTTATCCTGATTACAACCAAATCAGGCTCCGGGAAAGCCAAAGGAGTTACGGTGGATTACAACGGAAACTACAATTTCGACCAGGTCCATTCCATCCAGAGATGGCAGGACAAATACGGGCAAGGCTATCTTGGAAGTGAATATTATTGGAAGCATTACAGCGAAGCCTGGGATATTGATGGTACCTATCAGGAATATGCCCAGGGTGATTACCATCCGGGGATCGGTTTTGCCTATGTCGACGGTCTTGGAAACGGCGTGAATGATGGGATGGACGAAAGCTGGGGTCCGAGGCTCGACATTGGATTGAAACTTCCCCAGTTTACCAGCCCGATAGCTGCCGATGGAACACGAACCCCAACCGATTGGGTTTCACATCCCGATAATGCGAAGAATCTATATGAGTTGGGACATTCCACCAACCACAACATTGCCGTAACATCGGTTACCGACAATTCACGTACGCGGTTGTCGTTTGGTGTCCGTGATCAAATGGGTGTTTTACCGAATACCGACCTGTCTCGCTATTCCGCATCGGTTAATTCGTATATGAGAATGAGTCAGCTTATCGAAATTGACCTTTCGATGAATTATATCCGCACCGAAAGCGATAACCTTCCGGTAACGGAATATAACGCCAGTAACCCGATGCAGTCAATTGGCCAGTGGTTTGGCCGTCAGGTCGACATGCAAGCCCTGAAAGAACACTGGCAGGAAAAAATGCCCACGGGAATGCCCTACAACTGGAACAGTAACTACCATAACAACCCCTACTGGAGCATGAATAAAAACACCAACTCCTATCAGCGGGACCGGATATTCGGAAAAACTTCCTTGTTCATTGAACCTGCGGATTGCCTGAAGATTGAAGGTCGCCTGGGATTTGATTTCTATAATACCAAAACCAGACCGATCCTTACTTCCGGTTCAAATGAAACGCTGCTGGATGCATCCACTGCATCCTTTGAAGGAGGATGGTTCCGTCTCAATCAGCAGAAAAATACCGAACTGAATGCCGACCTTATTGCTTATTTTGAAAAAGAATTTGGGGCTATTTCTGTGAACCTTCTTGCCGGAGCCAACTACCGGAATTTACGCTGGGAAGCTTCAACGATCGGCGCCAATGCGTTAACAGTTCCTGATCTGTTTACCGTATCAAATGCAAAAGGGAGTGCCGTTAATTCAATGGATCATACCTGGATCCGAAGCAACAGCGTGTATGGTTCAGGTTCCTTCGGTTATGACAATTGGGTATTCTTAGATGCAAGTGTACGCAACGACTGGTCGTCTACTATTGCCGATGCATTTTTCTATCCGGCTTTCAGTTTAAGCGTATTGCCGTTGGATGCCTTTGATTTTGAATCGGATATTTTTTCCTACCTGAAACTCAGGGGAGGGTGGTCAAAAGTCGGGGCCGCTACCGGAGCTTATCGTACCGATCCCTATTTCTCTGCAGGATCCTATACCATTTATGGGGTCACTCAGTATAACCAATCCACAGAGTTTCCGCCGGCAGCTCTTCAACCGGAAGAAGTGGTTACTACGGAAATTGGGTTGGAAGCCAATTTCCTGAACAACAGGCTGGGACTGGATGTTGCTCTTTATGACAAAACAACGACCAACCAGATCATGAGTGTGGCTATTTCCAAAGCTACCGGTTACAACACGACCCTGGTGAACGCCGGTGAAATCAACAACAAAGGAGTTGAAGTACAACTGAGAGGTTCCATCCTAAAATCCAACAATGGATTCAACTGGGATATCATTTTGAACTGGGCAAAAGACAAGAGCGAAATCGTAGAACTTTATACCGATCCCGTTACCGGGGATGAGCTTGAATCTTACAACCTGGGGAGCCAGTGGGGTACTTATGTGCAGGCCCGCCCGGGAGAACCCTGGGGGGTAATTTACGGAACAGGAATGCTTCGCAGGGAATCGGATGACGCCGTCATCGTAGGGTCAAACGGACGCCCCATGACCGAATCTAATATTAAACTCGGTGATGTTAACCCGGACTGGATCGGCGGAATAAGGAATGAATTCTCCTATAAAAACCTGAGCTTCGGATTCCTGATTGACATCCGTAAAGGGGGCGATATCTTCAGTGTATCTCAGATGTTCGGAGCTTATTCGGGTATGCTTGAGTTTACTGCACTGGATGACCACCGTGAGAACGGAATCGTACTGGGACAGAATTATATGGAGGACGAAACCTTTGTGAAAGTAGTCACAGAAAATGCCGACGATATTCAAAAATCAGAATTTACTGAAAATGATATTACCACACCAGCTCAGGGATTCTTTGAATCGTTCTACAGCAACCGTGAATTGTCTGTTTACGATGGTTCGTACGGTAAATTGCGTGAAGCTCATTTAACCTATGCGCTACCCAAAAACCTGTTTGGTTCATCAGGATTTGTTAAAGGAGGCTCTGTTGGTTTGGTTGGAAACAACCTGGCCATTCTGTGGCGCCACAAATCCAATATTTCAGGACTTGATCCGGAAAACACCACGGGAAGCGGAAACGGAAGCGTTGGATTGGAATCAACTTCTTTCCCACCATACCGTAGTTTTGGGATTAAATTAAATCTTACATTTTAACGATTAATATTGAATGATTATGAAAAGATATATTGGAAAACTATTCGCATTTACATTTCTTACAATCTTTCTGATGGTAGGTTGTACAGATGAGTTTGGTGAGATCAACACGGATCCCGATCGTGCCAAAGATGCACCTGCAACAAACGTTCTGGCTTTTCTTTTGCGGTATCATTCCGATACGTTTTACGATGCCTGGAACAACATGAATGAGCCTGAAACGTACGGAGGGCATCTTGCAAAGATTCAGTACATTGATGAAGCCCGCTATAACTACCGCCCGGGTGTGGTTGAAAATAAATGGTATTATACCTATATTCAACTGAATAATGTGAATGAGATCAAGAAAAAAGCAAAGGCTGAGGAGGCCAACAACCTCCTGGGAGTTGCCAAAGTGATGGAAGTCAATATTTTCCAGATTGCCACCGATACCTGGAGGGATGTGCCATTTACCGATGCCCTTAAAATGGCTGACGGTGTGCTTCTCCCAAGCTATGACAAACAGGAGGATATTTACCCGGCATTGCTGGATACTCTGAAAGAAGCAAATACCTTAATGGCTTCCGGAATTGATAACCTCGGAGAAGGGGATGTACTATTTAATGGTGATGTCATGAAATGGCGCAAATTTGCTAATTCGCTGCGGTTGCGTCTTGCCATGCGCATTTCAGGTGTAGATGCAGGCCGGGCCAAAAGCACGGTTGAAGCCATTATGGGGAATCTGAACCAGAACCCGATTATGGAAAGCAACGATGACAATGCCTTTTTCTGGTATCCGGGGGCCAATCCCTATGAAGAACCCTGGTATGAGGATTCAAAAACCCGTGATGACCATGGGATGAGTGATATTCTGATCAATGCCATGAAAGAGCGCAACGATCCCCGTTTGCCGGTTTATGCAAAACCAGCAGCTTCCGACGGTGAATACCGCGGATTTACCATTGGAGGAACGGCCCAGCCCAACCTGGCAACCATTTCGCGTATCGGCGATCGGTTTCGGTATGATCCCAAGGGTTTCGCACCCTACATGCGCTATGCAGAAACCATGTTCCATGTGGCTGAAGCAGCCCTCAAGGGATACAATGTGGGCATGACCGCTGAGGAAGCTTATACCAAAGCAGTAACTGCTTCCCTCGAAGAAAATGGAATTGCTCAGGTGGATATAGATGCTTACCTGGCAGGTGCCGCAGCTTTTGACGGAACCCTGGAACAGATTTACTGGCAGGAATGGATCGCCCTCTTCAAACAGGGAATGGAAGCCTGGTCGCTGTACCGCCGTACCGGTGTGCCTACTACCCATTATGTGGCTCCCGGTTCTGCCTATACCGGCCACAACAGTCCCCCATTCCGCTATCCGTATCCACAAAACGAACTTACCCTGAATGGAGCCAATTGTACCCCATTTGCCAATGAGGTCAATGATGATTTCTGGGGAAAACAAATGTGGTGGGATACACGTTCCGGTGTAAACTAATCGCTTAAACCCAACAAAAAAGAAACCCTGGTTACATTATGTAGCCAGGGTTTCTGATTTTTACTGAGCCGCGACAGCTTGCCGGATATTCAAGAGAGTATACGATTTGCTGTCAAAAGAATAGTGTGGTATAATTTTTGTTCCAGAACATTGTGGTACATTTATCAGAAACTTCTAATACCATAAACATGAAAATCTTATTTAGCTTACCGTTGGGATGGTTATTATGTTTTGCGTCGATGCATAGCTCCGGACAACAGAATTACCGGAAGATCATTCATGCATTCATTGATGATTACAAAATGGAAAAACTGACGATCGGTCAACCGGAACATTACCGGGATGTACAAGGGTCTCCCTATCTTTCTGAAGATTTTATTTCCGGGGTTGTTGAGATGAAAGACGGGAATCTTTATCAGGGGCCCCTGCGGTATGATGCCTATGCAGGACAAATGGAATTCCGTACGGATGAGGGAACGGTGTATGCCATTGCACATCCGGAAACAATAGAAACAATCGCCCTGGAGAAGGATACGTTTCTTTATTTTCAGGATGAAAAGGATCCCACTACAGGGAACTATTATCAGCTCATCGCAGGAGGAGACTACTCCTTGCTGATGAAACACCGTACGATCCTGAAAGACCCGCAGCCGGACAGACCCTACAGGGATGCTACTCCGGCTGAGTTTGTCAGCCAGAAGGGGGAATATTGCCTATACAACAAACAAACAGGACTGATTCCTGTCAGAAGCAAAAGAGATCTGAACAGATTGGCGGAAACCATTGATGAATCATTGAAATCCTTTGTTAAGAAAAGAAAAATTAAAACCGGTGACAAGGAGGATATGGTTCAATTTACAGAATATCTGAATGCAGCTGTAAAATAAAAAAATACCTTATTCAATCTAACTTAACCTACCCCTCGGTAGCCCCGGCATTTTGTGGAGGGGTTACTCTTCTTGAGTTTGAAACTCAATTTTACAACGCTGTTTTCCCCTTATCATAGCCCAGTTCCCGGCCATAATCCCTTGCATGGGAAAGCAAATTTCAAATGGTTCGTTCTCTAACCCGAATCATTAAAACGTATGAATAGTTCAGGCTAACATGCCGTTACAAAACGGCAATTCATGAGTCCTTCCACAAAATGTTGGGGCATTAACTGGTTATGATAGATTGATTATTATTCAGCAGATAGAAAAAAAAGTTCGTATTTTGGAATGAATTGTAGTGCCAAAAGAAATAATTATGCTCATATTGGGATTTTTTCCGGACAGATGCATTTTGCAACAGTCTGGGAACAGTTTCAGGTTGGTTTCTATGAAATGACCCTATCAGATTATGCCACAAAAAACAATGATTTTAAGGTTGGAAGTTCCCTGTCTGCCGAACAGGCAGGCATTTGAAGTCCATAAAAACAGACCATTTTAATCCGATGAAAAAAATTACGTTATTCGTATCGCTTTTTCTTTTCATAGGGATTTTTGTTGCACCGGGACAGATGAGGCAGATTTCCGGAACGGTTACTTCGTCGGAAGACGGTGCGCCAATTCCGGGTGTTTCGGTGGCTGTCAAAGGGACAACCCTTGGAACCGTTACCAACATGAATGGAAAATTTGCTTTGCAGGTTCCGGAGGATGCCGGAACCCTGGTTGTTAGCTTTGTGGGTATGAAAACCCTGGAAATTACCTTGGGGTCACCAACGATCTACAATGTGAAAATGGAACCCGATGTGTTGGGTATTGATGAAGTCGTGGTAACCGCACTGGGGCAGACCCGTGAGAAAAAAGGACTGGGTTATTCTGTCCAGGATGTTTCCGGTGAGGAGTTGGTCGTTGCACGTGAACCGAACATGGTCAACTCCCTGCAGGGAAGACTATCAGGGGTCCAGATTACCCATTCTTCGGGTAATGTAAGCTCGGGTGCCCGTATTGTTATACGAGGCATGAGCACCCTGAGCGGAAACAACCAGCCTTTATTTGTTGTTGACGGAGTTCCTGTTCTTAACGACTATTCCAGTGTGGGAGCATACAGCGGGACCGATTATGGCAATACCATAATGGATGTGAATCCATCGGATATTGCCGGCATTTCGGTTCTGAAAGGGGCTAACGCTGCAGCTCTCTATGGATCGCGTGCTCTTAACGGAGTCGTTCTTATAACCACCAAAACAGGGATAAGCTCCAGCAAAGGTCTTGGTATTTCCGTTGAAAACAACATGATGTGGAGCAAGCCATTGAAGTTGCCTGATTTTCAGGACCAATACGGGCAAGGCTATCTGGGTGAATTTGAATATGTGGATGGAAAAGGGGGAGGAACCTGGGATCATATGGTCGAATCGTGGGGCCCACCCCTTGATGGTCGTTTGATTCCTCAGTTTGACAGCCCGTATGACCCGGTTACCAAAGTACGGGAAGCTACCCCCTGGGTTGCTCATCCCGGGAATGTGAAAAACTTTTTTGAAACAGGGTTGAACCGCATTACTACCTTGTCTGTAACCCGTATGGAAGATGACTATACGTTCCGTCTTTCAGTAGCGAACCAGGGTCAGACCGGGATGGTCCCTAATACCGACCAGCGAAGGAATACCGTCACCTTACATGCCGGATTAAATGTAACCTCACGATGTAAGGTAGGAGGGGCCGGTTCGTTTATTGTTACCAAAAACGACAACATTATGTCTTCAGGGTATACTTCTGCAAGTGTCTTCCAGAGTGTGTCCCAATGGTTTGGCCGCCAGGTAGATATTGAATACCTGAAAGAACACTGGCAGGAAACCGACCCTGTTTCAGGAAGAAATGTGAACTGGAATCACAGCCACTACGACAACCCGTACTGGACGGTACACAAAAACACAAACTCCCGTACCAGGGAACGGTTAATCGGCAATGTGAACCTGTCATACGATTTTACCGACTGGCTGAAAATGCAGGCTATGGCAGGTATGGATGCCTACTCACAACAAATCAAGGAAGTAAGGGCTAAGAACTCCCGCGAATGGATGGACGGAGCATTCACGAATTACGAATCTTTCCGGAGGGAATTCACTGCCAACGCTTTGTTAACCCTGGATAAGACATGGGGTGATTTTGATGTTTTGGGAACCCTGGGTACAGAGATGAACCACTATGATTACCGGACTGATAATACCTATGTTTCCAGTCTTATTATACCTGACCTGTATTCAGTAAGCAATGCTGCATCGCCAGCAACTACCGGGATGTCTGAAGTGCATTGGGAACTTCAGAGTGTATTTGCCAGTGTGAACATGGGCTTTAAAGAATTCCTTTACCTGGACCTGACCGCAAGGAATGACTGGTCTTCCACCCTTCCCCTGGAAAACAACTCCTATTTCTATCCCTCTGCTTCGCTGGGATTTGTGGTCACGGAAGCCCCTGGGATGGATTCCGGTATTTTATCGTATGCCAAACTGCGTGCGAGTTATGCCCAGGTCGGGGGTACTGCAAATGCCTATGCGTTACACGGAACGTTCAGCGCTGCGGATCTATTTTCCGGCCAGCCTGTCTTAACGTACACCAATACACTGGCACCCATGGATTTGAAACCTCACCAGAAAAAATCCATGGAATTTGGTGCAGACCTTAAATTCCTGAATAACAGAGTCAGCCTGGATGCAACCTATTATAAAGAAAATACCATTAACCAGATTATAAATATTGCAGTCTCCAATACGACTGGGTTTGGTACGAAAACGATCAATGCCGGCAATATTCAGAACAAAGGGTTTGAATTGACATTCAATGGAATTCCCGTACAAACCAAAAATTTCAGGTGGCATATTACAGCCAACTGGTCTGCCAACAGGAATCTCGTAAATGAACTGTACGGTGATATGGAATATATTACCCTGTACAGTGGTTCCTGGGGGATGACTGTACTTGCCAGGCAGGGAGAAGAATACGGACAGATGTGGGGCTATGATATCGTCAGAGAACACGAGGAGGTTGTTTACGATTCCAAGGGGGAGGAGGCGTACATCAAGTACAGCGGAAAACCGGTTGTGAATAAGGACGGCAGGTTTATCCGGTCACCCTATCCAACAGAAATCGGCAATATTTCACCCGACTGGTTTGGAGGCGTTGCCAACGGATTCCGCTATAAAAACCTGAATTTTAGTTTTCTTATCGATTTTCGCTGGGGAGGCGACCAGTATTCGATCACCGACTGGTTTGGAAACTATGCCGGTATTATGGCAATTACAGCTGCAACCAACGACAAGGGCAAAAACGTCAGAGATCCTGTGGATGAAGGCGGAGGCGTGAAGGTGGACGGTGTTTACGGAAAACTGGACGGGGATGGAAGGGTTGTTTTAACCGATGAAGAGGGATATGCAACCCATATTCCGGTTCAGAATGAATCGTATGTCGAAGCCAACCTCTTCTATGAATATGACTATTGGGGGAAACCAAGCCTCTCGATCTTTGATGCCGGCTTTGTTAAACTCCGTGAAGTGATTCTGGGGTATACATTTAATGATATTCCCTGCTTGCGCGATATAGGTGTGAAAAATGTGAACCTCTCCCTTGTGGGAAGGAACCTTTGGTTAATTCATGATAACATGCCCCATGTAGACCCGGAAAACGGGATCAGCGCAGGTAACTCATCGGTAGGTATGAACTCAACTCCTGTACCGTCGGCACGCTCGATAGGTGTTAACGTAAAGATTAATTTTTAACACAGATGGGAATCATTGAAATGCAAAATTGTAAAAAATATGTAAAAGGGATTCTGTTCGCTGTTCTGATGATGATAGTAGGATCGTGTACAAAGGGTTTTGAGGAAATGAACAAGGACCCGAACTTGCCTGTGGATGTTCCGGCTATCCATATTTTTACCCATGCACTAGTGAATCATGTGGAGTATGAATCAGGTGGCTGGATGCAGCATTCCTGTCTGGGTCTCTGGGCGCAACAGTGGTGCAAGGTTCGGTATATCGATGAAGATAGATATATGCCCAGGAACCTGGATCATTATTTTCACAGCCGGTATACCAATGCGTTGCAGGACCTGACGATTGTTATCGATAAAGCATCAGCTCCTCAAAACAGGAATGACGGATTGCTGGCAGCGGCAAAAATCTGGAGGGTTCTGATTTTTCATTATCTGACCGATTTGTGGGGG
The DNA here is from genome assembly GCA_964575025.1 of uncultured Mariniphaga sp. GTDB lineage: Bacteria > Bacteroidota > Bacteroidia > Bacteroidales > Prolixibacteraceae > JABMQB01. Next base: position 10,240 of record CAZNPV010000030.1, read on the forward strand.
GATGTGCCTTATACCGAAGCCAACCAGGGGTTACAACCGGGTGGAACGATTGCTCCTGTTTATGATACACAGGAAAGTATCTATAAGGCTCTCATTGCCGAGCTTGAAGAAGCGAATGACCTACTGACCTCATCTGTTTTGAATTTTGGCAACGGAGATTTGCTCTTTGGGGGGGATCCCATGGCGTGGAAGAAATTTGGAAATTCTCTGCAATTGCGCATTCTGAACCGTGTAGCCGGCACACCCTGGTCGTTCACCTATGATATGGCCGGTGGATCACAGGTGACAACCAATGCAGGGGCTGCAGCCTGGGGTGAAGCCGATGCCAAAATGGGTAATATCCTGGCGAATCCTTCCAACTATCCGGTTTTTACCAGCAACGATGATAATGTTCAGTTGAGTTATCCCGGATTACCTTACCGTAATCCGATATTCAATGCATTGTTTTTACGTACGGATCAGGGGATCAGCCAGACTATGGTTGACTTCCTGAATGACAGGGATGATCCGAGAGTCCATATCTATGCCCAGCCTATTCCTAAAAGCCTGATAGCAGGTGGTGAACCTGTATATAACGGACACCAGAACGGACTGGCTCATGGCGCAGCAGAGTTCCACAATATTTCCCTTTTGGGAACAGCCATTGGGTACAATGAAAATGCTCCCCTTTATGTGCTTTGCCTGGATGAAGTAGAATTTATACAGGCAGAATTTTATATGCGCAAGGGCGATGAAAACAAAGCAAAACAACATTACGAAGCTGGCATTAAAGCCAGTATGGACCGGTGGGGTTGTTTCGATGGAAGTACCGTTTCTCCATCTACAAAGAAGGATGGAGTACTGCCTTTTACCTATGCTGTGGATCATGCAGCTTACTTAACCCATCCTTTGGTCTCCTGGGGAGGCAATACGGGTGAGAAATTCCGGAAAATACTGGAACAGAAATGGGCTGCCATGTTCGGGCAGGGAGCCCAGGCCTGGACGGAGGTACGTCGCACCGGATTCCCGGCACGTATTTTTGAATATGAACTGGAAGGAACCTATTACCCGGACCTGGGAATGCCGGTCCGGTTAACCTATTCAACTGCGGAAGCTATCCTTAACAAAGCCAATCTGAAAGCAGCTAAAGAACGGCAGCATGTGCAGGATATAAACGAAGGCTTGTTCAGCCCCGATGGGACAAAAAGCCAGGTATGGTGGAACACAAGGAAAAATCCAGTTCCTACAGAAACGGACCCACCTTCTGCAGACATGCAATAACAACAAACAGGATTACAAAAAAAGTCCGTTGGATTGCCAACGGACTTTTTTTATCCGTATGTTTATATCAAAATTTTTAGTTTCCCTAAACATTGTATTAATTTTGATCGTTTTAAAAATATTATGAATATGAAATCATTAGTTACATTAATTGCAGGAATCATCGTGTTGATGACTTCGATTCATTGTCCCGGTCAGAATTACCGGAAGGTCATTCATGCTTTCATTGATGAATACTATATGGAAAAGACAATTTTTGGAATATCGGATAACTATCAGAACATAAAAGGTTCTCCTTATCTTTCCGACCGTTTCATTACTGGGGTCATTACAATGAAAGACGGGAATGTCTATGAGGGGCCCCTGCGATACAATTGTTACGCGGATCAGTTGGAATTCAAAACAGAGGAAGGGGAAGTGTACGCAATAGCAAAACCTGAAATAATAAAAAAAGTTACCATAGAAAAGGATTCATTTCTTTATGTTCCGGATCAGAAGGATCCCGGTAAGGGGAACTTCTACCAGGTAGTCACTGAGGGGGAATATTCCCTGCTGATGAAACACCGTACGATCCTGAAAGACGCGGAACCGGCCAGGGCCTATGCGGAAGCCACTCCTGCTCAATTTGTCAGGAAAGATGTGGAATATCTCCTGTACCATGAGCAAACAGGCCTGGTTCCCGTCAGAAGCAAAAGAGATTTAAACAATTTTGCGGAAACCATTGATGAATCATTGAAATCCTTTGTTAAGAAAAGAAAAATTAAAACCAATGACAAGGAGGATATGGTTCAAATTACAGAATATCTGAATGCAGCTGTAAAATAAAGATGGATCCCTTGTTCCATTTAGCCCTAACTACCTTTCGGTTGCCCCGCCATTTCGGGGAAGAGTGAAATGAATCAATAGTATAAGATTTTATTTTTGTCGAATAAAATCGACACAAATGGATCTATTATTTGGTTTTTTGTATTAGTCAACTTGATGGAAGCCTGTTCTGTTCCATAAAAAAGTTTATGTTTTCCTTTTTTTCTTTTTGGCTGCCGGGAACAGAACATTGTTCAGGATCAGCCGGTACCCGGGTGAATTGGGGTATAGATTTAAATCGGTAGGCGGATCGCCTACAAGGTGACGGTAATCTTCCGGATCATGTCCTCCGTAGAAGGTAAAGAATCCTTTGCCCCGTTCGCCATGGATATACCGTGCTTCATGGGCAGCCTCATTCTCCCCCATGATCAGCACATTGGATTTCACCAGGTTTTTATTGAAGGCGGTCGTCTGCCCCATAAATCCCCGGATGATCCGGGTGTGATTCTGACATAACATGGTAGGGATGGGATCCCATTTGGCAGAAAATTCAAAGAGCGTAAAAAAATCACTCTCCTGGCCAACCTTACGGGTCTGGGTAACATCAATATCGGAGAATTCGTATTCATAGGGACTTTCAACCAGCGTAAAACCGGTAAAGGCGAATGTTTGTTCGTAATCCAGTTTTTCATTCATGTCGGGATCGATGGGATCTCCGTCAAACATCGGGGCACAGATATCCACATTATCTGCAGCAAGCGCAATATCATAGGTGTCGGTAGCGGCACACATGGCAAAGAGGAAGCCTCCATTCAGGACGTAGTTTTTTATTTCACGGCAAATGACATATTTCATTTCGGATACTTTCAGGAATCCCAGTTTTTGAGCCAGGTCGGTATTGATTTTTACATCCTCCTGGTACCAGGGTGCTGCCTGGTAGGTACTCCAGAACTTCCCAAACTGACCGGTAAAGTCTTCATGGTGCAGATGAAGCCAGTCATATTCGGGTAACTTGCCTGCCAGTATCTCTTCATCATAGATGATATCGTATGGAATTTCTGCATAGGTAAGAACCAGGGTAACGGCGTCGTCCCAGGGCTGTTTATTGGGGGGTGAGTAAACAGCAACCTTCGGGGCTTTGTTCATGCTGACTGCATCCTGGTTTTTATCGGGTTCGGCAATGGTTTGTAACAAGGCGGATGCCTGGGCATCGGATATGACCTCGAAGGAGACTCCCCGGATGATGCATTCATTTTCAAAGTCCGGACGGTGCTGCATCAAAAAGCTTCCCCCACGGTAGTTTAACAACCACTTAACTTCCATTCCCTGCTCCAGGACCCAATAGGTGATTCCGTATGACTTCAGATGGTTTTTCTGGATTTCATCCATGGGGATCAACAACTGGACACCCCGTGAGGGCAGAAAAGAAACAATGCATAAAAGAATGACTATAATTTTGTATTTCATCTGTTTTAGTTTTTTTCACAGGGTATCCCGGTATTATTCACCGTGTTTCACAGCGTAGTTTTTTTACTGTGTACCTCTGTTCATCCGCTGAGTTCCATTGTGAAACATTCCGTTCACGTATCTTTTTTAAAAAGGTGCTCTGGAGGAACCTTCTTCCTGGTGGTCCATGTTTTCATTTTCGGAAAGACTGGCATGCATGGTTTCATCGTTATTCATTTTGGAACTGAACGTTTTTCCTAAGATCCCTTCCTCATCGGATAAGATTGCATCCATATCGGTAAATTTTGCCAGGTTTTTGCGGAACGAGAGAAAAACTTCTCCGGTGGTTCCATTCCGGTGTTTGGCAATAATGATCTCAGCTACGCCAATTAATGAATTTCCCGATTCATCTTCTGTAATTTTATAATATTCGGGACGATGGATAAAGGTAACGATATCGGCATCCTGTTCGATCGCTCCTGATTCACGCAGGTCGGACAGCTGGGGTCTTTTTCCTTCGCGTGATTCCACCGAACGGTTCAATTGCGATAAGGCTATGATGGGCACATCCAGTTCTTTGGCTATGGCCTTTAAAGACCGGGAGATATTGCTGACCTCCTGTTCACGGCTTGCCCTGATATCGACCCCTGCCGTCATAAGCTGCAGGTAATCGACAATAATGACCTGTATGTCGTGCTGTATCTTTAACCGGCGGCATTTAGCCCGAAGTTCAAATATGGAGAGGGCGGGGGTGTCATCAATGAATATGGGAGCCTGGTCAAGCTGGCTTATTTTTCTGTGCAGGTGTTCCCATTCCCAATCTTCGAGGCGTCCGTTTTTGATCTTTTGGGAAGGCAGTTCGGTCTCGGAAGAGATGAGCCTGTTTATAAGCTGGACAGATGACATCTCGAGTGAAAAAATAGCTACTGACCGGTTGTGTTCAACAGCCATGTTCCGGGCCATGGAGAGCACAAAGGCTGTTTTCCCCATCGAAGGCCTGCCTGCAATGATGATAAGATCGGTTTTCTGCCATCCCGAAGTGATTCTGTCCAGGGCTGTAAATCCCGATGGAATACCGCTCAATCCGTCTTTACGGTGCCTGGCCATTTCAATCTGGTCGATGGCTTCTTTCAGGATCGGCCGGATCGGCCGGGTTTCTTTTTTAATATTGCCCTCAGCCACTTTAAAAAGAGCCGTCTCCGAAAAATCAATAAGATCATCCACATCGATGGTTTCATCGAACGATTTTGCCTGGATCTCCGATGAAACGCGGATGAGTTCCCGTTGAATGTATTTCTGTGCAATGATCCGGGAGTGAAATTCAATATGGGCAGCCGATGCAACCCTCCTTGTGAGTTGGGTGATATAGGCTGCTCCTCCTATCTCTTCCAGTTGTTTCCGGTTCTTTAGCTCCTGGGTAACCATCAGAAGATCAACCGGTTTCTCATGAGTGGAGAGATGCTTGATGGCTTCAAAAATCTTCTGGTGCTCTTCTTTATAAAAACTGGCAGTATCAATAATATCCGCTACAGTGACATAGGCATCCCGTTCCAGCATAAGCGCTCCAAGAACCGCTTCTTCAACTTCCAGAGCTTGCGGTGGTAATTTCCCGTATTGAGCGTTTATCTCTTCAAGAGAAATCCTGGATGTCCTGGTTTTTTTGGTCTCTGCCATTTTTATGATTTTTCATGTTTTTCCCGGATGGGTCTTTTAAGGTATAAATGTCTGAACAAAATCCCAAATACAATAGTATAAAAACAATAAGGTTTACAATAATTTTTAACCTGATTTATCCACAAATGTTAATTAGTTTTTTCAAGCCCGTCTTCAATGATCTCTGACAGTATCTGCGTAAGGGATCCTCCCATGGTTTTTATCTGCTGAGGGATAAAACTGGTTTCCGTCATGCCGGGAGTTGTGTTTATTTCAAGGAAATAAAAATCTTTTCCCCGGAGGATGTAATCGACTCTGACAATTCCCGAGCAGTTGCAGAGATCGTAGATCCTGGAACTGAGTTCCTGGCATTCTTTAAACTGAATTTCAGGCAGCCTGGCCGGTGTAATTTCTTCGGTTGCACCCACGGTGTATTTTGCTTCGAAGTCAAAAAATTCATTCTTTGGCCGCACTTCGGTAACCGGAAATATGTATTCTTTGTTCCGGAGTTTTACCAAACCACAGGTATATTCTGTTCCTTCAATGAATTCTTCAATTATCACCTCATCGCTTTCTTCGAAGGCTTTCCGTATCGCAGGTCCGATGCGGGCCTCTTCGGCCACTTTTGTGATTCCGAAGCTGGAGCCTCCGGCATTGGGTTTTACAAATACCGGAAGCGAAAGGGTTCGAACGATCTCCTCCGGATCAATTTTGTCCCTTTGTCCGATCTTCAGGGACCGGGCGACAGGAATCTTAAAATTTTTCAGGTAATGATTGCAATACCATTTGTTAAATGTCAGGGAGGATGATTGTACATTGCAGGTTGAGTAGGGTATCCGGAGCAAATCAAAATATCCCTGAAGGATCCCATCTTCTCCGGGCGTTCCATGAATGGTTATATAGGCATAATCAAAAATTATCTTTTCTCCCTGAAGGGTAAAACTGAAATCGGATTTTTCAATACCGGCCATTTTTTCTTCTCCTTTCATTACGAACCAGTCTTTTCCTTCAATCCAAACCAGCCATGGCGTGAATTTACCGGGATCCAATGCGTTTAGAATATTCTTTCCGCTTTTTGAAGAAATAACGATTTCCGAGGAGTTGCCTCCTGCCACTACTGCTATATTGGGTTTCATAATCGTATGGATTAAATTTAATACCACCTTCTTTGATGGTGGATTATTTATTAACCGCAATGTTCGCAAAGAATGCGCTAAGTCCGCAGAGAGATTAATCCACAGG